>JBKPTE010000160.1:0-22167 GCA_046735335.1 Acidobacteriota bacterium | reverse complement strand
GCGCAAAGCATTCCCCGAAACCAGCCGAAGAGCCGGCGCCTCCCGCCGCGAACATCGCCGGCCGATGGGAGGTGGAGATCCAGTACGCCGCAAGCTCGACGATCCACCGCGTCTACCTGCAGCAGAACGGCAACCGGCTCGAGGGCGCGCACCAGGGGAATTTCCTGAACCGCGACATCGCCGGCACCATCAACGGCGACGCCGTCGCGCTGGCGAGCAACGTCGCCGAGCGGCACGGCGATGCGTTGACGTACCGCTTCAGCGGCAAGGTTGCGGGCGACACGATGAGCGGAACGCTCGATCTCGGCGAGTACCGCGCCGCAACGTGGACCGCGCGGCGTCCTGCCGCGCCCAACCGGACCGCCTGATGCTTCCCGCCGGCCGGAAGACCGTCGCGGCAGGAGCGCTGCCCGCCGACCACGGCGCGTTGCCCGCGTGGGCGGTCGACGATCTCCCTTCGCCCCCGCCATTCACGTTCCGCAACATGCTGAAAGTGATCGGCCCCGGCGCGGTAATGGCTGCGACGTCAATCGGCGGCGGCGAGTGGCTCGTAGGGCCGGCGGCCGCCGTGAAGTACTCGACGTCGATCTTCCTCATCGCCACCATCGCGATCCTCCTGCAGGTGTCGTTCAACCTCGAGGCCGTTCGCTACACGCTCTACACCGGGGAGCCGATCTACGGCGGCATCATGCGGCTCCGGCCCGGCTCGCGATTCTGGGCGGTCTTCTACGCGCTCCTTGGCTTCTTTCAGCTCGGATGGCCGGCGCTCGCGGGCAGCGCGGCGGCGACGCTCCTGGGCGCATGGATCGGGCGCATGCCGGGCGCGCCGGATCAAGCGACGCAGGCCTGGATTGCCTCCGCCCTCATCGTCGCCGTCGTCCTCATCCTGTCGTTCGGCGGCACGATCGAGCGGATGCTCGAGTACTTCGCGTGGACGATGCTCGGCGTCGTCTTCCTGTTCCTGATCGTCGTCAACGTGGCGTTCGTGCCGTTTGCGCACTGGGGGCGGACCTTCGCAGGGTTCTTTCAGCTCACCGGCCTGCAGCATCCGATCGACTGGGGGCTCATTGGCGCGCTTGCGGCAACCGCGGGCTCGGGCGGGATTGGGAACCTGACGGTGACGAACTGGGTCCGCGACAAGGGCTTCGGTATGGGATCGAAGGTCGGCGCGATTCCGAGCGCCGTCGGCGGCCATGAGATCCAGCTCTCACATGTCGGGACCGTCTTTCCAGCGACCGAAGCGAACCTGGCGCGATGGCGCGAGTGGTGGCGTTACGTACACGCGGACCAGCTCTGGGTCTGGGGTCTGTTCTGTTTTCTCGGAATGTATCTGAACGTGAATCTGGCCACGGCGATCATCCCGCGGGGAACGGACATGCAGGGGCTCGCGGCCGGCGCCTATCAGGCGCAGTACTTGAGCCGAATCTGGAGCGGCTTCTGGTTCCTGACGCTCTTCAACGGCTTCTGGATTCTGTTCAAGACGCAGCTCGGAAATACCGACATCCTCGTCCGGACGATTACCGACGCCACGTGGATGTCGAGCGCGCTCGCGCGGGGCTCGAAGCGCGGCATCAGAGGCATCTACTACGGCATCCTGCTCGCGTTTTCGATCTGGGGGCTGTTCGTCATCCGTTCGGCGTCGCCGTTCCAGTTGTTCAAGATTCTCGCGAACATGGCCGGCGTGGTGCTCGCGATCGCCGGCGTGCAGATTTTCATCGTGAACCGACGCTTCCTTCCGCGCGCCGTGCGTCCCCCGCTCTGGCGCGAGCTCGCCCTCCTTGCGTGCTCCTTGTTTTACGGGTTCTTCGCGTACTTCGTCGTGCGCGATCTGATCCGGATGACGTTTTGAATCCGCGCGCGCACCTTCAGTTGCGCGCTACTCTGCGCCTTGCGCTCACTGCGACTCACGCGGCGCGTGCTGGGCGTGCGCAAGCGTTGCGACGAGCCCCACGCCCGCGATGCTGTTGCCGATGAACGCCGGGAGCAGGTACCGTCCGACGTACTCGAGCCATCCGTGCTCGCCGCGAAACACGACATACAGGCAATCGATCGTGCCCGCGATCACGTGAGCGGACCCGAAGATCCCGACGAGATAGGCGACGATGATCACGATCCAGATGCGCGCCGCGCCGGCGCCGGGCAGCAGCCACACCATCATTGCGATTAGAAAACCGGCCGGCACCGCGTTGAACGCCGTCGTCAGCGCATCGGGCGCGAGCGCGGCGGCGCCAAGCGCGCTGAATTGCGCCCGCACGTTCTCGTCGAACATCGGCGTCCACGCCGCAGCGGCCGCAAACAGCGCGGCACCGAGCAGATTCGAGACCAGCACCACGGACCAAAGGCGGGCGACGTTCTGGATGGTGCCGTCGGGGCGGTCTTTCGAAAGCAGCGGCAGGATCGCCGTGAGCGTCTGTTCCGTGAAGAGCTGCTGCCGCCCGAGAATGACAATCAGAAACCCGGCCACATAGCCGAGCTTTGCGACGAGCGTCGACCACTCCGTCTGGGGCAGGTGCGCGCGGAGCGCTCCCTCGGCTGCCATCGAGAAGCCCATCGAAATACCCGCAGCGAACCCCGACCACGCCAGTTCGCTCGACGTCCACTGCAATGCATCGTCGCCGTCGCGTCGGACGGCGCGGTAGATGATTTCCCCCTCGGGGATCTGGATTCTTTCCGCGACTTTTTCCTGGTGCTTTGCCGTCGCTGCCGCGTCTGTCATCTCGCACTCTGCGCTCGCAAGGGATGTGCCCTCCAACCCCGTAGACATCGGGCCGTGCATCGGCCACACTACGCGCATGTCGGGTCCATCCGTCTCCGCGCCGCCTGGCATCGGCAGGTACCGCTGGCTGATCTGCGCCATTCTCTTCGCCGCCACCACGATCAACTACGTCGACCGGAACGTCCTCTCGTTCACGATGCTCGACGATTCGTTCCGGCACACCATCCTCGGGCTTCGGGCCGGCGTGCCGCTGAGCGATGCCGACATCGCCGTCTTCAAGGAACGCATGGGATACGTTGACGCCGCGTTCAAGCTGGCGTATGCCATCGGCTTCGTCATTGCCGGATGGATGATCGATCGGCTGGGGACGCGCCGCGGGTTCTCGATCAGCATTTCCGTGTGGAGCATCACCGCCATCCTGCACGGCCTGGTGCACAGCGCCGCCGGGATGGCCGTCGCGCGGTTCGTGCTCGGCCTCGGAGAGGCGGGGAACTTCCCCGCGTCGATCAAATCGGTCGCGGAATGGTTTCCGTTGAAGGAGCGCAGTTTCGCCACCGGCGTGTTCAACGCCGGGACGAACGTCGGCACGATCATCACGGCCGCGTTCGTGCCGTTCATCATCATGCACTTCGGCTGGCGCGCGAGCTTCATCAGCACGGGCGCGGTCGGGTTCCTCGTCCTCGGCCTCTGGCTGATGTTCTTCTACCGGCCCGAGGCGCACCCGCACGTGTCCGCTGCGGAGCTTGCCTACATCCGCTCCGATGGCGAGCCGCCCGACACGGATCTCGCCCCGGTCAAATGGGCTCGGCTGCTGCCGTATCGAGCGACGTGGGCGTTTGCAACGGGGAAGTTTCTGACGGACGCCGTCTGGTGGTTCTACCTGACATGGCTGCCGACGTTCTTCAACGACAACGCCGCGCTCGACACGAACCTCGATCTCAAGTCCGTCGGCATTCCGTTCATCATCATCTATCTGATCTCCGACGCCGGCAGCATCTTCTTCGGCTGGCTCGCCACCCGCTTCATCGACATGGGCTGGTCGGTCAATCGCGCCAGGAAGACGACGATGCTGATCTGCGCGTTGTGCGTCGTCCCGATCTTCTTTGCCTCGATGACGTCGAGCCTCGTTCTTGCGGTGGCCCTGATTTCGCTCGCGACCGCGGCGCACCAGGGGTGGAGCGCGAATCTGTTCACGACCGTCTCCGACATGTTTCCGAAGCGCGCCGTCGGGACCGTGACGGGGATTGGCGGAATGTGCGGCGGGATCGGCGGCGCCCTGGTGGCGGCGATGGCGGGCAACGTGATCGCCATGGCAGGCTACCGTCCGTTGTTCATCTTCGCGTCGTGCGCCTATCTCATCGCGCTGGCGATCATCCAGGCGCTGGTGCCGCAGCTGGAAAGAGTGCGCATTTGAGTGCAACGAGGCATACGGTTCACCTTGCCCCACGGCGCCGGGCCTTGTAGGCTAACGCGATCCTCCGAGGGAACCGGCGCTATGCCAGTCAATATCCTGTGCCCGCAGCTCGCGGACGCGGCGCTTCGATCCGAGCTGTTCAGGGCAGTCCGGGATGCAATCCGCAAAGTGCGCCCCGGGTTCGAGCGATGGCAGTTGACGCTGTTCCGCTCGCAGAGCGGCGACGGCTGGGACCTCGCCATCAGCGGTCCGCGGTTCCGCAAGGTCCTCACGCTGCACGGGCCGCTCGATGATCTGCCCGGTCTCGTTACGGCGTACGTCGACGCCGTCCTCGCGAACGCATACGTGTAGGGCGCGTCTCTCCCGTAGGGCGCTACTGTAGGACGCCTCTTCAGAGGCGCCTCACTGAAGAGGCGCCGCACGAGCGCCTCATCCACGCGCGCCCCGTTTCGTTGCATTTCTTCCCTGCGCCCGCGTAAGCTGACTCGTGGCCTTCAATCAGTGGATGCGTGTCTTCGACACGCTCAACAACCTCGCGCAGCTGTCGGGGCGATTCCGGCGCGGAGGGCCGCCAGCCGATCCGGAGCAGCCGCCGGCGCAGCCCTGGGGCGCGCTGGGGCAGCTCGAGACGCGGCTCGCGGGCGTCGTCGTCGCCGCGCTGAAGGAGGCCTTCGATCGCGACCGCGCGCGGATGGATCTCGAGCGCGCGCAATTCGACGCCGAACGGCAGCGCGCGGAGGAGGCGCTGCGCGCTGAGCTGCAGCGCCACGCAGCGGAGCGCGCGCTCGGGCAGGTCCGGATCATCGCCGCCATGGCGATTGGCGTGTGGATGATCTCGGCCGCGCTCGGTGTGTGGATGCCGGGGATGCGCGGCGGCGTCGCGCGGGGCCTGCTGGCGGCCGGCTGGGCCTTCGTCCTTTGCGCCCTTGCGGCGGCGTTTGCGGCGTGGCAGCGGATCTCGGCGTGGAGCGCCTCGAGCGCAGGCAATACGACGATTGCTGGCGGTCCGGCGCTTGCAGAACGTCTGGCACCATGGCTGCTGCTCGGCGCCATCGCGCTGTCCGGGACCGCGCTCCTCGTCGCGCTGTGATGACCGAGGACGAATTCCTCCGCAACAGATTCCTGGCGGCGTCTTCGCTGCCCTTCGTGGCCAGTCCGCAGAATAGTCGGGTCGGCGGCCGCTCGCGGAGTCGCCCAAGTTTCGAGGGTGCAGGCGAACGAGCAACCGCGAGTGAGGCACGCGAACGGAGCGCGCCGGCGAAGCGGCGCGCGAGAGAGCGTGTAGGGGAGTCCGAGGGGCGAAGCCCCTCGCATAAGACACGATGATCACTGTGTTCGGCGCCGACTGGTGTGAGGACACCCGGCGGTCCCTCCGGCACCTGCGCCGCCTTTCGGTGGCGCATCGCTATCTCAACATCGACGAGGATCTCGCGGCGCTCGAGCGCGCGCTCGCGCTCAATGGCGGCGTGCGGCGGACGCCGATCATCGAGCTTCGCAGCCGTGTGCTCGTCGAGCCAACCAACGACACGCTGACCGACGCGCTGATCGATGACGGAGATCTGACGCGGGAGGAGGCGGGCGGTCGACTCACGGTCCAGAACGTGGGGGATCTCGAGCGCGCGCTGCGGAGCGGCGCGGGTGTGCTGCTGGTCGCGCTCGCCCCGAGCCTGCCTCGAGTACTCAGGTGGCCCGCGCGCGTGGCCGGCGCGGCGGCGGCGCTCTCGGGCATTGCCGGCTGGTGTCCCGCCTACTTCGCCGCGAACGTAACGTCGCTTCAGGGTCCGGGCGATCGGCCCTCTGAAGCGGCGCGGCCGGACTGGATCGCCACCGTGATTCCGGAGCCGGCGCGGTGAACCCCATCGTCGAGCGCGGGTTCGACGCCCTGGCCGGCGCGCGCCACGCGGATCCGTTCTCCCTCCTCGGTCCGCATCGCGAGAACGGCTCGCTCGTGGTCCGTACGTTCCATCCGGCTGCGGAGCGGGTGTTCGTCGCCGGGAGCCACGAGCCGGTCGAGATGAGCCGCGTGCATCCGGCCGGCATTTTCGAAGCCCAGTTCCCCGACGTGCAGGAAGCGTTCGATTACCGGCTTCGCATCCTCTATCCCGGCGGCTATTCCAACGAAATCGACGATCCGTACCGGTACGGCCGAATCATCTCCGACTACGACCTGTATCTGTTCGGCGAAGGCAAGCACACGCGCATCTACGACAAGCTCGGGGCGCATCTCGTGCGGGTGGGCGCCGTCGAAGGCACGCATTTCGCCGTCTGGGCTCCCAACGGCGAGCGCGTCAGCGTCGTCGGGGATTTCAACGGGTGGGACGGCCGCGTGCATCCCATGCGATCGCTCGGCGCGAGCGGCGTCTGGGAGATCTTTCTGCCCGGCGTCCGCGAAGGGCAGCGCTACAAGTTCGAGATTCGATCGCGCGCGCACGGCGAGCTGCTGCTCAAGAGCGATCCGTTCGGGTTCGCCTTCGAGGTGCCTCCGCTCTCCGCCTCGATCGTCACGCGCACGGACTACGAGTGGGGCGATGCGGGCTGGATAGCAGGACGGGGCGAGCAGAACGCGTGGCTGGACCGTCCCATGGCGGTGTACGAAGTGCACCTCGGCTCGTGGGCGCGCATCCCGGAAGAGGCGAACCGGTATCTGACGTATCGGGAGCTTGCCGATCGCCTGATCCCCTACGTAAAGGAGATGGGCTACACGCACATCGAGCTGTTGCCCGTCATGGAGCACCCGTTCTCCGGATCGTGGGGCTATCAGGTGATCGGCTTCTATGCGCCGACGAGCCGGTTCGGCGCCCCGGCCGATTTCAAGGCGTTCGTGGACGCGTGCCATCAGGCAGGCATCGGCGTGATCCTCGACTGGGTGCCCGGCCATTTTCCGAAAGACGCGCACGGACTCGCGCGGTTCGACGGCACGGCGCTCTTCGAGCATGCGGATCCGCGCCAGGGCGAGCACCGGGACTGGGGCACGCTGATCTTCAATTACGGCCGCAACGAGGTGCGGAACTTCCTGCTGGCGAACGCGCTCTTCTGGATGCAGGAGTATCACGCGGATGGCGTCAGGGTAGACGCCGTCGCGTCGATGCTGTACCTCGATTACTCCCGCCACGAGGGCCAGTGGGTGCCGAACCGGTTCGGCGGCCGGGAAAACCTCGATGCCATCGACTTCCTGCGTCAGCTCAACGCGCTGACGCACGGCGAACATCCGGGCTCCATCACCGTCGCGGAAGAATCGACGGCGTTTCCGTCAGTGAGCCGGCCGACGTACCTCGGCGGCCTGGGCTTCACGTACAAATGGAACATGGGCTGGATGAACGACATCCTGGAATACGTCGGCCAGGATCCGGTCTACCGCCGCTACCATCACCAGCACCTGACGTTCTCGCTGCTCTATGCGTTCACCGAGAACTTCATCCTGCCGTTCTCGCACGACGAGGTCGTGCACGGCAAGGGATCGATGTTCGCGAAGATTCCCGGCGACGACTGGCAGAAGGCCGCGACACTGCGCACGCTCTACGGCTTCATGTACTCGCATCCAGGGAAGAAGCTGATGTTCATGGGGTGCGAGTTCGGGCAGGGCGTCGAGTGGAACTACGACCACAGCCTCGACTGGCACCTGTTGCAGTATCCGCTGCACAGCGGCCTGCGGAAGTACGTGCAGGATCTGAACCGAATCTACACGGCGGAGCCGTCGCTCTATCAATGCGACTTCGACTCTCACGGCTTCCAGTGGATTGACTGCAACGACAGCGACAACTCCGTCGTCTCGTTCGTCCGCCGGGCGACGGACCCTTCGGACTTCGTCGTCTCGATCCTGAACTTCACGCCGGTTCCCAGGCACGGGTACATCGTCGGCGTCCCTCGCGCCGGCAGCTACACCGAGATCGCGAACAGCGACGCTGACTTGTACGGCGGCAGCAACGTCGGCAACGGCGGCATCGTCTTCACCGAGCCCGTGCCCGCACACGGCCACGCCGACTCGCTGCGCCTGACACTCCCACCGCTCGGATTTTTGCTGCTGAAGCCCGCAGGGTAGCGGCGCTCGCTGGCCGACGCGACGCGGCTGATATCCGGATCGCGGCTCCCGGGCGGCGCTGGCCCGTCCCGGGTCTCCGCTCGGACTGTACGGCTCCGACTTGCGTTTCCACGCGGCGGTCGTACTACCATGAGCGTTGCGGCTCGTGTTCCGGGCCGCGGCGACCTCCGAGACGCGCGACACGCGATAGACGTAAAACGGCCCCGGAGTGCGCAGCCATCGGTGTCGGCGCAGTATTTGCGCGATCCCGCTGGAGTTCGGGCTGTCGTCCAACAATCGTTGGTCGTCCTCGTGAGAACCCCAGCCGACACCGGGTCGTAAAGGCACCCGCCGGAGGGGTCGTTTTACCACGCGGCTCGGCGGGAGACGCGAGCCGGGACACGAGCCGCGACGCGAGCCGGGACACGAGCCGCGACGCGAGCCGCCACGGCAGCGGGAGCGTGACCACAATGCAGCACCGCCGCGTCGCGATCGCGGGCGGGGGGACTCACCCGGCCATCGCGACAATCGCGCGCCAGTCGTCGTCGGAGACCGGCATTACGGAGAGACGCGGCATGCGAGTCAGCGGAAGCGATGCGAAGCGTTTGTCAGCCTTGATCGACGCGAGCGTCACGGGCGTCTTCAGCTTCTTCAGCGGCGTGACGTCGACGGCGTAGAGCTTGCCGGATTTGTCCGCCGGATCCGGATAGGCGTCCCCCGCTGCTTTGACGATTCCGACAACCGATTTTTCGTCGCCGGTGTGGTAGAAGAAGATTGGATCGCCCTTCTTCACCGCGCGCAGGTGCTTCTGCGCGAGCGGATTCTTCACGCCGGTCCACGACGTCTTCCCGTCGCGCACGAGATCGTCATAGCTGTAATGAGTCGGTTCTTCCTTGAACAGCCAATTCATAGCCACTCCACAACTCCCAATTCCACCAAGCCCCAGCCTCCAGGGCTCGCGGCATACTTAGTGATGATGCAGCGGCCGTTGTCAAGGCGCGAGCCATGGCGGAAGCTGAGACTGACGGACCGTATCCAGCCGGGAGTCCGTGTCCTGCTCGTCGGTATCAATCCTGGCGTTCGATCCGCGCAGACGGGGCACCACTTTGCCGGACCGTCGAACCGCTTCTGGAAGCTCGTCTACGAATCCGGTCTCGTATCGGAACCCATCGCGTTCGCCGACGATGGGCGGCTGCCGGAGTGGGGTCTTGGCGTGACGAACGTGATCGCGCGGCCGAGCCCTGGCATCGACGAACTGCGGCCCGGCGAGTACCTCGAGGGCTGGCGCGTGCTGGAGGCGAAGATCGATCGGTTCCGCCCCGCGATCGTCGCGTTCGTTGGCGTGACGCTCTATCGGATGCTGTGGAAGACGCTGGGCGCGGCGCCGGCGCCGGCCATCGAACCAGGGTTTCAGCACGCGACGGTGCACGGCGCCCGCATCTTCGTTCTACCCAACCCGAGCGGACGCAACGCGAACTTTACCTACGCTGAGATGCTGGACGCCTTCCGGGCACTGCGGAGCGCGATGGACGCACTGCCGAGTGATGCTGAAACCTGTGTCATCGACGGAAACGCAGCCAATGGTGCACGCGAACGGCCCGCCTTCGCGCGGCGGCGCCGGGCGAACGAAGCGGAGCGAGCTGCGAAGAGCGAGCGTAGCGAAGTGAGCTTGGCGGGGTGCAAGGGCCCCCGGCATTCCAGAGATGAGCGTGTAGGGGAGTCCGAGGGGCGAAGCCCCTCGGATAATATCAATGCGCCCCCACCGGGCCGCCTCCCGACCGCGGGCGCTTCATCAGCAGGATCAACGGCAGCAGCAGAAGGAAAATCCCTCCCAGCAGCCGGAACAGCGAGACGAACGACACCATCGCGGCCTGCTGCTGCACGGCCCCGAAGAGCGCCGCGTAAGCGCGCTGGGTCGCGGTAGCCATATCGGCGCCGGCGGCGAGAAACCCGGCGCGGGCCGCTTCGAACGCGCGCCGCGCCACGTCCGAATACGGGTCCACGTGCGCGCCGAACACGTTGATGTACGCCTGCTGCTTTCTGGCGAGCAGCGTCCCGGTGACGGCGATCCCGATGCTGCCGCCGAGATTCCGCATCAGGTTGAACAGGCTCGTCGCGTTGCCCATGCGCTCGCGTGGTATCGGATCCATGCTGATCGTCGTCAGCGGCACGAAGAGCGCCGACAAACCGAGCCCCTGGAAAAACTGCGGCCAGAAGATGTCCCAGTAGCCCGCGCTCAGATTGAGCTCGCCGAGCCAGATCAGCGTCAGGCCGCCGACGATGAGGCCGACCGCGACGAGCTTGCGTGAGTCGATCTTGCCGGTCAGGACGCCGATGAGCGGCATGCCGATGAACGATCCGATTCCGCGCGGCGCCATGGCGATGCCAGCCTGCAGCGCCGGGTATCCGAGCAGCGTCTGCAGCATGATTGGCAGCAGCACGAGGCTGCCGTACAGCACGAACCCGAGCGTCGTCATGAGAAAGACGCCCGTGCTGTACGTGCGTTCCTTGAACACGCGGAGATCGACGACGGGCTCGCGTGCCATCCACTCGCGCGCGATGAACGCGACGATTCCAATGACCGACGTGACGATGAGCGCCGCGATGTAGGGAGACGAGAACCAGTCGCGCTCCTGACCCAGATCCAGCGCGAGCTGCAGGCAGCCTACCCACAGGGCAAGCAGCCCGATCCCCCAGTAGTCGATCCGGCTCGTCTCCTGGCGGAGATACGGCGGGTCGAACACGTAGAGCTGCGTCATCACGAGCGACGCGATGCCGACCGGAAGATTGATGTAGAACACCCATCGCCAGCTGTAGCTGTCCGTGAGCCAGCCGCCGAGGACGGGACCGAGAATCGGCGCGACGACAATCCCGAGGCCCCAGAATCCCATTGCCTTGCCCCGCTCCTGCGGGGGGAAGGCTTCGAGCAGGACGGCCTGCGAGAGCGGCTGCATCGCGCCGCCCGTCGCGCCTTGAACGAGCCTGAAGAAGACGAGGAGCGAAAGGCTCGGGGCGAGGCCGCACAGCAGCGACGCCGCCGTGAATCCGGTCACCGACGTCATCAGCAGTCGCTTGCGGCCGAAGTGCCGCGCCAGCCACCCCGTCAGCGGGAGCACGATCGCGTTCGCGACCAGGTACGACGTGAGGACCCAGGTGGACTCGTCGATTGTCGCCGACAGGCTCCCCGCGATGTGCGGCAGCGACACGTTGACGACGGTGGTGTCGAGGACTTCCATGAACGTCGCGAACATCACGGCGATCGCGACGATCCACGGGTTGACGTGTTTGTGCTCAGTCATGACACGTGAGGGGGGATGGACGTTGGTCATTCGAGATTGGCTCTCGAGCAACTCTCGCGCAACTAACGTTGCGCGCTACGAACCAACCTCCAACAACCAACCTGCACCTCCGCAGCGTCAGTCACCGCACGTAGACCGTCGGCGTCACGGACATCCCCGGCCTGAGCAGGTGATTCGGATCCTGCCCGGGCTCGAACACGATCTTGACCGGCACGCGCTGCACGACTTTGACGTAGTTGCCCGTCGCGTTCTCCGGCGGCAGGAGGCTGAACTTCGCGCCGGTTGCCGCAGCGATGCTGTCGACGTGCGCGTTGAATTCGCGTCCGCCGAGACCGTCGACGTCCACGGTCGCGCGCTGGCCGGGACGCATCCATTTGAGCTGCGTCTCCTTGAAATTGGCCGTCACCCACACGTCCTCGAGCGCCACGAGCGCGAGGAGCGGCTGTCCGGCCTGCACGACCTGTCCGACTTCGATCGTCTTCCGGCTGATCACGCCGTTCGATGGCGCTTTGACAGTCGTGTACTGCAGGTTCAGCTCCGCCTGTTTCAGCGCGGCCTGCGCCTGCTGGACGCGCGCTTCTGCCGCGGAGGCGCGCGCCTGCGTGACCTGCAACTGCTGCGGCGCGGTCTGGGCCGACGCGAGATTGGCGTGCGCCTGCGCGGCGGCGCCTCGCGCCTGCTGGGCGCGATGTTCGGCGGAGGCAACGGCGGCCTGCGCGGCGGTCACCTCCGATTTCGCCGCATCGGCGGCGGCGCGCGCCGCATCGGAGGTTGCGACCGCCGCGTCGAACTGCTGCTGCGCGACTTCGTCCTTCTGCACGAGCGTTTTCAGACGCTGGACGTCCTTGCCCGCCTTCGCGGCGGTCGCTTCGCGCTCCCGCTGGCGCGCCTGCGCGGCGACGAGGTTCGCGCGCGCGGCTTCGATCTGCTGTTCTGCGCCGGAAACGCCGGCTTCGGCCTCCTGCACGCCGCCCGACGCGGTGCTGACGCCGGAGCGCGTCTCGACCTGCGCGATCGGGACGCCCGTGCGCGCGGCGATCGCCGTCGCCTGCGCGTCGGCGAGCTCCGCTTTCGCGCGCTCCAGCGCGACCTGATAGTCGCGCTGATCGAGCTGGACGATCACCGTCCCCGCCGTGACGAACTGGTTGTTGTCGACCTTCACCGTGACGATCGTGCCCGGCACGCGTGCGGAAATCTGCGTGATGTGCCCGTCAATCTGCGCATCGTCGGTCGACTCGTGTCCGCGCGAGCGCCACCAGAAGATGCCGACGACGACGATGATGGCGATCAGGACGATCGCGATGATCCGCAAGCGTCCCGATCGCGATGATTCCGCGACCTTCTCGTCCTCCGCCATTACTGACCGCCTCCGAGATAGCTGGTGACCGCGGACTCGGCTATCCCGAGCGCGCGCGCGAGCGACGCCTTCGCGACATTGTGCGCGTAGAGAGCCGCGATATAGGTTTCCGACGCCGCGGCGACCGATTCCTGCGCCTGCGTCACTTCGATGTTGCTGGCGACGCCGGCGGCGAAGCGGTCGCGCGCCTGCTGCAGCTCGTCCGACGCGAGCTGGACGTTCGACTGCGCGGCCTGGAGCTGCTGCTCGGCGGCGCGGACGTCGAGAAAGGCCGAGCGCACGTCGTACTCGACCCGGCTCTTGAAATCCGCGACTTCCGCTTCGCGCTGACGAAGCGCGGCCTCGGTTTCGATTCGCCGCGCCGCCGTCCGGCCGCCATCGAAGACGGGAACGCGCACGGTCGCGCCAAGAGTGTAGGTGCTATGCGCCGTGTCGACCGTCTGGCCGATCGTGCCGAAGTCGCCGTCGAAGTGGAGCGAGGGGAAGAGCGCGGCATTCGCGGCGCGCCGCGAGGCCTGCGCAGCCTGGAGGCGGCTTTGTGCGGCGAGATAATCTGGGCGCGTGCTGAACGCGCGGCTGAGCGCATCCTCCAGCGTGAGGCCGGGCAGCGGCGCGTAGGGGATTTTGTCGGCGACCGTGATCGGCTGTCCGACGGGCAGGCCTATCGCGCGCGCGAGCTGCAGCTTCAGCTTCTGCGAGTCGTTCTCCGCGGCAATCAGCCGCTGGCGCTGGGTCTGCAACTGCACCTGCGCGCGGAGGACGTCGATGCCTGCGACGATTCCGCTCGCCTTCAGATCCTGCGCCTGTTTGAAGAGCGCCTCCGCGGTGTCCTGCTGCGCGCGCGTCATCTCGACGCGGCTGTCCGCCGCGACCGCCTCGAGGTACAGGTTCACCGCCACGAGCACGACGAGATCGCGCGCGCTCTTGATGCCGTACTGCTCCGCCTTCAGGTTGAGCGACGCCGCGCGCGCGGAGTTGAGGGCGCTGATGTCGACGATCGGCTGCGAAAGGAAGACGCGCGCGTCGAAGACGTTGAACGGTCCGACGATCGAAGGCTTCACCTGGAAGCCGAACGCCTCGAGGTTGATGACCTGACGGCGTTCGCCGACCGTTCCGGAGACGTCCGGCAGCAGATCGGCGAGCGCCCGCCATCGCGCGCCCCTTGCCGCAGACGCGGACTCTTCCTGCAGCAGCAGCCCCAGATTGTTCTGGAGCGCGCGCTCGACGGCGTCTTTGAGGCTGAGCGGCAGTGGCTGCGCGGTCGCGGTCCCCCGGGGGACGCTGCCGAAAAACGGGTCCGTCTCCGGCGCCTGCATGCCGCCCGACGGCGCGGGCCGTTCGCTCGCCGGCTGCTGCGCCGGCCGCGGCGGCGGCGCACCCGGCATCTGCGCTGCTGCAGGCACGGGCGTCAGCAGCAGGAGAAGCCAGATCGTTCCACCTCTCATCGCGTCAATGATCCTTTCCGGGTAGGCATGGTCCGGGCGCTTTTTGCCGAGGCATCGCAACAGAATATCAAACGTCAATTTTCGTACGCGGGCCTGAAAGGCCCGCGCCGCGTAGCGCCAAGGTAGGGCGGCCCTTCAGCGGCCGCCATTACGTGACGGCTCGCAGTCCAAGCTGGTAGATCGATGACAAGATCTCCGCGGGATCGCGATAGACGCGATAGGCGCCCGCCCGCGCAAGCTCCTGCTCCCCATATCCGCCCGACAGCAGGCCGATGCCGAGCATGCCCGCGCGCCGTGCCGCGAGGAGATCCCAGACCGAGTCGCCAACGACATAGCAGGCATCCGGTTCGACCTCGAGCCGCTGCTGAACGGCAAGGAAGAGATCGGGCTCCGGTTTGGCGCGCTCGACGTCGGAGCGGTCCACGACGACGACGTCTTCAGGGACTTCCAGCGCCGCGATCGAGGGCTTCGCGTCTTCCCGACGCCCTGATGTGGCGATGCCGTACAGGATGCGGCTCTCCGACAGGTGGCGCAGCAACTCCACCGCGCCGGGCAGCGGGCGCCGATCAGGCAGCAGCTCCTTGTAAACGACGCCATGGCGCTTCTGCAGCGCGTCTACCTGTTCGGGCGGCAGCTCGCGTCCGATTTCGCGCGCGGCGGCTCGCGTCAGCAGCCCGCCGCTCATGCCGATGAGCCGGTGAATCTTCCATCCATCGATGTGGATGCCGGCCTCGGCGAACACCCGCTGCCACGAGAGCACGTGGCCGTACACGGTGTCCACGAGCGTTCCATCCAGATCGAAGATCAGCGCCTTCATCCGATAATCACTCCATGCATCCAGTCGTCACGCTGTTCGACGTCGACAACACGCTCCTCGACAACGACCGTGTTGTCGCCGATCTGATGCGGTACATGACGCAGCAGCTCGGCGAAGATCGGCAGCGGCACTACTGGGATCTGTTCGAGGGCCTCCGCAGCGAGCTGGGGTACGCGGACTATCTGGGCGCGCTGCAGCGATATCGGGCCGCATATCCGCGGGACACGCACGTGCTGTCCGTCTCGTCGTTCCTCATCGATTATCCGTTCGCGAACCGCCTCTTCCCGCAGTCGCTCGATGTCGTCGATCGAGCCCGGACGTGGGGTCCCGTCGCCGTCCTGTCCGACGGCGACGTCGTGTTTCAGCCGAGGAAGATCAGCCGCTCGGGTCTGCTCGACAGCGTTCGCGGCAACGTCCTGATCTACGTCCACAAGGAGCAGGAGCTGGGCGATGTGGAGCGGCGGTATCCCGCCGAGCGCTACATCTTCGTCGACGACAAGCTGTGGCTGCTGGATGCATTCAAGCGGCACTGGAAGGGACGCGTGACGACAGTCTGGCCGAAGCAGGGGCACTACATCACCGACAAGCGGGTGTCCGACCTGCCGGCGCCGGACGTGATAGTCGAACGGATCGGGGAACTGCTGAAGTGGGAGCTCCCCGCGTTAGTACGAGCCGCTGGCTAGTCCCAGCAAGCTCAGGGCCGGCGGCGGGCAGTTCGGGCGTGCGCGTGGGCGTGAGCGGGTGACTGCGCGGTCTCGGGCTGGCGTTCGCTTCGAGGTTTGTCACTCCACCGCTGAGCCCACTCGCCAACCGCCGCCAGAGCTGGCTCGAGCGCACGCCCCTTCGTCGTCAGGTCGTACTCGACGCGGACGGGCGTCGCGGGGATCACGATCCGGTCGATGATGCCCTCCTCTTCGAGCTCTCTCAGCCGTTCCGACAGCATCCGGTCGCTGATCTCCGGGATGACGTCCCGCAGCTCGGCATAGCGCATGCGTCGCTGGAGCAGGAGCTGGATCACGGCACCCGTCCACCTCCGGCCGATGAGCTCGACCGCCTTGTGGAAGCGCGGACAGAGCGCCGGTTGGAATGCCATGTCCCGATTGTAGCAAATCAGCCTACTTGACACAACTAACTTACTAATATATAGTCACTAGGCATTTATTACTGACCGCCTCATTCAGAGTGGAGGATCCGATGAGCACCGCCGCCAGCACCAAGCCAACCGCCCTCACCGCGTGGACGATCGACACCGCGCACAGCCACATCGAGTTCGCGGTCAAGCACATGATGATCTCGACCGTGAAAGGCCGCTTCACGGACGTGAGCGGCACGATCCAGGCAGCCGATGACGATCCGACGACCGCCCTCGTCGACATCGCGATCGCGGCCGCCAGCATCGACACGCGCGATCCGAAGCGCGATGCGCACCTGCGGTCGGCCGACTTCTTCGACGCCGAGACGTACCCGGCCATCACCTTCAAGAGCACACGCGTCGAAGACGTCGACGGCGATGGATTCCGGCTCGTGGGAGATCTGACGATCCACGGCGTGACGCGCGAGGTCGCCCTGGACGTGACGTCCGAGGGTCGCGGCAAGGACCCGTGGGGCGGCGATCGCGCCGGCTACAGTGCGAAGACGAAGATCAATCGCAGCGACTACGGCCTGCGCTGGAACCAGGCGCTCGAAACGGGCGGCGTCCTCGTCGGTGACGAGGTGAAGATCAACATCGATCTCGAGTTGATCAAGGCTGCCTGAGTCGTCGGCCGCGGATCACGGCCGGCCGGCCGTCGGCCGTGATCTCCCAATCGCAGATGCGTCGATCCACACCGTCCCTTCGTGGATCGCCTTGCAGGCGTTCGGCGGCGCCCATTGCCACATGACGTCGAGCAGCACGACCTCCGCCATGCCTCCGGTTCGCTGACGCTCCGCGACAGCGGTTCCAACCGGAACCGTCTCACCGGGGCCGCACGCCTCGCGCGACCTGGCCGCGTCCATGTAGACGCGCACGTTCTGCGAGGCCACCATTGGGCGGTAGAACGCCGCATCGGTTCCGATCGCGCTGAAGAAGCTTCCGGCGTAGCGCCGCGCGAGCTCGCGGCCGTGGGGATCGACGGACGCATCGGCGATTGCGCGTTCCACCTCCGTCCGATGCTCCATGAATTCGTGTCGCGTGGCATCCAGCACGTCGCGGGTGAACAGCGTCCTCGCGCGCTGGACCTGGCTGATGACCTCGACGTCGATCGGTGAGGGCGGCTCGACGAAGAACGGATTGTAGACGTCGCCGAACCACAAATGGCGTCCCGTGACGATCCCGGAGAGGTCGAAGTCCTTCGGGACCGGGAACGCCGAGTCGTCCCGAATGAAGGCGAGCACGTTCCAGAGCGGCTTTCGTTCGTCGCACCGATAGGTGTCGTCTGCGGTGAACTTCAGGCACCAGTCGAAGTTGCCGGCGAGCGCTTCGGCGAACGCCAGCCGCGCGGCGTCCGCGACGTGAAATCGATCGGCGGCCGTCGTGAACGCGTCCATCGTGATCTCATCCTTCCCGCCGAGGCGCTTCTTCGCCGCATCGTCGTCCTCGACGAGCATCGCGTTCCTGACGAGGGGTTGCGCCCGTGCGCCCGTATCGACGTAGGTGATGCGCGCGGGACGCGCCCTCAGCGTCGGTATGCCGGCCGCGCCGAGCAGGCGATAGACGAGCGCTTCCCTCCACGGGGACTTCTCGTTGGCGAGCCGCCCGTACTTCTTCGTCAACTCCTCGCCTGCGTTCTCGCCGCAGTGGGTGCCGATCTTGACGGTGTCGATCCCCGCGAAGATCGAGTCCTTCGCCGAGCCATCCTTGAACTTCAGCTTGAGCTTGGGAAACGGGCATTCGCTCTCGCGCTTGCTCGTGTTACCTCTGATCGAGACCTCGACGTCCGGAACGGTCACGACGCCGGATCCCGAGTGGTAGGAGACGACACCGGGGACGGTGTAGTCCTCGTTCGTCTTGCCGTTGTCGAACAGTTGCTGAACGGGCGCGGTGAGCGTCAGCTCGACGGGGAATTGCGCGGAAAACAGCCGTTCGTCAGATCCGTCGTGCGAAACCACGACGATCGCGGCAACGGCGCACAGCACCCGAAACAGCATCGGTGCCGGGATAATGCCAGAGGGTTGCCAATTTTCGTCGAGCGCGCGTTCCGCTCGCGGCTGCCGCTGACGGGCGCGGGCAGCAGCGGCCGGACTGTTTACCAGCGAGCGGCTCGTTCCCTTTGCGGCCGCAGATCAGCGGTTTGGGGCGGCCGATTGCATACCGGTTCGCTTGCGCCTCGATCGAATCAGGTGGTAGGCTCCGACCCGCACTCATCGGGAGAGCGGCGAGAGGTTCATAGAGTTCACAAGGTTCACAGGGTTCAGGGCTAGGTTCAAGGGTTCCGGGTGCGCCGGTTCCAGAGCGGTTCAACACGAACCCTGAACCCCGAAACCGCTGAACTCAGCCCGGTGAACCCCGTGAACCCTGGGAACCCGAGCGCCGAAAATGATCAGAGACCTCCACGTTGCGCTCCTGGGCCAGGGATTCATGGGCAAGGCGCATTCGAATGCGTTTGCCCAGGTCGGCCATTTCTACGATACGCCGTTCCGCATCCGGCGCACGCTGCTGTGCGGCCGCGATGCGAAATCGCTGGAGACGATGGCCGCGCGATGGGGGTGGGAAGAGACGTCCACCGACTGGCGCGCTGCGATCGACCGCGAGGACATCGATCTCGTCGACGTCGCGCTTCCGAACTATCTCCACGCCGAAGTCGCGATTGCCGCGGCGCGCGCCGGCAAGATCGTCCTCTGCGAAAAGCCGCTGTCGCTGACCGTTGCGGACGCGGAAGCGATGGTCGCGGCGGCGAAGAACGTGCGGACGATGGTCTGGTACAACTACCGGCGCGTTCCCGCCATCACGTTCGCGCATCAATTGATCGAGGACGGCCGGGTCGGGACGATCTATCACTACGACGCGGCGTACCGCCAGCAGTGGGGCCCCGATCGCTCGCGCGAGGGCACGTGGAAGATGGATCCGTCGCAGGCGGGATCCGGCGTTGCCGACGATCTGCTCACCCATCTGCTCGATACGGCGCTGTATCTGAACGGCCCGATCACCGAGGGTCTGGCGATGCGGAAGACGTTCGCGCCGGGCCGGGCGATCGATGATGCGTTTCTCGCGCTGCTGAAGTTCGCCAACGGCAGCGTCGGACAGTTCCAGGCGACGCGGTTCGGGATCGGGTGCCGCAACGCGAACAGCTTTCAGATACACGGCTCCGGCGGGATGCTCCGCTTCAATCTCGAGCGGCTGAATCACCTCGGGTTCGCCGATGCGAACGATCCGGCCGTCGATCAGGGGACGCGCGACATCCTCGTCACGGATATGGAGCATCCTGTGTTTCCGCACTTCTGGCGCCCGGCGCACATCATCGGGTACGAGCACACCTTCATCGCCGCGCTCGGCGAGTTCCTCGACGCCGTTCATCGGGATGCGGAGTTTCATCCGGATTTCGAGGACGGCCTCGCCGTGCAGCGCATTTTGGCGGCGTTGCAGGAATCGGCGACGTCGGGGCGCTGGACCAGGATCACCCACTGACGGGTTCTAAGGTTCTAGAGGTTCTGAGGTTCTGGTTCTGAGGTTCTATGGTTCGGCTGTAGGGCGGGTCTCTTAGACCCGCCGTCTACATCGAAGGAGCCCTCGCAGATGAGACGAAGGCATGCTGTTTCGTTCGCCGCGCTCGTGCTTCTCCTCGTCGTCGCCGGCATGATTCCGCTCGGCCTATCCGGCCAGGGCAATCTTCCAGGCATTCCGCTCGACGCGACGAAGCCGGTGCAGACCGCGGTGGTATCGCAGGACGCGCAGGCGACTGCTGCCGCGCAATCGATTCCCGGGTTCATCGGCAAGCCGCTCGCGCCGCCGCCGATGCACGTCCCTGACGGCTTCACGCCGATCTTCAACGGCAAGGACCTCACGGGCTGGCACATCAGCAAGACGAACCATCACGGCATCACGCCCGACTACCATGTGATGCACGGGATGATCGTCGCGACGCAGAATCCGCTCGGCTCCGGTGGGATCCTGCTCACCGACAAGAAGTACAAGAACGTCGAGGTCTACATGGAAGTGAAGCCGGACTGGGGCTGCGACAGCGGGCTCTTCTTCCGCTCGAACGAAGCCGGCGACGCCTACCAGGTGACGATGGACTACCTGCCCGGCGGGGCGATTGGCGGGATTTACGGTGAAGGACTGCAGGGCGTCGGTGGACAAGGAGGGAATCGCGGCGCGGGCGCCGGCGGCGCTGCACCTGCGCAGGGGCCTCCGCCGGAAGCGCCGTGGACGAAAGCGTGGAAGCGCGAAGACTGGAACGCCGTCCGCGTGCGGTTCACGGGCGAGATCCCGCACATCACGGTGTGGCTGAACGATCAGCAGATCACGGATTTCACCGATACGGCCAACCACGCGGCCGGCGGCATCACGGAGGGCCCAATCGCGATTCAGGTGCACGGCTCGACGCGCTGGGTCCCGGGCGGCTGGTGGCGCTGGCGAGTGATTGCGGTGAAGGAATTGCCCTGAGATGCATCGTCGCGAGCTACTGCGTCTCGTCGGGTACGCGCTCGCTGCGCCGGCGGCAAGGGAGTTCTTCGGCGCGTGGCTACAGGCAGCGCAGGCTGGCGCGCCGCCGGAACCACCGCTCCTTCGGAATTACTCCCCGAAGTTCTTCGATGCGACCGATTTCGCTGCGCTCGGCGCGTTCACCGCGATTCTGATTCCCACGGACGACACGCCCGGCGCGCGCGAGGCGCACTGCGCGCACTTCATCGACTTCGTCCTGCAGGCATCGGAGAAGCACGCGCCGGACACGGTACGTCAATGGCGTGCCGCGATGCGCGCGTTGAAGGATGCTGGGTTCCACGATGCCGACGATCGCGGCAAGGCAGCGCTCGTCGAGGCAATGTCGCGTCCAGAACGGATCGCCGACGCGAGGCATCCCTGCTACGCGGCCTACCGGCTAATCAAAGCGCAGAACACGTTCGCGTTCTACACGTCGCGCGCCGGCACGATCGAGGCGCTCGACTACAAGGGGAACTCGTACAACGCCAGCTTTCCCGCCTGTGAACATCCGGAGCACAGACGCGTCTGAGAACCGCTAAATTTCAGGAACGGAGATCCCAGCCGCCGCCGAATTTCAACGAACTGAGGGACATCCCGGTGTCCTCTACACACTTCCTGTGTACTGACTAGTCAAGATCGGACCCGCAATAACCGGCTCGTTTCGCCGTTCGCTGCGCGCGCTCCCTTGCTGGGTGAAGGGAGCGTGCTCGCTCACTGGACGGTCGCCCCATGTTGCGTGCTGGCTGACGTTTTGGCGAGCATCGACTGCAGTTTCTCGGCCGGTGTTCGTCCCTGCAGTGCCAGCGAGAATCGTTCGTGGTTGTATCGGTGCTCCCAGGCCGCCAGCGGCCCTTCCGCGTCGGACTCCGCTTCGAATTCGTGTCGACCCCAGAACTCACGGGCTCAGCGGTTCCAAAAGTGACCTCCGCGGTCAGCGGCGGACAGTGGACAGTTGATAGCACTGACGGATGGGGCATAGATACGGTTGGATGGCTCGAGGGCGGGGCAAACTACTACCAGGCTAGCGCGCTCGACTTGCCGTGCTATGTCACCGGTCCTCAGCGGATGCTCATAAGCTGTCAGACGCAGACCACCTTTGTGGCTTACATAGAGAACACATTAGAAGACGGAGTACTGCTATCGGGAGCCGTCTCTTCGCAACGGCAAAGCAACTATCAGCAGCGAGTGTGGCCATGACTAGGCTCGTGAGGAGAAGGGATGAATGCTAAGCTTTGGCGAATAAGAGTGCTCGCAGTTCTCCGCGTGTCTCTGTGCGCCATTAGCATGGTTCTGCCAAGTTTGCAGACGTCCCTGTTGGCACAGGCAGAAGAAGTGCTCATTGATGACCCACGCCCCGTTGCCGTCGCGGCTCAGCAGTTCCAACGCCGTTGCCGATGTATCGTGACATACGAAGACGTGAAATGGCAGCAAAGCGACGTGGAGGATGTCTCCTACCGAGTACGGCGTGCACCGAACATGGG
>JBKPTE010000159.1:0-25194 GCA_046735335.1 Acidobacteriota bacterium | reverse complement strand
CTAGAACCCCAGAACCCTGGAACTACGTGAGCGAAGCGGTCAGTACTGAGCGTAGCGAAACCCAACAATCGCCGACCATACGCAGTACGTTGAGACTGCACACCGCCCTTCGCTGCACCGTTCCGCGCCTGAGCACTCGTCTCAGTAAGTCCATGTGTCACAACAGTTAGCCGAGACTCAAAATTTCCATATCCCCGAGCTCGGCTTCGGCACACGCGTTGCTCCTCTCATCGTCAAACACCCCCAAACGACGTATTTACGACGGGCGGAGGGACCCATGCGTATTGATGATGTGCTTCAGCGGATCCAGGGCGAATTCATCGAGATGCCCGGTCTTCGGCTGACAGCCGCGCAGGCGCAGCGACTGTGGGGTCTGGATCGCGAGGTGTGCGATCGCCTTCTGGGGGCACTGGTCGAAGCCAAGTTTCTGGGGCGGACACGCGATGGCGCGTTCGTGAGGCTCGAGGGAGCCAAACCAGCGCCCGTGCCGCGCCACAGCCCACGATCGGCCGTGGCCTGAAGAATTCGTCCCACCGTTGCCGGCCGGCTGACTACCTGCCCCGTCAGCCGTAAAGGCCGGCTCGAATCCTCGTTCCCGGGCGGTCGGCGCCCGCGGCCAATCTCCGATCGGGAGTTGAAGGTCCGTTGCTTTCGACTCCCGATACCGACCCAGTTCAATTGGTGAATCCGTGGGTTGGAGAATTGGTGAATTGATGGGTGAATTCACCAATTCACCAATTCACCAATTCACTAATTACGGCGTTCGCGATACGGCGCCGCCATGCCATCCGCGGTGGGGATGTAAATCGTTCCACGCTCGTCGTCGCGCCGGTAGACGGAGAATCCCTGGTACGTCCCGATCTGCCGGAAATGCGAATCGATGGGCACGGCCTGGCCGGCGGAGAACATCCGGCGCCCTTCGTACGTGACCCACACGCCGTTGATGCCTTTCGGGCGCTCCACCGTGCCTGGCGCCGGGCGAGGCGCTTCGACGATCGACCGCGGCGTCAGGGGCGCCTCCGGTTCCTCGATCGCGACAGGCCGCGGCTCCGGTTCCGGCGCATCGGTGCGCTCGGCGAATCCTTCAGCGCCAATCGAGGTCGGGAACGACGGCGCGCGA
This sequence comes from Acidobacteriota bacterium, assembly GCA_046735335.1. Taxonomy (GTDB): domain Bacteria; phylum Acidobacteriota; class Vicinamibacteria; order Vicinamibacterales; family 2-12-FULL-66-21; genus JBKPQB01. The sequence continues at coordinate 24,074 of JBKPTE010000159.1, read as the reverse complement.
TTGCCGGTTGTTCCCGCGAGGTCGCCCGTGCGGCGGCGCTCGTAGGGCTGCATCAGGCCGCGGCCAATCGGGACGTACACGATGGCGAGCGGATCCAGCGTGGCGTCCGTGTAGAGGGGGACGCCGCGGAAGGAGCCCGCGCGCACCATCTGATATTGGTTGAAGAAAACCTGTGCGCCGGCGCGGTAGTAGTACTCGCCCGACCAGCGAATCGGTTCACCCTGCTGGTACCAGGATTCATTTTCCGCGGAAACGGCCGGTGTGGGGGTTGGCTGCCAGGTGGCCTGCGCATGCGCAATCCGGACGAATCCCGCGACTGTCGCCAACAGAACGAGCGCTCGAGCGATGCTCTTCATATGACCTCGAGCTGAGCAGAATCAAGCGCGATGCCAGCAGTTGGCCGCTCGTGGCGCGGTCCTTTCCGCCTCCGCTAAAGCTTCGGCGAGACCGCCGGAGCCGGGCGAAGGCGGTCAGGGCCGCGACTCTCTCTTCCTCCAGTACCGCGCCAAGCCCATCCATGAATACACGAGCCCGCCCGCGCGGACGTAGTCTTCCGCTGCCGTCTCTCCGACGGCCCGTCGCAGAGCGCGCAGCGTATCCTGTACGAACCGCTCTTGCCGCGCAGAATCGTCGAGCGCTCCGTCGGCGAGCAGATGCCGGACGATGCGGCTCCAGTCTGAGAGGTGCGCGAAGAGCGCGTCGAAGTGCTGCCGCGGATCGCCGTAATGACCGAAATGCGTGAGGAAGAGCGCCGCCGGATTCCATTTCAGGATTCGATCGCGGCTGCCGGCCCAGGCCTCGAGATCGATGTCGGGCGGCGGCGCCGCCGGCATCGCGTACTCGCCGCGGCTGCTCATGCGGTCCTGCGCGCTCTCAGTCCCTGAACGGCGTCGAATGCCCGCGGTATCGCCCACGAAGGCGACGCGCGACGCCTCGTCGAAGAACGACACGTGATGCGACGCGTGCCCAGGGGTGTACTCGACGCGGAGATCGCGGCCGGCGACGTGCAGCGCTTCCCCGCCGTCCAGGATCTGCAGCGATTCAGCAGGGACGGGCAGCACGTCTCCCCAGAGTCGATCCATGTCCTGCCCGTACAGCCGCCCGGCGCTCGACAAGAGCTTCGCCGGATCGATCAGATGCGGCGCCCCCTTGCGATGAACGACGACGGCGATGTGCGGATGTCGGGACACGATCGTGCCGGCCGCCCCGGCGTGATCGAGGTGAATGTGCGTCAGCAGCAGGTGGCGCACGTCCCTGAACCGGATGCCTTTGGCACCAAGCGCCGACTCGAGGGTGCCAATCGTGGTCGTCGGTCCGGGATCGATTAGCGCGACGCCCGGGGCGCCATGGAGGATCGCCGTCGCGATGACATGGGGACGCCTGAGGAACTGGAGATCGATGTAGTCGAGGCCGGCGGAAATTGCGGGCATGCGCGGAACTGACTCCCGGATTCTAGCCTAGCAGCTTGCTAAAATAGGAGGGCGATGGCCGGAACGGAGCGGCAGACGGGCGGCGAGGTTCTCGAGCGGACGAAACAGCAAGTCACCCGCCCCGATCTCTACAAGGTCCTGCTGCTCAACGACGACTATACGACCATGGACTTCGTGATCGAGATTCTCGAGACGGTCTTCAACAAGGGTCCGGCCGAAGCGTACCGGATCATGATGGCGGTCCACACGCAGGGGCAGGGACTCTGCGGCGTGTACCCGTTCGAAGTGGCGGAAACCAAGGTCGCGACGGTGGTAGAGCTCGCACGCGGCAGCGGCTTCCCGCTGCGAGCGGCAATGGAACCCGAGTAACACATGTTCAGTCCGGCACTCGAAGTCGTGCTCACGGTCGCATACCGCGAGGCGTCGGCGCGCCGTCATACGCACCTGACGCTCGAGCACCTGCTCTACGCGCTGGCGCACGATCCGGACGGCGAGCGCATACTCGCCGCCTGCGGTGCCGACCTGCCGCAACTGCGCCGCGACCTCGACAAGTTCCTCGACGATCACATCGAGCAGTTCTCGCGCGGCCAGCAGAAGGAGCCGGAGCAGACGATGGCGTTCCGCCGCGTCCTGCAGACCGCCGTCCTGCACGTGCAGAGCGCAGGCCGGCAGGAGGTGCAATCGGGCGACGTGCTCGCGGCGACGCTGCAGCAATCGAAGTCGTACGCGGCGCAGCTCCTGGCCGCGCAGGGGGTCTCCCGGCTCGACGTCCTCGAGTACATCACTCACGGGATCAGCAAGCTCCCCGCCTCGGGCAGCGACGGCACGGACCCCGACGCGGGAGCGGGCGACGCCGAGGCCGGAGGCGGCGAGCGCGGAAGCGGTACCGCCCGTAATCCGCTCTCCGCGTACGCCATGAACCTCACGGAGCGCGCGCGCGCCGGCGCACTCGATCCGCTGATCGGCCGCCAGCTCGAGCTGCAGCGCACGCTCGAGATTCTCTGCCGCCGCCGGAAGAACAATCCCGTCTTCGTTGGAGACGCGGGCGTCGGCAAGACGGCGCTCGCCGAGGGACTCGCCGCCCGTCTGCTGCAGGACGACGTGCCGGAGATCCTGGAAGGCGCCGAAGTCTTCTCTCTCGATACGGCGGCGCTGCTGGCGGGCACGAGGTTTCGCGGCGACTTCGAGGAGCGCTTCAAGGCGGTGATCGGCGCGCTCGCGAAGCGTACGATGCCGATCCTGTTCATCGACGAAATCCATTCCACGGTCGGCGCCGGCGCGACGACCGGCGGCACGATGGATCTGGCCACGCTGATCAAGCCGATCCTGACGACGGGGCAGCTTCGCGTGGTCGGCTCGACGACGCACGAAGAGTACAAGCACATCGAGAAGGATCGCGCGCTCGCGCGCCGCCTGCAGAAGATCACGATCGACGAGCCGTCGATTCCCGAGACCGTCCGGATCCTGCAGGGGCTCAGGTCTCGCTACGAGAGCCATCATCGCGTCCGCTTCAGCGACGACGCGCTCGACGCGGCCGCCAAGCTCGCGTCGCGTCATCTGCGCGATTACCGGCTGCCCGACAGCGCGATCGACGTCCTCGACGAAGCCGGCGCGAGAGCGCGGCTCGCGGCCGGAGTGCCGGCGGCCGGCGAGGCGAAGGCTGCCGATGCAGTGATCGAGGTCGCGATTCCGCAGATCGAGGAGGTCGTCGCGCGCATGGCGCGCATTCCCGCGAAGCAGGCCTCATCGTCCGACAGAGATCGGCTGCGGTCGCTCGAGGAATCGCTGGCGCGGGTGGTGTTCGGCCAGGAAGATGCCGTGAGGCTCGTCGCGCGGGCGATCAAGCGGTCGCGCGCCGGGCTTGGCCAGCCCGAACGACCGGCTGGCTGCTTCCTGTTCACGGGGCCGACGGGTGTTGGGAAGACCGAGCTCGCGAAGCAGCTGGCCCTGCATCTCGGGAACGAGTTCATCCGCTACGACATGAGCGAGTACATGGAGAAGCACGCCGTCGCGCGTTTAATCGGCGCGCCTCCAGGGTACGTCGGCTTCGAACAGGGCGGGCTGCTCGTGGACGCGGTGCGCACCCATCCATACAGCGTGGTGCTGCTGGACGAGATCGAGAAGGCGCATCCCGACATCTTCAACATCCTCCTGCAGGTGATGGACCACGCGACGTTGACGGACAACAACGGGCGGAAGGCGGACTTCCGGCAGGTCGTGCTGATCATGACGTCGAACGCGGGGTCGCGCGAGATGAGCACGGCGAGCATCGGCTTTGCCGACGCCGGGGCTGTCGAAAAGGGAGGCCTGGATCTGCGTCAACGGGCCGCGCAGGCGCGCTCGCGCGCCGCAATCGAGAAGGTGTTCAGCCCCGAGTTCCGCAACCGGCTCGACGCGATCGTGAACTTCCAGCCGCTCACGCCGGATGTCATGGAAACCATCGTGGACAAGTTCATCATCCAGCTCGAGGAGCAGCTCGCCGAGCGGCGGATCGCGATCACCCTGCTGCCCGACGCGCGGAAGTACCTCGCGCGCAAGGGATACGATCCCGTCTATGGCGCCCGGCCGCTCGCGCGCGTGATTCAGTCGGACGTCCGCGACAGGCTCACCGACGAGATCCTGTTCGGCGAGCTGGAGAACGGCGGCACCGCAACCATCGGCCACGACGGGGATGCCCTGACCTTCGGGTACGCACATGCCTGAGGAACACGATTCGCCCGTGAAGGTCGTCGATCGGCGATGGTGGGCGCGCGGCGAGAGCGGCGCGGCCGAATCCGCCGAACCATCGCTCAAGCCGACATACGTGGAGGAGCTCGAACGCAAGGTTGCGGAGAAGGACAAAGAGGTCCAGGAGTATCTGACGAAGTACCGGCGGGCCTCGCAGGAATTCGAGGACGCCCGCGCGCGCATGCGGAAGGAGCTCGCGAAGGATGCCGAGCGAAGCCGCCGCGAAGTGCTCGTCAGCTTTCTCGAGGTCGTCGACAATCTCGATCGCGCCATCGACGCGGCGCAGCACTCCGGCAGCGCCGCGGGTGACGCGCTCCTGCAGGGCGTCGAGATGGTTCGCCGGCAATTCCTCGGCAAGCTCGAAGGCCTCGGCGTGCAGCGCATCGACATCGGTTCGGCCGCCTTCGACCCGTTGCTGCACGAAGCCGTCAGCGTCGTCCCCGCCGAGGATCCCGCACACGAAGGCCGCATCGTCGGCGTAGTTCGCCACGGATATCGGATCGGCGGCGAAGTCCTGCGTCCCGCGCTCGTCGCGGTTGCCAAAGCGAAGCAACCGGTCGATTGATCCCGCGATCCGTCCCACACCGGCTGCGACCAGAACGCGGTAGTATCCGGGTATGCGAACGACCCGAATGCTGATACTCGTGGTTCTGGCGGCATTCTCGGCAGCCGCGCTCCTTCACGCGCAGCGCCTTCGTTATCCTCCGACGCCGAAAGGCGACGTCGTCGACGACTACTTCGGCACGAAGGTCGCCGATCCGTATCGCTGGATGGAAGATCTGGACTCGAAGCCCGTGGCGGAGTGGATTGCGGCGCAGAATGCCGTGACGTTCCGTTATCTCGACTCGTTGCCCGTGCGCGACGCGCTGAAGGCCCGCATCACCGAGCTCTGGAACTATCCAAAGGTCAACGTGCCCTTCATCGAAGCCGGCCGGTTCTTCTACCGCCGGAATTCAGGACTGGAGAAGCAGTCGTCGCTGTACGTGCGCCGTTCGCTCGACGCGGCGCCCACGCTGCTGCTCGATCCCAACAAGCTCTGGCCCGATGGATCGACGTCGCTTGCCGCGACGTCGCCGTCGCCGGACGGCAACATGCTCGCGTACATGACGTCCGAGGGAGGCGCCGACTGGGAAACGGTCCACGTCCGGAATCTCTCCACCGGCGAGGATCTCTCAGACGTGATCAAGTGGATGCGCTTCTCCGGCTTCGCGTGGACGAAGGACTCGAAAGGATTCTTCTACTCGCGCTATCCCGAGCCGCCGGCGGGCAAGGTGCTCGAAGCGGCGCTCTCGGGACAGGCGTTGTACTACCACCGCGTTGGCGCACCGCAGTCGGAGGACCGCCTGATCTACGAGCGCAAGGACCTGCCGACCTGGTTCATCGGCGGCGACCTCACGGAGGACGGACGCTATCTGCTCGTGACCATGTCGCAGGGGTCCGAGAACAAGAATCGCCTCTATGCGGCGGATCTGGAGAACGCGCGCCAGCCGAACATCGCGGCGCAGGTGAAGCCCGTCATCGAGACCGACGATGCGGAGTATGCGCCGATCGGAAACGAGGGAAGCGTGATCTACCTCCGCAGCGATCTCGACGCTCCCAATCGGCGCGTGATTGCCGTCGATCTCCGCAGTCCCGATCGGAAGACGTGGAAGACGATCGTGCCGGAACGGAAGCAGGCCATCGAGACCGTCATCGCGGCGGGAGGACGCCTCATTGCGGAGTACCTCGTCGACGTGCAGAGCCGGCTCATCGTCTTCGGGATGGATGGAAGCGAGCACGGCGAGATCAAGCTGCCCGGTCCGGGATCCGTCGCGGGTCTGAGCGGACGCCAGGACACGTCGCTCATGTTTTACGGGTTCACGTCGCCGCTCTACCCGACAACGGTGTTCTCATACGACGTGAAGACAGGCGTGTCGACGCCCTTCGAGGCATCGAAGCCGCCGATCGACGTCACGAAGTACGAGACGCAGGAGATGTTTGCGACCTCGAAGGACGGGACGAGAGTGCCGTTCTTCCTGACCGCGCGCAAGGACGTGCCGCGCGATGGGAGCAATCCGACGATGCTGTACGGATACGGCGGATTTTCCATCAGCACGACGCCGACCTACCGGCCGGACGTGCCCGCGTTCCTCGAGCGCGGCGGGATCTGGGTTACCGCGAACATGCGCGGCGGCGCCGAGTATGGCGAGGCGTGGCATCACGCAGGGATGCTCGAGAAGAAGCAGAACGTCTTCGACGATTTCATCGCGGTGGCGGAGCACCTGGTCAAGGAGAAGTTCACGTCGCCGGCCAGGCTCGCGATCAGCGGCGGATCGAACGGCGGCCTGCTCGTCGGCGCCGTCGAGGAGCAGCGTCCGGATCTCTTCGCCGTCGCGTTGCCGGCCGTCGGGGTGATGGACATGCTGCGCTACGATCGATTCACCGGGGGCCGCGCCTGGCGGACCGAGTACGGATCGTCGTCGAATCCGGAGCAGTTCAAGTTCCTGTACAGGTACTCGCCGGTGCACAACGTGAAGCCGGGCACGTGCTATCCGGCGACGCTTGCTACGACCGCCGATCACGACGACCGCGTCGTCCCCAGCCATTCGTTCAAGTTCATCGCGGCAATGCAGGCGGCGCAATCCTGCGACAAGCCGATTCTGATCCGGGTCGAGACGCTCGGATCACACGGGTATCGTCCGACCGACAAGCGCATCGCGGAACTGGCGGACGAGTGGGCGTTTACGCTCGCGCAGATGAACGCGGACGGGAGCGGCGGGTCCAAGAACCCGGCGGCCGGCGGGTCCAAGAGACCCGCCCTGCAATGACGCTGTAGGCCGGGTCTCTTTGACCCGGCACCCCTGATACAATCTCCATATGCCTCTTTTCGAATACGAGTGCCGCGGGTGCGGCCGGCAATTCGAGGCGTTCGTGAGCGCCGATCGCGCGCCGGTGTGCCCCGCGTGCGACGGCGCGGATCTGCAGAAGCTGTTGTCGAGTCCCGGCATGGTCGGGAGCGGCGGCCGCGCGGAGACCGAAGCCTTCTCCGGGTGTCGGGCGCAAGGGGGCCAGTGCGCCTGTTCGCACAACACTGATTTCAACTGAACACCGCCAGCGCGTCATCTTGCCACGTCATTAAGGTGACGCGGGCAGAAAGGATGACGACCATGGCGACTCCCATCGAGCAGCGGGGATATACGCGCCCCGATGTGCTCGTCTCGACCGACTGGATCGAGCAGCATCTCAACGATCCGAACGTCCGCATCATCGAATCGAACGAGGACACCCTTCTCTACTCGTCCGGTCACCTCCCCGGCGCCGTCCACGTGGACTGGACGTCCGACCTGAACGACCAAATCCGCCGTGACTACATCACGCGCGAGGGCTTCGAAGCGCTGATGTCGCGCATCGGCGCCACGAAGGACACCACCGTCGTCTTCTACGGCGACAAGAACAACTGGTGGGCGTGCTACGCATTCTGGGTGTTTCAGTTGTTCGGCCACGACAAAGCGAAGGTGATGGACGGCGGGCGCCTGAAGTGGGAGAAGGAAGGGCGGCCGATGACGCGCGACGTGCCGTCGTTGCAGAAGACCACCTACAAGGCGCCGGAGCGCAACGATCTGCCGCATCGCGCCTATCGCGACGACGTGCTGGCGCATCTGAAGAAGCAGGGACAGCTCGTCGACGTGCGCAGCCCGGAAGAGTACTCGGGAACGCGGCTGCACATGCCGGACTACCCGAACGAGGGGGCGCTGCGCGGCGGGCACATCCCGGGCGCGAAGAGCGTCCCCTGGGCGCGCGCGATCAACCCGGACGACGGGACCTTCAAGACGTCGGCGGAGTTGAAGAAGCTCTATCAGGAGGATCAGAAGCTGTCGCCCGACAAGGAAACGATCGCGTACTGCCGCATTGGCGAGCGGAGCAGCCACACGTGGTTCGCGCTGAAGTACCTCCTCGGCTTCAACAACATCCGGAACTACGACGGGAGCTGGACGGAGTGGGGCAATCTCGTGGGCGTGCCCATCGAGAAGGGAGCGCCTCCGCAGGCGTGATCACGCGGACCTGACGGATACGGACGCTCGAGATTGAAACGTTCAACCTTCAGCGTCCGATCTCCGCCCGTTGCCTGCCGCCTTCGCCAGCGCGCGGACGGCCTGGACCATGGACATCAGGCCGATGCCCTTCCCCATCGAGATATTCTGCCGGAAGATCCGCTCGACGATGTCGGTCGAGACCTGCGCGACCTGGTCCGGCGTCAGGCCCGAAAGGGTGCGATCGAGGATGGTGGCGAGCGCCTTCGCAGAGATGCCGGACGGATTCTCCACAGCAAAGTACAACTTCAGCGTGTTGTCGGGCTTTTTGATGGCCCACGCATAAGCGTCGGATTCGCACTGCGGCACGCGATGTGTGCAGTCGAACGGCCGGAGCGCGATGCTCTCGGGGACGTCCTGGAACTGATCCGCATAACTCAACAGCATCGACGTCCGATCCGCGGGATCGGAGAACATTTCGAAGGTGTCGAGGAGTTGCTGAAGCTTTTCCGGGATCACGCTCTCAGTGTACCAACTGAACAGGCAATTCGGTATAGTGACGGCCATGTATCGCGCGCTCCGCCACCTTCTTCTTCCGACGCTGATATTCGTCCTCGTGTCCCCCGCGGCCGACTCGCAGACGGCGGACGGCCCACGCGGGTTCTTCCGCGGCAACGTCGAGGCCGAGCGGCGCGCCGAAGCCACGCTGGCGGCGGTCGCGAAGCCCGACAACATCCGCGAATACATGCGAATCATGTCGGAAGCGCCGCATCACGCCGGCAGCCCGGGGAGCCGTAAAGTCGCCGATTACGTGCTCTCGCAGTTCAAGTCGTGGGGCCTGAACGCCTCGATCGAGGAGTTCGAAGCGCTGATGCCGTACCCGACCGAGCGCGTGCTCGAGCTCGTCGCACCGGAGCGCTACGCCGCGAAGCTTCAGGAGCCGCCCGTCAGCGAAGACAAGGACTCGACCGATCCGGGCGGCCTGCCCCCCTTCAACGCGTACTCCGCCGACGGCGACGTCACGGGCGATCTGGTCTATGTGAATTACGGCACGCCGGAGGACTACGAAGAGCTGGCGAAGCTCGGCGTCGACGTCAAGGGGAAGATCGTGATCGCCCGCTACGGGCGGAGCTGGCGCGGCATCAAGCCGAAGGTCGCCTACGAGCACGGCGCCGTCGGCTGCATCATCTACTCCGATCCGCGCGACGACGGGTACTACCAGGGAGATACGTATCCAGCCGGCGCGCACCGTCCGGAATTTGGCGTGCAGCGCGGAAGCGTGATGGACATGCCCATCTATCCCGGAGACCCGCTCTCGCCCGGGCGCGCGTCCGAGCCCGGCACGCCGCGAGGCGATCGGGCCTCCGCGCAGACGATCCTGAAGATTCCCGTACTCCCCATCTCCTATGGTGACGCGCTGCCGCTGCTTCGCAACATCAGAGGAAAGCTGGCGCCGGAAGCGTGGCGCGGCGCGCTGCCGATCACCTATCACGTCGGCCCGGGTCCGGCGAAGGCTCACCTGAAGCTGGCGTTCGACTGGAGCGTCCGCCCTCTCTACGACGTCATCGTCCGCATCGATGGAACGGATTTCCCCGACGAGTGGATCATCCACGGCAATCACCACGACGCGTGGGTCAACGGCGCGTCGGATCCAACGAGCGGCAACGCCGTGCTGCTCGAGACCGCGCGCGGGCTCGGCGAATTGTTGAAGACTGGATGGAAGCCCAAGCGCACCATCGTGCTCGCGTCATGGGACGGCGAGGAATGGGGGCTGCTCGGATCCACGGAATGGGTCGAGAAGCACGCCGACGAACTGTCGAAGAAGGCGGTCGCCTACATCAACAGCGACGGGACGGGCAAAGGCTGGCTGAGCGCCTCCGGCTCCCATTCGCTCCAGGCGTTCGTCAACGATCTACTGCGCGACCTGCAGGATCCGAAGCGCGGCAAGAACCTGTTCCACGCAAAGCTCGATCACGCGCTCGATCAGGCCAAGACCGACGAGGAGAAGCGAACGCTGCGGGAGCGCAAGGATTTCCCGATCGCGGCGCTCGGCTCAGGGTCGGACTACACCGCGTTCCTGGATCACCTCGCCATTGCGTCGCTGGACATGGAGTTCGGCGGTGATGGCAGCAGCAACGGCGTCTACCACTCGACGTACGATTCCTTCTACTGGTACACGCACTTCTCCGATACGGACTTCAGCTTCGGCGCCGAGTTGTCGCGCGTCATGGGAACGGCGCTGCTCCGCCTGGCCAGTGCTGACGTGCTCCCGTTCGAATTCACCGCGACCGCCAGAACGCTGCGCGGCTACGTGGACGAGCTGGACAAGCTCCGCGCAGATGCCTCGGAAGGGCCGGCCCTCGACCTGACGCCTGTCCGGGCGGCCGTCGATCACCTGCAGAAGGCCGCCGATGCGTACAACGCCGCCGCCTCCGACTTGCTGACGAACGAGACGAAGTCCGCCGATGGTGCGCGGCTCGCGGAACTGAACCGGCTGCTCTTCACGTCGGAGCGCGCGTTCAAGTACGACGCGGGGCTGCCGCGGCGCGAGTGGTTCAAGCACCTTGCGTACGCGCCAGGGTTCTACACCGGCTACGGCGTCAAGACGCTTCCCGGAATCCGCGAAGGGATGGAACAGAAGGCGTGGGACGAAGCGCGACGCTACGTCCCCATCGTCGCGCACGCGATCGACGAGCTCGCCGCGCAAGTCGATCGCGCGGCATCAGCCGCGGGATCCCTCGATCACTAGTCGGAGGCCTTCGTCACGAGGCGGCGGCTTCGGTGCGTGTCGAGGACGTGCTGGCCGAGCCGCTTGCTCAGGAAGACCTTGGATTCGCGATTGTCGGTGGGGTGAGGCACGTACCGGATTACGTTGAAATGCAGCTGCGCCAGCGTGGCGCGCATGTCGTAGAACCGGTTCTTCGTCTTCATCAGGATTTCGTCGAAGCCGTTGGCGAGCGCCCAGACTTCCTGCTCTTCGGTGAGCGCGCGGAAATGGCCCTGGCCGCGCCAGTCCTTCCGCGTGCCGCCAATCCACTGATACAGCACCCGGCGCTCCTCGAAATCCACGCAGTCCTCGAGCTGGGCGACGAGATCCGCCAGCTTGGGATCGCGTTCGTTCGCCCGCAGCTCGTGTGAGACCTTGAACGAGACGGGAACGACGGTTCCCGGATCATCCGGCAACGACGCTTCCGCCATCAGGATCTGATGGTCGCGATCTGAGAGACGCTGGATGACTTCGGGCGCCGTCTTCTTGCGCGGAAAGTCGAGGAAGAACTCCTCGATGTACTCGATTTCGAGCGCGCCCTGCTGAAGGCCGTACTGCTTGAGGCGATATTCCACGGGGGTTCTAGTATAGCGGCTGGGCTTCGCCTTTTACGTTTTACGCGCTTCCGCGCACCGATTCCTCGACGGGCGAGCCCGCGGCCGTCTGCTGCGCGATGATCAGCTCGCGCGCCGGACCTCGGAGAGCGGGGAGGCGTGCGCCGAACGTGAGCCCGCCGATCACGCAGGCCGCGCCGCCGATGGCGACGGTCGTCGGGGCGCCGAGCGGCGTCGCGAGCGCGCCCGCGAGCAGCGCGCCCATGGGCGCCATGCCCATGAACATCATCGAGTACACCGCCATGACGCGCCCCCGCAGCCGATCGGGCACCATGGACTGGATCAGCGTATTGGACGAGGCCATCTCCACCATCATGCAGTAGCCCGCCGGCACGAGAAGCGCCAGCGAGAGCCACATGTGGCGCGAGAAGGAGAACAGCACGAGCGCGAGGCCGAACCCGACGGCCGACATCGCAACCCATCGCCCGAGGCCCGCAAGGGTGCGCCGGAATGTCAGCGACAGCGCGCCGCCGAGCGCCCCGACGCCGGAGGCGGAAAGGAGCAGGCCGTACGCGTTCGCGCCGCCGTGAAGGATGCGATCCGCAAAGATCGGCATCAGCACGGTGTACGGCATGCCCATCAGGCTCACGAGCCCGAGCAACAGCAGCAGGGCGCGAATCGGCGTGGTCTTGTGTGCGAACGAAAAGCCTTCGACGACCCGCTCCCACGCGGACAAGGACGATGGCTCGCGCCCCTGTGGCTCCAGCCGCATCGCGACCAACGCGCCAATCACGGCGATGTAGCTGACGGCGTTCAGGAGAAAGCACCAGCCCTCGCCGAGCGCCGCGACAATCACGCCGGCAACCGCGGGTCCGACAATCCGCGCGCCATTGACCATCGACGAGTTGAGCGCGATCGCGTTGACCAGATCCTCGCGCCGGGCGACCATCTGGATGACGAACGCCTGCCGCGCGGGCACGTCGAACGAGTTGCAGAGCCCGAGCAACGAGCCGAGCACGAAGAGGTGCCAGACGCGCACCACCCCTGCGAGCGTCAGCACTGCGAGCGCCAGCGCCAGCACCATCATCGACGACTGCGTGACGATCAGTATGCGGCGGCGGTCGGCGTGGTCCGCGACGACGCCGCCGAGCGGCGCCAGCACGAACACCAGAAAGCGATCCGCAAAGGCGATGAGGCCGAGGAGCGCTGCCGATCCCGTCAGGCGATAAATGAGCCAGGCCTGCCCAACGAGCTGCATCCAGGTCCCGATGAGCGACACGAGCTGCCCGCCGAGGAAGAGACGATAGTTGCGCGACCGGAGGGCAGAAAAGGAAGCTGTCAGCGGCACCGGGACCAGCTTACAGTATGCCCCGCGCAGCCCACGGAAGGCGACGCTCGCCTATCTGAAGTTCCGCTACGGACTCGCCGACTGAAGTTGCGCGCTACGAGCTCGCGCTACTCCGCGCGCAGCGCGACGACGGGATCCACGCGCGTGGCGCGACGCGCGGGCAGGTAGCTGGCGAAGAGCGCAACCGCAATCAGCACGGCGGCAACGGCAAGGAACGTGGCCGGATCGGTGGGTTCAATCGCGAAGAGCATCTTCCGCAGCGTCTGCGAGAGCACCAGCGCGGCGATAGTACCGACGGCCACGCCCGTCACGACCAGCACGAGCGCCTGCCGCACGACGAGCCCGACGACCGTGCGCTCCTGCGCGCCCAGCGCCATCCGGATGCCGATCTCGCGCGTCCGCTGCGACACGGCATAGGAGAGCACGCCGAATATGCCGATCGCCGCGAGCGCCAGCGCGACGCCCGCGAAGATCACGAGCAGCGTGGCATAGAACCGTGGCTGCGAGATCGATTTCGCGACGATCTGATCCAGCGTACGCACGTTCGAGACCGGCAGATTTGGATCGACGGCGTACACTTCGCGCCGGACCGCCTCGCCGAGCGCCGAAGGCGGAACGACCGTTTTCACCGCGACGCTCATGAACGGCACGGGCCATTGCCGCTGCGGCAGATAGATCTCCGCTGGATTGGGTTCGTCGAGCCCCGCGTCCTTCACGTCGCCGACGATGCCGACCACCTGACCGCCCGCCTTCGGCTTCCCCGGCCCGTGTCCCCATCCAAGCTTGATCGTCTTGCCGAGCGGGTCCTCGGCAGGGAAGTACTGGCGCGCCGCGCTCTCCGTCAGCAGGACGACCTGCGGCGTGTTCATCCGGTCCTCGTCGCTGAAGAAGCGGCCGCGCACGAGCGGGATGCCGATGGTGCTGAAGTAATCCGGCGTGGCGACGCGCACTTCCATGGCCGGCTGCTGCGACGGAGGAACCGGCGGCCGCCCGGCGACCTCGAACGAGATGTTGAACTGCATCCCGCTCAGCGGAAGCCCCATGACGGCAGCGGCATCGCGGACTCCCGGGAGCGCACGAAGCCGAGGCATCAACTGATCGAAGAACGCAATGATCTTCGTGTCCTCCTTGTAGCGGCTCTCGGGCAGCGTCAGCTCGAACGAGAGCGTCTGATCGGGGCGGAAGCCGGGGTCCACGGCCTGCAGACGGACGAAGCTGCGCATCAGGAGGCCCGCACCCACGAGGAGCATGACGGCAAGCGCCATCTCCGCGACGACCAGCGACGCACGCAGGCGTCCGCTCGCCCTCGTGGAGATCGCCCCCCGGCCGCCTTCCTTCAGCGCGTCCTGCACGCTGCGCGTCGCATGCAGCGCCGGAACGAGCCCGAACGCCATACCCGTCAGGATGGCGACGACAAACGTGAAGACGACGACCGTCCCGTCCACCGCAACCGAGTCGAGCCGCGGGACGCCCTCGGGCTGCAGGCTCGTCAGGAACTCGACGCCCCAGACGGCGAGCAGGAGACCAAGCCCGGCGCCGCACAACGAGAGGATGACGCTCTCCGTGAGGAGCTGACGAATCAGGCGTCCGCGCCCCGCGCCGAGCGCCGTCCGAACCGCCATCTCCGTTTCCCGCGCCGCCGCGCGCGCGAGCAGCAGGTTCGCGACGTTCGCGCACGCGATCAGCAGGACGAACCCGACTGCTCCGAACAACACGAGGACGGCGCGTCTGATGTTCACCACCATCGCCTCGTGCAGCGGCATCGTCGTCATGCCGATCGAGCCGTTGGCGTCGGGATACTGCGCGGCGAGCTGTCGACCGATGTTCTGGACTTCCGCTGCCGATTGCTCGGGCGTGACGCCAGGCTTCAGCCGGCCGACAACGGAGAGGTACCACGCGCCGCGCCCTTTCGAGATGAAGGTCTGGTCGTATTCGATGGGAATCCAGAGCTGACGCTCGGGTGGAAAAGAAAATCCCTGCGGCATGACGCCGACGATCTGCCGGCTGACGCCATCGAGCTGGATGCTCCGGCCGATGACACCCGGGTCCGACCCGAACCGTTGCTGCCAGAGCGCGTGCGAGAGAATGACCACGTTCGTCTTTCCCGGCGTGTTCTCGTCCGCGTTGAACGTTCGGCCGAGCGCCGGCCGCACCCGCAACACGTTGAAGAGCGATGCGCTCACTTCCGCCGCATCGAGGCGGATCGGCTCCCCTTCACCCGTCAGGATCACGCGCGACCGATCGACGGCCGCCGCATTTTCCAGCAGCCGCGACGAGTGGACGACGTCCGTGAAGTTCGGGCCGGACATGACGGCGCGGTGCCCCTCCGTCAGGTGATAGATGCCGACGAGGCGATCGGCTTCGGGATACGGAAGCGGCTTCAGCAGGATGGCGTTCACCACGCTGAAGATGGCGCTGTTCGCGCCCACGCCCAGGGCGAGCGTGATGACAGCGACGAGCGTGAACGCCGGAGCCCGGAGCAGACGGCGAGCCGCGTAATGAACGTCCTGCCGGAAGAGTTCCATGTTGGGGACCCGAGCGAATTCCATGCCGCGGCGTTTTCACGGAGAACCGCGGGCGGGCATCGCGGCAGTGTTCGATGGCGGACCTGGGAAATCCCGGAATCGGACAGATGGCGGCCCTAAAGGACCGCCCTGCGAGGCGGCCGTGTCATCGGGGCGCGGTCCTTTCAGGGCCGCGTCGGAAATCGCCACTCAGGGTTGATCAGCGAATACAGCGCCTGGTCGCGCGGCGCACCAAACTTGACGCTGCTCGAGCGGAGGATGCCCTCCTTCTCGTAGCCGGCCTTCTCGAGCGCGCGGATCGATCGCGCGTTGTCCGCGAAGGGCAGCGCAAAGAGACGCAGCACCAGACATTCGCGGAACGCGTAGTTGGAAACGAGGCGCAGCGCTTCGGTTGCGATGCCGCGCCCCCAGAACGCTTCTCCCAGCCAATATCCGATCTCGGCCGAAAAGCGCTCGACGTCGACCCCGGCAGAGAATCCGATGCCCCCGACGGCTGCGCCGTCGACGTCGATCGCAAACGACGTCACCGGACGCGACAGGTTGACGCTGTCCAGGAAACGGCGCGCGTCCGCGGCGGTGTAGGGATGCGGAAAACGGTCGCGCAGATGGCGCGACACGTTCTCGTTGTTGGCGTGCCGGGCCAGCGACGAGGCGTCCGACATGCGCCACGGCCTCACGACCGCGTGCTTTCCGCGCAGCTCCATGTCAGAACAACTGGCGTCCTTCGGTCTTCAGCCAGCGCTCCGCGCCGCGATACCCCGGGTAGACGGACGCCACCAGCGACCAGAACCGCCGCGAATGGTTCTGCTGGCGCAGGTGCATCAGCTCGTGCAGCAGGATGTACTCGCGTACGTGAGGCGGCATCTGCACGAGCCGGAAGTTCAGCGCGATCGCGCCGGTCCGCGAGCACGAACCCCACCGCGAACGCTGATTCCGGATGCTCACGCGCGTCACGGTCAGGCCGTGTTCCGCCGCCAGCGCGAGCAGACGCGAAGGAAGATCGCGGCGCGCTCGCCGCACGAGCGCCTTCTCGAAGGCCGGGCGGAAATCCAGGGTCCCCGGAACGACGCGGACGCTGACGTCACCCGCGGTCGCGACGACCCAGCCTTCACTCGCACGACAGGCGATCGCAACGATGTCGCCGTCGAGCAGAATCCGAGTGCCCTCGGTCCATGCCGCGGGAGGACGCGGCGCCGCCAGCTGACGCGCGCGTTCCCGAAGCGCCCACGCGAGGTGACGTCTCGCGAACTCGATTGCTTCCGCACGCGAACCGGAGCGCGGAAGCGTTACGCGGAGCGATCCGTCCTGACGTACGCGCAGGATGTACCGCCGCGCACGGCGAACGTGGACCAGATGCACGGAGAGCACGATGCCCCCGGCGCGCAGGAGCACCGGGCCGCGCGTCACCGAGCCGCGGCGCTGCTCGAATGGAAGCCCGAGCTGCAGTCCGGTCACCCGCCGAGGTAGCGATTCAGCCAGTCGAACACCGTCTCGTGCCACAGCTTGCTGTTGAGCGCCTTCAGGACCCAGTGTCCCTCGTCGGGGAACACGAGCGCTTCGCTCGGGACGCCGTTGCGCCGCAGCGCCGTGAACAACTGCAGGCCCTGATCGACCGGCACACGAAAATCCAGCTCGTTGGTGATCACCAGCGTCGGCGTCCTGATATTGCCCGCGAAAAGGTGCGGCGAAAACTTCGCGAACTGCTCGCGTGCGGCCGCGCTCGTCGCGGGCCCGCCGAATTCCCAGTCGGTGAACCAGAGCTCCTCGGTCGCGAGCGCCATGGATTCGAGGTTGAACACGCCGTCGTGGGTGACGGCGGCCTTGAACCTGTTCGTATGGCCGATGATCCAGTCCACGGCGTAGCCGCCGTAGCTGGCCCCTGCAATGGCCTCACGCGCGGGATCGACGAACGGCAGGTCCGAAACGGCGTCGAACACTGCATCGAGATCCCCCATCACCTTGCCGCCCCAGTCGCGCGAAATCTGATCGACGAACTGCTGGCCGAAGCCGAACGAGCCGCGTGGATTCGGCGCCGCGATGATCCACCCCTGCGCGGCCCACAATGCCGGATTCCATCTGTACGACCACGCATCGTCCCACGCGCCTTGCGGGCCGCCGTGAATCATGAACAAGACCGGATACTTCTTCGACGCGTCGAAGCCTGGCGGTTTGATGAGCCAGTACTGCACGGACGCGCCGCCGGCCCCCTTGACCGTCGCGCTCTCCGGCTTCGCGAACGTGACGTCCTTCAGCCACGCGTCGTTCTCATGCGTCATCTGCTGCGCCGCTGCACCTGACGAAGCGATGCGAAACAGTTCGGCCGGAGCCGTGAGGGTCGACTTCGAGAAGACGATCGTGCCGCCTGCGAGGTGCGGACTGCCGACGGATCCGCCCGCCGACACCTCCTTTGGCTTGCCGCCGCCAAACGGCACTTCATACAGGTTGTCTGCGCCTGCGCTCGTCGCCGTGAACAGGATCGTCGCTCCGTCGGGCGAGAGCACGTAATCGGTCACCGACAGGTCGGGCGCCTCGAACACGGTACGGCGACTGCCCGTCGCGCGATCGTAGACGTCGAGATACCAGCGATCGGACTCGAACCCGGGCCTGCGCTGCGCGCGAACGATCATCGAGCGGCCATCCGGCGTGAACGCCGGCTGCACGTCCGCGGCGGGATTCGCGGTCAGCCGCGTCGCCGTACCGCCGGTGACGGGTACCGACCACACGTCGTCGTTCGTCGTCCAGGCTTCGCGATCGTTGCCTTCGCGATTGGAGACGAAGACGAGCTGCCGGCTGTCGGTGGTGAATGCGATCGCGCCGTCCTCCTGCTGCGTCGGCGGTGAGTCGTAGTCGCCAGGCGTCAGGTCGCGGGCGGTGCCGCCGGCGGCCGACGCCACGAAGACATGATGACGGACCTTGTCGCGCCACTCGTCCCAGTGCCGGTAGAGCAATCGTGTCAGTCGATGGACCTGTACGGGATTCTTTTCGTCCGCCGCGCGCCGTGCGGCATTGCACGCTTCGTCCTGACAGTCCGGGTACACGTCGGAGACGAACGCCAGTGTGCTGCCGTCCGGCGACACGACGAGCGGCGGCTGGACGCCGGCCGCGAGATTCGTGATCCGGTTCACGTTCTGGCCGTTCGCGTCCGCGATGTAGACCTGCGGGGCGCCGTCTCTCGTCGAGACGAACGCGATGCGCCGTCCATCGGGCGTCCAGCGCGGTGTGTTCTCCGTCTTGGGGCCGCCAATCAGGGCGCGGAGTCCCGCCGAACCATCCGCGGGAACAACCCAGATGTCCGAGTTCCGCGCGCCGGTGGCCACGTCGGTTGTGGTCCTGACGAAGAGTACGGACCGCCCGTCCGGCGAAAGCTGGGGATCGCTGACCCGAATGGCGGCAAGCAAGTCCTGCAACGTCATCGGGCGCGCCAGGGCTCCCGTGGGCACCAGGCCGCATGCTGCGCATACCGCCGCGGCGATGAGACCTCGATTCATCGTGACCTCCGGAAACCCAAGAGCGGTCGAGGCAAACGTGCACAGGTCACGGCACCCTGATGAGGGGACGTGCGTATGGCAGGC
Organism: Acidobacteriota bacterium; assembly: GCA_046735335.1. Taxonomy (GTDB): domain Bacteria; phylum Acidobacteriota; class Vicinamibacteria; order Vicinamibacterales; family 2-12-FULL-66-21; genus JBKPQB01. The sequence continues at coordinate 5,141 of JBKPTE010000159.1, read as the reverse complement.
CTGGCCACGGCGCCGAAAGCAGCACGAGAAGGAGCGCGAGGGCAAAGAAGATCCGGGCGGCGCGCGCCTTTGCCGCCGGCGCCGCGCGGCGAATCCGCGCCCGGCCGATGTGCGCAAGCACAATGGCCGCGATCATGCCGATCGGATGCTCGACGACCCAGAACCGCAGCGGCGCGTTCTGCATCGTCGCGCCGATGTCGTGGCGCGCGCCTCCGACGATCGGACTGAGCCATAGATAGAGGAGCAAGCCAAGCAGAACCTGCACGTCGAGAATCGTCGTGAAGACGATGCCGGCGCGGTCGTCCGCGGGAGAGCAGACGCCGCGCTCCATGAACGCGCGCGCCACGGCTACGATCCCCGCCACGATCACGAGCCAGCGGATCCAGGAGTGCAGCGCCAGTATCCAGCCATACATGACCCGGATCCTACATCAGGCGGAAGGACGTCGAGGCAACGCCGTACACTGCGAGGGCGACGAGCCAACCCGCGACCGCGTCGAGCGCGTAATGGTAGCGGCCAAAGACGGCGCCCGCCGAAATGGCCAGGGCCGCTATGCTCATGCCGACCACAGTCGGCATCGACGCGCCGGACGTAAGAAGGACGGCGGCGAGCGCTTCGGCCGCATGCCCGCTCGGGAACGTGTTCACCTGAATGCTGCTGGCGTCGAGCATCCGGCGGTTGATGGCGCGCCAGCTCGAGCGCCACGGGTCTCCGAGGCGGAACGCCCGCGGCGGGCGGGTCTGAATCCATGGCAGGCAGGCAAAGCAGATGTAATCCGTGAGGAGCACGACGGACCAGAACCGCTCGCCGTCGACGCCGTTCCCGAGCGCCACGAGCAGCGCGATCGGAATCACCGCATAGACGCTCGAGTAGGCGCACTCGAGCGCTTCGGCGATCGGGCGCGGCGTGGCTGCAGCGATCCGATCGATGCGAAGCGCCGCATCCGCGCGCTCGAGGAAGTACTCGGCGCGTGGCATCGGCGCAACGAACAAACCGCCGCTCGTCCAGTAGGCGCACACGAGCAGCAGAGGCGGCAAGATCCAGGTTCGCGCAAAGCTGCCGGACGGCAGGACAAGGGCGCCGCAATCGAGCGCGACGCCGAGACACGCGCCCCCAAGCACGCGGAGCCGGACCCCGCGATCGATCCGCCGCAGCGCAACCGCCGCGACCGCCACATACGTGAAGAAGATTGCGCTGGCGAGCTCCCACGAGGGCACAGGTACGGCCTCGGCGCAACGCTAGGCGGCGTCCGGCGGCTGGTACAGCGCGCAGACGGCGCCGGCGGGATCGCGAATCACGCAGAAGCGGCCGCCGCCGAGGCCGCGCGGCGGCGCGACGACGGCCCCGCCGTGACGCTGGCACGCTTCGATGCTGTGCTCGAGATCGTCGACCGTGATGTAAATGAGCCATTGCGCCGGCAGATCGGCGTTCAGGCCGCGTGCGTGACAGACGCCGGCGACCGGCTGACCGTCGGCCGTCATGTTGAAGTCCGCGTAATCACCCATCCGGACGGGCTGCGCCTTCCACCCCACGACGCTGGCGTAGAAGTCACGCAGCGCGTCGGCATCGGGAACCGTGAGATCCTGCCAGGTAATCGTCCCCGGGCGCGGCGTCGTGCTCATCCCGGGTGATCTTAGACTGTTCCTGCTGAATGCGCCTGCTTGTTTTCGATCTCGACGGCACCCTGATCGATTCGCGCCGCGATCTCGCGGATGCCGCCAACGCGCTCGTCGTGAAGCACGGCGGCTCTCCGCTGCCGATCGATGCCATCGCCGACATGGTCGGCAACGGCGCCGCCATGCTCGTGCGGCGCGCGCTCGCTGCGGCGGGCGTCGAGGACGATCCGCGTCGCCTGCTGCCGGAGTTCCTCGCGCTGTACGACGAGCGCCTGCTTCAGACGACGCGCCTGTACGACGGGTTCCCAGAGGCGCTGGAAATGCTTTCGGGCAAGGCGACGCTGGCAATGCTTACGAACAAGCCGCTCGGGGCGACTGAGCGCATCCTCACGGGCCTCGGGATCGCGCAGCTGTTCCGCGCCGTGCTCGGCGGCGACGGCCCCCTTCCGCGCAAGCCAGACCCGGCGGGACTGCGTCATCTGATGGGAGAAGCGTCGGCCGAGGCGGACCGAACGGTGATGATTGGCGACTCGCGCGTCGATCTCGCGACGGCACGCGCCGCGGGTACGCGCGTCTGCCTCGCGCGGTATGGCTTCGGGTTTCGCATCAGCGATGGCGATCTGCGAGGGGACGAGCTGTTCGCCGATTCCCCCGCGGATCTGCCGCGTGTCCTCGGGCAGGTCTGAGAGTGGTGTCTGCTCCCATTCGTCCCTGTGCGGCCGCGTGCGCCGGGGCCAGGCGCCTGCAGGCGAGGACGAGCCGCACCGGATCGATGATGAAGATATTCGGGCGGATGCACGTCACATAACTGCTGCGGCATCTGCAGCGCGGGCGTTACAACGGCGACTCGACCGAAGGGAGAGTCGTCGTCATGGTACACATCGTCCTCGCGCTGACGCTGATAGCTGTCGCGGATCCCGTCGTTTCTGCCGTCCCCCACGTGCGGCCGGTCAGCGCGGGCGCGAGCGGCCTGCTCACCGAAGCCGTGTCCCGTTCCGCTGTCGTCAACGAGCTCTTGAACCAGCTCGCGCAGACGGACGTGTTCGCGTACGTGGAGCTGACCAGCTCCACCGAGATCCGTCTGGCTCGAACGAAGCTCGTGGCATCGACGCGCGGCGCGCGCTTCGTGCGCATCGCGATCAACGTACACCTCGCCCCGTGGGATCGCGTGCCGTATCTCGCGCATGAGCTGCAGCATGCCGTCGAGATCGCGGGAGCGCCCGAGGTGCGAGATGACGATGGCGTCAGGAGCTTGTACGTCAGGCTGGGCTTCGCCGCGGGCCCGGATCAATACGAAACCGCGGCGGCACGCGATGTCGAACGCCGCGTCCGAACAGAGCTGGCGCACCAACGCAGGAGTCCAGGCGATCAGAGAGGTTCTACAGGAGATCAGGAGATCAGGAGATGACTGGAGGAGATCAGGAAACCCGTTCAGCGCTCGTACGATTCCCGCCGTGCTGATGCGGAGAGCTTGATTGCGTAGCGGTGTGGATCGGCCCAGAACCGTTCCCGCAGCTCGCGCAGACTCGCCGCGCCGCCGTAGCTGATCGACGAGCAGAGGTGCTTGATCATCTCGCGAACGATCGTGCGCGCGGACCCGCGCGCGGGCACGCTGATCTCCATCCCTTCGGCCCCGATCGCCTCCAGCTCGACGCGATCGGCATCCTCGACGTCCAGCCGATCGCGGATCGCCTCGAGCGACGCCATCCCGCGCAGCACCTTGAAAGGGACCTTCACCGTCTTCTGGGACTCCGGAAGCAGCACTGATTTGTGCACGATTTCACCCGGCGCTTCCTCCGTCCCCGCGAACGCGCTCCCGAGCATCGCGCAATCGCCGCCGAGGATGAGCGCCTGCGCCAGAGCGCCGTGGCGGCGAATTCCACCGTCGGCGATGAGGGGCACGTCCGAGTCGACGACCGCGGTCCGGCAGTCGACCAGCGCCTGCGCCTGGGGGACGCCGACGCTGGTCGTCAGGCGCGTGGTGCACCCGCCCCCAGGCCCAATCCCGACCTTGATCCCGTTGACGCCGCGCTCGAGCAGGAATTTCGCGCCTTGGGCGGTTCCGACGTTGCCCGCAATCAGCTCCACATCGCCGAAGCGCTTACGGACCTCCGCAATCGCGCGATCCATCACGATGGAGTGTCCGTGCGCGATGTCGATGACGAGCACGTCGACACCGGCTTTGATCAGCTCTCCCGCGCGCTCGAGATAGTCCCCCTGGGCGCCAATCGCCGCCCCCACCCTGAGCCGTCCCTGATCGTCGCGCGTAGCGAACGGCAGCCGGCGCTGGCGCACCAGATCCCGTGACGTAATCAGCCCGATCAACTCTCCCCGATCGTTCACGAGCGGAAGCTTCTTGATCTTCCGTTCGACCATCAGGCGTTCGGCATCCCCGGGCGACATCGGTCCGGAGTGGACGACGAGCTGCGCCAGCGGGGTCATCCTGTCCGATACGCGCGCGTCCCCGTCCGCCACGAATCGCAGGTCCCGTTCCGTGAGGATGCCTTGCAAACGCCGTTCGGCGTCGATGACCACGAGCGTCCCCACACGCGAGCGCGTCATCAGCGCAGTCGCTTCGCGGACGGTGGCGTCTGGCTTGATGCTGTACGGATCGCGGATGATTCCGTGCTGCGTCCGCTTCACGATCTCGACTTCGCGAACCTGCGGCTGAATGTCGCCGGGCCGGAAGCCGCGATCGATCACGCCGAGACCGCCTTCCTCCGCCTGCACGATCGCCATCGGCGCCCGCGTCACGGTGTCCATGTTCGCGGAGACGATCGGCCGCTTCAGCGTAATGTGCTGCGACACACGGCACGACAGGTCGATCACGGCCGGATCGCGGCGGGTCAGAACGCTGTGCTGCGGCGACAGGAGGAAGTCGTCGAACGTGCAGCCGTGCACCAGGTCGCGCACGGCGCCGAGCATGCGCGCGTCCACGCGTGGAAACTCGGGCGAAGCCATAGCGTCATCGTACCCGGAGCGTGCCCGAGGCGCATAATAGAACCACATGCGAACAATCTGGACGGCGGCCTGCCTGGCGCTGGTGTCGCTCGTCGCGGCCGCCTCCGCCGCGCCGCAGGACGCGCCTGCGCCGCTGCCGGTCGTCCAGCTCCCGACCCCTCCGCCGTTTCCCGAGTGGCTCGCGGCGCTCCGGACGGAAGCGCTCGCACGCGGGATCAGCGAAGCGACCGTGACTCGCGCGCTCGACGGCATCGAGCCCCTCCCGAGCGTCATCGAGCGCGACCGCTCGCAGGCGGAGCTCGTGCTCACGCTCGACCAGTACTTGAAGCGGCGCCTGACGCGCAGCATGGTCCGAACGGCTCAGACCGTCGCCCGGAAGCACGCGACGTTGTTGTCGCGCGTCAGCGCGCGCTACGGCGTTCCTTCCTCGATCATCGTCGCCGTCTGGGGGCTCGAATCGAACTTCGGGCGGTTCAGCGGCGTGCGTCCGACGATTGCCACGCTGACCACGCTTGCGTACGACCAGCGCCGCTCCTCGATGTTCCGCGAAGAGCTGCTCAAAGC
>JBKPTE010000158.1:0-15362 GCA_046735335.1 Acidobacteriota bacterium | reverse complement strand
ATCCGGCGCGCGATCTGTCGTACCCCGGCGTATTCCCCTTCACCCGCGGCATCCAGCCCTCCATGTACCGCGGCCGCCTCTGGACGATGCGGCAGTACGCGGGCTACGGAACGGCCATCGAATCGAACACCCGCTACCGGTATCTCCTGTCGCAGGGTGTCACCGGCCTCAGCGTCGCGTTCGACCTGCCCACGCAGATGGGCTACGACTCGGACCACCCGCTCGCGAGCGGCGAGGTCGGCCGCGTCGGCGTAGCCATTGACTCGCTCGCCGATATGGAGGCGCTCTTCGCGGGCATCCCGCTCCAGTCGGTCTCGACGTCGATGACGATCAACGCGACGGCAATCATCCTGCTTGCGCTCTACGTGGCCGTCGCGCGCAAACAGGGGCTCGACGGAGCGCAGATCGCCGGCACCGTCCAGAACGACATCCTGAAGGAATACGTCGCGCGCGGGACCTACATCTATCCGCCGCGCCCCTCGCTGCGAATCGTCACGGACATCTTCGCCTTCTGCGACCGCGAGCTGCCGAACTGGAACACGATCTCGATCAGCGGCTACCACATCCGCGAAGCGGGATCGACCGCCGTGCAGGAAGTGGCGTTCACGTGCGCGAACGGGATCGCGTACGTGGAGGCGGCGCGCGCAGCCGGGCTCGACGTCAACAGGTTCGGGCAGCGCCTGTCGTTCTTCTTCAACGCGCACAACGATTTTCTCGAGGAGGTCGCGAAATTTCGCGCCGCGCGGCGCCTGTGGGCGCGGCTCATGCGCGACCGCTTCGGCGCAACCCATCCTCGCGCGCAGCAACTCCGCTTCCACACGCAGACGGCGGGCAGCACCCTGACCGCGCAGCAGCCCGACAACAACATCGTCCGCGTCGCGCTCCAGGCGCTCGCGGCCGTGCTCGGCGGCACCCAGTCGCTCCATTGCAACGGGCGCGACGAGGCGCTGGCGCTGCCGACGGAGGAGTCCGCGCGCATCGCGCTCAGGACGCAGCAGATCATCGCAGCCGAGAGTGGCGTGCCGAACACCGTCGATCCCGTCGGGGGGGCGTACGCGATCGAAGAGCGCACGAATGCGATCGAACGGGATGCGGTGGCGCTCCTCGAGCGAATCGACGCGCTCGGAGGCACGCTCGCGGCCATCGAGTCCGGCTTCATCCAGCGCGAGATTCAGGACGCCGCCTACAGGGCACAGGTGAACGTCGATTCGGGACGGACTGTCGTCGTTGGTGTGAACCGGTTCGAGACGGACGAAGCGCAGCAGATCGAAACGCTGCGGATCGATCCGGCGATGGAGACCGCGCAGGTCGAGCGCGTGCGCGCCGCGCGAGCGGCAAGGGACCAGAGCGCCTGCCGCTCGGCCCTCGACGGTGTGAGCGCCGCCGCCCGTGGGACGGACAATCTCGTGCCGCCGATCATCCGCGCCGTGGAAGCATCCGCAACGCTCGGCGAGATCGCGGACGAGATGCGCGCCGTGTTCGGCGAGCACCGCGAGGGCGATGTCTAACGAACGGAGGTTGGAGGTTGGTGATCGGTTGGAAGGCGCTCACGCTGATTCCAACAACCAACCTCCAACGACCAACCTCCTCACCGTCAGCGGCCTCACGACACGCGTCGGCGACTTCCCCGTCGTCGACGACGTGTCCTTCGAGGTCCGCCGCGGCGAGACGCTCTGCCTCGTTGGCGAATCCGGCAGCGGAAAATCGATGACGGCCCTGTCCATCGTCGGGCTCGTGCCGCCGCCCGGCCGGATCACGGCCGGACGGGTCGTCCTCAACGGCCGTGATCTGATGACGCTCCCCGAAGCGGATCTGCAGCAGGTGCGCGGCGGCGAGATCGGATTCGTGTTCCAGGAACCGATGTCGGCGCTCAACCCTGTGCTCACGATCGGCAGCCAGATCGAGGAAACGCTGCGGGTGCACGGAATGGCGCGCAAGGCCGCCCGGGACCGCGCGGTGGAGCTGCTCGATTTCGTTCACGTGCCGGACCCGCACGTACGCGTCCGCGACTACCCGCACCAGCTCTCCGGCGGCCTCCGCCAGCGCGTCTTGATCGCCCTGGCGCTCGCCTGCAGTCCTCCGCTCGTCATCGCCGACGAGCCGACGACCGCGCTCGATGCCACGATTCAGGCGCACATCCTGGAGCTGCTGCGCGAGCTGCAGTCGACGCTCGGTGTCGGGCTGCTCCTGATCACGCACGACCTCGGCGTCGTCGCACAGATGGCCGATTCCGTTGCCGTGATGCAGGCGGGGCGAATCGTCGAACGCGCGGCGGTCCGCGACCTCCTTCGCAATCCGCAGCATCGGTACACGCGCACGCTGCTGGCATCGGTTCCGGGCGCCTGATGCCGCTGCTCGACGTCCGTCATCTCACGAAAGAGTTCGTCCGGGGCCACGGCCTGTTCGGCGGGCGAACGGTGTTCCGCGCCGTCCAGGACGTCAGCTTCAGCATCGAGCGCGGGGAGACCTTCGGCCTCGTCGGCGAATCCGGCAGCGGGAAGACGACGACGGGACGCTGCATCCTGAGGCTGATCGAACCGACATCGGGGGACGTCGTGTTCGACGGCTGCAGCCTGCCGGCGCTCGACCGCCGCGATCTACGGCGAATGCGGCGGCACGTGCAGATCGTGTTTCAGGACCCGTACTCGTCGCTGAACCCTCGCATGCGCGCGCAGACGATCGTCGAAGAGCCGCTGGTGGTGCACAAGCTGGGATCGCGGCGCGAGCGGCACGAACGCGTGCGCGAGCTGTTCGAGCTGGTGGGACTCGATCCGGCGCACCTGCGACGATACCCGCACGAGTTCAGCGGCGGACAGCGTCAGCGGATCGGGCTCGCGAGAGCGCTCGCACTCAATCCATCGTTCATCGTCGCCGACGAACCGGTCTCGGCGCTCGATCTGCCGGTCCAGACGCAGATCGTCCGGCTGTTGATGGATCTGCAGCAGCGGCTGCAGCTCACGTATCTGTTCATCGCGCACGACCTGCGACTCGTCGAGGGCATCTGCCAGCGCGTGGCGGTCATGTACCTCGGCCGAATCGTCGAGATGGGAGAGACGCGGCGGCTGTTCGCATCGCCGCAGCATCCCTACACGCGCGCGCTGCTGTCTGCGATTCCGTCGCTCGACCCCGACGCGCCGCGGCAGCGGATTGTGCTGGATGCCGATTCGTTCGACAAGGAAGCGCCGCTGCGGGAGATCGCCGCTGGGCATCTGGCTGCTATCTGAATCGTCGCAGCTGTGGGGCACGTCTGAAAACAAGGCACGCCTGAAGGCGTGCCCTGCATACGCGCGTGTTAGGAGCCCGCCGCAGCGAGCTGCTGACGCACGTCCTTCTCCACTTGTCCGTCGCGGATATGGATCACGCGATGCGCGTGGACCGCGATGTCGGGCTCGTGCGTGACGAGCACGATGGTGTTGCCGGTTTCGTGCAGCCTCGAGAAGACGGCCATGATCTCGACGCCGGTCTTCGAGTCGAGATTCCCCGTCGGCTCGTCGGCGAGCAGGATCGACGGGTTGTTCACGAGCGCGCGCGCGATGGCCACACGCTGGCGTTGACCGCCGGACAACTCGTTCGGCCGGTGACTCGCGCGCGAGGTCAACTCGACTTTCTCGAGCGCCTGGTTCGCCCGTTCCTGCCGCTCCTTCGACGAGACGCCCGCGTAGACGAGCGGCAGCTCGACGTTGTGCAGCGCGGTCGCGCGCGGCAGCAGGTTGAACGTCTGAAAGACGAAGCCGATCTCCTCGTTCCGGATCCGCGCCAGCTCGTCGTCGTTCATCGCCGCCACCTCCTTCCCGTTCAGGAGGTAGCTGCCCTTCGTCGGCGTGTCGAGGCAGCCGATCAGGTTCATCAACGTGGACTTGCCGGATCCGGACGGCCCCATGATGGCGACGTATTCGCCGCGCTGGATGTCGATCGACACGCCCCGGAGGGCATGGATCTCCTCCGAGCCCATGACATAGGTTTTCCACAGATCGCGCGTTTCGATTAAGCCCATTCTTGATAGGTTCGGGGTTCGAGGTTCGGGGTTCGAGGTTCGCGTTCGAGGCTGGGTTCCAGGTCCGAGGTTCCTGGGTTCCCCAGCGGTCCTGACGTACTGACGCGGCAGAGGTCAGGAAAGTTCGGATCAGTGTCTCATATCGCGGCTCCCCGCGGCAGAGCCCATCGTCCCGGCCGCGGCGCCGCCGAGGCCTACCCGGATTTGCAATCCGGAAGGCTCGCGGAACCGCACGGCATGTGGTTCGATCTGCGCGACGGTCCGCCGACCCACACTGTCGCCGACGCTCACGATTCGCCCGTCCACCAGCGCAAGGCGCCGGTTTTCGGAAACGAGAATCGTGGAGACGTTCGGCAGCGGGTCGTGCAGCGGGGCCGGGCCTGCTTTGGCGGCGCGAGCTGGCGGCGCCGAAGGAGGCGCCCCCTGGGGTTCCTGTGCCAGGGATTGCACGGGTTGACTCGCTTCTGCATCGGGCGGCGGCGGCGGAGCGGCGGACGGCTCCGATCGAGGTGTGTCGCCGGTCTGCGCACGATTCGCTGCGCCTGACTGCGCCGGCCGGGCTGCCGGCCTGCCGGTCGTGGGCACCGCGTCTTGCGGCAATGGCGCGGAAGCTTGCGCAATGCGGATGGTTTCCGTGGGCGGGGTGCGCCTTGCTGCCAGGAACGCCGCCGCTCCGCCGATCGCCAGCAGGAACAACACCGCCGCAATTCGGAGCCACTTGTGCGGCCGCACGAGCGCTGCCGGATCTCGAAGCCGGGACGGCCGCGCAACCGCGCCCGCACAGGCCAGCCGGATCGCCGGCGCCATGTCCGCCGCCCGTTCGCGCGCGCCCTCCTGCACCTGAAGGCCGTCGAGGAAGTCGAGCGTCTCCACCTCGACATCCAGCTCCTCGATCAACGGCATCGTCAACGAACGCAAATCTGGCAGCGTGCCGCACGTGATTACAGCATCCACGCGTCCGCCGCGCTCGCGCACCGCCGTCATCGCGCGGCCCACTTCGGGCGCGAGAAACGCGACGAGCGAATACCGCTGGAGGAGACGCGCCTGACTGCCGGTCGCGCCGACGGAGGAATTCCAGCCGAAGGAATGGGAATAGAGCAGCTCGCCAGGACGCGCGGCCACGATCGCCACCGCCGAGCGATCGATCGCGAGCCAGATGGTCGCGCTCTCGGGCTTCGGAATGCGCAGCCTCGCCAGCGCCGCGAGCGCATTCTGCGGCGAGACGACGCGATCGATCTGAAACCCGGCGTCGGTGAGCGGCGCCAGACGCTCCTTGACGTCGGGATCGCGCGGCGACGCGGCATCGGGGACGCCCCAAAGCACCACGCGCGCGCGCCGTGGCAGGTTGCGTGTGCGGCGCGTGCCGGCCAGCGCGGCGCTCAGCGCGCCCTCACCGGGGAACGCCGACGGATCGAGCATCTCGATTCGTTCGATGTCCACCGCGGCCCGGCGAATCCGCACGGCGACGAGCACACAGGCGTCGCCGCTCAGCTCGATTGCCGTCAGCCGCGGCACGGCTCATCCCTCCTTTTCTTCGTACTCCGATTTCAGGCGTGCGACGACCGCCGGGTCCGCCAGCGTCGTCGTATCCCCGAGCGCCTTGCCTTCGGCAATGTCGCGCAACAGGCGACGCATGATCTTGCCCGACCGCGTCTTGGGCAAATCCGCCGCGAAGAGGATCTGATCCGGCCGCGCAATCGCGCCGATCTTCCTGACGACGTGCTCTTTCAGTTCGTCCGCGAGGGATGGCGACGCCTTCTGCCCTTCCTTCAGCGTGACGAATGCGGCGACCGCCTGTCCTTTGATCTCGTGCGGACGCCCGACGACTGCGGCTTCCGCAACGCGAGGGTGATCGACGAGCGCGCTCTCCACTTCCATCGTTCCGAGTCGATGTCCGGCAACGTTCAACACGTCGTCGACTCGACCGAGCAGCCAGAAGAACCCGTCCTCGTCCAGGCGCGCGCCATCGCCCGTGAAATACGCGCCGTCTTTCCACTGGCTCCAATACTGCTTCGCGAAGCGTTCCTCGTCGCCGTAGATGCCGCGCAGCATCGCCGGCCATGGGCGCGTCAGCGTCAGCAGCCCGCCTCCCTGCTCCACGCGCTCGCCCGTCTTGCTGCGCACTTCCGCGCTGATCCCCGGAAACGGCTGCCCCGCCGAACCGGGCTTGGCGCTCGTGATGCCGGGGAGCGGCGTGATCATGATCATTCCCGTCTCCGTCTGCCACCACGTGTCGACGACGGGACAGCGCTCGCGGCCGATGTTCAGGTAATACCAGACCCACGCCTCGGGGTTGATCGGCTCTCCGACGGATCCGAGGAGGCGCAGCGTGCTCATGTCGTGCTTGGCTGGCCACTCGGTGCCCCAGCGCATGAACGCGCGAATCGCCGTCGGCGCGGTGTAGAAGATGGTGACGCCGTGGCGCGAGATCAGGTCCCAGAAGCGATCCTTCTGCGGCCAGTCGGGAGCGCCTTCGTACATCAAGACGGTCGCGCCGTTCGCGAGCGGCCCGTAGACGACGTAGCTGTGTCCGGTGACCCAGCCGATGTCCGCCGTGCACCAGTACACGTCGTCTTCCTTGAGATCGAATACCCATTTCGTCGTCGCGTAATTGCCGACGAGATAGCCGCCCGTCGTGTGCACGATGCCTTTCGGCTTTCCCGTGGTGCCGGACGTGTAGAGGATGTAGAGCATGTCCTCGGCGTCCATCTGCTCGGGCTCGCACGCGGCGGGCGCGTGCTGCACGAGGCGGTGGTACCAGTGATCGCGTCCTTCCTTGATCTCCACGGGTATCGGGGCGCCGGCAGCGCGCTGGACGACGACGACGTTCCTGATCGAGGGAGTGTCGCGCAGCGCTTCGTCGGCCATCTGCTTCAGCGGGACGATGTGGCCGCGGCGATAGCCGCCGTCCGCCGTCACGAGCAGCACCGCGTTCGCGTCGTTGATCCGATCGCGCAGCGACTCCGAGCTGAAGCCGCCGAAGATGACGCTGTGGATGGCGCCAATCCGCGCGCACGCGAGCATCGCGATCGCGAGCTCGGGAATCATCGGCAGATAGAGCGCGACGCGGTCGCCGCGCTTCACGCCGAGCGACTTCAGCACGTTCGCGAACCTGCCGACCTCTTTGTAGAGATCCCAATACGTCAGCGTCCGGCGATCGCCGGGCTCTCCCTCCCAGACGATGGCGGCCTTGTTGCGCCGCGCCGTGCGGACGTGCCGATCGATGCAGTTGACGCTCGCGTTGAGCTTGCCGCCCACGAACCACTTCGCGTGCGGAGATTTCCATTCGAGCACGCGCGACCACGGCTGCATCCATTCGAGCTCGCGCGCGAAGCCGGCCCAGAACGCTTCGGGGTCGGCGGCCGCGCGTTTGTAGACGGCGGGATCGTTCGCAATGGCGTCGCGCCTCCACTCGGGGGTCGGCGGAAACTGGCGATCTTCCTTCAGCAGGGCATCAATTTCAGACATATAGGTAGGTGCGCGCCGGACGGCGCTGAAAACGCGTCGATATCCTGGCGATCTTACTTGATACGGGCGTCGAGCGCCGAGGCGCGGGCGCGGACGTCGGGGACGCGCGCGGCGTATTCGGGTCCGGCGTTCTGGACGAACGCACGGTAGTGCTCGACGGCGCGGGCGGCGTCGCCCGTGTCCTCGTACTGAACGGCGAGGTTGTAGTGCGCGGCCGGATTGCGAGGATCGATGGCGAGCGCGTGCAGCAGGCTGCCCTGCGCGTCGCTGAGCTGGCCGTTCGCCTTGAGCGCGAGCCCAAGATTGACCAGCGCGTCGACGTTGCGCGGATCGAGCGCCAGCGCCGCGCGGAACTCGGCGGCCGCGGCATCCGTGCGGCCGAGATCGAGCAGCGTCACGCCAAGGTTGTTGTGTGCGCGCACGTAACGCGGCGCGATGAAGAGCGCGCGCTGGAACTCGCGGACCGCTTCCTCTGTCAGGCCCTTGTCCCTGTAGAGAAGTCCAAGGTTGTTGTGCGCCTCCACGTTCAATTCATCGCGCTGCAGAACGGCCTTGTAATGGACGAGCGATTGATCGAACTCGCCCGAGCGCTGATAGTACAGCGCGAGCTGAAAGTCGTCCGACGCCGCAGGGGTTCTCCCGGGGGCCGGCGCTATTGACGAGGGCTGCGGGTGTGGCCTGACGGGGGGCGGCTCGCTCGAGGCTCTCATTGGAGCGGCCGCGGGCTTGGGCTTTGGCGCAGGCGCGACGGCCAATGGAGGGGCGGGACGCGGTGGCGGCGCATCGGTTCGTTGCGCCCCCGTTCCAGTTGCGGCGTGCGACGCAAACGGCGTCCACGCGGACCACCACACGACGACGGTCAGCAGCGAGGTAATGACGATCAAGCCCGCGAGCACGCGGGCCATCCGCCGCGGCGGAGATCCCTCTTTGTATCCGAGCGTCGCGAGCACGGCGTCGGCGTGCGCCCACGCGCGCGGCGTCTCCCCCGTGTCCGTCGAGCGCAGCCCGCGGCGCAACGTGTCGTGAATCCGGCTCAATGCTGGACTACGTGGGCGTCGGAATACCCGGGAATCTGACGGAGGCGCGCTTGACCCTGGCGGGCCGCGTCGATGTCGGCAAACGGACCCGCGACGACCTGGTGCCAGAGCCCCCGCTCGGGCACTTCGGCGTGCGTCACGGATGCCCCGTAGCCAAGCATCCGAAGATGCGTCGCGAGCGAATCGGCTTCCGACGCCATGCGAAAGGACGCCACGACCACCGAGTACGCTTTTCCTGCAACGGCCGGCACAACGTTCGCGCCAACGACCTTGGGGTCAGAGCCCACCCGGGGGTCAGAGCTCACTCGGGGGTCAGAGCTCGCCACCGGACGGCCGAGGCGGACGCGGTTGTCGCGCGCTTCCGCGGACGCCCGCGGCTGCCACATGGAAATCGCCAGTCCGCCGAGCAGCGCCGTGACGCCCACGCCCGCCGCAAAACCGGCAAACCGCTCGCGCACCCAGGCGACGACGCGTTTCGGCGGCGGTTCGAGCTCCAGCATCTCCGCGGCGTGATGGACGTGCTCCGGCATCACGCGATTGGTCCGCGCCGAATACGCGGCCAGCAGCGCGCGATCGCAGACGAGATTGATCAGGCGCGGAATCCCCTTCGTGCAGCGATGAATGAGCGCAAGCGCCGGCGGCGCAAACGTCACCGCCGCCCGGCCGCCCGCGATCGTCAGCCGATGCATCACGTACGCGCCGGTCTCCTCGGCCGTCAACGGCATCAGCTCGTACTTGATCGACACGCGCTGATCGAGCTGACGCATCTCCATGCTGCGCAGCATGCCCTTCAGATTGGGCTGCCCGACGAGCACGATCTGCAGCAGCTTCTCCTTGTCCGTCTCGAGATTGGAGAGGATCCGGATCTGCTCCAGCACCTGCATCGGGAGGTTCTGCGCTTCGTCGATGATGAGGAGCGCGCCGGCGCCGAGCCGCTGCAGCGAAAGCAGGAATTCGTTCAGCGTCTCGATTAGCTCCTGCTTGCTGACGCTCCCAAGGCGCCCCCGACGGATCTGGTCGCGCGACACGACGCCGAAGTCTTGCAGGATGAGACGGAGGAGGTCCTCTTCCGAGAGAAACGGGTTCAGCACCAGCGCGCTGAAGGTCTTCGGCTCGAGCTGTTCGAGCATCGCGCGGCAGAGCGTCGTCTTTCCCGTTCCGATGTCGCCGGTGATGACGACGAAGCCTTCACGGCGCCGAACGGCGTACTGGAGCAGCTCGAACGCGTTCGCGTGCGACGCGCTCTTGAACAGGTACTTCGGATCCGGCGTCAGGCTGAAGGGTTTTTCGGTGAATCCGTAGTAGTCCTCGTACATCTGCTCATCCTCACTTCAGCGCGCGGACGGGGCCGCGGCGACGGCATTGACCACGGTCGGCGTCAGCAACACCACCAGCTCCTGTGCCGCCGCAGCTCCACCCGCGGCCGTCGCCGTGCGCAGGAGTCCTGCAATCACTGCTGTCGATCCGTTCGCCACGCGGACGACGGTGTCGGCGTCCGCGCGCGCGGCATCCGTGTCCGACGCGATCGAAGACGACGACCAGCTCGGCGACACGCTCAACTGAACGATCCCGCCAGCCGTGATCTGCGGCACGACCGTCAGCGTCAGTGACGAGGTGCGTGAGACCGTGCGGACGGTCGCGGGCTCGTTGTTCAGCGCGAGAAGATCGGGCGACGCGAGCAGCTCGACGTCAGCCTGCGATCCGAGCGCTCGCTGCACGGACGCGGCGTCGACGGGGACACCCGCCGATGCGCCCGCGGCGGGGACGCCAATCTGCTGCCTGACGGCTACCCAATCGACGCCGGCTGCGCCCCTCGGCGTCACCTGGAGAATGCGGGCCTGCAGCCGGATCTGTCTCGAGCCGCGCACCTGCAGCGCCTCGACGTACGCCGCGACACGATCGAGCCGATCGGGATAATCGGTGACCTGCGCCAGCCCCGTGCGCTTGTCCACGTGGACTGCACCGCGCGGCGTCAGCAGGCTTCGGATCCCTTCGGCGGCGTCGTCCAGCACGTCGACGTCCGGCACGCGGGACGTCAGCGTCGAATCGCCCGCCTCGAGAGTGCGCTGCCACGTCCGGCGCACGGGCAGCACGTTCAAGTCGAAGAGGCGCGTGTCGGCGCGCCGGGGAAATGCGCGAATAACGGTGCCGTCCACCTCGTACCCGAAACCGGCGGGCACGAGAACAGCGTCGATGGCCTGGCGCAGGGTGACGTCTTTCAACTCGCCAACGAACGTGCCGGTGACCGCCGGGTCCACGGCAAGGCTGAACGGCGTCCCGCGCACCAGGAGCAGCAGCACGTCGCGGATCGGGACGGGGGCGGCGAACGCGAGCGTCAGGCGTTGCGAGGCATCCAGGTCTGTCGAACGGAGACGATCATCGAGACGCGTGACCGGCAGGTCGGGCAGCTGCGTGGACGCCTTGGGCGCCGCGGATCGCGCTTGCTGCGCGGGGGCCGGGGTCGGGCCGTCTCCCGACAGCCGGGTGACAGGCAGACCGGACGATGGCGCCTGGGCGCAGACGGCCGCTGATGCGGCAACGCCAAAGGCGACCACACGGAGACCCGACCAGCACGTGCACACTTTTGCTGGCCGAATTTTCGGACCCACATGCCCAAAACGTTAGGGCCCGGAAGGGGGGACCCAGGCGGGGTCAGGGTACGGGGTCAGACCCCACGGCAGTTCTTACACGGGGGGCAGGACCTCGACGGTGCCGGGCGGCGGCAGATCCTTCTTCTTGAAGAGGGCGACGCCGAGCAGGCCGCCCAGCATCGCGAACAGCGCCCCGACGCAGACGCCAAAAAACAACCGCAGCACGACGCGCATGGCGGTCACGCTGCCGATCGTCATGTTCTCCAGCATCGACCGCGTCTCGGCCGGGAGATCGGGATTCGACGCAACCCGCTCGAGCACGCGGTGCATGAAGGGCCCCATCATCGCGTCCATCGGGATCGAGATGATGGTCCCGATCACGCCGCCGAGCGCGCCTGCCATGAGGCCGACGAGCGCTCCGTCGGCCGTGGTGATCGGATACAGATAGTTCTGCTGCATCAGATATGCGGCCAGCACGCCCCCGCCAAGCACCCACAGGCAGCAGCAGTTCCCGATGTTGATCACCGGAAGCGCCGAGAGCACCCCGATGAAGAGGCCGCCGAGCAGCGCGGGCTGGAACTTGTCAGGCGGTGGATTCATGGCAGTCTCGGCTCCCGTCAGTCGTAGTACTCAAGGCCCAGGTGCGTGATGAGGTCCTCGCCGCGCAGGTGCCGCAGCGTGTTCTTCAATTTCATCAACTGGATGAACAGATCGTGCTCCGGATACAAGCCGGCCGCGTGCATCGGGCTCTTGTAATAGAACGAGAGCCACTCCTGGATGCCACTCATGCCCGCACGCTTCGCGAGATCCAGGAACAGCGCCGAGTCGAGCACGATTGGCGCCGCGAGGATGCTGTCGCGGCACAGGAAGTTGATCTTCAGCTGCATCTTGTAGCCGAGCCAGCCGAAGATGTCGATGTTGTCCCAGCCTTCCTTGTTGTCGCCGCGCGGCGGGTAGTAGTTGATGCGGACGACGTGGCAGAGATTGTCGTAGAGATCGGGATACAGATTCGGCTGCAGGATGTAGTCGAGGACGGACTTCTTGCTCTCCTCCTTCGTCTTGAAGGACTCAGGATCGTCGAGCACCTCGCCGTCGCGGTTGCCGAGGATGTTCGTCGAGTACCAGCCTTCCACACCTATCAGCCGCGACTTCAGCCCCGGCGCGATCATGGTCTTCATCAGGGTCTGGCCGGTCTTCAGATCCTTGCCGGCGACGGGCGATCCCGTGTGCTGCGCCAGCTGCAGGAGCGCGGGGATGTCGGCGCTGAGATTGGGCGCGGAGTTGGCGTAGGGGATCCCCTCCTTGATCGCGGCGTATGCGTAAATCATGCTCGACGGAATTTCGGGGTCGTTCGCCTCCAGCGCCCGCTCGAACGCGTCGACCGACGCGTGCGCCTCTCCCTCCGTCATGTAGATTTCGGTGCTGCCGCACCACACGAGGACCATCCGGCTCAAGCCGTGATCCCGCTTGAACCGTTGAATGTCATCGCGCACCTGCTCGGCAAGATCGCGCTTCGTCTTCCCCTTCTTGACGTTCGGCCCGTCGAGCCGCTTGACGTAGCGACGGTCGAACACCGCGGGCCAGGGACGGATTGCTTCGAGCTCGGGCCGCACCTGGTCGAGGAGCGGCTTGTCGAGGACCCCGGCGGTCAGCGCTGCTTCGTAACAGTTCTCGTCGAAGAGATCCCAGCCGCCGAAGACGATGTCGTCGAGCGAGGCGAGCGGGACGAACTCCTTGATCGCCGGTGAGCGTCCTTCCGTCCGCTTGCCGAGGCGGATCGTCCCCATCTGCGTCAACGAGCCGATCGGTTTCGCGAGCCCGCGCCGGACCGCGATGACGCCGGCTATGGTCGTCGTGCTGACAGCGCCCAGGCCGACGAGCAGCACGCCGAGCTTCCCGTCGGCATTGTCGATTTTCCGGGCGTTTTTCACAGCCGGTCACTATATCATTCGCCCACAGGCTGGTACGCGCGCATGTGGTGGTTGAAGAAGCCCTCGTCCTCCGAGCCGCTCGCGGTGTCGATCACCGGCGTGAAGCTCGGCGACCGACTGTTGATCGTCGGGCTCTCCGATCCCGGTCTGGTCGCGCCGCTGGCGCTGAAGGTGGGCCTCACGGGACGCGCAGCGGGGATCGATGCGGACGCCGCCGTGGTTGCGCGAAGCGCCGCTGCGATCGAACGCGAAGGCGCCCTCGTCGAGGCGTCGCAGAGCGCGTGGGACGCGCTGCCGTTCGAGGATGCCAGCTTCGACCTCGCGCTCGTACGCAGTGCCCTGATCGCGCTCTCGCCCGGTGCGCGGCGCGATCTGCTGCAGCAGGTCTATCGCGTGGTGCGTCCGGGTGGACGCGTCCTCGTCGTCGACGGCACCGCCGCGACAGGGTTACGCGGGCTCTTTGGGCGCCGCGGGATCGACGCGTCGTACGCGGCGAGCGGCGGCGCAAAGACCGCGCTCGAGGCGCTGCCCTTTTCGGGCGTCCGGGTCCTCGCAGAGCACGGAGGGCTCGTGTTCACGGAAGGGGTGAAGCGCGCGTGAATCGCGCAACTGAAGGTGCGCGCGACGAGCGACTATCGCGCGCAGGTGAGATGACGCCCGCCGTCGATCGCGACCGTCTCTCCCGTGATCCACCCTGCGCGATCGGACGCGAGAAACACGATCAGGTCGGCGATCTCGTCGGGCTGCCCGGGACGTCCGATCGGGTGCGTGGTCTTCGACCGCTCGAGGAACGCGGCGTAGCTCTCCTCCGTCATGCCGCTGCGGCGGTGCAGATTGGACACGACCACGCCCGGATTGACAGCGTTGACCCGCACGCCTTTCGGCGCGAGCTCGAGCGCGGCGCAGCGCGTCAGATGGTCGACGCCCGCCTTGCTCACGCAGTACGCGAGCACCCCCGCAAACGATCGGGTCCCGTTCACGCTCGAGACGTTCACGATCGCTCCGCGTGACGCGATGAGCCGCGGGACGGCCGCGTGCATCAGCCGGAACGTCGCGCGGAGATTGATGTCCATCATCGCGTCCCACTCGGCGTCGGTCGTGGACTCGATCGTCCCCGTCGCGATCACGCCCGCGGCGTTCACGAGCACGTGCAGGGCGCCGAAGGCACGCTCAGCGGCGCCGACGATGGAGGCCGGCGCGTCCTCCGCGGTGATGTCCGCGACGAACGGCTCGCACCGTCCCCCGTCCCGCGCGATGACGTCCGCAACCTCCTTCAGCGAAGCGGCGTCGCGCCCGACGGCCAGCACAGCCGTACCCTCGCGTCCGAACCGCAGTGCCGCCGCCCGTCCGATCCCGCTGGATGCCCCAGTCACGATTGCCGCCCGGTCGAGCATCCGAGCGTTGTAGCACACTTCGAACACTGTCTCTTGGCGAGCACAGCCCGTGCGAGGCCGATTTCATCAGATCATCCGCGGCAGCGCCGAAATACGGACGGAACGTCTTTTGCCCCACTCGACGCGGATCAGTGCATGACCTCGAGTGCCCAGCAGCTGCCGGAGGTGTTTTCCGTCGGCGAAGTCGCGCGCGCGGCCGGCGTCGATCGTGCGGCCGTTCGTCGTCTCGTCGCGAGCGGTAACGCGCAGACGATCGATGGCGCGTACCTGACGACCGGCGAGGCTGTACGCCTCGTCAGGAATCTGAGGCAGGCGAGCGCCGGCGCGCGCGGCACGCTGTTCGGGGCCAGAAGCGCCGACGGCAGGAGAGCGGGACTCCCCGTGCTCCTCTCCGGATCCCTGCACGCGCTGGTGGTGATTGCGTTGATTGCGATCACGTCGATCGGCTTTGCGAAGCCGGCTGCATTTCAAGCACGGGATTCACAGGTCACGCGCCTCGTGTTTCTGGCGACGCCCGGCCCGGGCGGCGGGGGCGGTGGCGGGGGCACCCGCCGTCCCGATCCGCCGGCCCCGGCCCAGCGAAAAGGCGTCAGCACGCTTCGGAGCCCGCTGCCGGTCCGGCGACCGCCTCCCGTTGATCCGCCGCCGGTCGTCCGCGTCAGCGAGCCGCCGCCGGTGAAGCCCGAGCCGCTTCCGCCCATCGTTGCGCCTGTTGTTCCAGTTGCAGCGGATCCACAGGAGCGCGTTGGTGTGCCCGCGGATGTTCCGCCCGCTCCGCAGAGCCGCGGCCCCGGCGACAAGGGCGGCACGGGGACAGGCGAGGGTACAGGTGTCGGCGAGGGAAGCGGACCTGGCGTCGGGGCCGGCAGCGGAGGCGGTACGGGCGGCGGGCCGTATAGACCGGGCAGCGGCATCACACCGCCTACGCTGCTGCGCGAGGTGAAGCC
>JBKPTE010000157.1:0-17378 GCA_046735335.1 Acidobacteriota bacterium | reverse complement strand
CGCTTGGGTCCTTTGGCACGCGCGTGCTGCGTGCCGCGCGCGCGTACGAACCGCGCGTCCTGACGGGATCGTCGAAGGAGGAGACGCGACTTGCGCTCTATCGATCCTGGTGCCGGATCCCGGTGAGGCGGCCGCCTTTCGATGCGTACCAGGTGCCTGAAGTGTCCGGCCGCACCCGCGTCGTGTCGCGCCGTTTCGTTCGCGACGCGCACGCGGCCGGCCTCGCCGTGCAGGTGTGGACCGTCGACGATCCGGCGGACATGACGCGTCTCCTCGGTTGGGGTGTCGACGGCATCATCAGCGATCGCCCCGACGTTGCCGTTCAGGTCGTGCGCGAGTTTTCGCGGACGTGAGCCGTCGCCAACCTCCACCTCCAACCTCCAACCTTCAACATCCGCTCATTCAGAACTGCTAATATCGCCCCATGCCCTCCCCGAACGTTTCCTCCCTGGGCGCCCTCCGCAAGGACATCGAAGCCAAGCGCGTGTCGCGGCGTCCGGTGAAGGTCGAGATACGAGAAAACCTGATCCGTAAGCTGCGCGCGAACGAGACACTCTTTCCCGGCATCATCGGCTACGACGAGTCCGTCGTGCCGCAGGTCGTCAACGCCATCCTCTCGCGGCACAACTTCATCCTGCTCGGTCTGCGCGGCCAGGCGAAGACACGCATCCTCCGCGGGCTCACCGGCCTGCTCGACGAGGCGCTGCCCGTGGTAGCCGGCTGCGAGATCCACGACGACCCGCTCGCGCCGCTGTGCGCCGCGTGCCGCGCACGCGCCCGCGAGGCGGGCGACGACCTCCCGATCGAGTGGCTGCCGCCCGATGCCCGCTACGTCGAGAAGCTCGCGACGCCGGACGTCACGATCGCCGACATGATCGGCGATCTCGATCCGATCAAGGCGGCGCGCGCGAGCCTCCAGCTCTCCGACGAGATGACGATGCACTACGGGCTGGTGCCGAGAGCGAACCGCGGCATCTTCGCGATCAACGAATTGCCCGACCTCGCCGGCAAGATCCAGGTGGGTCTCTTCAACATCCTTCAGGAAGGCGACGTCCAGATCAAAGGCTATCCCGTGCGGCTGCCGCTCGATCTGCTGATGGTGTTCAGCGCCAATCCCGAGGACTACACGGCACGCGGCAAGATCATCACGCCGCTCAAGGATCGCATCGGGTCGGAGATCCGGACGCACTACCCGGCCACGCGCCAGCACGCGATGATGATCACGGCGCAGGAAGCGTGGACGAGCCGCGGCGCGCACCAGGGCCTGCAGCAGATGGTCCCGGACTTCGTGCGCGAGGTCGTCGAGGAAGTGGCGTTCCAGGCGCGGCAGGATCAGAAGATCGACAAGCGCTCGGGCGTGAGCCAGCGCCTGCCGATCTCACTCCTCGAGAACGTCGTCTCGAACGCGGAGCGGCGGGCGCTCGCGACGGGCGAATCGGTCGTCGTGCCGCGCGTCACGGACATCTACGCGGCGATTCCCGCCATCACGGGCAAGTTCGAGCTGGAGTACGAGGGGGAGCTGAAGGGCGCGGACAACGTCGCGCGCGAGCTGATTCGAACCGCCGTTGGAACGGTGTTCGACGGCTGGTTCCCGAATGCCGATCACCGGCAGATCGTCGAGTGGTTCGATCTGGGCGGCAACCTGCAGGTCGGCGACACGATTTCGGGCCCGGACCTCATCGCGCGCACCGCGCAGGTGCAGGGGCTGCACGATCTCGCGCGCCAGGCGGGGCTTGGCAAGCGTCCGCCGGAAGCCCTCCTCGCCGCCGCGGTCGATTTCGTGCTCGAAGGTCTGTATGCGCAGCGGAAGATCAGCCGCTCCACCGAAGGGCAGTTCCAGGCCGCCGAGCAGGTCAAGCGCGGCCCGCGCATCGCGACCGATCCCCTCGCCGATCGCGAGATCCCGCTGACCGGCGGCAAGAAGAAGTACTACAACTGATGCGCGTCACGAACGATCTCACGCAGAGCTCGCAAGAGGGCAGAGCACGCGAAAGCTGTCGGCGGCGGCTCGCGTCCTCGGCTCCTCTGCGGCCTCTGCGTGAGATCCGTGACCGCGCTCCGCGTGAGATCTCTCCGCGTCAGGAGACGCTCTAGCCGTGCGCTACCGCTACTCCAAATACACCGGCGAGGATCTCGACGAGCTCGATCTCGAGAATCTCCTGTCGAAGCTCTCCGACCTGCTGCTCGGCAGCGGCTTCGAGAATCCGTACGGGACCGACGAGGACGAGGCCGGCCACTCGTGGCAGTCGCTGCACGACGCAATCATGGAAGCGCTGCTCAATGGCGGCCTGCTCTCCGAAGAGACGCTCGAGCGACTGCTCGGGAAGGACTGGCGCGATGCGGACGATGCGGAGCAGCGGCTCGACGATCTGATCGAGAAGATCATCGAGAAGCTGCAGTCGCAGGGCTACTTGACCGGTCCGCCCGATCTGGAGCGCGAGCGGGAGCGCCGCGAGCGCGGGGCCGGCGGGGGCGTCGGGAACGCCGAGCAGTACCGCTTCGAGATCACCGACAAGAGCCTCGACTTCCTCGGCTATCGCGCGCTGCGCGATCTGCTCGGGTCGCTCGGCAAGAGCAGCCTGGGGCGCCACGACACGCGCGAGATGGCGACGGGGATCGAGGCGAGCGCGGCGCCGAAGAAGTACGAATTCGGCGACACGATGAACCTCGACGCGAGCGGCACGATCCTCAACGCCGTTCTGCGGACGCGCAGGGAAGCGCGCGCGGAGGACACTCGCAGCGCGGAACTTCAGTTCCCCGACGCGAACGCGCGACTGAAGTCCCGCGCTACGGAATCCGGCATCGCCGTGGATTACGAAGACCTCATGGTCGCGCAGGGTGAATATCAAAGCTCCTGCGCCACGGTGCTGATGCTGGACTGCAGCCACAGCATGATCCTCTACGGCGAGGATCGGTTCACCCCCGCCAAGCGGGTGGCGCTCGCGCTCGCCAATCTCATTCGGCTGCAGTATCCCGGCGACGCGCTCAAGGTCGTCCTCTTCCACGATTCCGCCGAGGAGATCCCCCTCAGCCAGCTCGCGCGCGTCCGCGTCGGCCCCTATTACACGAACACGCGCGAAGGGCTGCGCCTCGCCCGGCGGATCCTCGATCGGCAGCAGAAGGACATGCGTCAAATCGTCATGATCACCGACGGGAAACCGTCCGCGCTCACGCGCTCCGACGGGCGCATCTACCGCAATGCGTTCGGGCTCGATCCGTTCATCGTGTCCGAAACGTTCGCCGAGGTGGCAGCCTGCCGCAAGGCGGGCATCCTCATCAACACGTTCATGCTCGCGCGCGACTACGACCTCGTCAGCTTCGTCCGCCAGGTCGCGGAGATCTGCCACGGAAAGGCGTACTTCACCACGCCGCGCACGCTCGGACGCTACGTGTTGATGGACTATATGGAGAAGAAGACCCGAACGGTACACTAGATCGCCAGTCGGCAATCGATATGCTTCCTCCCTCCATTCCGCTCTTCCCGCTGCCGAACGTCGTCCTCTTCCCGAACGTCTTCCTCCCGCTGCACATCTTCGAGCCGCGGTATCGGACGATGGTCGGGGATTCGCTGCACGGCGACCGGATCATCGGCATGGTGCTGCTCCGGCCCGGATGGGAGCGCGATTACGAAGGCCGGCCGCCGATCTATACGATCGGCTGCGCCGGCGTGATCACGCATGCCGAACGGCTCGCCGACGGCCGCTTCGACATCGTGCTTCGCGGGATGGAGAAGTTTCGCGTGTCCGGAGAGGACACGAGCCGCGCGTACCGCCTGGGGCGGGTGGAAACCGTCGATGAGCCGCCGCCGCAGAGCTTCCACGAAGAGATGCGCGCAGAGCGCCGCAGGCTCGAGTCGCTGCTCGTGCCACCAGCGGAGGGCGGGCCCGAGCGCAGAGTCCCCTCCTCGATGCCCGACGAGGATCTCGTCAACGCGCTCGCGCAGTATCTGGAGTTCGATCCCGTCGAGAAGCAGGCGCTCCTCGAGCGGGACGGGCTGCTGGAGCGCTGCCGTTCGCTCATCGAGCTGCTCGAAATGAAGGTGCTGGTCGCGCAGCAGCGCCTCAAGATGCCGACGGTCCAGTGCTGAACGATCGCGTGTACCTGTAGGCCGGGTCTTCAGACCCGGCGGCGCACACGTTATGATCGTCGGTCATGGATATTCGCGACGTCATCATCGTAGGCGCCGGCCCGGCCGGGCTGGCGGCGGCCATCGCGGCCACGAAGGCCAACCTCACCTATCAGGTCATCGAAAAGGGAGCGCTCGTCAACTCGCTCCTCCACTACCCCACGGAAATGGTGTTCTTCACGACGCCTGAGCTGATGGAGATCGGCGGGCTGCCGTTCGTGAGCCCCAACGACAAGCCGAGCCGCCTGGAGGCGCTTCGCTACTACCGGCGCGCCACCGACACCTACAACCTCGACATCGACTTCGACGAGACCGTCGTCGCCATCGCGCGGGACGAAGGCGTGCCGGACAGCTCCGGATCGTTCGTCGTCGACATGCGGAGCAAGCGCGGCGTCCGGCGCTCGGCGCGCGCGCGGAAGGTCGTGCTGGCGACGGGCGCGTACGATTTCGCGAACATGATGGGGGTGCCCGGCGAGGACCTGCCGCACGTGTCGCACTACTTCACCTCGCCACACCCGTTCTATCGCAAGAACGTCGTGATCGTTGGCGGCAAGAACTCGGCGGCGGAAGCCGCGCTGGAGCTGTTTCGCGCCGGCTCGCACGTAACGATCGTGCACCGCCGCAGCGGACTGGGCGACTCGATCAAGTACTGGGTGAAGCCCGACATCGAGAACCGGATCAGAGAAGGGTCGATCGCCGCGCGGTTCAACACGAGCGTCGTCGAGATCCGGCCGACATCCGTTCTCGTCGAGGGACCGAACGGACGCGACGAGCTCCCCGCGGACGGCGTGTTCCTGCTGACCGGCTACATCTCGGACAACGCGCTGCTGCGCGCGTCAGGCGTGGAGCTGCACCCCGACACGTGCGGCCCGCGCCACAACCCGGAGACGTTCGAGACGAACGTGCCGGGCCTGTACGTGATCGGCGCGATGGTGGCGGGCAAAGCCAGCGGACGGATTTTCATCGAGAACGGCCGCTTCCACGGGCAGGTCGTCATCGAGCGGATTGCCGACAGCCTGAAGGCGGAACAACCGATCGGCTGAGCGGTAGATCGAATCGTGGCTTCCGCGTTCAGGCGGAAGCACCGATTCATCTTCTGCTCGTCGCCGCCGGGTGGTACTCGAGCAGCAGATTGCTGACGATCGCCACCGGACGACCGGGCATCACGACCGTCTCGTGGCCCGCGGGCGTCACGGCATCGAGCGTTTCCCCGAGCAGGCTCACCTGATCGACGCCCGCGGGAATCTCGACGAAGATGTGCTCGCTGCCCGCCGGCGCCACCGCCTTCGGTCCCCCGTCCGCGCCGCCCCCGATGCGGTCGAACAGATCTGCCGCGTTCCGGACCTCTACGTCGACCGCGCCGCGGCCGAGCAGATCCCCGGTCATCGTCAACACGCCAATCACCGCGCGGTAGTGCGCGTATCCCTTGCCGCTCTTCGTCTGCTCCTCGGAGTAAGTGTGGCGCGCGTGCAGATCGAAGGACAGCGTCGCCGGGCCCGTGTGCGGCGGGAGCTTCAGGATCACGCCTTGCGCGGGATCCCTCCCCGCGGGCACGTCGCAGTAGCTGCGAATGGTCTTGACGCCCATCCCGAGCAGCGACGGACACGTCGTCTCGGGCGTTGCGGTCTTGAGGGGTGCGGGCGCCGCCTTCTTCGCCGGCTGCGGCTTGCGCGGAGGCGGCGTCCGCCGCTTCTGCGCCCCGATCGGCGCCGCGAAGAGCGACAACATCACGGCACAGATCAGCACGCGTCCCATGACGCACAGTATAAACTGCGGATCCAGATCGATCGGGCGTGCCGACTACGGAAGGTGTGACGGCGACTCGAAGGTATCGTGCGGCGTGCCGCAGGAATGTAGGGCGGTCCTCTCAGGACCGCCCACCGATACCTCGACTCAATCGACGAGATCGTGCTCGTGTTCGAAGAAAGGATGCGCGCTGCGGGTGGGAAGCTCGGGCCGACGAATCAGCTCGAGGAATTCCATGCGCGTGCGCGCGTCGCTCTGGAACGCGCCGAGCATCGCGCTGGTGATGGCGAAGGAATTCTGCTTCTCGACGCCGCGCATGGCCATGCAGAGATGCGTGGCTTCCGCGACGACGGCGACGCCGAGCGGATCGATCTTCTCGCGAATGGTCTCGGCAATCTGGTTCGTCATGCGCTCCTGAATCTGGAGCCGGCGGGCGAAGACTTCCACCAGGCGCGGAATCTTGCTGAGTCCGATCACGCGCCCGCGCGGGATGTAGGCCACGTGGCACTTGCCGAAGAAGGGCAGGAGGTGGTGCTCGCAGAGGCTGTAGAAGTCGATGTCCTTCACGATCACCATCTCGTTATAATCGACGGTGAAGAGCGCGTTGTTGAGCACCGTGTCGATGTCGGCGGTGTAGCCGCTCGTCAGGAATTTCAGCGCCCGTTCCACGCGCGGCGGGGTCTCCAGCAGCCCCTCGCGCGACGGGTCCTCCCCAAGCTCCGCGAGAAGCTGACGGATGATTTCCTGCATCCTTTTATTGTACATCGCAGGTGCGGATGGCTCTGCCGCGGCTGACTTCCGCCTGAAGGCGGAAGCTACAAGTCTGCGCGAAGTTACGAGTCCTGAAGCACCAGACCCCGATGCGCTCTACGCACACCGCGACGATCTCGCGAGCGCGAAGGCGGCGGAGCGGATCTGGGCAGAGCGGCTGCAGAAGACGCCGGACGATTTCGACTCCGCCTGGAAGCTCGCGCGCGCGCGGTACTGGCTCGGCGGCCACGCGGACGATGCGGATCGAAAGGAGATCTTCGAGCAGGGCATCACCGCCGCGCGCGCCGCGATCGCCGCGGCGCCGCAGCGGCCGGAGGGCCATTTCTGGGCCGCGGCGAACATGGGGGCGCTCGCCGAATCGTTCGGGCTGCGCCAGGGCATCCGGTACCGCGGACAGATCAAGGACGAGCTCGAAACGGTCCTGAAGATCGACCCCGGGTTTCTGCAGGGTTCGGCCGATCGCGCGCTCGGCCGCTGGTACTTCAAGGTACCCGGCCTGTTCGGCGGCAGCAAACAGAAGTCGGAAGAGCACCTTCGGAAATCACTCACCTACAATTCGAACAGCACGGCGTCGCTCTACTTCCTCGCGGAGACGCTCCTCGGGGAGAAGAAGACCGACGAAGCGCACGCAACCCTCGAAAAGGTGCTGGCTGCGCCACTCGATCCCGACTGGACGCCCGAGGATCGGGAGTTCAAAGCGAAAGCGAAGCAGATGCTCGACAAGCTCTCAACGGGCGATTAGCCGGTCGAGCTCCCGCCGCAGCGCGTCGAATTCCGCCGACGCCTGACGCGTCGGCACCACATCGGCCGAGTCGACGGCAATCAGCAGCTGGCTCAATTGATCGTTCAATCGTTCGAGCGTCCTGGCCCGTTCGCCGCCAGGGGACGATCCGAGCGAGTCGAGCGCGCGCGCATCGTCGTCGATCGCGGCGGCGATCCGGCGTTCCAGGTCAAAGAGCGCTGACAAATCCGCAGAACTCGCGGTCACACGCGGGTCCATCGCCACCGTGAGGGACTGCGTGAACGACTGCGCACCGACCGTAAGCGTCACTTGATAAGTCCCAGGTACCACCTGCGGTCCGAGCGGCAGCGCCGGCGTGTCCCCCGGGAGGGCGGCGATCGTGTAGTCGGGACGCCGCGCGCGCGCCGACGGATAGCGCAGGTCCCAGACGAATCGGTTCATCCCTGGATTCGCCGTCGGCAGCTTCATCGGGCTCTGCCAGTACGACGGAAACGGCTGGTGCAAATCGAGCGGCGGCGGGCGATCCGCACTCGAGAAGCGGCGCACCACCTGCCCCGCTTCGTCCCGAATCTCGATGACCGCGACGTTCGCGCCGGATGCCAGCTCGTAATCGATCACTGCGCCGTCGGGCGGGTTCTGACCCATCGGCACCTCGGGCGGCAGGGGCGTATCGGTATTGACGCTGCGCCGGATCCGAACGACGGGCGCGGGCTTCAACAATCGTGTTGACGAAGCCGACTGGCGCTGACGCAGCGGGGACACGTCATCGAGCACCCAGAACGACCGTCCGTGCGTGGCGACGACGAGGTCGTTCCCGTGGACGACGAGGTCGTGAACCGGCGCGCGCGGAAGATTGCGCTGAATCGACTCCCAGCCCTCCCCGTGGTCGAACGACACGAAGACGCCGCGTTCGGTGGCCGCGTACAGCAAGCCGCGCTGCTCCGGGTCCTCGCGAACGGCACGGACGAACGCGTCCGGCGGCAGGCCGCGGACGGTTTCGGTCCACGTGGCGCCGTAATCGCGCGTGCGGTAGATGTGCGGTGCGGAGTCGTCGAGGCGATGCCGATCGATCGCGGCGTACGCGGCGCCCGCTTCGTGCGGCGACGCTTCGATGAGGCTCACCTTGCTCCACGCGCTCAACGCAGGCGGCGTGACGTCGGTCCATGTCGCGCCCTCGTCACGCGTGATTCGAATCAGTCCGTCGTCGGTTCCGAGCCAGATCAGCCCCGGCTGCAGGGCGGAAGGAGCAATGGTGTACACGACGCCGTACGCTTCGTCCGCGGCAAGCGCCTGGACCATCCGGCCGCCCGTCGCCGGCGCCGCATTGCGGCCAGCGCTGGACAGATCGCCGCTGATCGGCGTCCAGCTCTGACCTCGATCCACGCTCTTCAGCACGCGCTGGGATCCGAAGTAGATGGCGCGCGGCTGAGAGCCACGGCGAGGCCCGAAGGCAACAGGTGAGGTCCACGAGAAGCGATCGGCGGCTTCACGCCGAGGCACAGCCGCGCCCCGAGCGTCGCGCGGCGCGATGTCGTGCGACTGCCCCGTCGGCCGCTCGAACCTGAACAGGCCGCCGTTCGTGTTGCCACCGTACACGACGTCCGGATCGTCCGGATCGGGGACGATGTAGCCGCTCTCGCCGCCGCCGACTGTCTCCCAGTCCTTCGGCGTAATCGCGCCGTAGGCGCCGCGGCTGACGATGCCGACGGTTCCGCTATCCTGCTGCGCGCCGTAGATGCGGTACGGGAAGGCATTGTCGGTGGCCACGTGGTAGAACTGCGCGGTCGGCTGGTTGTACCAACTGCTCCACGTCGTACCGCCATCGACGGATATCGTCGCGCCCTGATCGACGCCGGTAATCATCCGCGACGGATCGTCAGGATCGATCCACAGGGCGTGGTAGTCGTCGCCGCCAGGCGCGCCCTTGAGCGGCGTCCACGTTCTGCCGCCGTCGGTCGATTTCTGAAGACCAACGTTCGGCGCGTACACGACGTCCGGGTTCTTCGGATCGACGGCGAGCTCGCCGAAGTACCACAAGCGCGAGGTGATGCGCGAGTCCGTCCCAAGGAGCGACCAGCTCGCGCCCGCGTCGTCCGATCGATAGAGGCCCGGCTTCTGCGCGTCGATCAGCGCGTAGACGCGGTTGCCAGCGTCGGCAACGGCGAGACCGATCCGGCCGTTGATCTGCGACGGCAGACCTGCGCCGCTCACCGGCGACCATGTCGCTCCGCCGTCGACGGACTTGTAGATGCCGCCGCCGGTTCCGTTGATGGGCGGATAGCGGCTCCAGGGCGGACGACGGGCGCTCCACAGAGCGGCGTACACGATGCGTGGGTCCGATGGCTGCCGTGCCACGTCGATCCCTCCAACGTCTTCGCCGTTGAACAGCACCTTCTGCCACGTGCGTCCGCTGTCGATTGTTCTGTATAAGCCCCGCTCCGGGTTGGCCGCGTACGCGTGTCCCATTGCCGCGACGAGTACTTCGTCCGGATTCGATGGATTGATGGAAATGCGCGCGATGTGCCGCGTCTCGTCGAGCCCGAGATGCTGCCAGGTGCGTCCGGCGTCGGTTGATTTGTAGACGCCGTCGCCGCTGGAGAGGTCCGAGCGCCAGTCCACTTCGCCGGTTCCGACGTAGATCACGTCGGGGTTCGACGGCGCGACGGCAATCGCGCCGATCGACTGCACGGGTTGCGCATCGAACACCGGTTTCCAGACGATGCCGCCGTCCGTCGTCTTCCACACCCCGCCGGCGACCGCTCCGAAGTAGTAGGTGTGCGGCTGTCCTCGGACGCCCGCGACAGCCGCAACGCGTCCAGCCCTGAACGGCCCGACCAGCCGCCACGTCATCGCCGCGGCGGCCGGTGTGTCGGACGCCGCGTGCGCATCGGACGACTGCTTTCGATCGGACGTGACGGCGGGTGTCGCCGCGATCGCAAGTGCGAGCGCAGCGACGAGCGAGACAAGGGGTCGGCGTTCAGCGCTCCACAATTGCAGCAATACCCTGACCTCCTCCGATACATGCGGTCGCAATGCCGCGGCGAAGTCCGCGGCGCTTGAGCTCCATCGCGAGCGTGAGGAGCAGCCGCGTGCCCGTCATGGCGAGCGGATGTCCGAGCGCAATCGCGCCGCCGTTGACGTTGACGCGATCGCGATCGAGCCCCAGCTCCTTTTCGACGGCGAGATACTGCGCGGCAAATGCTTCGTTCACCTCGAAGAGATCGATGTCCTTCAAGGACAGACCAGCCTTGTGCAGCACTTTGCGCGTGGCGGGCGCCGGCCCCATCCCCATCAGCGTCGGCTCGACGCCGACGACCGCCCAGTGCGTGAGGCGCGCCAGTGGCGTGAGCGCGTTCGCCTTCACCGCGTTCGCCGACGCGAGCACGAGCGCCGCGCCACCGTCCACGATCCCGCTCGCATTTCCCGCCGTCACGCATCCGTTCTTGCTGAACGCCGGCGGCAGCATCTCCAACCCCTCCATCGTCGAATCGGGACGCATGTGATCGTCCTGGGCCACCGACTCCGTACCTTTGCGCGTCTTGATGTCGACGGGGACGACCTCCTCGGCGAGTCGCCCCTCCTGCGACGCGCGCGCGGCGAGCTGCTGGCTGCGCAGCGC
The DNA here is from genome assembly GCA_046735335.1 of Acidobacteriota bacterium. GTDB lineage: Bacteria > Acidobacteriota > Vicinamibacteria > Vicinamibacterales > 2-12-FULL-66-21 > JBKPQB01. Next base: position 6,374 of record JBKPTE010000157.1, on the reverse strand, counting down.
GAAGCAGTCCTGCTCCCGGCGCGTGACGTGGTACTTCGCGGCGCAGTTCTCCGCGGTGGCGGCCATCGTGCAGCCGCAGTGCGTGTCGAGGAGGCACGACCAGAGCGTGTCCTCGAGCTGCCCCTGGCCGAGACGCAGACCGCTGCGGAGTCCGCGGATCACGTGCGGCGCCTGGCTCATGCTCTCCGCCCCGCCCGTGAGGACGACCTCCGCCTCGTTCAGCAGGATCATCTGCGCGCCGTTGATCGCGGCCTGAATGCCCGACCCGCAGAGGCGATTCACCGTCAGCGCGGGGACTTCGACGGGGAGGCCGGCCCTCAGGCCGACGTGCCTCGCGCCATACACAGCATCCGAGCTGGACTGCAGCACGTTGCCGAAGACGACGTGGTCGATCTGATCGGGACGGACGCCGCTTCGCTCCATGGCCGCTCGGGACGCGGTGGCCCCGAGATCCAGCGCGGACACGTCTTTCAAACGGCCGTTGTATTCGGCCATCGGCGTCCGCGCTCCGTCCACGATGAAAATGTCAGGCATCTCAGATGATGTAGGGCGCGTCTCTTGGACGCGCCTCACGCAACAATCGCCCGCGCAATTACGTCCCCAGCTTCCCTCGTCCCCAGCTTACCCCCGACGTCTTGCGTCACCTGTCTTTCTCTGACGGCCTTCAACACCGCCACGTCTACCGCCTTTGCCTCCTCGAGAAGACCGAGCGTCTCCAGCATCAGGGCCGCGGAGGAGATCGCGCCGATCGGGTTAGCGACGTTTTTCCCCGCGAACTTCGGCGCCGAGCCGTGGACCGGCTCGAACATCGACGTCTTTCCGGGATGCAGGTTGGCGGATGCCGCCATGCCAAGGCCTCCCTGCAGCGCGGCACCGAGGTCGGTGATGATGTCGCCGAAGAGATTGTTGGTGACGATCACCTCGAACTGCGAGGGATCGAACACGAGGTACATCGCGAGCGCGTCGATATAGTAGTGCGTGGCCTGAACAGAGGGATATTCAGCCGCGATCGTCTTGAAGGCGCGCTGCCACAGCGCGTGCCCCTGCTGCATGGCGTTGCTCTTGTCGGCCATGCACACCTTCGCGAGCTTGCGGGAACTCGCGAATTCGAACGCGTACCGGACGATCCGGCTCACGCCCTTCCACGTGTTCACCTCTTCCTGGATCGCAATCTCATCGTCCGTTCCCGGCTTCACGCGTCCGCCGACGCTGACGTAGAGCCCTTCGGTGTTCTCACGAAACACCGAGAAGTTCACATCAGCCGGTCCGCGTCCTTTCAGCGGGCACAACTGCTCGTCGAGCAGGCGAATCGGCCGGTAGTTGACGTAGAGATCGAGCTCGAAGCGGGTGCCCAGCAGGATGTCGCGCGCGTGCCGATTGTCCGGCACACGGGGATCGCCGAGCGCGCCGATGAAGATCGCGTCGAAATCGTCGCGCAGCATCGCATACCCGTTCGCCGGAATCGTGGTGCCGGTCTCGAGGAAGTAGTCGGCGCTCCAGGGGAGGCCCTCGAAGCGGAACGCGCGGCCGAAGACCTCGCCGACGCGCGTCAGCACCTTGACCGCTTCGGCAGTCACTTCCTTGCCGATGCCGTCGCCCGCGATCACTGCGATATTCATGGCCTCGATCGATCGTAGCGCACAGCCGTTCCGGTGGGATCTGCTACTATCCGCGCGTGACGCTCGATTCGCAGATCGGCGCCCTCTCTGCTCTTGCCGCCGCGGAGCCGGCCCTGGCCCTCCTCCTGGTGTTCGGCTCCCGTGCCCGCGGCGACGCGCATCCGGCGTCCGACTGGGACCTGGGCTATCTGGCAGATCCGGGATTCGATCCTGACGCGTTCCTCGCGCACCTCGTTCCCATGCTCGGAGTCGAGCGGATCGATCTGGTCGATCTGCGTCGCGCGAGCGGACAGCTTCGATATCGCGCGGCCGCCGACGCGATTGTCGCGTACTCGCGCGACGAGACCACCTTCGAGCGGTTCTGGCTGGAGGCAGTGGCCTTCTGGTGTGACGCCAGTCCGGTGTTGAGGCCAGCCTATGCGGCCGTGCTCGATCGTCTCACGCCGTGAGTCCCATCGATCGAGACCTCCTCGCAGAAAAGGCCCAGGCGATCGATCGGCACCTCGAGCGCGTCAGACAGCGTCTGCCCCCCAGCGCCGCGGAGTTGCAGCCGTCAACGGATCAATCGGACGCAGTGATTCTGCACCTCTGGCAAGCAACGCAGATCGTGATCGACCTCGCGCTCGCCGCTTGTCTGCACTTCAATCTGGGGACGCCGGCAACGTATGCGGACGCGTTCAGGAAGCTCGGGAATGCGGACATTGTCGACGCGTCTCTCGCCATACGGCTCATGCGCGCGGCTGGCTTTCGCAACATCGTCGCGCACGCGTACGAGACCCTCGACATGACTCGTGTGTTCCGGGCGGCTCAGGACGGCCCGGTAGATCTGATCGCGTTTGTCGCCGCGCTCCACGGCCGAATCCATACGTGACGATGCCGCTTCCGTAGCGCGGCACTTCAGTGGCGCGACTGAACTGTGCTTCAGCACAACTCGATCGCCAATGCCATGCCCATTCCGCCGCTGACGCACAAGGTCGCAAGCCCCCGGCGGGCGCCGCGACGCAGCATCTCGTAGAGCAGCGTCACCACAATCCGCGTGCCGGTGCACCCGATCGGATGGCCGAGCGCGATCGCCCCTCCGTTCACGTTCAGCTTCTCGGGCGGGATCGGCAGATCGCGGAGCACCGCCAGCACCTGCGCGGCGAATGCTTCGTTCAGCTCGAAGAGGTCGAAGTCCTCCAGCCGCAGTCCGGTGCGTGCGAGGAGCTTTCGGACGGCCGGCACAGGGCCGATGCCCATGATGCGGGGATCGACGCCGGCACTCGCCCATCCGACGATGCGGGCGAGCGGCGTGATGCGGTTCGCCTTGGCCTTGTCCGCATTCATCAGGACCACGGCGGCGCCGCCATCGGTGATGCCAGACGAGGAGCCTGCGGTGATGATCCCCGGTTGTCCGTCCACGCTGCCGAACACGAGCGGCAGCTTGCGAAGCGCCTCGATGGTGACGTCCGCCCGCGGATGTTCGTCGTTCGTGATGGTCGCCGTCTTCCCCTTCGCGTCAGCTACCGTGACGGGCGCGATCTCGTCTCGAAAGCGGCCGGCCGAGACTGCGGCCTGCACGCGGCGCTGACTCTCGACGGCATAGGCATCCGACTCCCCTCTCGTGATGCCGTACTGCCGCGCGAGCGATTCCGCCGTCTCGCCCATGATCATGCCGCACACGGAGCACGTGAACCCGTCGCGGTACATCGCGTCCACGAGCGTGAAGTTCCCCATGCGGTGCCCCCAGCGCGCGTCTTCGGCGTCGATGAGGTACGGCATGCGGCTCATCGACTCGATGCCACCGGCGATCACCGTATCGACCTCGCCGAGCATGATCGACTGCGCACCGGTGGCGATCGCCTGCATCCCCGACGCGCAGGCCTTGTTGATCGTCTGCGCCGGCACTTCGTCCGGGATGCCGCTCCTGCGTCCGACCTGGCGCGCGGGATTGGGCCCGGATCCCGCCTGTCGCCCGTGGCCTATCAGCACCTCTCCGATGGCCGCCGGATCGATCTTCGCCCGCTCCATCGCGGCCCGTGCCGCGACGGCGCCCAATTCCGCCGGATGAAGACTCTGGAAGGCGCCGCCGTATCGACCAATCGGTGTGCGGGAGGCGCCCACGATGACGACGTCCGAGGAGGGCATGAGGAAAGAATCATAACGAAAGGAGATGCGGTTCTGGCGCTTCCCCCAAGAATCCGTAGCGGCTCGTCCAAAAACCCAGATCGCTGGGACGAACGACGGCCAAAAAACTGCGTACGAAGAATGCCGTAACCTGTATTTGAAGGCAGCGGGGGCGTCTTCCGGGCGCAGGTGGATGCGATTCGCGCGCGGCAGGATCAGCAACTCGAGCTTCGCGAAGCAATCCGCCAGACCTCTCAGGGGCCGCAGACGCAGCGATCTCAGGAAATGGTGCGACAGTTCCAGAATCAGCTGCGCCTCCTTCAGCAGAACGCCGACCGAGGTCTGAACATGTCTCTCGAAACGGCGGTGCCCGCGTTCGTCTCGCTGGCGCTTGGGAGCGCGTATTTTCGAGCCGAGCGTCTCGCCGATGCGGAGCGCCAATACGAATCGGCGGTTCAGGTCGATCCAGGAGCCGGCGAGGCTCACAACAACCTGGCCGTCGTGTACCTGCTGACCAACCGCTACGACGAGGCGGAGAAGGAAGCGAAGGCCGCAGAGAAGGCAGGCTATAACGTCAACCCCCGGCTGGAGGACATCAGAAGGAAGAAATCAGAGAAGCAATGATCAGCTCGCCTCCTGCGTTCGTCCCACCAATTCGCTGTATCGCTCCTCCAAAAGCGTAGATCCGTCACAAGCACGGCCGCACTCATACTGACGAAATACCACGGCCGCGTGCTGACGTGCTTGGTGTGCGGGACGGGCACACGCTGTGCTTCGTTATTGGTCCCAGCGGGTCGAAGTCCGTCCCCTCCGGATTCACGACGGTCTGCCCGGCTGATCTGCTGTGGTCGAGCTCCTCGCGCCTGTTTTCTTCAGGAGGTTTACTTTGAGTACGTGTGCACGACCCGTCCCGGTGCTGCGCCGGCTTGCGCTGCTTGCGGCAGTGCTGCTGGTTCCGGCGACGGCCCTTTACGCGCAAACTACAGGACGGCTCATGGGCCAGATCGTCGACGCGCAGGGCGCGGTGTTGCCCGGCGTCACCGTGACCGTCACCAGCCCGGCGATGCAAGGCGTGGAGACGCAGGTCACGGATGCGGAAGGCAACTTCCGATTCCTCAGCCTGCCCCCGGGCCGCTACACACTGAAAGCTGAGCTCGCCAGCTTCAGGACGCTCGAGCAGACGGTCGACGTCGGCCTCGATCGTACCGCCACGGTCGCGCTGAAGATGGCGATCGCCGGCGTCACCGAGGCCGTCACGGTGCAGGCCTCGTCGCCGACCGTCGACGTGACGTCGACCACCACAGGCGTGAACGTCACGCCGGAGATGTTCAATCGCCTGCCGGTGCGGCGCGACTTCTACGGCCTCACCACCATTGCGCCGGGCGTCACGTCGGATCAGGTCGGCCCTGTGGTCTATGGCTCCTCCAGCGCCGAGAATCAATACATCATCGACGGCCTGAACACGACGGGCGTCGAGCTCGGCGACAAGGGCAAGACGCTCAACAACGACTTCATCCAGGAAGTCGAAGTGAAGACGGGCGGCCTCCCCGCCGAATACGGCCGCATGACCGGCGGCGTCGTCAACGTCCTCACGAAGAGCGGCGGCAACCAGATCCGCGGATCGGCATTCGGATTCGCCGAGGGCGGCCCGCTGCAGGCCAACAACACCACCGCATCGGAGCGCCCGGAGACGACGACGCAGGTCGTGGACATCGCGCACCAAGCCGATGCAGGATTCGAACTGGGCGGATTCATCGTGAAGGATCGGCTGTGGTATTTCGGCGCGTACAACCGCGTGAACGAGCGCGACGACACTACCGTCATCCGGAATATCGACGCTCCCGCGGCGCCCGCGATGGGGTCGGTGGTTCCCCTGACAATCAACCGCGATCTGTATGCGGTGAAGGTCACCGCGAAGGCGGGCTCAGGACACACGTTCAACTTCAACGTGAACGGCGACCCGTCGAAGCGCACAGGCAACGTGTTCGCGATCAGCGGTCCGCCCAGCACGTTCGACGGTGAACGCAACATCGGCGGCACCGACGTGGTCGGCCGCTACAACGGCGTCCTCGGCAGCCGGTGGCTGTTCCAGGGGCTCGCCGCGCGCCACGAAGAAACGGACGAGTACTCCGGAGCTGGCGCCGACATTCCCCTGATGATCGACACCACCGTCGACCCGAACGCGCTCACCGGCGGGTTCCCGTTCTTCCAGAACCAGAAGTTCAATCGCAACGTGATCAAGGCCGACATGACGAGCTATCTCGGCTCGCATGAACTCAAGATTGGCGGGGATTTCGAGCACGTCAACGCCGTCAACAACAACTTCAACGGCGGCGGCGGCCAGCGGATCTACAAGCTCCCGCTCGCCGACGGCTCGGTGTATTACCGTCATCGCTTCTACGTCAACGACCGCGCGCCGGGTTACGACCGCGCTGATCCGACGACGTGGCAGATCGCCGTTCCGCTGACGTCGAAGCCCGATTCGCACAACACGTCCTTCTACGCGCAGGACAGCTGGCGCATCGGCAACTTCTTCACCATCAACGGCGGCATCCGCTGGGAAGGCCAGAACGTTCGCAACCGGGACAATCAGACGGCGTTCAAGCTGGATCAGAACTGGGCGCCGCGCGTGGGGTTCATCTGGGACGT
>JBKPTE010000156.1:0-9601 GCA_046735335.1 Acidobacteriota bacterium | reverse complement strand
TCACTGCACGGTGCATCCGAGCATGGTGGGCAGCCTCAACGGGACGGCCACGCCGGATCCGCCGCCCTGCACGGGCTACTGCGGGTAATCTCAGTCCTCCGCGCGCGGCTTCACGCGCGCGGCCTTCGCTTCGGCGCGCCGGCGCTTCGACGTGATCCGCCGCTCTCTCGACGCCGCGGTCGGTGCGGTCTTCTTCCGCCGCCGGGGCCGCGTCGTCGCCTTGCGCAACAACGCGGCGAGCCGCTCGCGCGCGTCCTCGCGATTCTGCGCCTGCGTGCGAAACCGGCGCGCGTCGATCACGAGCACGCCGTCGGCTGTCATGCGGGTGCCGGCGAGCGCGCGCAGCCGCGCCTTCGCGGGTTCGTCGAGCGCCGTGGATCGCGCCGCGTCGAACCGTAGCTCCACGGCCGTCGCCACCTTGTTGACGTTCTGGCCGCCCGGTCCCGACGCCCGGACGAAACGCTCCTGCAGCTCGCTCTCGTCGATCGCGAGGCGCTCGCTGATGCGCAGCATGTTGGTTCTGACGCGTGTCGATGCCGGGATGCTTACCGCGTGTCGCTGTGTAAGCGATCGCAGTGACGTGCGACAGGGATCCGGCATTTCACCATCAGGCAGCGGTCGAATACGGCCAGGGCTCGGGCTCGGCGGCGGCGAGCAGCGCCCCGCCGATGAGCGCCATGTTCTTGAGGAAATTCACCATCTCCGCCTGGCGCCGCTGCGGGTCCGACTCCTCCCAGAAGGCGTGCATCTTCGGCGAGACGCCGGCAAGGAACGTCGTGATGAGGGCGGCGCCGAGCTTCGGCCGGTAGCCCGTGATCAGGCTGAGCCCCCCGAGCACGAGGAGGAGGCCGGTTCCAGGAACCGCAACCTCTGCCTGAGGCACGCCCTTCATTTTCGCGTAGCCCGACATCATGTCGTGATGCATGAAGTGGTTGATCCCGTTGTACAGGAAGTAGCCGCCGAAGATCGCGCGGCCGAGCAGCAGGGGAATCGTCGCCGCGCGGGACTGCTCCGGCTGCCGCTCGTCTCCCTCAATCCATTCGTGCGGCCACTCGGCACCGCGGGTCTGCTGATGAGTCATCGACATCTCCTTTCCCCCCGATTGCGTATCACATCCTGTGCCGCTCGCGACCGGTGTCGTATTGGAGTGGATCGGCGCGATCCGCTTCGGAAACAATATCGGTGGTGCGGAGAGCTGCGGCCGAATGGCAAACCACGGCAGCGACCGCTCTCCGCGAGAGGGAATCGCGGTGGCGGGCGTGGCTCGCGCTTGCGCTGGCGATCAGCGGAACGGCGTGGTCCGCGATCTTCGTCAGGTGGGCGGGCATTCCGGGTGCCGCGTCGGGCTTCTACCGCGTCCTGATTGCCCTCGTCGTGCTCATACCGCTGCGGTTGTTCAGCCGCGGCACCTCGCGCGTCGCGCCAGGCGCGGGTGCGCTCGCGCTGGCCGGCGGCGCGTTCTTCGCGCTCGATCTCGCCCTCTATAACACCGCCGTGCTGAGGACGCATGCCGCCACGGCGGCGCTCCTCGGCAATCTCACGCCCATCTTCGTCGGGCTCGGGACGTGGCTGCTCTTCCATCGCCGTCCGAGCCGTGCATTCTGGACGGGTCTGCTGCTCGCGCTGGCCGGCTGCGCGGCAATCGTCTCCGGTGATGCGACGCAGCACGCGGGCGCACAGCGCATCAGCGTCATGGGAGACGTTCTCGCGACCGTCGCGGCGCTCTTCTTCGCCGGCTACCTGATGACGACGGAGCGCGTGAGGACGGGGATGGACACGCTGACGTTCAACGTGCTGGCGGTGGCGGGCAGCGTGCTGACGCTGCTGGCGATCTGCGTCGTGGACGGCGAGCCGCTGACAGGCTACACGGCGAACACGTGGATGGCGCTCCTGGGGCTCGGACTGTTTTCGCAGTTGGGCGCGTACCTCGCGCTCGTGTACGCGCTCGGCCACCTCCCCGCCACGATCACGTCCGTCGGGTTGCTCGGACAGGTGCCGCTCACAGCAGCGCTTGCGCTCGTGCTGCTCGGCGAGCCGCTCTCCGCTGTAAAGATCGTCGGCGGCTGCGTCGTGCTCCTCGGCATCTACGTCGTCAATCGCCGCGCGATCGCGTGAGACGGATCTCACGCGGAGGACGCCATGAGCAGAGCGCGCGCACCGATCTCACGCGAGCGGGGTGCCGGCAAACACCCGTGGGCGATCTGACATTCGCCTGACCGGCGTGCGGCCGGTCACTGAAGGTCGGACGAGTGGGACGAATACAAACAGCTCAGGATCGTGCGGCTGCTTGTATCCGTCCCACTCGTCCGACCTTACCCCGCGCGTCAGCGCGGCGGCGAATGTCAGATCGGCGGGCTATTCCCGCCGATCTCTGCTCATCGCGGCCTCTGCGTGTGATCGTGACAGCGCGTCTGGTCACTCGTGCCGCAGCGCCGTCATCGGATCGACCCGCGAGGCGCGCTGCGCGGGAATGAGACCGGCCGATGTCGCGACGATCGCGAGCAGCACGGCGGAGGTCGCGAGCACCGCGGGATCCCATCCCTTGAGTTGATAGAGGATCGTTTCCGCTCCGCGGCCCAGTAGGTACGCAGCCGCGAGGCCCACCACACCGCCGACGAGGACCATCCAGCCGACCTGCGTCATCACCATGCCGCGTACGTGGCGCGGCGCGGCGCCGAGCGCCATCCGGAGTCCGATCTCGCGCGTGCGCTGGCTCACCGTGTACGCGAGCACGCCATAGAGACCGACGGCCGCGAGGAGCGTCGCGAGGATCGCGAACGCTGCCGAGAGCGTGCTCATCATCCGATCGAGGAACGTGTTGTCGCGCACCTGCTGCGTCAGCGTCTTGAGGTTCTCGAGCGGCAGGTTCGGATCCAGGCCCTTCACGACGCCCGTCACGGTCGACGCGAACGCGGAGGGATCGCCCGCGGTGCGCACGTAGAACGAGGCGGAGCCGAGCTGATCGTCCTGCCGGTACGGCCGGAAGAACAGCGGCGGGATCTTCTGCTTGACCTCGCTGTACTTCGCGTTCTGGACGACGCCGACGATCGTCGTATCCAGTTTGCTGCCGTTGCCGCGCCCGCTGCCAATCAGCTTGCCGACCGCTTCGCGTCCGAGGTTGAACTTCTTGACGAACTCCTCGTTGACGATCGCGACCTTCGGCGACCCGGGACCGTCGGCCGGCGTGAACTCGCGGCCGGCGATCAGCGGGATGCCGAGCGTCCCGAAATAGCCGGCGCCGACTTCGTTGAAACGCGAGTTGCTGTCGGTGTCCGGCCCCGCCTGGAATCCCTGCACCGCGACGTCGTTTCCCCAGTTGCTGCCGGCGAGGAGTGGAACGAGCGAGACGGTGACGCCGGTCGCGCCCGGCGTCGACGCGAGGTTTTCTTCGAGCCGCTCGAAGCACACGCGCGTGCGTTCCGGCGTGTAGCCGTTCAGCTCCGGCGACACGCCGAACGTGATCACGTTCTCGGTTTTGACGCCGAGATCGACGCGGCTCACGTTCAGCAGGCTCTTGACGAAGAAGCCTGCGGCCGCGAGGAGCGCCATCGAGAGCGCGATCTGCGCCGTCGCGAGCGCCAGGCGGAAGCGCGCCGCGCCGCGTGCGCCGGACGGCTGGCCCGACTGACCCTTCAGCGTGGAGAGCAGGTCAGGCCGCGTGCTGTGCAGCGCCGGGAAGAGGCCGAACAGGATGCCGGTGCCCAGCGTCAACGCCCCAGCGAACAGGAGCACGGGCGTGTCGATCCGGAACGTCAGCGTTTCCTGGACCTGCGCCGGCAGCAGGGACGTGATCAGCGCGAGCGTCCAGTGCGCGACGACGATCCCGGCGATGCCGCCGAGGATCGCGAGCAGCAGCGATTCGGTGAGGAGCTGCCGGACGAGCTGCCAGCGTCCCGCGCCAATGGAGAGGCGGATCGCCATCTCGCCCGCGCGCGCCGCGGACCGCGCGAGCAGCAGGTTGGCGATGTTCGCGCACGCGATGATCAGCACGAATGCCGTGACGCCGAGCAGCATCTTCAACGGCGTGGCCGCCTGCTTCGGGACCGAGCTCTGGCCGCGGCCTCCCGCCGTGACGCCAAGCTCCTTGCTCCGGAAGCGCTTCATCGTCTGATCGCTCATTCCCTTCTGGAGCGGCGCTTCGACGTCGTTGACGATCGCGTGGTACTGCGGATTGATCGTCGCGCGCGCGGTGTCCAGCGTGACGCCCGGACGGAGACGCGCAAAGAGGTAGGCCCAGTACGCCTGCCGGTTCGCCCACCGCGTGAAGCCAGGCTCCATGACCCCGCGCAGCGTGATCGGCACGAACACCTGCGGCCGGCTCCCCAGCGTCGTGCCCTCGAATCCGCGCGGGGCGACGCCCACGATCGTCAGCGTCTGGCCATTGACGATCAGCGTCTGGTTGAGCACGTTCGGGTCCGAGGCGAATCGCGTGCTCCAGTACGCATGGCTGAGGACGGCGACCTTCGATTCGCCGACCGCCTGATCGTCCGTCGGAGCGATCATCCGGCCGAGCGCCGGCGTGACCTGGAGCACGGGAAAATAGCTGCCGGACACCATCAGGCCCTCGCCGTTGAGCGTCTGGCCCTGATACGACAGGTTCGCGCCGAACAGCCGGTGCGCCGCGACGCCGGTGAACACGTTCTGCACGCGTTGGAGATCGCGGAACATCGCGTAGCTGAAGACTTCGTCGCAGTCACCGGCCTGGTTGCACGATTGCGAGCCCGGCTTCGGGCCGGGCGCCGAGAGATTCACGAGCTCCTCGGGATGCGGCACGGGGAGGGCCGCCAGCAGCATCTGATTGAAGCACGAGAAGATCGCGGCGTTGGCGCCAATGCCGAGCGCCAGCGAGACGATCGCGATGACCGTCACGAACGGCGTCTTGAAGAGCATCCGGAAAGCAAACTTGAGCCTGGTCATGTCGTCTCGTTCGACGGAATTTCAGGGGGATTTGTTTACTGGCTGCCCGAAAAGGGGTGGGTCTCTCGTACGGCGGTCCTTTCGGGGCCGCCTCGTCGAAGATTGTGGCATAGTCCTCAGAGCATCCGCGCAACTGGAGTTGCGCGCGGCCTGCGCAATTCCAGGCGCGCGCGGCCTGATGATGAAGGAGCGTTTTCGATGAGAGCAGCAGGAGCCGCGGTGATACTGGCGATGGTGGCCGTCGGGACCCTGTCGGCGCAGCAGCAGCAGCAGCGTCCGGCGGCGGCGGCCGACCAGTCGTTCAGCCAGGCCGTCCGAAACGCGTGGAACGGCGCGAAGCGGAACATCGTCGAGTCGGCGGAGCAGATGCCGGAGGAGAACTACTCGTTCAAGCCGGTTGACACCGTGCGCACCTTCGGACAGATCCTCGCGCACGTCGCCGGCACCAGCTACGTCTACTGCTCCGCCGCAAAGGGCGAGAAGACGCCCTTCGAAGAGGATCATTTCGAGAAGACGGCGACGACGAAGGCGGCGATCGTGAAAGCGCTGGCGGACTCGAACGCGTACTGCGATCAGGCGTTCACGGCGCTGACCGACGCGACGGCGGCGCAGTCCGTGAGCAACCCGTTCGGGTCGGGCCAGTCCCCGCGCGTCTCGTCGCTGCTGGGCAATACGGGCCACCTCAACGAGCACTACGGGAACCTGGTGACGTATTTCCGCATCAAGGGGATGGTGCCGCCTTCGTCGAAGCGGCAGTAGGGCGCAAACGTGCGCAACTGAAGTTGCGCCCTACGACGTAGGGAAACTGAAGTTGCGCGCTACGACGCGCGGTACGGGTTGACCACATGCGGATTGTCGCCGGCGCACTCGCGATGCTCCTGCTGACGGCGGTACAGCCCCCTGTGCCGCCGTTCGATCTCATCGTCGCGAACGGACGCGTGATCGACGGCACGGGTTCGCCCTGGTACGGGGCGGACGTCGGGATCCGCGCCGGCCGGATTGCCGCCATCGGGCGCCTCGACGCCGCGCGGTCGAGCCGGCGCATCGACGCCCGCGGACAGATCGTCGCCCCGGGGTTCATCGACATGCTCGGGCAGTCCGAGCTGACGATCCTCGTCGAGCCGACGCTCCCGTCGAAGATCTTCCAGGGGATCACGACGGAGATCACGGGTGAAGGCGGATCGGCGGCCCCGCTCAACGACGCGATCCTCCGCGCGGATCGCGTCAGCTACCAGCACCTGAAGCTCAGGCCCGACTGGCGCACGCTCGCCGAGTACTTTACCCGGCTCGAGAGGCAGGGCGTCGGCATCAACCTCGCGACCTACGTCGGCGCGACGCAGGTACGCCGCATGGTGCTCGGCGACGCGGATCGGGAGCCGACCCCGCCCGAGCTCGATCGCATGCGCGCGCTCGTGCGCGACGCGATGGAGCAGGGCGCAGTCGGCATCTCCACCTCGCTCCAGTACGCCCCCGCGCCTTACGCGACCACCGAAGAACTGATCGCGCTCGCGTCCGAGGCCGCGCCCTACGGCGGCGTCTACGCGTCCCACATGCGCTCGGAAGGGGACGAGATCATGAGCGCCCTCGACGAAGCGATCAGGATCGGCCGCGAGGCACGCATTCCGGTCGAAATCTGGCATCTCAAAGCCGCCGGGAAGCAGAACTGGGGGCGGATGCCGCAGATCGTCGCGAAGATCGAAGACGCGCGGCGAAGCGGCGTCGAGGTGGGCGCGAACACCTATGCGTACCCCGCGTGGTTCAACTCGCTCTCGGCATTCGTCCCGCCATGGGCGCACGACGGCGGCGACGAACAGCTGCTCGCACGCCTGAAGGATCCGCAGGCCCGAACGCGCATTCGCGGGGACATGATGTCGACGGCGGGCGGCTGGGACAACGAATGGCAGGAAATCCCTGGACCCGAAGCTGTCACGATTTGCGTCGTCCAGAATACGGAGCTCCGCGATCTGCAGGGGAAGACGCTCGCGCAGATCGCGGCGCTGTGGCACGAGGATCCGATTGACGCGCTGATGGATCTGCTCGTCAAGGATCACGCATACACGTATGCGGCGGTGTTCGGAATGTCGGAGCCGGACGTGGTGCTCGCGCTGAAACAGCCGTGGACGTCCGTGGACAACGATTCGCAGGGCACCGCGCCCACCGGCCTGCTGGGCCTGGAGCACCCGCACCCGCGCGCGTACGGAACGTTTCCGCGGATTCTGCGAAAGTACGTGCGCGAAAAGCGCCTGCTCACGCTCGAGGACGCGATCCGCAAGTTCACCGCGCTGCCGGCCGGCCGCATGCGGCTCGCCGATCGCGGCGTTCTCAAACAGGGAATGTGGGCCGACCTGGTCGTCTTCAATCCCGAGACCGTCGCGGATCGCGCGACGTTCGAGAACCCCAATCAGCTCTCCGTCGGGATGGACTACGTGCTGGTCAACGGCGTTCCAGTCATCGAGCAGGGTCGCGCGACCGGCGCGCGCCCGGGGAAGATCCTTCGCGGTCCAGGGTATACCGCGTCGCGTCCGGTCCGATGATCCTGCGCGTGGCTCCGCTCGCGGTCGCGGCGGCACTGCTCGGCGGCGGTCAGCAGCAGCCGTTTCGAAGCGGCGCGTACACCGTCGCCGTCTACACGACCGTGACCGACGAATCGGGCCGTCTCGTGGCGGATCTCCGGCGCGACCAGTTCGAGGTCTACGACAACGGCAAGCGCCAGACGATCACCACGTTCGCCAACGACATCCAGCCGATCACGGTCGTGATGATGCTCGATCGCAGCGTCAGCATGCGCGAGAATTTCCTGCTCGTGCGGCGCGCGGCGCAAGCCTTCATCGAGCGGCTGATGCCCGCCGACAAGGCGCGGATCGGGAGCTTCGCGTTCCGCGTCCAGGTCGATCCGCGCGAGTTCACCAACGACAGGGGGGAGATGCTCGACATCCTGCGCACGGAGCTGCAGGAGCCCGGCCCGACGCCGTCGTGGAACGCCGTCAGCGTCGCCATGACCGCGCTGCTGCATCAGGATGGACGCCGGGTCGTCCTCGTGTTCACCGACGGCGTGGACAGCCCGCTGCCGGGATCGAACAACGTGTCGTTCGGCGAGGTCGTCAAGCGCGCCGAGCACGAAGATGTCATGGTCTACGCCATCGGGCTTGCGAGCGGCTACTTCGGGCGATACGGGGGACGCGGGGGCCCGATGGTCGGGCGCGGCGGGTTTGGCGGCCCGGGCGGGAGCACGCGGAGCCGCGACGTGGAGAAGCCTGACCCCGGACTCGCTCGCCTCGCGGGCGCGAGCGGCGGCGGCTACTTCGAGCTGACGCGCGCGAACGATCTGCTGAGCACGTTCGGCCGCGTGGCCGACGAGCTGCATCGTCAATATGCGCTCGGCTTCGAGCCGCAGAAGGTCGATGGAAAGACGCACAAGCTCGAGGTGCGCGTCACCGCGCCCAGCATGACGGCGCGCGCGCGCAAGAGTTATGTCGCTGCGCGAGACCGGTGATCACGTCGACGGCCACTCACGAACTGAACGAAGGACCCGAACAAGTACACGGTACGCATCAGTCCTTCGAACGCTGCTCCAGCCGAACGACCGCCGACCAGGGCCGCGATCGGTGCAGCTTCCTGGACTCGGGAAGCATCGCGATCATTCGCAGGAACAGCGGCAGCCTTTTCAGCGCCGCGGCCGTTTGAAGGGTCGAGCGCACGTCGATCGGGCGCCAGCCGCAGCCCTCGAAGAACGCCGGCCCTTCCGGCGGCGCGAACTGATATGCAGCGCCTGCCGCCGCGAGTGTCTCGCCGCCCCGCTTCCGCAGGATCTCGAGCAGCCGAGGTGAGCAGATGTCGACCGCCCAGCGGCCCAACGCTGGGACCGCCGCCAGATCGCGCGCGAGCGATTCGACGGCACTCCGATCCAGATAGATGAGCAGCCCTTCGGTGATGACGAGCGCGCGCGCGGCGATGCCACCCAGGCGCGCGAACAGGTCGCGCCGCTGTTCGACGTTGGAGAGATCGAGCGGAATGCGTTCGAGCGCGCAGACCGGCGTGGCCTTCGCGAGCGCTTCCGTCTTGTAGTCGAGGATCTCGGGGAGGTCGACTTCGACCCAGCGCAGCGTGCGCGGGAGGTCCATCCGATACGGCCGGGCGTCGAGTCCTGCCGCCAGGTTGACGACCAGGCCTGCCCCGGCCCTCACCTCGTCGACGATGCACTGGTCGAAGAGAAACGTGCGGGCGGTGAACGCCCAGACGTGTTCGCCCGAGAACGTCTGGCTGGCGATCTGCTCGCCGCGTTCGCCCGCGAGCATGCGCGCGAACGGATCCCTGAACACGGCGTCCGGCCGCGCCGTCTCCTGCGCGCGGTATGCCGCGACCCAGCGCGCGGTATCCGAGATGTTCCTGACGAGCCGTTCGTCCGTCACCGTCGAATTCAGCGCAGGAAGGCCAGCACGATGGCCGCGACCGCCACAATCGTGACGCCAATGAGCGCCAGCGTCATCCAGCGCCGGCGCCGCGCTTCGGACAGCCGGAGCTCGGCGATGTTCGTCCAGAGCGCGCGCTGGAGCTTGCTGTCCATGCCACTCCGGCGCGGCAGGGACGGCGACACGTTTACCCGCTCGACGGGCGCGATGAAGCGGTAGCCCCGGCGAGGCACGGTCTCCACATACAGGGGCCGCTCCGCATCGTCCCTCAGGAC
>JBKPTE010000155.1:0-15686 GCA_046735335.1 Acidobacteriota bacterium | reverse complement strand
GGTAAGGCTGCCGATCATCGGGATGGGCGGCATCGCGACCGCGGAGGATGTGCTCGAGTTCATGATCGCCGGCGCCAGCGCCGTTCAGGTCGGGACGATGAACTTCGTGGACCCGTTCATCTGGGGAAAGCTGCTGGACGGGCTCCATACCTACATGGAAAAACAGAAGATTCCGCGGCTGCAGGAGATCGTGGGCACGGTCGACACCTCGTCGCGCGAAAAGGCGTGGATCAGCTCCTAGTCGCGCTCGACGTCGAGTCGCGGGCCGAGGCGGATCGGCTCGCGGACACGCTCCGCGGCTCGGTCGGCGGCTTCAAGATCGGCAGCCGGCTGTTCACGGCCGAAGGCCCCGACATGGTCCGCCGGCTCACGGAGCGCGGCGACCGCGTCTTTCTCGACCTGAAATTCCACGACATTCCGAGCACGGTCGCGACGGCCGTTCAGGCGGCCGCCGGACTGGGCGTGTGGATGGTGAACGTCCACGCCGCGGGAGGCGTCCCGATGATGCGGGCAGCCCGCGAGGCGGCGCACGAGGCTGCTGCGAAGCGCGGCGCGCCGGCCGCGCTCGTGATAGCCGTGACGGTCCTCACGAGCATGAACGCGTCGACGCTGCGAGAGACGGGAATCGTGATCGATTTGATGGACCAGGTGCTGAGGCTGGCGGAGCTGACCTTCGAGGCTGGCCTCGACGGCGTCGTCGCCTCGCCGCGGGAGACCGCGGCGATTCGCGAGCGATTCGGACCTCGATTTGCGATTGTGACACCCGGGATCCGCGGCGGCGCCGCCGCGGCCGGCAAGGACGATCAGGAGCGCACGATGGGACCGGCCCAGGCGCTCGCCGCCGGAGCGAGTCACCTCGTCGTCGGCCGTCCGATCATCGCCGCGCCGGACCCGAGGGCCGCGGCGCAGGCGATCGTCGACGAGATGAGGCCCTAACGCGTCGTCGTCCGCGGCCCTACTTGGCCGTGATGATGAAGTGCCCGCGGCGGTTCTGCTGCCAGCAGCTCTCGTTCTGCTCGGCGCAGAACGGCTGCTCCTTGCCCTTGCTCACCGTCTGGACGCGATCGGCGGGGACGCCGAGGCTCACGAGATAATCCTGCACGGCCTTTGCGCGCCGCTCGCCGAGCGCCAGGTTGTACTCAGACGTGCCGCGCGAGTCGCAGTGCCCTTCCACCATGATTTTCGTGCTCGTCCAGCGCTTCAGCCAATCCGCGTCCTTCTGCAGCGCGGGACGGGCGTCATCGCGAATCTGCGAGGAGTCGAGGTCGAAGAACGCATCGCCGAGCGGCTTCTCGGCGTTCAGGTCCGCGAGGCTCTTGCGCGCGAAGATCTCCTCCTCCGACAGCGGCTTCTCCGCCGGCGGCGCGGGAGCAGGGGGCGGGGGCGGCGGCGGTGCGGGTGTCGTGGGCGGAGGCGCGGGTGCCGGCGCGGGCGCCGGCGCTGTCGTGGGCTTCTTCTTGCCGCACGCGCTCACGCTCACCATCGCTGCCAGGACGATCAACACGAACACACGCACAGAACCTCTCATCTGCACTCTCCTCGGCACAATGTAGAATTTTGCGCCCCGAGCTTACCACGATGGACCGCCTTCTCGAGGCCACCGCGCGCGCGGAGCGCGATCATTTCTGGTTCCGCGGCTTCCGCCGGTTCGTCGAGCCGATGGTTGCCTCGGTCGCCGCGCGCGGATCGCTGCGCATTCTCGACAGCGGCAGCGGCACCGGCTACAACCTCACCTGGCTGCGGCGCTACGGACGCGCGTACGGCGTGGATCTCTCGTGGGCCGGGCTGCAGGTCGCACGCGCGAACGGCGAATCGCTGATCGCGCGCGCGAGCGCGGCGCGGCTCCCCTTCCCCGACCGCAGCTTCGATCTCGTCACGTCCTTCGACGTCCTCTACGCGCTCGACGATGCAACGGAGCGCGAAGCGATGAGCGAGATGCGGCGCGTCCTCGAGCCTGGCGGCCACCTTCTGGTGAACGTCGCGGCGCTCGGGGCACTTCGGGGGAATCACTCCATCCTTTCGGACGAAGTGCGTCGCTACAGCAGGGGGGATCTGCGATTTCGTCTGAAGGGCGCCGGATTCCGCATCCGGCGGCTCACGTATACGAACCTTTCGATCCTGCCGCTCGTGGCCGCGGTCAGGCTTCTCCAGCGCGTGACGGGGCACCAGGAATCGGAGGAGGAGATCTCGATTCCGCCGGCACCGGTGAACGCGGCCCTCTCGGCGCTCCTGTCCGTGGAAGCGGCAGCGCTGCGGGTCGTCGACATGCCGATCGGGAGCTCGCTGGTCGCGTTGGCGCAGAAGAAATGATGGCGCCTGCATGTAGGGCGGGTCTCTTAGACCCGCCCCACATCGTAACCATCTAGTCCACACTCACCCCATAGATCCGCAGCGCCAGGTGACGCTGATCGCCGGCGCCGTTGCGGCCCGGCACGAAGAACCGTGAGCTCTCCAGCACGACCTGCCCCTGCGCCCGATCCAAGGCGTCGGCCGGGATCGTGACGGCGTGATCGAAATCAGCGGCCGGGTCGAACGCGGCAACCTCGCGGCCGGCCACCGTGATCCGCACGTGCGGCGCCGAATCGAAGTAACGGAGCGGCGACTCGCCGCGGATGTGCATCACCACGGGGCGCCCGACCGGCCGCACCCACAATACGGAGCGCTCGCTCGCCCAGCGCCACGCCCGGCCGAACGACTGGTTGTATTCGGGCTCGTGCCAGCCCTCGCCGTAGCCGAACATCGGAACGCCAGGCCCCTGCAGATCGAACTGCTCGAGCGACACCGGTACGTGCGTCCGGGATTCGGCCGTCACGGCGAGCGGGACGAACGCGCTCGGTTGGTCCAGGCATCCGGACCGAATCGTCGCCTGATGGAGGAAGAACCCGGAAGGAATGGGCCAGCTCGCGACGGGCGTGCCCGCCCCGGAGACCTTCAGCGTGACCGGCCCGTCGGACGCCGAACCCAGGTTGCGCCCCCCGATGACGAGCGCCGCTTCGACGGTTCGCGTCCTCACCCAGGCGACGGCGGGCGCGACGTGCGGTCCGAGGCCGTCCCGCGTCGTGATGCCGCCCACTTCGGCAGTGATCGACCAGCCGCGATCGAGCATCCAGCCGGGCGGCTGCATGTGGTACCAATCGATGTTGTCCGGACGGGCGCCGCCCACTATGGGCGGCTCCACGAAGCCCCAGCGATACGAGCGCGCCAGGTCACGCGCGCGCGGGTCGAACAGCGCGAGATCGGTCCTCTTGGGATCCGCCGCGAACCAGACGCGCGCGGACGGCTGCGCCTTCCAGAGCGCAACGAGCGTCAGCCACTCGCGGCCGTGCGGCGCCTTCGCGACGCGGCCCGGCAGAATCGGGGCGGCCCACTCGGCCGCCCGTCGCGCGCTCGCATGAATCCCAATCGTGTCCACGCGATCTCCGACGTGGGCCGTGGCCGCCATGTCGTCGAAGGCGCGGAACACCGGCGCCCCTTCGTGCGAATAGATCACCGACGCGGGTACCGCAACGTACAGGGATACGGCGGCGGTCACTGCCGCGCCAACCGGCATGATTCGCGCGGGCCCTTCGAGCGCGGCGACAGCGGCATACGCCACCACCGGTACGAGCGGCAGCGCGTACCGGATGGTCTCGGTTTCGTGGAACAGCAGGTGGAAGGCCGCGTAGGGCGCAAAGGACACGGCAAGCACGATGACGGCGCGCATGGATCGCAGCGCCATCCGCACGATTCCGATCGCCGCGAGCACGCACACGACGATCCCGATCCACCAGCTCCAGGGCCACACGAACGTATTCAGCAGCGCCGAGACGGCGACGCGCGGCGTCCGATGCGTCCAGAGCATAACCACGCCGGAGAAGTCTTCGCCGGCCTGCGCGCCGAGCGCGTGGAGGTACTGGGTCGGGCCGCCGCTCGCGAGGATCAACGGAATCGCCCATGCGACGACGCCAAGAACGCCCGCCATCACGACGGAGGCGCTGGCGCGCGCGCCCAAGCCTGGCCGCGGCCACACGAGCGCCAGGAGAAGGAGCGGCAGCGTGAGGGCAGCGGTCTGCGAACGCACGCCAATGGCGAACCCGGCGAGAAACGCCGCGAGCACGAGGGACGTGTCGGGCGCGGGCCGCGACCGTTCGCCCGGGCGCCGCAGGAGGACGCGGACGATGAGCGCCTGCGCACCGATGGCGAGCGCAAATCCCGTCATGTCCGACAGGGGCCGGAGCGCCGTCGACCAGAAGAGCGGCGAGCAGATCGTGACGATCGTGGCCCACCACGCGAGCGACGACCGCCGCTCGAGCGCCGCGAAGAACAGCAGGAGCGCGGGGATGGCAGCCGCGCCGCAGACGGCGCTCCAGAAGGCGAGCCCGCGCGGGGCCGCGGCGTCCACGTGCAGCACGCGCATCGCCGCGGTCGATATCTTCGCGAGCCCGATGAAGACGGGATACCCGGGCGGGTGCGGCTGATGGCGGGCGACGTCGAACTGCTGCACGCCGAGCGCGAAGTTGATCGAATCCAGGTCCTCGAGCGTTCGAGGCAGCAGCGCCAGGTGTGCTAGGGCGAAGATCAGCAGCAGCGTGCCGGCCGACCGCCGCACGGACGTCAGATGGGTCTCAGCTGCAGGCCCTCGTTCAGGCTTCCCTGGCGATACCCGCGAAGGTCGATGGTGACGTGGCGGTAGCCGACGGCCCGGACCTGACGATCGATGCTGGCGGCCACTTCAGGATCCAGCGCGCGGGCCATTTCCACGCGAGCGAGCTCGATGCGGGCGATCGTCTCGTGATGGCGCACGCGGAAGACGCGGAAGCCGAGCTCGCGCAGCACGCGTTCGGCGGCCTCGATCATCTCGAGCTTCTCGGGCGTCACTTCCGAATGATACGGAATGCGCGACGACAGGCAGGCCGACGCGGGCTCGTCCCACGTCGGCATCCCGGCGCGGCGGGCCAGCTCGCGGATCTCCGACTTCGTCAGGCCGGCCTCGTCGAGCGGACTGATGACCCCGAACTCGCGCGCAGCCTGGCGCCCCGGCCGATAGTCGCCGCGATCGTCGGCGTTGCTGCCGTCGGCGACCGCCGCGACGCCGCGGTCGCGCGCGATCGCGGTGAGCTGCGTGTACAGCTCGTGCTTGCAGTAGTAGCAGCGGTTCGTCGGGTTGCTGCGGTACTCGGGCCGCGACATCTCGTCGGTCCGAATCAGTTCGTGATGGAGCCGAAACGTGCGCGCGGTGCCAACCGCAAGGTTGCGGTGGCGATCGGGATAACTTGGGCTGTCGGCTGTGATGCAGAGCGCGCGGGGGCCGAGGAGCTTGGTGGCGGCAACCGCGAGAAAGGCGCTATCGATGCCGCCGCTGTAGGCAATCAGCACGGAACCGAGAGCGGCAAGCCGTGCATCGAGCGCCGCCGCCTTGCGCTCGAGGTCAGCAGCCGGCGCCATCGCCGGCGGGACCCGTGTCACTCGTCCCAGTCCTCGCTTTCCGTTTCGTCGTCGTCCAGATCGTCAACGTCTTCATCCTCGTCGTAGTCGTCGTCCTCTTTTTCCGGATCGTCGTCGTCGTCCTCGTCCTCTTCGTCCTCGTCCGTCAGCTCGAGCTCGACGGGAGACGTGCTGGTCACCTCCAGATTCGACCCGCACTCGGGGCAACTGATCAAGTCGCCTTTGTCGACGTCGAACTCGTCGACTTCGATCTCGGCGTCACATTCCGGGCAGGTAGCCATTACATGCTCCTGGCGCCCGGGCACCATGCCCGGCCGCCGGCGATCCGTGGCCGGACGCGCAGCGCCTGCAACGATCGCAATAGAGTTCGGATTATAACGAGAACCTGATAAATTCTCCAATCAACCTAACGCATTGTTTGTGCCAGACCGATAACGTACAGCGTGCAGGCGCTCACCGTCACCAACAAGACCGTCATCGTTGCGGATGACACCGCGTTCGTTCGGGACCGGTTCGCAACGGCACTGCTCGGCGCGGGCCACAAAGCGTTCACGGTCAAGAGCGCGGCGGAGCTGCTCGGGCGGGTACGCGCGGATCTGGCACACGTGGATCTGCTCGTCCTCGACCTTCGCCTCCCCCATGCGGGAGGAATCGAGCTGGTGAAGGCGATCCGGCGGATCGACAGCGGCCGGATTCCCATTCTGGTGTTCAGCGGGACGATTGCCAGCGCCGAAGAGGTCCGCGAGCTGGCCTCGCTCGGCGTCGCCGGCTACGTGAACGAGTACAGCGCGGTGCAGCACATCCTGCCCTCCCTGGCGCCGCACCTGTTCCCCGACAACTTCAACCGCCGCGGCAGCCCGCGGGTGGTGCTCGGAATTCCCGTGGCTTACCGCTTTGGCAACACCATCGCGGCGGCCCTCACGCTGAACCTCTCCAAAGGGGGCCTGGCCATTCGCACGATGAGCCCGCTCCAACAGGGCTCGAAAGTCCGCGTGCGCTTCCGTCTGCCCGGGTCGAAGAGCGACATCGACGCGGACTCGCGCGTCGCGTGGAGCGATCGACGGATGGGGATGGGCGTCCAGTTCGAGCACGTCGAACCGGCCGATCAATCAGCGATCGACGAGTTCGTCGATCAGCATTTCTTCACGAACAGGAAAGCTTAGCGTTCGGGATGCCGCCGCCAACCTACTCGCTGGGCAGCGCGATGAGGGGAACGAGCCGGGCGGCTCGACGAGCCGGGAGCGTCGCGGCCAGGGTGCCCACGAGCACCAGGACGGCGCAGATCACGGCGAAGCCAGCCACGTCGGCGATCTGGATGCCGAACAGCAGCGCGCCCAACGCGTACGCCATCGGCAGCGACAGGATCACGCCGATCGCCGCGCCGATCGCCGACAGACGCAGCCCGTCCCGGGCGATGAGCCTCGTGAGCTGCGAGGCGGTCGCGCCGAGCGCCAGCCGGATACCCATTTCACGCGTGCGCTGCGCGACCGCGTAGGCCATCACGCCGTAGAGGCCGAGACCCGCGAGGAGCAGCGCCAGCGAGCCGAATCCCGCCAACAGTGCGCTCAGCGCGCGCTCCTTGTCGTTGCGCTCGGTCAGGACGGCCGCAAGCGGCCGCACGTCGAACACTGGCAGCGCCGGATCCAGCCCGCGAATGGTCGAACGAACCGACGCCAGCAGACCTCCGGCCGCCGCGCCGCGAACGAGAACGGTTTCGCGGTCGAGCTGCTGATGCTGGTCGATGGACAGGTACATGAAGGGGCGCGGATCCTCGGTGATCTCGTCGTACTTCGAGTTGCGTGCGACGCCGACGAGGCGCACGGCGCGTCCCTCGAGCAGGATCTCGCGGCCGAGCGGATCTTCGCCGCCCCATAGATTCGCCGCGAGCGTTTCGTTCACCACGGCGACATCCGCGGCGCCCAACGTATCGCCGGCAGTGAAGCCCCGGCCGCGGACGATGGGCAGCCGCAGCGTCTCGAAGTAGCGCGGCCCCACGGCATTGAGGTAGGCGCGCGACTCTGATTCGCCGCGCGACTCCGATCTCGCCGACACGACCGTGCCCACCATGGTCCCGCTCAGCGGCGGCACATTGGTGATGCTCACATCGGTGACGCCGGGCAGCGCTGCGATCCGTTCACGCAACAGGCGGCGGAACGCGATGCGCCGGTCAGGCGTGTAGTTCTGCAGCGCCAGGTCATACGACGCGGTGAGCACGCCATCGCTGTCGAAGCCGGGATCGATCGCGGCGGACTTCTGCACGGCCCGCAGGCTCAGTCCGCCGGCCAGCAGCAGCACCAGCGACAGTGCGAGCTGCGCGACGACGAATACGCCTTGGAGGCGCGTGCGGCCTCCGGCACCCGGCGTCGTGCGGAGCTGCGGCACGAGCGCGCCGCGCGTCAGCGCGAGGGCCGGCGCGAGGCCGAAAAGGCACGCGCTCGCCGCGCCGGCTGCCGCCGTGAACAGGAGCACACGCAGGTCGGCGAACGCATGCAATCCGCGGAACTCCTCGTCGGGCAACTGCGCCTGGAGCATGTCTGCCATCCAGAACGAGATCAGCAATCCTCCGGCGCTGGCGGCCGCGGCGAGGATGC
This sequence comes from Acidobacteriota bacterium, assembly GCA_046735335.1. Taxonomy (GTDB): domain Bacteria; phylum Acidobacteriota; class Vicinamibacteria; order Vicinamibacterales; family 2-12-FULL-66-21; genus JBKPQB01. The sequence continues at coordinate 7,671 of JBKPTE010000155.1, read as the reverse complement.
CGCTCTCGGTGAGAAATTGCCGGACGAGCCGGCGGCGGCTCGCGCCCAACGCCGACCGGATGCTGATTTCGAGCGAGCGCGAGGCGCCTCTGGCGAGCAGCAGGTTCGCGACGTTCGCGCACGCGATGAGCAGGATGATGCCGGTGACGACCAGCATCAGCACTCCGAGCGGCAGAAGCTCGTTGCGTCCTTCCGGGGGCAGGCCGGATCCCGCATCGCTGATGCGGACCGTGCGGTCGCCCCGCGTGTCTGGATACGCCGCGCCAAGCCGCGCCGCGACGGCGGATGCCGCTGCCTGGGCACCCGTCCTCGTCACGCCGTCGCGGAGTCGTCCGATGACCAGGAGCCAGGACGAATCGCGATTGGTGAGCAGTCCGCTGTCGCTCGAACGGGCAACGGCCGCGCGCGCGATCGGCAGCCAGACGTCCGCGGTCTCCCCCAGAGCCGCGCCGACGAACGTGTCCGGCGCGATGCCGACGACAGTGAACGGCCGTCCGTTGATGGTGATCGGCGTATAGAAAATGTCGGACGCACCGCCGAAGTGTCTGCGCCACAGCCGATCGCTGAGCACCGCGACCGCGGGCTGGCCGGGGCGATCGTCGTCCGCGGTGAGCAGCCGGCCCTCGGCGGGCGCGATGCCGAGCGCGCTGAAGAAGTTGCCGCTGACCATCTGTCCCCGCACGCGCTGCGGCTCTTCGCCGGTGCCCAGACTGAGCGGTGTGCTCCGCACCGCCACCACGTCGGAGAATACCGTCGTCGTCGCGTCCCGATAATCCACGTATTCGGGATACGACATCCGCGTTTCGCGGCCGCGGTCCCGCCAGACGGTGGCTATCCAGACGAGCTGTTCGGGCTCCGCGATCCCCGGCATCGGCCGAAACAGCGCGGCGCTCGCGAACGTGAAGATCGTGCTGTTGGCCCCGACCCCCAAAGGCGAGCGTGAGCACCGCTCCGATCGTGAACGTCGGCTGCGAGAGAAGTGTCCGGAGGGCGTATCTGAAATCCATCGGCGCCGGTCCGGTGCACGGCTCTCGCCAGTTTGAAGCTGGCGGGTTCTTTTCAGGCAACCGCGGATTTCCGCCGCATTCCGCGGATTACGCGGCGTGCGCGCTGCAATGTACTGTTCGCTCACGGCCACTCCCGTCCCACGATCGCTCCCTACGTCCGGGGTCCGGGGCTCGGGCCTCGGGGTTCGGAGCTCGGGGTTCGGGGTTCGGCTCGGGCTTCCGGGGTTCGGAATTCGGAGCTGGGGATCGCCGTTGCGCAGATCGGATCCCGGACCCCGGAGCCCGGCCCCCCGGATCCCGACGCGTGCCGGAGCGCGAAGGCGGATTATTCCCGCAGCAGTCTCAGCGCATTCGCGATCACTACTAGCGATGCGCCCATATCCGCGACCACGGCCATCCACAGCGTGGCCGCGCCGAGGACCGCCATGACGAGAAATGCGCTCTTCAGCCCCAGCGAGAAGACGATGTTCGCGCGGATGTTGCGGACCGTCGCGCGGCTGAGGCGCAGCGCGTAAGGAATCTTCAACAGCTCGTCGGACATCAACGCCACGTCCGCCGTTTCGAGCGCCGCATCGCTTCCGGCGGCGCCCATCGCGATCCCGACGTCGGCGGCGGCGAGCGCTGGAGCGTCGTTGATGCCGTCGCCGACCATCGCGAGCGCGCCATGACGGGCGCGCAGCTCCTGGACGGCGGACACCTTGTCCTGCGGCAGCAGCCCCGCACGAACTTCGTCGACGCCAATCGAGGCGCCGAGCGCCTCCGCGGCCGAGCGGTGATCGCCGGTCAGCAGCGCGACGTGCGCGATGCCCTGATCGCGAAGCAGCTGCACGGCGTCGCGGGCGGATTCGCGCGGCCGGTCCGAAACGGTGAGGATTCCAATCGGCTGCTGCTCTTCGGCGACCAAAACGATCGAGCGTCCATCATGACCAGCGGCATCGATTCGCGCGTGGACCTCCGCAGAGCAGAGACCGCGCTCGTCGAAGAGGCGATGGCTGCCCAGCAGGACGTCCGATGTCCCTATCACCGCCTGCGCGCCGAGCCCGGGCAGCGCTTCGAAGCCGTGCACGGATTCGAGCGCAAGCTGCTCCTGCTCCGCGCGCGCCACGATGGCGCGGCCGATTGGATGCTCCGATCGGCGCTCGAGCGAGGCGGCAAGCTGCAGGATGCGGTCCGGCGTCATCCCGTTGAGAGGCGTGACTTCGGTGACGTGCAGCACGCCGCGCGTCAGCGTGCCGGTCTTGTCGAAGGCGACGCATCGCACGCGCGCGAGACGCTCGAGGTGCGCGCCTCCCTTCAGCAGCACGCCCTTTCGCGCAGCGGCCGCGAGCGCCGACACGATCGACACCGGCGTCGAGATGACGAGCGCACACGGGCAGGAAATCACGAGCAGCACGAGCGCGCGATAGATCCATTCGTGCCACGCGGCACCTCCTGCAAGCGGCGGCACGACGGCGATCAGCACCGCGAGGATCAGGACCGCAGGCGTGTACACGCGCGCGAAGCGCTCGACGAACGTCTGGCTGGGTGCCCGCTGCGACTGCGCGCGCTCGACGAGATGGATGATGTGCGCGAGCGTCGAGTCCGAACGGACCCGCTCCACCTCGATGTCGAGCGCCGCACGTCCGTTGATCGTGCCGGCGAACACTTCGTCGCCGCGTCCCTTCTCCACGGGGAGCGATTCCCCCGTGACCGGCGCCTGGTTCACATGACTGGTGCCGTTCACGACGCGGCCGTCGAGCGGGATCTTCTCGCCCGGCTTGACGATCACCACATCGCCAACCGCAACCTCGTCGACCGCGAGCGGCTGCTCGACCCCGCCGCGGCGCACGGTGGCGGTGGCCGGCGCGAGATCCATCAGCGCGCGAATCGCGCCGCGCGCGCGATCCATCGCGCGCGCTTCGAGCAGCTGCGCGAGCGCAAACAGGAACACGACGGACGCGGCTTCGCCCCACTGGCCGAGCGCCATCGCCCCGGCAACCGCGACCAGCATCAGAACGTTGATGTCGAGCGCGAGCGAGCGCGCCGCATGCAGCGCCCGGCGCGCGCTGTAGAGGCCGCCCGACACGATGGCGGCGAGATACGCGCCAATGACGAACCGCCAAGGCGCGTCGAACAGCTCGAACGCGAATCCGGCGGCCAGCGTCAACCCGGAGATGACGACGAACAGGCGGCGCGTCGCAGGGGACGGCGCGCCGCCGACCGGCTCTTCGTGCTCGAGCCACGCGCGCATGCCCGTCTGCGCCACGGCTTCGGCAATCGAAGCGGTGCTCAGTTTCGCCGCGTCGTACTTGATTCGCAGGCGCTGCTGCAGGACGTCGGCGTCCAGCGCCTCCAGTCCCGAGAGGCGCTTCAGCCGCCGCTCGAGGATTGCCACCTCCTCGTGGCAGTCCATGCCTTCAATCTTGAACGTCGACTCCGCGTGGACTTCGCAGACCGTGCAGGACGCCATCAGGCGCCTCGCTCCTCGAGGATATGCCGGACGCCCTGCTGGAAAAGACTGATGATGTGCTGATCGTCGAGCGCGTAATACACTTGCCGTCCCGCGCGGCGCGGCCGCACGAGGCGCATTCCGCGGAGGAGGCGAAGTTGATGCGACACGGCCGACTCGCTCGTCCCCACGAGATCCGCGATATCGCACACGCACAGCTCGCCGCCCGCGAGGACGTCGAGAATGCGGACGCGCGTCGGATCGCCCAGCATCCGGAAGGTGTCGGCCAGCGCTTCCACGGCGCCCGCTGGCATCAGCCGCGCACGACGCGACGCGGATGCATCCACATCGAGGTGCGCGGCGTCACAGGACGTGTCGGCGACAGTGCTTGCATGGCTCGTTCGCATAGATGAATATATGAACAAGTATTCATATATTCGAGCTCCAGATCAAGCTCGCTTCCCGGGGGTCCCTTGACACGTTTTTCCCGGACTCGATAGACTCCTGGATCAGCCCCCAAGCGTCCTGTTCCCTATAGATTACAGAGGTTTGCCTTGATAGAGGTTCAGCACCTCACCAAGCGCTACGGCCGCGTCACCGCCGTAGACGACGTGAGCTTCCGCGTGGAACGCGGCGAAATCCTGGGGTTTCTCGGCCCCAACGGCGCCGGCAAGACAACGACGATGCGGATTCTGACGGGCTATATGCCCGCCACCGAAGGGCGCGCGACGGTCGCCGGCTACGACGTGTTCGACCAGCCCATCGAGGCGAAGCGCCGCACCGGCTACCTGCCCGAAACACCGCCGCTCTATCCAGACATGACGGTCCGGGAGTACCTGGACTTCGTCGCGCGGATCAAGGGGGTCCCGCCCGCGGAGCGCGCGACGCGCGTCGATGCCGTGATGCGGCGCACGCACGTGGACGACGTGGCTGCGCGTCATTGCGGCAAGCTCTCGAAGGGCTATCGCCAGCGCGTGGGGCTCGCACAGGCGATCCTCCACAACCCGGAGGTCCTGATTCTCGACGAGCCGACGGCCGGGCTCGATCCGAAGCAGATCATCGAGACGCGCGATCTCATCCGGGGCCTCGCCGGCGACCACACCATCATTCTGAGCACGCACATCCTGCCCGAAGTCTCCCAGACGTGTCAGCGCGTGGTCATCATCAACAAGGGCCGCGTCGTCGCGGTCGATACGCCGGAGAACCTGACGAAGCGCCTGAGGGGCGCGGAAACGATGTACGTGCAGGTGGACGCGATCGGAGCGGACGTCCCGTCAGTGCTTGGTGCGATCCCGGGCGTGACGCGGGTGGTGCCGGCCGATCAGCGCGCCGAGAGCCGCGGCGCGTTCGAGGTGGAGAGCGAGCGCGGGCGCGACGTGCGCCGCGATCTCGCGCGGGAGATCGTGACGCGCGGGTGGGGGCTGCTCGAGCTGAGGCCCATGCGCATGAGCCTGGAGGAGATCTTCCTGCAGGTCACGACCGAAGAACCGGCGGAGGAAGCTGCACGTGCGTAACATCATCGCCATTGCTCACAAGGAGCTGCGCTCCTACTTCTCGTCCCCCATCGCCTACATCATCATCGGCTTCTTCGCGCTGCCGTTCGGCGTCTTCTTCTATCTGTATCTCGGCGCGTTCGTGCGCCAGAGCCTGCAGATGGCGCAGTACGGCGGCAGCATGAACATCAACCAGCAGGTCATTCGCTACGTGCTGCAGAACGCGTCGGTGATCATCCTGTTCGTGATGCCGATGATCACCATGCGCACCTACGCGGAGGAGAAGCGCTCGGGCACGATCGAACTGCTGCTCACCTCGCCCGTGACCGATCTGCAGATCATCATCGGGAAGTTCCTGGGCGCGCTGGGCCTGTACGTGGCGATGCTGCTCGTGACGGTGCTCTACGTCGCGATCCTCTTCGTCTACGGCAACCCGGAATGGCGCCCGCTGATCGCCGCCTATCTCGGTCTGCTGCTGATGGGCGGCGCGTTCCTCTCGCTCGGGCTGCTCATCTCGAGCACGACGAACAACCAGATCGTTGCCGGCATCGTCTCGTTCGTGGTGTTCCTGCTCCTGTGGATCATCGGCTGGTTCGCCGAATCGGCGGGACCGACGGTCGGCGACATCACGCGGTATCTTTCAATCACCGAGCACTTCGACGATTTCTCGAAGGGCATCATCGACACGAAGCACGTGATCTACTACCTGTCGCTGATTACGTTCGGCCTGTTCCTGACGTCCAAGTCGGTCGACTCCGAGCGATGGAGAGGCTGATCGCATGTTGAAGAAGATTCTCGGACTGCTCGGCTGGGTCGGCGCGATCCTCGTGTTCGCGGCGCTCGCGATCTCCATGCGAAAGCCGGAATGGCCCTGGTACCAGATGGCCATCGCGGGCCTCGTCTGCACGCTCCTCTACATCCTGAGCCAGTGGCGCGAAATCGGGCGCGCCTTTGCGGGACGCCAGGCGCGGTTCGGGACGCTGGCAGCCGCCAGCGTCCTCGTCGTGCTCGCGATTCTCGTGGCGATCAACTATCTGGGCACGCGGCACAACAAGCGCTGGGACCTGACGGCCGCGAAACAGTTCTCGCTCTCGGATCAAACGCGCAAGGTGCTGCAGGATCTCAAGCAGCCCGTGCACATCAGGGTTTTCGCGCGCAGCGAGGATTTCCAACGGTTCCACGATCGCCTGGACGAGTACTCCTACGCGTCGAAGCAGGTCTCGGTCGAGTATCTCGACCCGGAGAAGCGTCCCGCGGTTGCGCAGCAATACGGCATCACTTCGCTCGGCACCACGGTCTTCGAATACGCCGGCCGCAACGAGAAGACGACGTCGGATACCGAGCAGGACCTGACGAACGCGCTCATCAAGGTGGTTCAAGGAAAACAGCCGAAGGTCTATTTCGTCCAGGGGCACGGCGAGAAGGACACGGCCAGCTCCGATCGCACCGGGTTCAGCGCGATCAACCAGGCGCTCACCTCCGACAACTTCGTCGTCGACAAGCTGGTGCTCGCGCAGCAGACAGCCGTACCCGCAGACGCCGACGTCCTGATCATCGCGGGCCCGAAGACGGATCTGCTTCCGCCCGAGATCGACATGCTGAAGGCGTATCTCGGCAAAGGCGGCAAGCTGTTCGTGATGCTCGATCCGGTGCTGAAGCCGGGTGCGCCGCAGCTCCCCGCGCTCGAAGGGCTGCTGAAGGACTGGGGCATCCAGGCCGACAACGACGTCGTCCTCGACGTCAGCGGCATGGGCCGCCTCATCGGGACCGACGAGTCCGTGCCCGTCGCGGCGAGCTACCCGCCGCATGCGATCACGGAGAATTTCAACCTGCTCACGGCGTATCCGCTCGCACGTTCGATGACGCCGATCGAAGGCGGCTCGAACGGGCACACGGCGCAGCGGATCATCGAGACGAGCCGCAGCAGTTGGGGAGAAACGAATCTCAAGAGCCTGACGGGCGGTCAGCCGGCGAAGCTGGATGACGACGACAAGAAGGGGCCCGTCTCGATCGGCGCCGCGGTGTCGGCGCCGGCAGCGGACACGAGCACGGCGGCGAAACCCGATCAGAAACCTGTCGACGGGCAGAACGACAAACATCCCGAGACGCGGCTCGTCGCGATCGGCGATTCGGATTTTGCGAGCAACGCGGCGCTCGGCGTGCAGGGCAACCGCGATCTGTTCCTGAACACGGTGAACTGGCTCGTGCAGCAGGAGAATCTCATCTCGATCCGTCCGCGCGATGCGGAAGATCGCCGCATCACGCTGACTGCCGAGCAGGAGCGCCGGATCTTCTTCCTGACGGTTGTCATCGTGCCCGGACTGATCCTGCTCGCGGGCGTCCAGACCTGGTGGCGGAGGCGCTGAGGGCTCATGCGCGGACTGAGGTCATTCGTCGTTCTTCTCGCCGTGTTGATCGCGCTCGGCGGGTACCTGTATTTCGTCGAATCGAAGCGAACGCCCGGTGACGACGCCGCGAAGAAGAACAAGGTCTTCACGGTGGAGGCCGACAAGATCGACGAGGTCACGGTCCGTTCGGAATCGGGTGACACCACCACGCTGAAGAAGAACGGGAGCGAGTGGCAGATCGTTGCGCCAGCCGCGACCCCCGCCGACAGCGCGGAGATCTCCGGGATCACCACGAACCTTGCGTCGCTCGAAGAACAACGCGTGATCGACGAGAATCCGTCGGATCTGAAGGACTTCGGCCTTGCACAACCGAGGATCGAGGTGGCCTTCAAGGC
>JBKPTE010000154.1:0-27475 GCA_046735335.1 Acidobacteriota bacterium | reverse complement strand
ACGTTCGAGCAGCAGCAGGCCGCGCTGGCGCGGACGCTCGCGCAATACGGCGCTCCCGATCCGCAGCACCTGCCGGACATCGAGAACACGCCGGACGTGCGGCGCGCCAACGCCGATCTCGTGCAGGCGACGAGGGCGTACGATCGCGCGAACGAGCTCTTCAAGCGGACACTCGTCTCGCAGCAGGACTTCGAGGATGCACGCGCAGCGCTGCAGGGAAAGAAGGCCGCCTACGACGTCGCGTTGCAGAACGCGAGAAACCTGCGCGCCAGCATCCAGGCCTCCGAAGCGGCGATGAAGCTCGCGGGCCGGCAGTTCCGTGACACGGAGATCCGCGCGCCCTTCGAGGGCTACGTCGAGAAGCGGCTCGTGAACCTCGGCGAGCTCGTGAAGGCGCAGATGCCCGTGATGTCCATCGTGAAGCTGGATCCGCTGAAAGTCACCGCCGAGATGCCCGAGAAGATGGCGCCGTGGATTGCAGACGGCCGTCCCGTCGAGCTGCACGTCGACGCATATCCGACCCGGACGTTCCAGGGCAAGGTCACGCGGATCAGCCCCGCCGTGAACACGTCCACGCGCGCCTTTCCCTTCGAAGCGGCGGTGCCGAACACCGACGCCGCGCTCAAACCCGGCACCTTCGCGCGCGTCCACGTGGAGAGCGGCAAGGTCGACGACATCCTCACGCTTCCCTACGGCGCGCTGCAATATCGATACGGCGTGAATCGTGTGTTCGTCGTGAAAGGCGACCGCTTGAACATGCGCGAACTTCAGGTCGGCGAGCGCCTGGGCGACCGCATCGAGGTCGTGAGCGGCGTCAAGGAAGGGGAACAGGTCGCGACCACGGACGTGGAAACCCTGAACGATGGCGCCCTCGTCGCCATCGGCAGATAGCGCGAGCCGCCCCATGCTCTCCGAACTCTGCGTCCGCCGCCCCGTCTCCGCCACGATGCTCGTGATGTCGCTCGTGGTGCTCGGGATCTTCTCGTTCCGGAATCTTGGCGTCGACCTCTTCCCCAGGGCCGATCCTGCGACGGTCAACGTCGCGCTCTCCCTTCCGGGCGCGAGCCCAGACGAGATCTCTACGTCCGTCGTCGAACCGATGGAAGAAGCGATCAGCGGAGTCTCCGGGATCGACGAGATCCAGGCGCGCATCTCGGAAGGGCGCGCGCAGCTCATCGTGCGCTTCGTCCTGGAGCGCGACATCAACGATGCCGCCAACGACGTCCGCGAGAAGGTCGCCAGCGCGATCAGGAACGTGCCGCCGGCGATGCTGCCGCCGGTCATCACCAAGATCGATCCCGACGCGGATCCGGTGCTGTCGCTCATCGTCTCTTCTGACGCGATGAGCCTCCGAACCCTCACAGAGCTGACGGACAAACAGATCGCCCGCGCGATTCAGACGGTGAACGGCGTCGGGGAGGTCACGCTCGGAGGCGGCCGCGCGCGCGAGATCCACATCGTCGTCGACATCGAGAAGCTCAACTCGTATGGCCTGTCCATGGCGGAGGTCCGGGACGCCCTCATCGCCGAGAACGTCGAGATTCCCGGCGGCAGCATCGAGCAGGGAAAGAGCGAGCTCCTCCTGCGCACGCTCGGCCGCGTCGACGCCGCCGAGGACTTCAACAACATCGTCGTCGCCACGAAGAACGGGACGCCCATTCGAATCGCCGATATCGGTCGGGCCGAGGACAGCTTCGAGCGGCCGACGAGCGCGGTCTGGCTCGGAAACACGCCCGCAGTGATGCTCGACGTCCGCCGCGCGATGGGCGAGAACACGGTTGGGGTCATCGAGGGGGTGCGCGAGCGGCTCGCGGCCGTCGAGCGCACGCTGCCGCCATCGGTCAAGGTGACCGTCATCCGCGACGACTCGCGGTTCATCTACGCCTCGATCGAATCGCTCGAAGAGCACCTGATCTTCGGCGCGCTGTTCGCCACGATCGTCGTGATGTTCTTCATCCGCAACATCCGCGCGGTCATCATCTCCGCGCTGGCGATCCCAGCGTCGATCATCTCGGCGTTCACCCTGATGAACATCATGGGGTTCACGCTGAACAACATGACGCTCCTCGCCATCACCCTCGCCGTCGGCATCGTCATCGACGACGCAATCGTGGTGCTCGAGAACATCTTCCGCTACGTCGAGGAGAAGAACTGCACCCCCTTCGAGGCGGCGATCCAGGGGACGCGCGAGGTCGCCCTCCCCGTGATGGCAACGACGTTGTCCCTCGTCGTCATCTTCCTGCCGATCGCGTTCATGAACGGCTACGCGAAGCGCTTCATCAACCCGTTCGGCTGGACGATGGCGTTCGCGATCATGGTGTCGATGCTCGTCAGCTTCACGCTGACACCGATGCTGAGTTCGAGATTCCTGAAGCTGTCGGACGCGGCGGCGGATCAGAAGACGAAGGAGCACGGGTTCTTCCACTGGCTCGACACGCGCTACACGCGGAGCGTCAACTGGGCGCTGGATCACCCGGGCGTCATCATCGGCATCTCCGTCGTGACCGCGCTGCTCACGTTCCCGCTGAACCGGATCGTCGGGCGCGAGTTCGTGCCGAACGAGGACATGGGCGAGTGGACGATCCACCTCGACGCCCCGGAGGGCACGTCGCTCGAGGGGACGAGCGAGGTCGCATTCAGCCTCCTGAAGGAGCTGAGCGGAATCGAAGGGGTGGCCCAGATCGAGCCGTCCATCGGCGTTTCCGGCGTCGCGGGCTCGCCGACGCACATTCATTTCCTCTGTCAGGCATTGCCGCTCAACGAGCGGAAGAACTCCCAGGCGGACATCATCACTGAGATGCGGCGCCGGTTGGCCGCGCATCCGGGCTATCGCCCGTCGATCACGTCGCGCACGGCGCTCGGCAGCGGCGAGGGCACAGGGGGGTTCGCGATCTCGGCGAACATCCTCGGGCCCGAACTCGACCAGATCGCGGAGTACTCGAAACGGGCACTTGTCGCCGCGGAGAAGCTGCCCAGCCTCACCGAAGTCAAGATTGGATTGAACCTGTCGAACCCCGAGGTGCACGTCGACGTCGATCGGAAGCGCGCCGCCGATCTGGGCGTCCGCATGGCGACGATCGGCAACACGCTGCGCCTGGCGGTTGCCGGCGACGACGAAATCTCGTTCTACAAGGAAGGCGCCGAGCAGTACCCCGTCAAGATCCGCGTGCTCGAGAACCAGCGGCGCGACATCGAGGAGATCGGACGCCTGACCGTCCCTTCGCCCGCAGGCCCGGTGCGCATCGACAACATCGCGCGCCTGGAGCGAGGGCTCGGTCCGACCACGCTGCAGCGATCGAACCGGCAGTTCACGGTCAACCTCATCGCGGACGTCGCGCCGGGGCATGCGCTCGACGAAGCGTCGAACGACGTCCGCCGCATGCTGGCCGGCCTCAACATGCCGGGCACGATGTCGTGGCGGCTGCAGGGACAGTCGAAGATTCTCGACGAGACGACCGCGAACCTGGTGATGGCGATCAGCCTGGCGATGATCTTCGTCTACATGGTGCTCGCCTCGCAGTTCGAGAGCTTCCTGCAGCCGGTCGTCATCATGCTGGTGCTGCCGATCGCTGTTCCGTTCGCGCTGTTCACGCTGTGGATCACCGGCCGCACGCTGAACCTGTGGAGCGCGCTCGGCATGCTCCTGCTCCTCGGCATCGTGAAGAAGAACTCGATCCTGCAGGTCGACTACGCGAACGTCCTGCGGGCGCGCGGCGTTCCGCTGCGCGAGGCGATCGTCGAGTCGTGCCGGACGCGGTTGCGGCCGATCCTGATGACCACGACGGCGATCATCGCGGGACTGATCCCGACGTCGCTGGGAATCGGCATCGGCGGGACCGGGCGCGCCGCGATTGCCGTCACGATCATCGGCGGCCAATCGCTGTGCCTTTTCTTGACGCTGTTGCTGGTGCCCGTGGCCTACGTGAAGTTCGATGCACTCGAACGCGCGCTGGTCGGCCGTCGCGCGAAGGAGTGGCTGGGCAAGGTGTCCCTCGGTCGGCTGCGGACGGCACCCGAGTGATCACAGGAGATCAGGAAGATTGAGTTCGGTTCACGGCTCGAGCATCAATCGAACTCTCGTCATCGGAGGCACTGGCAACATCGGCCGGAACGTCGTGACGCAATTGATCGCCGCCGGCGCGAACGTTCGCGCGATGGTGCGGGACCCGGACACGGCGGGGTTCCAGAGAGAGGTCGACGTATCGTGTGGCGATCTGACGCTTCCAGACACGTTGGACGCATCGCTGCGCAGAATCGACGCTGTATTCCTGGTCTGGACCGCCCCGCCCGCTGCCGCTGCTCCCGCGCTCGAACGCATCACGAGGCACGCGCGGCGCGTTGTGTATCTCTCGGCTCCGGTTAGAACGCCGCACCCGTTCTTTCAAGCCTCGCTTCCGAATCCCGGTTCGGTCCTGCACGAAGACAACGAGCGGCTCATCCAGACGTCAGGGGTCGAGTGGACCGTCATTCGGCCCGGAATGCTCGCATCCAACGCGCTGGCGTGGTGGGCACCCCAGATTCGCGGCGGAGATGTCGTGCGCTGGCCTTATCTCGAGGCTCCGACAGCTCCGATCGACGAGCGCGACATCGCGTCCGTCGCGGTTCGCGCCTTGCTCGAAAGCGGCCACGCAGGCGCGGACTACGTCCTGACCGGCCCGGAATCTCTCACGCAGCGGGAGCAGGTGACCACGATCGGCCGTGCAATCGGCCGCTCGCTGCGCACCGAAGAGATGTCGCCAGAGGAGGCCCGCGGCGAGTGGGCTGCTACGTGGCCGGCGCCGGTCGTCGAGATGCTGCTGACATCGTGGGCCGCAGCGATCGGCCAACCCGCATATGTCACCCACACCGTCGGCGAGGTCACCGGGACTGCGGCACGAAGATTCGCGGACTGGGCCCGCGATCACGCGGACGCGTTCCGTGGTTAACAGATCTGCTGCGCTAAAGCGAATGGATCACGTTGACCGCTCACTCGTGGCGCAGCGCAGCGAGGGGATCTATACGGGCGGCGCGACGGGCGGGAACGTAGGCCGCGAGGAGCGCCACGGCAAGCATCGAGGCGGCAGCAATCGCCATCGGGAGCGCGCTGCCCTGCGGCAACCCGGGAACGAGGCTCGACGCGATCCGGCGGCCGATGATCGCGCACGGGGCGCCGGCGAGGAGTCCCAGGCCCACTAGACCGGCCGCGCCTTTCCAGACCATCAAGGCCACGTCTCGCGGCATCGCACCGAGCGCGATGCGAACGCCGATCTCGTTGGTGCGGCGCGCAACCGTGTACGCGAGCAGTCCATAGAGGCCGAGCGCTGCGAGCGCACCACCGATCCCGCCGATGAGGCCTGATAAGGAGGCCATCAGCCGTTCGGGAACGAGCGCGGCATCCACTTCGTCAGCGAGCGTCGAGACGCTCGCGATCCTGACGGGATTCAACGTGTCCTGCACGACCTGGCGAACGGCGCCGGCGACGCGCGCGGGCGGAAGGCTCGTTCGAAGCGCGAACTGCGAGCCGACGCGCCCTTCCTGAAACGCGTTCATGTACATCGTCCTCGGCGCTGGTGCGCGCAGTTCGCCGTACTTCGCGTCCGCCACGACGCCGACGATCTCGTACGGCTTGGGGTCGCCGTCGAGCCTCACATGGCCCCCGATCGGGCTCCGGCCCTGGAAGTAGTAGCGCGCCATCGATTCGTTCACGATCGCCACGCGCGGGTGAGTCTCGTCGTCGAACGTGAAATCGCGTCCAGCGAGGAGTGGCGTACGGAGCGTTTCGAAGTACTTCGGACCTACCCAGTTCAGCGAGACGAACAGACGCGACGTCATGTCCTCGCGGAAGCCCTCGACGGTGACGAGGTGCGAGGCCCCGGCACCCGACGAGGGGGTGACGGCGCAGACGGTTGCCGACCGGACTCCGGGAATGGCGTCGAGGCGATGCAGCAATTCGCGATACTGCTCGGTGAGCTGCTGTCGGCCGAGCCCGCTGCCTCGCAGATCGAGCGCAACCACCAGCACGGACTGGCGCTCGAATCCGAGATCCGTGCCCCTGAGCTGCGACAGGTGGCGCACGAACAGGACGGCTCCCGTCAGGAGCACGAGCGAGAGCGCGATCTGAGCGGCGACGAGCACACGACCGAAGGAACGCCGCGATCCCATCCCGACGGATGCGCCGCTTTCGCGAAGGACGGCGATCGGCGCGGTGGCGAACGCGTGCCATGCGGGCGCGAGCCCAAACAGGACGCCTGTAAGGAGCGTGACGGCTGTCGTGAACAGCAGAACGCGCGCATCCATGTGCACGGGGACCGTAAGGGCGTGCCCGATCATCGCGCGCCCGGAAATGAGCGCCCGAGCGAGCGCGTGCGCGCCAAAGAACCCGAGGAGCACGCCCACCACGCTTGCGATCGCCGAGAGCACCAGGGCTTCCGTGAGCATCTGCCTCACGAGCCTGAGGCGGCCCGCGCCGAGCGAGACGCGCACGGCCATCTCGCGCCGCCGGGCGGTTGCCTGCGCCAGCAGCATGCTCGCGACGTTCGTGCACGCAATCAGCAGCAGCAGCGCGACGACGGTCATCAGGACGACGAGCGGCGTTTCGAGATAGTCGCGCAGCAACGAGAACCCGCCCGCGGCAGGCTCCAGACCCAGCTGGAGCTGGCGCGTCACGGGGGCAGTGCCGCTCTGCGAGGCCGTGTCGCTGCGGCGGTCGTTCAGCACAGCCAGTTCCGCGCGTGCCTGTTCGATTGACGCGCCTGGCCTCAGCCGCCCCAGCAGCGCCAGTCGGACGGGCGCGTTCGGCTGCGGCGCCGTTCGCTGGACGATCGACGCCATGCGCTCGGGCACCCACACGTCCTCGTTCGAGCCAACCTGAACGCCGGTGAATGCGCGAGGAAGCACGCCAACGATGCTCACCGGAATACCATTCAGTGAGATGCGTCTGCCGAGGATCGCGGGATCGAAATTGAACCGCGTGTCCCAATATCGCCAGCTCACGACCGCGACCACGCCGTTCGCTTCAGGCCGATCGTCCTCGGGCGTGAAGAGGCGTCCGACGACGGGCTGCAGCCCGAACGCGGTGAAGACGTTCCCGGTCGCGTACAGGCCATCGACCTGCTCCTGTTCGAGTCCCTCGCCGCTGACGAGGAAGCGCGCTGGAGCGAACCCGATCAGATCCGAGAACGCGTGGTTCTGATCCCTGAACAGTTCGTATCGGGACCGCGTGACGCCGATCGGGTGCTTGCCTTCGCCCGGATAGATACTGACGAACTCGACGAGGCGATCAGGATCGCGCACGGGAAGCTTCCGAAGGAGGACAGGATCCAGCAGGCTGAAGATGGCCGTATTGGCGCCAATCGCGACCGACAAGCACGAGACCGCAATCGCCGTGAATCCCGGGCTGCGGCGCATCATGCGGAGCGCGTAGCGAAGATCCTGCGCGAGACGCTCGATCGACGTCCACCCCCATGTCTCTCGGACGATCTCCGCAATCAGCGTTCGATTGCCGAACTCACGCCTGGCGGCCAGCTCGGCGACGTCCCTCTCCTCGCCTCGATCGACGCGGTCGTCAACCGCCATCCGCAGGTGCGCCTCGATCTCCGCGTCGATCTCGCGATCGCGCCGCGAGGTCCAGGGCCAGGTCCTCACGGCAGCCCCTCACTCTCTTCGGTGCTCATCAAGCCGCCGATCGCGTCGATGAACTGTCGCCACCGGCTGCGCTGGCTGGAGAGCTGCTTCCGTCCCGCGGGCGTGAGCTGGTAGTACTTCGCACGCTGGTTGCGCTCGGAGACATCCCACTTCGATTTGACCCAGCCCTGCTTTTCGAGTCGGTGCAGAGCGGGATAGAGCGATCCGGTTTCGACCTGCAGCACCTCCCCCGTCCGCATCCGGATGGTCTGCCCGATGCCGTAGCCGTGCTGCGGACCCCAGACGAGCGTCTGCAGGATGAGCATGTCCAGCGTCCCCTGCAGCAACTCGATCCGGTCCTTACCCTGTCGCCGTGCAGCCACGTTGTAGAGAGTCTACCGGCAACGATGTAGGATGTCTACACCCTTGAGCCGGGTCTAAAAGACCCGGCCTACGCAATCCATGCCGGGCCTGAGAGACCCGGCCTACGCGATCGATCCCGGGTCCAAGAGACCCGGCCTGCGAATTCTCACGGCGCGATCCACACACCCGTCGCGAGCGCGTCGTTCGGGTGGAGGGGCCCGCCGACCAGCTCCGTCCACCTGTCGTGGGCGAGACCGGTCTGAACGATCACCGGATTCAGCAACCCGCTCGCGTACGGCCAGACTTTCGCGGTGTGATCGGAGGGGTACGCCGACTGCGCGGGCATCGCCGCGCGGCCATCCACGTCCTCGAGATCGGCCGGCGTGATCAGCTCGTCGGCAATCCTTCGTCTCGGCGTCCTCTGCCGTCGCGCGTGCGTTCTCGAGATCCGCCTGCGCCTGCGTCAGCGCCGCGCGTGCGTGCTCGAGGTCCGCCTGGTAGCTGGCGGGGTCCAGCCGGGCCAGCACCTCGCCTTTGTGGACGAGCGAGTTGTAGTCTACGTACACCGACTGGATTGTCCCGGACAGCTGCGTCCCGACCTGGACCGTGGTCGTCGCCTGAAGCGTGCCGGTCGTGAGAATGTCACGCTGGATCGGGCCGACGGTGATCGGCATCGTGATGACCTGGACACGCGCGTTCGTGTGGAGCGCGCGGACGGCAATGAGGGCGGCGACACCGGCGAGGACAGCAATCGCAATCAGACGATTGCGGCGCATGACAGCTCCTCTTCCGCGGCGCGAGGCCGCGTGAGCGGGGGGGCTCACTCGGTCTTACGGCGGGGACCGGGATTGTGTTTCCAGCAAAGATCAGGGCAGGTCGACATCGTAAATGTAGAGCGTGGACTTGTCGTCCTCAGGCATGAACCACGCGCGCAGGCCCGTCTCGGTCGCCTCGACCCACACCGGATTGTGGGTCATGTCGAAGCCGGACGGCGTCCAGAGCAGGATTGGGACCTGGTGGAGCGGACGGCTGTCTCCGAGGTCCACGAGATCCATACCGCCGAGCCGGAAAACGGGGATGCCGGGCGCGCCGCGAATTTCCGTCACGCCCGTGCAAAGCATCCGATGTTCCCCCACGTACTTGCAGTCCTGATAGTCGACGTAATGCGACGGGTTCGACGTCCGTATCGAGTCGAGCGGCGCAGCAGCGTTCGTGACGCGGCCACGATCGTCCATCGTCCAACGATAGAACCGTCGTGATCCCCAGCTCACGCCATAGAGCGTGTTGCCGTCCGTATCGTGGACGATGGCGCCGATGTGGTCGGCAACCCGGAGCACTTCCTCCTTTTTCATCGTCGCGGGATCGACGCGATAGATGATCGCTTTGCTGTCGGGACGGTATTCCGCCACGGGCACCCAGATGTACCGGCCGTCGTAATCGATGCCGCCCGGATGGTAGATGGTGCCGTCGCCGAGCGTCAGATCGGAGACCAGCCGGCCGGACACATCGATCTTGAACAGATGGCCCACACCTGCGCCCGTGCCGCGATCGTGGCCATCGAAGGGCGGCAGCGGCATCGGACGCGCCTTGATTTCGACAGAGGACACGAACAGCGTGTCTCCAATCTTCACCATCCCCTGCGGGTGGAACGTCGTGAATGCAATCGGGGTCGTCGACACGAGCCGCCATTGGGAGGCGCGCGTCAGCGTCATCACGCGCTCGGCAACCGGCGAACGGCTGGGGGGCGCGGGTGCGGCCTGCTGCAGCATCAATGCGCCGAGGATCACCGCAGCTGCGTGACGCATCCTGTGATGCGAGTATATGACCCCGCACACCGTACCCGCACCCCCACGCCGCACGCCGCAAGCCCTGAGCTACAATGCGCGGACCCGACCGTGCCGCAGCCTGCCCCCACTTCGACGCACGACCTCCTGACGTCGCCCGAGTTCCGCCGCCTCGTGCGGCGGCGCTGGCGCGTGTCGCTGCTGTTGACGACGGTGCTCTTCGTTCTCTATTACGGATACGTCCTGCTGATCGCCTTCGACCGGGGCCTCCTGTCGCGGAGAATCGGCGCGGCGACCACGCTCGGCATCCCCGTCGGCGCGGCGGTCATCGTCGGCGCGTGGGTGCTCACCGCCGCGTACGTGATCTGGGCCAACCGCGATTACGACGCCGAGGCCGCGCGCCTTCGCGGCTCGCAGCGTCGCGAGTAGCGTCATGCAGACCGCGCTCGGCACGCCGACGCTCTCCGGCATCCTCTTCTTCGTCGGGATCGTCCTCGTCACGCTGGCGGTGACGTACTGGGCCGCGCGGCACACGCGGTCGACGCGCGAGTTCTACGCCGCCGGGCGATCCATCAGCCCGCTCCAGAACGGCCTCGCGCTCGCGGGCGATTACATGAGCGCCGCATCGTTCCTGGGAATCACCGGGCTCGTGTCGCTGCGCGGCTACGACGGCATGATCTACGCCACGGGATGGCTCGTCGGCTGGCCTGCGCTCATGTTTCTCATCGCGGAGCCGCTGAGGAACCTCGGCCAGTTCACGTTCGCCGACGTCGTCGCATTCCGAATGCGGCAGGTGCCGGTGCGGATCGCGTCGGCCTTCGGCGGCATCCTCACCCTGCTCTTCTACGTGCTCGCGCAGATGGTGGGCGCCGGCAACCTCATCACGCTGATGTTCGGATTGCGCTACGAATGGGCAGTCCTGGTCGTCGGAATCGTGATGCTCGCATACGTCCTGTTCGGCGGGATGATCGCCACGACGTGGGTGCAGATCATCAAGGCCATCCTTCTGCTGTTCGGCGTGACGCTGCTGACGCTGCTCGTCCTCTCGCGATTCGATTTCTCGCCCGGATCGCTCTACACGGCCGTCGCCTCGCGGTACGGGCAGGCGGCGCTCGAACCAGGAGGACTCGTGGCCGATCCCGTCGATGCGGTCTCGCTCGGACTCGCGCTGATGTTCGGCCTGCTCGGGCTGCCACACATCCTGATGCGGTTCTACACGGTGCCGGACGCGCGCGCCGCACGCGCGTCGGTCCTCTACGCGACCGGATTCATCGGCTACTTCTACCTGATCATCCCGATCGTCGGGTTCGGCGCATCGGCCCTGGTGGGGCGCGAATTGATTCGCCGGGTCGATCCGGGCGGCAACATGGCGGCGCCGCTCATCGCCGAGCTTCTTGGCGGGACGCCGTTTCTCGGCTTCATCGCCGCGGTGGCGTTTGCGACGATTCTGGCGGTCGTCGCGGGCTTGACGCTCGCCGGCGCGAGCACGCTCTCGCACGACATCTTCATGCACGCCGTGCGGAAGGGCCGCGCGACGGAGCGCGAGCAGATCCGCATCGCGCGCGCCGCAACGGTCGTGTTCGGCAGCGCCGCGATCGTGCTCGGCATCGTGTTCAAGGGGCAGAACGTCGCGTTCATGGTGGGCCTGGCCTTCGCCGTGGCGGCGAGCGCCAATTTCCCCGCTCTGCTCCTCTCGATCGTGTGGCGCCGGTTCAACACCGCGGGTGCCGTCGCGTCCATCGTCGCGGGCGCCGTCAGCTCGCTCGTTCTGATCGTCATCAGCCCGACCATCTGGGTCGACATCCTCCACAACGGACACGCGCTGTTTCCGCTGCGCAATCCGGCGATCGTGTCGATGCCCGCAGGGTTTCTGTGCGGGATCGCCGCGTCGATGCTCACGAGCGAACCAAGCGCTGAATCGAAGTTCGATGAAGAGAAGCTGAGGACCTACCTGGGAATAGGCGCCGAGTGAGATCACGACAGCAGCGCATCGACCTCGTCATAGCCTGACGGAAACCGGACGCCTTCAGTCGAGGCGCCTGCTCGCAGCAGCGCCGCAACGGACTCGGGCGAACGGCGGTCCATCCAGTACGAGTCCACACAGGCAAGCACCGCGAGCGCGAGCGGCGTGCGGCCCCGTGCATCGCGCGCATTCACCGGCGCACCGCGCTCGATCAGGAAGGCCGCCGTCTCGTGCCGCGCGCGCCAGGCGGCCACGTGCAGCGCATTGCTCCTGGGCGCGACGCCGAAGTAGCCGTCACCCGTCTCGTAGCGCGCCGCAACGTCGACTCCAAGATCGAGCAGCCGGTGCACGCCGGCCGTGTTGCCGTTGCCGGCGAACTCCGCCAGCGGCGTACCACCGTGCGCGATCAGTTCGTGAACCACCTCCGGCCTGGCGTTCGCCAGCGATCGAATCCCAGCCGCGTCGTCGCGGGCGCAGGCGGCGAGGAGCGCATCCAGGCCGTCGAGGTCCACCGCGTGCCCCCGCCGCGCGAAGGCCGCAAGCGCATCGGCGCGTCCACGCCGCGCAGCGATTGATATCCCGGACAGCCCGTCCTTTCGACTCGGCAGTGCGGGATCCGCTCCGTGGTCCAGCATGGCTTCGACGATCGCGAGACTGTTGTCGCGGCGAAGCGCCTGGTGCAGCGCGGTGTAGCCGAACCGCGTCATGCGGTTCGGATCCACGCCCTTCTCCAGAAGGTAGGCGATACCGTCGAGGTCGTGCCAGTCAGCCTTCCTCAACAGCATCGTTCCCAACGAGTCGTCGACCAGCAGTCCGCTTTCGACGAGCACTTTCAGGGCCGCGTTGTCGTATGTTTCCGGCGCATGATACGGCGTCTCCTCGTCGTTTGGATTCGCGCCGTGGCCGATCAGCAGGCGCGTCAGCGCGGCGTGATGCGCGATCCCCGCCGCCCCGTAGATTGCGCTTTCCCACTCCGGCTTCGGTTGGTGATCGTTCTCGAACCATCCGGTGTTCGCGGACGCTCCGGCGTCGAGCAGAAGCCTCGCCGTGCGCACGAAACGGTCGGAACGCGACCGCTCCAGCCGCAGATAACGCGAAAAGCACAAGTACGTGAGCGGATCCCAGTCGTACGGACCACCATGCGCGATCGCGCTCACGGCGTCCTGGGAAATGAATCGGCGGACGAGGCCGTCCTCGGCGAGCGCCGCCGCCGCATGAATGCTCGTTGCCGGAAGCTCCGGGTTCGCCGCGAGAATTGCCTCCGCCGCGTCGAGGGTACCGGACGTGTGGCCCGTATCGCGCGGCACGGATGCCGCTCTGAGAAACGCATCGAGTGCGTTCACGCTATTGCCTCATCTTCCGAAGACGTTCGGTCGCCGCCCGTAGCGAGCGCCGGCGCTTCCGCATGTCCGACCAGAGATCGCCGGCCGTCTCGATGCGCTCGGCCATGTTCCGCAGCGTGAAGCTTTGCGGCGTCACCTCTCCACGCTCGATCTCTTCCCACGTGCAGGGAGCGGACACGGGAGCGCCCGGCTTCGCACGGACGGTGTATGGCGCCGCAAATGTCGCGCCGTAGCCGTTTCGCCCGGTGTCGACGAGAATCCGTCCGCCGCGGTCCGCCTTGCTGAACTCCTGCGTCAGGTGATCAGGATCGCGCGACACGAGCACCGTGCCCACGGCATGCGCGAATCCTGCGACCTTTGGGAACTCGGCCTTCGCGTCGAGCGGAACGGCAATGTGAAAGCCTTTCGATCCCGTGGTCTTCACCCAGCTCACGAGCCCCAGCTCGGCCAGCACGTCGCGAAGCCGCAACGCCGCATCGCGCAGGACGCGCGGCTCGTCACGAAGCGGATCGAGATCGAAGACGCAGATATCCGGCTGAAGCAGATCTGGCACGCGCGAGGTCCACACGTGCATCGTGATGCAATTCTGGTTGGCCGCCCAGAGCAACGATTTCGCGTCGTCCACGAGCGGATGGTGGACGGTGCCGTCTTTCTTCGGCACCTCCACCCGCTCGAGCCACGCGGGAAATCCCCTGGACACGTCCTTCTGGAAGAAGCCCTTGCTGCCGATTCCCGCCGGATACCGCTCCATCGTGATCGGACGGCCGCGAACGTGAGGCAGCATCACCGGGGCGATGGCCTCGTAATAGGCAGCGAGCTCCCCTTTCGTGAGCGCGGGGAAGCCATCCTGCGCCGGAAACAACACCTTATCGGGGTGAGTGATCACGGCGTCTCCCGCACGACTTCGCGTGCCGTCTTGTCCGTCCGAATTGCGATCAGGCGCGGATGCCGGAGCTTGCCGTGCACCGTCCACTCGATGAACGCGACCTGGACGACGATCTCCGGACGCACCCAGTGTGCCCGCAGACGCGGAAGGCCGACCGCCTTCGTGAACGGCGATGCGGGCAGCTCGATCGCGTCGAGCCGCGCGCGCAGTTCGCGGAGCATCTTCGTATCGAAGCCCGTTCCAATCTTGCCGGCAAACACGAAGTCATCCCCTTCGAAGTAGCCGACGAGCAGCGCGCCAAGTCCGACGCGTGCTCCCTGGGGATCCGTAAAGCCGCCGACGACGAGCTCCTGCGTGGCTTCGCATTTCATTTTCAGCCAGTGCCGAGAGCGGCGGTGCTCGTACGGTGACCCGCACCGCTTCGCAATCACGCCCTCCCACCCTCCACGGCGCGCGCGGTCCCACGGTGCTTCGTCCTTCAGCAGCGTGACGCGCCGTAGCGGCGGCCGGAGCGGCAGAGAATGGAGCAGCGCGCGCCGCTCTTCGATCGGGAGCCGTGTGAGGAGGCGGCCATCGAGCCAGAGGATGTCGAACACGTGATACGTCGTCCCGCCCCACGTGACCTCGCCGTCGAGGACGATCTGGGTGTGTGGAAGCTCCGACAGCGCGTCGGCGATCACGGGGAGGTGCTGCGGCAGACGGTTTCGGGAGAGCAGACGCACGTCAGCGGCATTCTTGAAGGCCAGGAGCCGGATGCCGTCGAACTTGCGCTCGAACGTCCACTCGGCTCCGGTGAACCGCTCCTGCGTGAGCGTCGCCGCCATCGGCTCGAGCCAGTCGGGAAAGGATGTGGGCGCCACGGTCGAAGCAGACTACTATGCATCGGAGGTTGAAGGGTGGCTTGCCCACCGTAGCGCGCAGCGCGAAGGTGGGAGGTTGGTTGTTGGAGGTTGGAGAGTGAAGACGACTATCGCAGGCATCCTTTTCTTTTCGTGCGCATTCGCGGCGGGGGTTGGCTCGCAATCGGCAACCGGCACAGGCCGCCTCGTCTACATCGGGACCTATACGGGGGAGACGAGCAAGGGTATTTACGCGTTCCGGTTCGACGACAAGACCGGCGCGCTGACGCCCGCTGGCCTCGTTGCCGAGACACCGAGCCCCAGCTTTCTCACGGCCAGCGCAAACGGCCGGTTCGTCTATGCCGTCAACGAGCTGCAGACGTTCGGCGGCGAGGCGAGTGGGAGCGTCACCGCATTCGCGGCCGATCCGGCGACGGGCACGCTCACGGACCTCAACACGCAACCAACGAAAGGCGCGGGCCCTTGTCATCTGGCGCTCGATCGGACCGGGCGATATCTTGCGGTCGCAAACTACAGCGGCGGCAACTTCGCGCTCTTTCCCGTGGGCACGGACGGGCGTCTCCAGCCCGTGTCCACGGTGGTTGCCGGAGAGGCGACGGAGCCAAACCCCTCAGGAAAGATCGTGCGTCTCGGACATTCGGTCGGGTTCGATGCGACCAACAAGTACATGATTGCGGCGGACAAGGGCCTGAGCCGCATGCTCGTGTGGGCGTTCGATGCGGCGAAGGGCACGCTGACGCCCCATGGGTCCGCCCCCTTGGCACCAGGGTCCGGTGCGCGCCATTACGCGTTCGATCCGAGAGGGCGTTGGCTGTTCACGATCACCGAGCAGGGTGCGACGATCGATACCCTGGCGTGGGACCAGAAGGCGGGCACGCTCACGCCGCTGCGCAGCGTGTCGACGCGCCCGGCAGGCGTCACGAAGGGCTCGACGGCCGAGATTGCCGTGCACCCGAACGGCCGCTTCGTCTACGGCTCCAATCGCGGGGACGACAGCATCGCGGTGTTCAGCGTCGGCGCGAACGGCGCGTTGACGCTCGTCGAGCACGAATCGACACGCGGCCAGACGCCGCGGAACTTTGCCCTCGATCCCACGGGCAAGTGGCTCATCGCGGCGAACCAGCGCTCCAACACGCTCGCGGTGTTCAGCATCGATCAGTCGACGGGCGCGCTGTCACCCGTGGGTCCGCTGTCCAACGTCGGAGCACCGGTCTGCGTGCTCTTCGCGTCCGCCGGGGAGTGATTCAGTCGTGAGCAGAACACGCGTTGCCCTTCTGGGCTCCGGCTTCATTGCGGACATTCATGCCGAGTCGTACCACCGGTTCGTGCCCGACGCGGAGATCGTCGCCGTCTATTCGCGCACCGCGGAACACGCCCGCGCGTTCGCCGAGCGATACGGCGTCTCTCGATGGTTCTCCGACGTGGAACGGGCGATTCAGGAGTCCGACTGCGAAGTCGTCGACGTCTGCCTGCCCAACCACCTGCACGAGCGCGTGACGCTGGCCGCGGCGAACGCGGGCAAGCACGTCATCATCGAGAAGCCGCTCTGCATGAATCTGGACGAGGCGGATCGGATGATCGCCGCGTGCGCGTCACGACAGGTGAAGCTGATGTACGCGGAGGAGCTGTTCTTCGCGCCGAAGTACGAACGCGTGCGCGCGCTGATCGGGGAGGGCGCCGTCGGAACGATCTACCACATGCGGCACTGCGAGAAGCACTCGGGGCCGCACAGCGGCTGGTTCTACGATCTCGAGCAGTCCGGCGGCGGCGCCCTGATGGACATGGGATGCCACGGCTTCGCCTGGTTCCGCTGGATGCTCGGCCGACGGCCGGCGGTCAGCGTGTACGCGCACATGCAGACGGGGCTGCGGCATCAGGATCGAACCCGCTGCGAGGAGAACTCCGTCGCGATCGTCGAATTCGACGGGAACGTCATCGGCGTCGCGGAGAACAGTTGGGCGAAGCCGGGCGGCATGGAGGACCGCGTCGAAGTGGCGGGCACCGGCGGCATCATCTACGCGGATCTCTTCATGGGCAACTCCGCTCTGACGTACAGCGAGCAGGGCTACGGCTACGCGATGGAAAAGGCCGGCTCGACGCAGGGGTGGACGTTCGCGATCTTCGAGGAGGCGTTCAATCAGGGCTATCCGCAGGAGCTGCAGCACTTCATGAGGTGCGTGCGCCAGAATCTGCAGCCGGTCAGCACGGGCGAGGACGGACGTGCCGTGCTGGAACTGATGAACGCGGCTTACGAGTCGGCGCGGACGGGATGCAAGGTGACGCTGCCGTTCCGGCCGAAGGTAGCGAAGCCAATCGATCTCTGGCTGAAATGAGAGGTTGTTGGAGCCCCGCGAGCATTGAGTGATGACAGCGTCACGCGCTTCAACGACCGCGCCGCCGACTACGTCCGGTACCGTCCAGGCTATCCGCCTGCAGCCATCGACGCGATCCTGGATGGCCTCGCGCCTCCTCGCCTGCTCGTCGCGGCCGACATAGGCGCAGGCACGGGAATCTCCGCACGGCTGCTCGGTGAGCGCGGCGTGCGTGTGATTGCGGTCGAACCCGGTGAGGCCATGCGCGCGGCGGCCGCGCCGCACGAGAAGGTCAGGTGGATGGGCGGTCGCGCCGAGGCCACCGGACTCTCGCCGGCAAGCGTCGATCTCGTCCTCTGCGCCCAGTCGTTTCACTGGTTCCACCCGCCGGATGCGCTTGCGGAGTTCGCACGAATCCTGAAGCCGGGCGGACGGCTCGCCATCGTGTGGAACCGGCGCAGCCAGACGGACGGCTTCACCGCGGGATATCGTCAGGCGATTCTCGACGTCGGCGGGGAAATCGCGGCGGAGCGCATGCCGTTCGATCCGGATGGCGTTGCCAGGACCAGCCAGTTCTTCCCGCCCGAGCGTCTGGCGTTCCCGAACGACCAGCGACTCGATCTCGCCGGCCTCATCGGCCGAGCGCGAAGCGCCTCGTATGTGCCGAAGAGCGGTCCCGATGCGGAACGGCTCGTCGAGCTGTTACGCGCGCTCCACGCGCGCCATGCCGACGCGGACGGATTCGTGACGCTCGTGTACGAGACGGAAGTGTTCCGCGCGACCGCTCGCCCATAGACGACGGTTCCCAAGAGATCAGCGGACCAGGAGATCAGAGAACGGACAGCACGCCGAGCACGACGGCGCCAGTGCTCAAGTACACCGCGATGAGCAGCAACTGACGCCAGATCCGCGGGCCGTCTCCTTCCGAGAATCGCTGATTGCGGCCACCAAGCCACAGGAGCAAGCCGATGCCGCACACGACGAAGGCGTTGAGCGTTCGTTGCATGAATGATCCATGGATGAGCGGCCGCACGCCGTGGGCCCTCGCGGCCAGCGCGGCGGTCCCCCCGACGGTCTGCACGATGACGAGCGACCCGACGAGCGCCGGAAACGAAAACACCATCGCGGCAACGCCGCTGCGGCAGAGCGAAGAGACGTAAAGGCTCGATACGGTCAACACAGCGATGATGGAAGCCATGATCAATGGTCCACCGTGAAATAGCCGCACCGTGTCGTACGCAGGAGCGAGTCGATCGAGAACCACCGGAACGACGAGGCCCAGCGTCAGCGCGAGTGCGAGCGCAGTCCCGGACTTGATGGCCCACTGCTTCCATGCGCCGACCGGGAGCACCATCTGCGCATCCGCTGTTCCGAAGTGCCGTTCCTGCGCGCTGGCGAGCGATCCAATCAGCATCGAAAGGATCGTGAAATAGAGCAGGTTCAGCACAGCGCTGATTTCCGCATCCCAGCCCCCGGCCACGCGCGTGCCAAGCGCGAACGCCGCCCACGCCGTGACGTACATCAGGGCGACCGCGAACGTCAGCTGCTGCAGTCGAAGCTCCTTTTGCAGCAGCATCCACAACGGGTGTCGCCATCGCGCGCGGGAGGCGCGGCGGATTCGAGGCATCATGACCTCGATGCCTCTCGCGTCCACTGCCTGGAGATGAAGAAAGCGCTGCCAGCCCAGCACCGCGCCGGCGGCGCAGAGCGAGAGAAGGCCTCCAATCCAGAGGGTGCGGATCCAGGCGCTGCCGTAATCTGCCTCGAACGCGACCGCCGCGATGTTGAGCAGCGTCCAGAGGACACCCGGCACGGCCGCCGTGAACACGACCCCTGCCAGCGTGCTCTGCGTCATCATCGTCATCCAGGGGGCCAGGGTGATCGCCAGCAGCGGCGGCAGCATGAACAACGCAAGTGCTCTCGACGGCGCCAGCGGCGGAACGCCTTCAGCCGTGACGCAGAGCCACGCGATGATACCGAGCGCCAACACCAGCGGCAGGAGGACAAAGAGCTTGGCGGCGAAGACACGACGCCGATCGTACGGCTGGGCGAGCAGGGCGTCGAGGGTACGATTCGAGTACTCCTGACCGACCGACTGTGCGCCCAGTGCGAGCGTCCCGATGACGAACGTCAGAAGGCCGATAGGCACGATACGGTAGTAGCGCGCATACGCGTCCGCCCCAATCACGAAGACCGATGCAAGCCACCACGGCGCGAGCGCGCGGAGCTCTTTCGCGATGAGCGGCGGTGGAAATACCGTCGTCATGCGACCGCCTGCTGCGAGCCGACGGTCGAGACGAAGATCTCTTCCAGGGTGAGCGCCTCCGTTCGAACCGCCTCCGGCGATCGATGACGCAGCTCGTCCAGCAGATCCGAGGCGTCGCCGCCGCACACGACTTCCAGCTCGCGGTCGCGACGCCGCAGGACACGAGCCCCGGGAAACTCGAGCTGGCCGGGATCGGACGGGAAACGGACGTAGATCTTCTGGAACCGCGCGCGCGCCGCATCCGCCCCCAGCGTCAGCACGTCGCGGCCTTGATCGACGATCGTGAACTCGTCGATCAGTCCCTCGAACTCCGAGATGAGATGCGTCGACACGAGCACGGTCCGGTGCTCGGGATCGCCCTCCTGATACGCCCCGATGACCGTCTCGATGAACTCGCGGCGGACGATCGGGTCGAGGCCTGAGGTCGGCTCGTCGAGGATCAGGAGATCAGGCTCGGGGCAGATTGCCGTGACGAGCGCAAGCTGCGTCCGTTGACCCTTCGACAGCTGCATCGCCTTCTGCCGTTCATCGAGTCGGAACCGCTGCAGCAGAACGCGTTCGGTCTCCCCGTTCCAGCGACTGCGGAACGCCGCGAAGTAGTCCAGCACGCCGCGCACCGTCATCCACGGATAGAACGCGACATGGTCGGGCACGTAAGCAAGTCGGGATTTGACGGCAACCTCGTCGCGCGCGGGATCGAGGCCGAACACACGAACGCGCCCGCCGGCGGGCCTGATCAGATTCAGGAAGCACTTGATCGTGGTCGTCTTGCCGGCGCCGTTCCGGCCGAACAACCCGTAACATCGTCCAGGCCTCACGGTCAGGTTCAGGCCGTTGACGGCATCGGTTCGCCCGTACCGGCGAACCAGATTCGTGATCTCGACGACGGGCGTCTGTTCGCTCATATGGCCTCTCGAGAGCTCACCGCGCGAGCCCGCTTCTCTTCCAGCGCGTCGAACCGAGCCTCCGCTATGCGAAGAAAATCCGCCTTTCCGACCTGCAGGTGATGCGCGTGCACGACGGCCTCATCGAGCATGTCCGCGAGCAGCTTCCGCCGGATCTCCTTCCGATACGGCGAATGATTCTCACGGACGAAGCAGCCCTTGCCCGCGATTGTCTCGATGACGCCTTGCGCCTCGAGCTCCGCGTACGCCTTCGCGACGGTGTTGCGGTTGACGCGCAGATCCTCCGCGAGCGGGCGAATGCCCGGCAGCGGCTCGCCCGCGCGCATCGCACCGGACGCAACCGCCGCCTTCACCTGATCGACGAGCTGCAGGTAGACGGCTTTGCCTGACTTGAAATTGATCTGGAACAGCATCGCCAACTGTCATAGGACAGTATGCCAGTTCGGCTGTGACGTGTCAATCGGGCTGCGGGTGCGGCGTGCGGGACTTAGCTCCTGATCTGGCTTCTTGCGATCACGTCGGGGTTGACCCAGCAGCGGAGCGGCTTCCCTTCCAGGCCGAGCAGCAGGTTGTCGGCCGCGATCTCCGCCATGCCGTTTCGGGCGGCGATCGTCCCGGACGCGATGTGCGGCGCGATGATGACGTTCGGCAACGACAGCAGCGGATCGTCGAGCGACGGCGGCTCAGGGTCGGTGACGTCGAGACCGGCGGCGAAGATCACGCCGTCGCGCAGCGCTTCGTAGAGGTCCCGCTGCTTGACGACGGGGCCGCGCGCGGTGTTGACGAAGACCGCCGTCGGCTTCATCTTCCGGAACGCCGCCAGATCGAACACGCCGCGCGTGCTGTCGTTGAGATCCGTGTGGACGCTGAGGAAGTCGCTCTCGCGAAGCAGCGTCTCGAAGTCTACGCGCCGCGCGCCGAGACCGCGCTCCGCCTCCTCGTTGCGCCGCGCGTCGTGGTAGATGACGTTCATGCCCCAGCCGCCGCGGCACCGCTGCGCGAGCACGGAGCCGATGCGTCCCATCCCGAAGATTCCGATCGTCTTGCCGCCGAGATCCTGGCCGATGTGGCCGAGCGGCTCCCACGTTTTCCACTCGCCGGAAAGCGTATACCTGTGCCCTTCGACGACGCGCCGCGCGGCAGCAATCAGCAGGCAGAACGCCATGTCCGCCGTGGCCTCGGTGAGGACGCCCGGCGTGTTGCCGACGGCGATCCCGCGCTCGGTCGCGGCTGCAACATCGATGTTGTTGAAGCCGACTGCGTAATTGGAAATCACCCGGAGCTGCGGCAGGGCGTCGATGACGGCGGCGTCGAACCGATCGGTCAGCAGCGACAGCACGCCGTCGCAGCCGGCGAGCCGCTTCAAGAGGACGTCCGGCGGAGGCGGCATCGACTCCGCCCAGACGTCTGCGTCGCACGCAGCACGCACTCTCTTCAGGCCCGCTTCCGGAATCAACCGCGTCACGAACACCTTCGGCTTGCTCATCGCTGACGCTCCGACCCGGTCGTCGTCTTCGATCGGGACCGCAGCGCGAAGGCGACATAGGCCGCCTGCTCCTCGTTCTTGTCCGCACCGGTTTGCGGCGCCGCCGCCGCGCCGGAGTTCACAGCGTCCTCGGAGGCCTCACGCGTCCTCCTCGGAGCGGACGCCGCGATGACGATGAACTGGCGTCCGTTGATCTCGAAGGTCGCGGCCGGACCCATCGGATTCACCGGCAGCTTCTTCTCCCAGACTTCTTTGCCCGTGTCCGTATCGAACGCACGGAACGTGAAGTCGGGCGTGCCGCTGAAGATCAACCCGCCCGCGGTGACGACCGCGCCCTTCGGCTCGCCCGAGCCCGTGTTGTGAATCCCTCTGGCCGCCAGCTCCGGCACCTCCCCAAGCGGCACCTGCCACTTGATCGTGCCCTTGTTCAGGTCGTACGCGGTGATGGTCGACCACGGCGGCGCGACCGGAGAGGCCCCGACCTTCGGCGTCATGTAGCCATAGCCGCTCCAGTACCGCGTCGGGCCGCTCGGCTTTTCTTCCGGCGGGCCCGGCGCCGGCACGGGTGTCTTCGCAGCAACCGCATCCGCGGCAGCCGGATCCGTGAGGTATGCAATGAGCCCGGTCAGCTCGCGATCCCCGAGCTGGAAGGACGGCATCCGTCCCTGCCCCGCGAGCACGGTTCGCTTGATCGCGGTCGCATCGATCCGCTTCGTGACGTCGATCAACGCGGGAATCGCGGGCGGAGCGCCGCGCAGCTCCTCGCCGTGGCATGCGACGCAGCGCTGCTTGTAGATCGCGCGCCCGAGCTGATCGGGCGGCGCGTTCAGCATCCGCTCGCGCAAGGGCGCCTGTGCCTCCAGCTTCAGCATCGTCGGCTCGTCCTTGCTCAGGACGTACACGATTCCGTTCGATGGATCCGATGCGGTATTGCCCCAGTTGGCGCCGCCCGCGTTGCCGGGAATCTGCATCGTGTTCGCCATCGCGGGCGGCGTGAAGAGGCCCTTGTTCACCGATGTTCGAACCATCTCGGTCCACTTCTCGCGCTCTGCAGGGTCGTCCAGATACGGGCTCATGTTCTCGACGGTGAACTTCTGCCGCGCGAATGCAGGCACGACGGTGGGGAACGGCTGCGTGGGCCACGAGTGCTCGCCCGGGACGTCCGTCTGCGGCACGGGACGCTCCTCGATCGGCCACAGCGGCTCGCCGGTGACGCGATCGAAAACGTACAGAAAGCCCGTCTTCCCCGCCATCGCGACCGCGTCGACCTTGCGGCCGCCGTGCTGAACGGTGATCAACTGCGGCGGCGCGGTGTTGTCGTAGTCCCACAGATCGTGGTGGACGACCTGGTAGTGCCACAGCCGCTTGCCCGTGCGCGCATCGAGCGCGAGCAGGCAGTCCCCGAACAGGTTTGCCCCGATCCGATCCGCGGCGTAGAAATCGTAGGTTGGCGATCCGGTGGGCGCGTAGATGATGCCGCGCTGCTCGTCGACGCTCATGTCGCCCCAGACATTCACGCCGCCGACATAGGTGTAGGCGTCCTTCGGCCAGGTGTCGTACCCGAACTCGCCTGGATGCGGGATCGTGTGAAACGTCCACGCGACCCTTCCCGTGACGACGTCGAACGCACGGATGTCGCCTGGCGGCGATCCGTACGCCTCACCCGTCCTCGAGCCGACGATGAGGAGGTTCTCGAACACTCGACCCGGCGAATTCCATCCGAGGGAGCCGAAGCCGAACTCAATGATCGACTTCGGCTCGCGTCCGAGCCCCTCACGGAGATCGACGCGCCCGCCGCTCCCGAATGAAGTAATCAGCTTGCCCGTGCGTGCGTCGATGGCCTGCAGGTACGCGCCCGTCGCGAAGAGCAGGCGGCGGTCCGAGCGATCCTTGCTCTCCCAGTAGTTGATGCCGCGGTTGGTGACATCGCGCTGGAAGATGGGATCCTGCTCGTGCTTCCAGAGCTCCTTGCCGGTCAGCGCGTCAACGGCGACGATCGCTCCGTTGTTGCCAAGGGCGTACATGACGCCGTCGACGACGATCGGGTTGAACCGAAGCCGCGGGTTGGGGCCTGCGGAGTACGTCCAGGCGACCTCGAGGTCCTGTACGTTCGACCGGTTGATCTGCTTCAGCGATGAGTAGCCCGCCGAATCGGATCCGCCGAGATAGTGTCGCCATTCCGTCCGCGTCTGCCGATCGCCCGCGACGGCGGCTACGCCAATGCTCGCCGCCGCTGTTACCGCCACCAACCATCCCGTTGATCTGTGCACGCCAGGGTCCTCCGCTGATCTTCCGCCTAAAGGCGGATGCTACGAGTTTGAGATATCGATCTTCCGCCTGAAGGCGGAAGCCACGTTCAAAAGAACAGTTTCCCGCCGATCTGCATCTGGCGCATCGAGCCGGCGGAGCTGATGCGGCCGAATGACGAGGCCCCGAACGTCGAGGCGGGGTTGCCGAAGTTCACGTTGTTGAACGCGTTGAAGATCTCCGCGCGGATCTGGAACTGCACGGTGCGCGCGATCGGGATGTTCTTCATCATCGATAGATCCGTGCTGACGAACTTCGGGCCGCGCAGCAGGTTGCGCGGTGCGTTGCCAAACGTATACTGCGCCGGCAGCGCGAAGGCGGACGCGTCGTAGCAGTTGATCAGCTCTCGCGTGGTCGTGTTCGGCTGGCAGTTCAGGCTCGGACCGGATCCAATCAGGTCCGGCCGCTGCTGCCCGGTGATGCCGATGTTCGCACGGTCGCTGCTGATGGTGACGTTGACGGGCGTCCCGCTCTGCACCGTCGTCACGCCGCCGACCTGCCAGCCGGCCACCAGATATTTCAACACCGGCTGCGACGAGTTCTTCAGGAACGGCACGTCGTACAGGTAGCTCGCCACGAACCGATGCGGCACGTCCCAGTTCGCCGGACCGTAGTCCCTCCAGATATCGTAATTGTCCATCGTCTGGCCGCCGCCGTTCGAGTGCGTGGACATGTCGCGCGTCCGCGACCAGGTGTAGTGCGCGTCCGCCTGAAGGCCGTGGCTCATGCGCTTCCGCAAAATGACGCTGACCGCATCGTAGTCGGCGATCAAGTCGTTCTGAATGATGCGGCGGCTCCGGAACTTCTGGCTCGGCCGTCGCGGGTCCACGTCGCCCGGCCCCGGCTGCGGCGTGTTGTTGAAGAAACTCCGATCGAGGTGGCTGGTATTCGAGCCGACGTACTGCAGATCGAGCGCCGTCCCGCTCCACAACTCGCGCTGCACGTCGAAGCTCCATTGATCCTTGCGCGCGTTCGGCAGATGGCGCGTGGGCGAGATCATGTCGGGCGCAACGGCGGGTCCGGCTACACCAAGCGGATGGTCGAACGAGAGGGTCGGGTTCGAAGCGCTCGACGTGAACGTCGAGACCGCCGCGAGCGGCGGATTGTTCGTCAGGAACGTGAACGAGTTCATCTGGTTCGGGTTGTAGTAGATCCCGAATCCTGCGCGGAGCACTGTCTTGTCGCTCAGCCGGTACGTGGCCCCGAGCCGCGGGGCGATGTCCTTGTGATTGGGGTCCTGGAACTTGAATCCCTTCGCCGGGAAGCTGCTGGGAATGATCGTTTCGAAGTCTTCGGCCAGCATCGACGCGTAGCCCTCGTACGTCTGGACGGGCGTGTTCAGCTCGTACCGCACGCCGAGGCTGAGCGTCAGGTTCCGCGCGGCCTGCCAGACGTCGTTCACGAAGAAGCCGTTCCGCCAGCCGCCGACGTGGCCGAGGAGCTGATCCGTCGGCGTGATCACCGTGCGCGGCAGCCCGAGCATGAAGTCCGCGACCGAGTAGCCCGTGATGTCGCCCGTGAAATCGAATCGCCCGCGCGGATCGTTTGCCGCGCGGCGTCCCGTCGTGAGCCGCCGGAGATCGAAGCCGGTCCTCAGATTGTGCGAACCGTGCGTCCACGCGAGCACGTCCGAGGCCTGGAACGTCGTGTCGAACTGGTTCCAGTTCGTGCCGCCCGCGCCGATGCCGCCGAAGTTCGAGACGTTCACGCTCGGGATGCCCGGGTTGTTGTACTTGACGTCGCCGTCGAATCCCGGAATGCCGAGCGACACGCCGGCGTCCGGAACGCTGTTGACGAAGAAATAGTTGAGCGTATCGAAGTCGATGCGATGGTATCCGACGCGCGCGTCGTTGAGCAGGTTGGACCTGAGCGTGTGCGTGTACGTAACGAGCGAGTTCTTGTTGACGCGCGGCTGCGTGATGCCGGTGACGGGAATCAGGCCGACGTTCGTGTTGTAGCTGTCGTACCAGTTGTAACGGTAGTACAGGCGCACCTTGTTTCCGAGATTCTGATCGACGCGCGCCAGCACCTGATCGATGTTGTCCTTGCTCGAGCTGTTTCCCTGGAAGTTCGACGCGGTTCCCGGCTTGTTCGGCTCCGGATAGTACTGAAGGAGCTGTCTGGCGATGGGGGAAATCAGGCCCGCAGGAATGACGTTGCCCGCGAACGTCGTCCCGGGCGCAAGCGGATTCTTGATCGGCGTCGCGATCTCCGAGAAGTTGCCCTGGCGCATCAGCGCCGTCGGGACGGACGCGAATCCGGGGGTCAACGCCTCCCCCCGGACGCCCTCATACGCGGCCATGAAGAACGTCTGGTTGTGGCCGTCGTACAGCTTCGGGATCATCACCGGACCGTCCATCTGCGCGCCGAACTGGTTCCGCCGACGCGGATTCTTCGGCTTCGATCGATCCTCGAAGTACCCGCGCGCGTCCAGCTGATCGCCCTGGTAGAACTGGAAGATCGATCCGTGCGGGTTGTTGGTGCCGCTCTTGGTGACGACGTTGATGTGGACGCCGAGGTAGGAGCCGTACTCGGCGGACGTGCTTCCCGTCTGGACCTGGATCTCTTCGACCGCCTCGGCGATCGGCCGCATGCTGGTCGCGGCAAGCAGGTTCGACGAGGAATTGATGCCGTCGAGCGAAAGGCTGTTCTGAATCTCGCGCTGGCCCGCGCCGCGGAAGCTCAGGCCGATGTCGCTGTTCAGACCTGCCAGGACGCCGGGCGTGGTGCTCGCCAGGTTCCAGACATTGCGGCCGTTCAGCGGGAGATTCACGACCTGTCTCGCGCCTATCGTTTCGGAAATCGTGGCGCGATCCGTATCGAGGACCTTCGCGGCCGCCTGCACGTTCACCGATTCGGCAAAGCCGCCAACCCGCATGACCGCATTCGTCCTGACCACCTGATTGCTCGCCACCTCAACCCCGCTGGCCTTGAAGGTCTGGAAGCCGGACATCGTGATCGTGATGTCGTACTTGCCGGCGCGCACGAACTGAATGTCGTAATACCCTTCCGTGTTCGTCGTCGCCTCGTAGGTATCCTGCGTGCCGGTATTGACGGCGACCACCTGCGCGCCGGGAACGACCAGACCTGCCGTATCCGTCACCGTGCCGACGAGCGCTGTCTGTGACGCGAGCTGCGCCAGCGCGCTCGGCGCGAGCATCACCACGAGGGCCAGGGCCAACGAGAGTCGACGCGTCATGGCTTCCTCCTGATCAGAATCGAACGACGACGTACACGCGATCACGGCCAACGGCTCGTCACGGAGACCTCGACGGTCACGAAGACGCACGAAGTATTTTCAGGTGTTTACATTTCCAACCTTCG
The DNA here is from genome assembly GCA_046735335.1 of Acidobacteriota bacterium. Taxonomy (GTDB): domain Bacteria; phylum Acidobacteriota; class Vicinamibacteria; order Vicinamibacterales; family 2-12-FULL-66-21; genus JBKPQB01. The sequence continues at coordinate 74 of JBKPTE010000154.1, read as the reverse complement.
TGATCTTCGTATGCCTGGAGTCTTGGTGGCGAGCCGCCGGCCGTGAAACTCAGCGCCGCGGCGCTGGATTGAGC
>JBKPTE010000153.1:0-14679 GCA_046735335.1 Acidobacteriota bacterium | reverse complement strand
TCACGGAGCTCGACGCGTTCAAGCTGCAGGCGCTCCCGCTCGTCGGCGACGCGCGCGCAGCCATCGAAGAGCTTGGCGCGGCGCTGGCCGGCTGGCACGTTGCGGACTCGTATGCGACGACGATTGCCTCGGAGAAGGTCGAATGGGAGCGGGAGGTCGATCGCATCTACAGTCCTCAGCCCGGTCCGGTGATCGGCCAGGGCGAGGTCATCGGGATTCTCAACCGCTTCACCGGTCCGACCGATACGGTCTTGTGCGCCGCGGGCAGCCTGCCCGGCGATCTCCACAAGCTGTGGCGGACGCGGACGCCGGGCGGCTATCACCTGGAGTACGGCTATTCCTGCATGGGGTACGAAATCGCCGGCGGCCTCGGCGTGAAGCTGGCGAAGCCCGATCGCGACGTCTACGTGATGGTCGGCGACGGGTCGTACCTGATGATGGCGCAGGAAATCGCAACGGCAGTACAAGAGGGCGTCAAGCTCACCATCCTCGTGCTCGACAACTCCGGCTTCGCGAGCATCGGCGGGCTCTCCGCGTCGGTGGGCTGCGGCGGGTTCGGCACGCGATATCGCCAGCGTGGAGCGTCAGGAGAGCTGGACGGCCGCTGCGTCGAAGTGGATTACGCAGCCAATGCCGCGTCGATGGGGGCACATGCGGTTCGCGCAACGACGCGCGAGGAGATCGAGCGGGCGCTCGAGGAGGCGCACGGACGCGACGGCGTCAGCGCGATTGTGATTCCCGTCGATCGCGAGAAGCGCGTGCCCGGCTACGAATCGTGGTGGGACGTGCCGGTGGCGGAAGTCTCGACGCTCGCGGACGTCCAGCGCGCGCGCGAGGAGTACGAAGAGGCCAAGCGTCAGCGCGTCACGATCGGCTGACGCTCGTCAATCACTCCAAAATTCCCAACACCACATGATCCAGTCGGAACCCCGAACCCCGGACCCCGCATCCCGCAGTCCGAGGCCTGCTCTTCGCGTCGCCAACGCCCCTTGCTCCTGGGGCGCGCTCGAATTCAACTGGGCCGGCTCGCGGCCACCGTTCGCGCAGGTGCTCGACGAAATGGCGTCGACGGGCTACATCGGGACCGAGCTCGGACAGTGGGGGTTCATGCCCACCGAGCCCGATGCGCTTCGCGCCGAGCTCGGGGACCGCGGCCTGTCGCTCGTCGGCGCATTCGTGCCGGTGCGTCTCACGGTCGAAGACGATCACCAGCCCGGCGTCGAGGAGGCGGTCCGTGTCGGCGGCCTGCTGGCGTCCGCGGGCTCCGCGCCGTTCGTCGTCCTCTCGGATGCGACCGCGCGCGACCCTGAACGGACGCGGATCGCGGGTCGCGTCCGCCCCGAGGACGGCCTGGACGACACGAGCTGGGACACGGTTGCGCGCGGCGCGAACCGCATCGCGAAGGCCGTCAAAGAGGCGACCGGCCTCCGGACGGTGTTTCACCATCACTGCGCGACGTTCGTCGAGACACCACACGAGATCGACGAGCTGATGTCGCGCACGGATCCGTCGCTCCTCGGCCTGTGCCTCGATACGGGTCACTGCGCCTTCGGCGGCGGCGACCCGGTGAAGACGCTCGAGCGGTGGCGCGACCGCGTGTGGCACGTGCACCTGAAGGACTGCGATCCCGCGGTGAAGGCACAATCGGCGCGCGAGTCGTTGGATTACCAGCAGTCCGTCGGGCACGGCGTGTTCTGCGAGCTGGGGAAGGGGAGCGTCGACTTTCCCGCCGTCCTGTCGCGGCTTCGCTCCACCGGCTACGACGGCTGGCTCGTCGTCGAACAGGACGTCCTGCCCTCGATGGGGGCGCCCGCCGAAAGCGCCGCCCGCAATCGCGCCTACTTGAACTCGATCGGCGTCTGAACTCCCCGCCTCCGCGCCTCGCGCTTCCACCTTCGCGCTGCGCGCTTCCACCTTCGCGCGGCGCGCTTCGGTGGACAAGCCGGTGGCGGGCAAGCCCGCCCGCCGCACGCCGCACCCCCATCTTGCATGTCCGCGCCGGCCGTCCTGGCCGCGATCCCGCTGCTCGCCGGCGTGATCGCCGGCAGCATCGGCCCCTTCCCTCCGGGCGCCGGTTTCGCTCTCGTTGTAGCCGCATGGGCGAGCGCCGCGTGGTGTCTGCGCCGCGGCCGGCCGCAGGCGTTCACGGCCGCGTGCGCGTGCGGATTCGTTGCGATCGGCGCGACGCTCTCGTCCCGCGCCCTGACCGACGCGCTTCATCCGTCGGTGCTCGAATGGTTTGGGCGTTCGAACGCGTCCGATCCGGTCCGCATCACCGGCAGGTTTCGCGAGGATGCCGCGGTCACGCCGTTCAACGTCTCGGTGCCGCTGGATGTCGTACGCGTCGAGATGCGCGATCGTGTGCTGACGGTCGCGGGCGGGATCCGGACGTCCGTTGCCGGGTCGATGGCCGCCTCGCGCGCGGATGGATGGCGACAGGGCAGGACCGCGACGTTCGATGCGTCGCTGCGCGAGCCGCTCGACTACAGGAACGTCGGGGTGCCGTCCGATCGCGCCCGGCTGGCCCGCCAGGGGATTGCACTATTTGCCACGGTCAAGAGCGCAGCGCTTGTCAGAAATGTCACCCCAGGGCCGCCACTCGACGAGGCGGCCGCGGCGTTTCGCGCCGCCGTTCGCCGAACGGTGCGAGACGCCGTCGGACGCTGGAGTCTTTCGTCGGCCGGCGTCGTGACCGCAATCCTGATCGGTGACCGCACGGGTCTCGATCCGAACGACGAGCGGCGGCTGCAGGCCGCGGGCACCTACCACGTCATCGCGATCTCGGGCGGCAACATCGCGGTGTTGACGATCATGGTGGTGGCGGCGGGACGGGCGGTGCGGCTGCCGCGCCGCGCGGCGGCGGCGGGCGCCCTGGTCGTTGTCCTCTTCTATGGATATGCGGCGGGGCTCGCTTCGTCCGTGCTGCGAGCGACGCTCGCGGGCATCCTGTATCTGACGGCCCGCGCCCTCGATCATCGCAGCGCGCCCCGCGCCGGCGCGCTCAACGCGCTCGCCGTTGCAGCATCGGTCGCGGCCATCGCCGACCCGCTCTCGATCCTGGACGCGGGCTTCCTGCTGTCCTTTGGTGCGACGCTCGGCATCGTTGTCGCCATCGAGCGCGTCGCGCCTTCGCCACCGCCCGAGCGGCACGCGAGCAGGCGCGATCGCCTCGTTGCCGGCGCTCTTCACGCGGCACGTGCGCTCGCGGCGGCAACGCTGTGTGCGGAGATTGCGCTCGCGCCCATCGGCGCGCGGTTGTTCGGCCGCGTCAGCTTTGCCGGGCTCCTCCTCAACTTCGTCGCGATCCCGTTGATGGCGGCCATTCAGATCGCGGGGATGGCGGCGGTTCTGGTGCACGCGTTCGTGCCGATTGCCGCCCGCGGGTGCGGCTTGGCCGCGCATGCGGGGACGACCGCATTGCTCCGGTCCGCGTCGCTCGTCGACGTGTGCCCCTGGCTGGTGGTCGATGTCCCGCCGCCTGCGGTCCCCGCGACCCTCGTGTGGTACGGAGGCTGGGTGGCGCTGCTCGTCTGGTGGCGCAGTTCGCTCGTCCGCTACGTCGCGATCGCGGTCATCCTCCTTGCGGCGCTCTCGATTGGCATCAGTCCGCCCGTGATTCGCGCGGCGCGCGTGCCGGCGCCCCCGTCAGGGTGGTCGCGCGTGGCCTTCCTCGACGTCGGTCAGGGCGACGCGACCGTGATCCTGCCGCCCGGCGGGCCGCCGCTGGTCGTCGATGCCGGAGGCGCGCCCGGGTCGACGTTCGATATCGGACGCCGCGTCACATTGCCGGCGATCTGGGCGCTGGGCGCGTCCCACCTCGATACCCTCGTCCTGACGCACGGGGATCCCGATCACATCGGTGGTGCGGGATCCCTGATCGACGCCCTGTCACCCCGCATCGTCTGGGAAGGCATTCCGGTCCCTCGTCATCTGCCGATGCAGCAGCTTCGGGCGCTCGCGTCGAGGCGCGGCGTCGGATGGAAGGAAGTCAGAACGGGTGACGCGGCGGACTTCGGAGCGTTCGCCATTCGAGTGCTTCATCCTGCCGCTCCCGACTGGGAGCGTCAGAAGGTGCGCAACGACGACTCGATCGTGCTCGAAGCGCGTACGGGGAACATCTCGTTCCTGCTGCCGGGCGATATCACGCAGGCGGTCGAGGCGGAGGTGATGAGGCGCTTCGAGCCCGGCCGGCTGACGATCGTGAAGGCGCCGCACCACGGGAGCGCCGGCAGCAGCTCCGCCGCGTTGATCGAGGCGACGCACCCGATGGCGGTGATCTTCAGCGCAGGCCGGCGCAACCCGTTCGGCCATCCATCGCCGGCGGCCGTCGAGCGCTTCCGCGCCGCCGGCGCGCGCGTGTTCAGGACCGACGAGGACGGCGAGGTCATTGCCGATACCGACGGACGGCAGGTGGTGATCTGGACGTGGAGTGGAAGGAGGGAAGCCTTTTCGGCGCGCTGGCCGGGACCGCGCAACTGAAGTTGCGCGCTACGAGCGAGCGCTTCGTGCTATCTGCGTGGCCTCAGCGATCTTCGTGATCCGGCCGTCGGCCGGTCTTCACGTCCTGCCACACTGCCTCCATCTCTTCCAGGGTCATCCCCTCGAGCGTTCGTCCTCGATCGTGCGCGTGGTCCTCGAGCGCCTGAAAGCGCGTCGTGAACTTCTCGTTCGCGCGCCGGAGCGCGGACTCCGGCTCGATGCCCAGCTTTCGCGCCAGGTTCGCGATCGCGAAGAGCAGATCGCCCATCTCTTCTTCCGCGCGCGTCGCGCCTTCGTGCGCGAGCGCCTCCCGGAGCTCACGAACTTCTTCTTCGATCTTCTCGACCACGTCTTCCGTGCGCGCCCAGTCGAAGCCGACGGCCGCGACGCGGGTTCCAATCTCGTGCGCACGCAGCAGCGCTGGCAGCGAACGCGCAAGGCCGCCGAGCAGGGATCGGCGCTGGCCCGCGTCCGTCTGCTCCCGCGCTTTGATCTGCTCCCATTGCTGCACCACCTGCCCGGCCGTCTTCAGCGGACGGCCCTTCGGATCGAACACGTGCGGATGGCGCCGAATCAGCTTTGCCGTGATCGCGTCCAGCGAATCGGCCACGGTGAATGCCCCTTCGTCGGCGCAGATCTGCGCGAGGAACACGCCTTCGAAGAGCAGGTCGCCGATTTCTCCTTTCAAGCCATCGAGGTCCCCGCGGTCGATTGCCTCGAGCACCTCGTGCGTCTCCTCGAGCACGAAGCCGCGGAGGCTCTCGAGCGTCTGCTCGCGGTCCCACGGACATCCGCGCGGCCCCCGCAGGTGCGCCATGATGCTGACGAGCGACGCGAACGCCCGTCCCGCAGCCGCCGCGTGCGCGTCCGGTGCCGCAGGCTTCCGTTTCGAGCGGCCGCCGGTTTGCTTCGGTCCGGCCCGTGTGGTGCGCGCGCCCGCGCGTCGTGTCCGAGGCATCGAGGCGACTATGCTAGCATCGCGAAGTGGAGACACCGGACGCCTCCGGCATCTCGTTCGCAGGATTCCTCCTCTCGCTGGCGACCACCGCGGCCGTTCATTTCGGCGACGTGCCGGACCCGGACAGCGGCGAGCGCGCCGAGCCCAACCTGACCGCCGCGCAGCAGATGATCGACATCATCGCGATGCTCCAGGAAAAAACGCGCGGCAATCTCTCCGACCCCGAGGCCAGGCTCGTCGACGACCTCCTCTACGAGCTTCGGCTCCGGTTCGTCCAGGCCCAACAGGGGGAACGCAGAATAATAGAGCCCTGACGATTGCCGATTGCCGACTGCAGATTGCCGATTGAATTGGCGATTGTCGATTGGGGATTGGGGATTGGATTGCTGATTGGGGATTAGATTTGGGGATTGGGCATTGGTGATTTGGTAACGCCCAGTCGTTAATCCAATTCCCAATCCGCAATCCGCAATCCAATCCCCAATCCGCAATCCAATCGACAATCGCCAATCGACAATCGACAGTGCAGTCGGCAATCTGCAGTCGACAATCGGCAATCGGATGAAGATCACCTTTCTTGGGACGGGAACGTCGCAGGGTGTTCCCGTCATCGCGTGCGCATGCGAGACGTGCCAGTCCAGTGATCCGCGCGACTCCCGCCTGCGTCCGTCGGTCTACATCGAAACCGTGGATGCGGCCGTGCTCGTCGATGCCGGACCGGATGTGCGCATGCAGGCGCTCCGCGCCGGCGTCAAGCGGGTGGATGCCGTCCTCTTCACCCACGGTCATGCCGACCATATCCTCGGCATCGACGATCTGCGGCGCTTCAATCATCTCCAGGGCGTCGCGATGCCGTGCTACGCGGACGCCCACACGATTCGCGATATCCGTACCGTCTTTCAGTACGCCTTCGATCCCGCGACGCCGAAGGGCGGCGGCCTGCCGCGCCTCGAGCTGTTCGAGATCGCCGGGCCGTTCTGCATCGGCCGGAGCGAGATTCAGCCCGTTCCGCTCTTCCACGGCGCGCGGCAGATCCTGGGTTTCCGGATCGGCGGCTTCGCATACCTGACGGACTGCAACCGGATCCCTCCCGAGGCGTGGCCGCTCCTCGAAGGCCTCGAGGTCGTCGTGCTGGACGCGCTGCGCAATCGTCCTCACGCGACGCATTTCTCGCTCCCCGAAGCCGTGGAGGTGTCGGCGCGCATCGGCGCCGCGAGGACGCTCTTCACGCACATGTGCCACGACCTCCGGCACGCGCCGACGTGCGCGCGTCTCCCCGCCGGCGTGTCGCTCGCATATGATGGCCTCGTCGTCGAATGCTGATCCGGATCCAGCACGCATCATTCGCCGTTCGTCATTTGCGGGCATTCGCCTTTTGTCGTTCGGCATTCGTCGTTCGGCCATTCGTCGTTCGGCATTCGTCGTTCGGCCATTCGTCGTTCGTCATTCGTCTTTCCTCATTCGCCGTTCGACATTGACAACCTACTACCCCGACGACCCTCCGCCGCGCTGGCACAATCCGGTCCTCGCGCTCGGCAACTTCGACGGCCTGCATCGCGGGCACGCCAAGATCATCGACCGTGTCCGGCGGCGTGCGGGGGAGCGCGGCGGCACGCCTGCTGCCCTGACATTCGATCCGCATCCGCCCCGGGTCGTGAGGCCCGACAAGGCGCCGCCGCTGCTGATGACCACAGCGCAGCGCCTGGAGGCGCTCTCGCGCGCGGGCATGCAGGGGCTCGCCGTCGTCCGCTTCACGGCGGACATCTCCCAGTGGGATCCCGAAACGTTCGTCCGCACCATCCTCGTCGAATGGCTGCGCGTGGTCGAAGTCTGGGTGGGCGCGAACTTCCTGTTCGGGCACGACCGCGCGGGGAATTACAGCGCGCTCCGCAGCCTCGGCGCGCGTTACGGCTTCCGCGCCGAGAAGATCGATCCCGTTCGCTACAAGGAATTCGTCGTCAGCAGCACGCGCATCCGGCGGCTCGTGTTGGAAGGGCGCGTGGACGAGGCCGGCGCGCTGTTCGGCCATCACTTCTTTCTCGACGGCACCGTCGTCCGCGGCGCGGAGCGCGGGCGGCAGCTCGGGTTTCCAACGGCGAACCTCGAAACCGGGAACGAGCTGCTGCCTCCCGCCGGCGTGTATGCGACGATGGCGGCCATTGAGGGGATTGCGTATCCGTCGGTGACGAACATCGGGATGCGCCCGACGTTCGGCGACGTGACGCGGACGCAGATCGAAACGCACCTGCTCGATGCCAACCGCGATCTGTACGGCGCACGCATCCGGCTGTCCTTCGTGCAGCGCCTGCGTGACGAACGGCAGTTCCCGGACGTCGACGCGCTGCGCGAGCAGATCGATGCGGACTGCCGTGCCGCCCGGCGGCTGTTCGGCCGGATTTCGCTATAGAATCGTTCGTGTATGGCTCGAGCGCCGCTCCCGGACTTGCGGCTCACGATTCCCGCGGACGCGCAGTTCCGGCGGCTTGCCGCCGACCTTGCCGTCAAGTTCGCGGAGTATTCCGGCTGCAACGCGGGAACGGCCTCGACGCTGCGCCGCGCGGTCGAGAAGCTTGCCGCGTCTGTCTCGAACGGCTCCGGCAATGCGCCGATCGAGTTCCACATGAGCGCCAACGATCAGACCGTGACTGTTCAGGCCTCGTCGGGCACCCGCTCGGACCACGCGATGTGCCCGCTGCAGCCGAACTCCTGATCCCTGGCTCCGGACGTCCAACGATCACGCTTGCGCCTCTATAACACGCTGACTCGCCGTGAAGAGGATTTCGCGCCTGCAACGGACGAGACCGTCCGGATGTACACGTGCGGCCTGACGGTCTACGCACGCGGGCACATTGGAAATTTCCGGACGTTCGTCGCGCTCGACGTCCTCCGCCGCGTGCTGGAGCTGCAGGGCTGGCGGGTGCGCCAGGTGCGCAACTTCACCGACGTCGACGATCGCACGATTGCCGAGTCCATCAAGTCGGGCCGGCCGCTCCGCGAGTACACGCAGCAGTTCCTGGACGCCTTCGAGCGCGACGCGGCGTCGCTGGGGCTCGAGCCCGTCGAGTTCGCGCCGCGCGCGACGGATCACATCCCCGCGATGGCATCGATGATTCGCGCGCTCGGGACGAACGGTCACACCTACGAAAGCGACGGGTCGATCTATTTCAAGATTTCCACCTTTCCCGACTACGGCAAGCTCGCGCGTCTCGATCATTCCGGCATCCAGAGCGGCGCCCGCGTCGATGCGGACAAGTACGACAAGGAGAACGCGCGGGATTTCGTGCTGTGGAAGGCGATCAAGCCGGGGGAGCCCTCGTGGGAACCGGGGCTGCCGGTCGGCCGTCCGGGGTGGCACATCGAGTGTTCCGCGATGGCCGCGGAGCTGCTCGGCGACCTGCCGATCGACATCCACGGCGGCGGCGTCGATCTCATCTTCCCGCATCACGAGAACGAGATCGCCCAGGCCGAAGGCGCGACGAACCGGCAGTTCTCGCGATTCTGGGTGCATGTCGAGCACCTGATGATCGAGGACGAGGAACAGACGTCCGAGAAGATGTCGAAGTCGCTCGGCAACGTGTACAGCCTCGAGGATCTCGCCGCCCACGGGTTTGCGCCCTCGGCGCTCCGGTATCTGTATCTCGGGACGCACTACCGGAAGCAGTTGAAGTTCTCGTGGGGCGCGATGGCGCAGGCGGCCGAAGCGGTCAAGCGTCTGACGGATTTCCTCGCCAGGGTCGAGGCGCTCCCCGCGGGTCCCGCGCATCCTGAAACGGCGCCGCAGCTCGAGACGGCGACGCGCACGTTCAAGGATCAGGTGTCCCACGATCTCAACACGGCCGCCGCGCTCGGGACGGTGTTCGATCTGGTGCGCGCGCTCAACTCAGCGATCGACGCGGGGGACCTGAAGGGCGATGACGCTCAGGCCGTTCGCGAGGCGTTCGAGTACTTCGACCGCGTGCTCGGGATCCTGGCGCTCCGGCGCGCGGAAGAGTCGCGTCCGCCGGTCCCCGTCGAAGAGATCGATCGGCTCATCCAGGAACGCCGCGCGGCTCGAAGCGCGCGCAACTTCGCGGAAGCCGATAGAATTCGAAAGGATCTGGAGTCGCGCGGCATCCTGCTCGAGGACACGGCGGCAGGCACGCGCTGGAAGCCTCGATAAGGCCGCGGACCAACGCGGACTAACGCTGAAGAGAACCTTGATGAGGACCGCCCCCGAGATCAAGACCGCGCTGCCGGGCCCGAAAGCCAAGGCGATCATCGAGAAGGACGCGCGGCTCGTGTCCCCCTCCTACACGCGCGACTATCCGCTCGTCATCGCACGTGGGGAAGGCGCGATGGTCGAGGACGTCGACGGCAACGTCTTTCTCGACTGCGCGGCCGGCATCGCGGTGAACTCGACCGGCATCTCGCACCCCGACGTCGTCAAGGCCATCTCGGAGCAGGCGGCGAAGTTCATCCACATGTCCGGGACCGACTTTTACTACGAGCCGCAGGTGCGGCTCGCCGAGGAACTGGCGTCCCTCGTCCCGATCCGCGGCGATGTCCGAAGCTTCTTCGGCAATTCCGGAACGGAAGCGACGGAGGCGTCGATCAAGCTCGCGCGTTATCACACGAAGCGGCCGAACCTGATCGCCTTCCTGGGATCGTTTCACGGACGGTCGCTTGGGTCCCTGGCGCTGACGGCGAGCAAGGTCGTGCAGCGGCGCGGATTCGGCCCGATGATGCCGGGCGTGTATCACGCGCCGTATCCCGACGTGTACCGCTTCAACGGCAGCGCGGACGCCTGCGCAGAGGCATCCCTGGCGGTCATACGCGATCAGATCCTCGTCCACCTCGTTTCGGCCGACGAGGTCGCCGCGATTGTCGTCGAGCCGATCCAGGGCGAAGGCGGCTACATCGCGCCACCGACGGCGTTCTTGCAGGGCCTGCGGGAGCTGACGCGGCAGCACGGCATGCTGCTCGTCGTCGACGAAGTGCAGTCGGGCATGGGCCGCACCGGAAAGATGTTCGCGTCCGAGCATTTCGGGCTCGAGGCCGACATCGTGAACATCGCGAAGGGCATTGCGTCCGGCCTGCCGCTGGGCGTCACGTGCGCGCGCGCCGACGTCATGGATTGGCCGCCTGGCGCGCACGCGAGCACGTTCGGCGGCAACCCCGTCGCGTGCGCCGCCGCGCTTGCGACGATCCGCCTCCTGCGCGAGCACCTCGTGAAGAACGCGGCCGCGGTGGGCGAACACCTGTTCGCCGGCTTGCGCGAGCTTCAGGACAAGTACGACATCGTCGGCGACGTTCGCGGCATCGGCCTCATGATCGGCATCGAGCTCGTGCGCGATCGTCAGACGAAGGAGCGCGCCGTGGAGGAGCGCAACGCGCTCGTGCAGGCGATGTTCCGGCGCGGTGTCCTGGTGTTGGGAGCGGGCAGGAACGCCGTCCGGCTTGCGCCGCCGCTCGTGCTCAGCCGCGAACAGGCCGACGTGTTGCTGCGGGTTCTCGACGAGGCGCTGGCCGACGTGACGCGGGCGCACGCCGCCGCCGGCTCGCGCAGCGCCGGTACGGCCTCATAGCACCGGGACATCCGGCGGGAACCCCGCCAGCTCCAGCGCCAGGCGGACCGGCGGCGTCACCCCGGACAATGTCAGCTCGCCTTGGTCGGTCCACAGCCGGGCGGCAGCCGCTTCGAGCGCGATGACCCCTGCGCTGCTGATGTAGTCAACCCCCTTCAAATCGAGAAGGATGCGGCGATTGCCCGCGGCGATGGCGTCGGTGAGGAGAGCCGTCAGCCGCGGCGCCTCGGCGGACCCGATGCGCCCGTCCACCGTGACGACCAGCAGCCCGTCTCGATGGTCCTGTGCCAGCCCGAGCCGCCACACGGCGTTCGTCCCTGGGTTCGTCACCCTTGTGTTATAAGACGAGCCTCGATCCAGTACCAACTTTCCAAGGGCCTGCGTGTATTTACCTCAGGATGCCGAAGACGCGGCGCTCGTGGCCCGATGCCGGGCAGGCGACCAGGCGGCCTTCGAGCTGCTGGTACGACGCCACCAACGGTCGCTCTTCAACGTGGCGGTCCGGATGGTCGGCAATCGGGAAGACGCCGCGGACGCGACGCAGAATGCGTTCGTCAAGATCTACGAGCATCTGGACGCCTACGACAGCGATCGCCGGTTCTTCAGCTGGATGTACCGCATCCTGGTGAACGAATGCCTGAATATCCTTCGCGCCAGACGCCCCTCGATCGATTGCTCCGAGGTGGACTTGCCGGCAGGGAGTGGGCCGCTGGACACGCTCGAGCGCAGCGAGCGGCATCGGCAGATTCAAGCGGCCCTCATGCTGCTGCCGATCGAGCAGCGCGAGGTGATCGTCCTGCGCCACTTCGCGGGCCAGTCGTACGAGGAGATCGCGGGCACTATTGGCGTGCCGGCGAAGACGGTCAAGTCGCGTCTCTACACAGCGCGGCAGCGGCTGGGTGAGCTGCTGTTCGCGTGGGAGAGCCACGGATAACACGGAGAAGGGAAGCCACGGAACAACACGGAACAACACGGCTCGCCCAGGGGGAGCCACGGAGCACACGGAGCACACGGATCTCACTGGGAAGCCACGGAACAACACGGCACAACACGGATCGCACAAGGAAGCCACGGAACAACACGGAACAACACGGATCTGGAAAGGCGCGCACATGATCGATCCCAATGACGAGGCGCTGCTGAATGCGAGGCTCGATGGAGCGCTCGATCCGATCGATCGCGCACGGGTGGAGGCGCTGCTGGGTGCGAGCGATGAGGCGCGCCGCAGAGGGTCGGAGCTGGAGACGCTGGTCCGGACGCTCGGGGAGCTCGACTCCGTGGATGCGCCCGCGGAGATCGTTCCCACCGTCATGGCGCGTGTTCAGGCCATGAACGGCAGAGAGGCAGACACCCAGGCAACCGCGGACACTGAGGAGGGCGCACGTGTCGTGCGCCTGCCGATCCGGAACCGCAACGGAGGCATGGTCATGGCGAGAAAAGCAATGTTGGGGTTGGCGGCGGCGGCGGCGATCGTCCTCGGCATTCTCGCCTACCGCGGGTTTCCCCCGGTGAAGGGCACCGAAGCGACCATCGGCGCGGCGAAGCGCGCGCAGGCGCCTCAGATGACGCAGGGCAGCGTCGTCCTGGGCGACGCCGACGCGCAGGCCTTCATCCAGAGCGACGTGTTCGATCGGCTGGTCAAGGATCCGAACACGCGCAAGCTGCTCGGCAGCGCCGACTTCCGCAGCTTCGTCGCGGACGCGTCGATGCGCGGTGCGCTCGCCTCGTCCGAGATGCGGTCCCTGTTGCAGCGCAGCTCGTATCGCGACGCCCTCGCAGACTCGAGCCTGCGCGAGGCGTTCTCGCGGCCCGCCGTGAGCTCCGCCCTGGGTGACGCGGCGGCGCGCGGCGCGTTCGCGAGCGACGCGTTCAAGCAGGCGATCGGTGCGGCGGACTATCGGTCCGCGCTCGCGAAGCTCCAGGCAACGCCATGCTGCGCGAATCGATTGTTCCAGGCGGCGATCGCGGACTCGGCGCTGATGTCCGCCTTTGCAAAGTCGAACGTTCGCGAGATGTTCGCGGACACCTCCTTCTACGCCGCGCTGTCGCAGCCGGCGATTATGGGCGCCCTGCGGCAGTCGGCGCTGTGGAGCGCCATGGCGGACGCGAACCTGTCGTCCGCGCTCGCCGGCTCCGCATTCCAGGACGCGCTGCAGAAGGCGGGCTTCGAGAGCGCGATGCGCAGCCAGATGATCGATTCAGCCTTGAATCGTCAGTAGATCTCCAACCGATGACACCATGGACGGCAAGGCTCGCCGGGGCGACGCTTGCCGTCCTCTTGTGTACCGCCACCGCCGCTCGCGCCCAACTCGCACAATTCCAGACGGCCGGCCTTCAGCTCGTGTACTTCGAGGGCAGCGAGAGCTACCTCGTTCCGCACGCCGCCAGGACGTTCCTGAATTCGCTCGCGTTCCAGCGCCGCATCTTCGGCCTCGACCCGAAGGGGCCGGTCACCGTCCTCATGGACGACTTCTCCGACGCGGGCAACGCCTCCGCGACGGTCGTGCCTCGCGACAACCTGCGGATCGACATCGCGCCGCTGAACTTCTCGTTCGAGACGATCGCGGCGAACGAGCGCATGAACACCATCATGAACCACGAGCTGGTGCACATCGCGGCGATGGATCCCGCCGCGAAATCCGACCGCATGTTCAGGCGCCTGTTCGGCGGGAAAGTGATGCCGTCGACGGGGGATCCGGAGTCGATCCTGTACTTTTTCCTGACGACCCCGCGCGTGGCGGCGCCGCGGTGGTATCACGAAGGGATTGCCGTCTTCGTCGACACGTGGATGGCGGGCGGCATGGGACGCGCCCAGGGCGGCTACGACGAGATGGTCTTCCGCGGGATGGTCCGCGACAACGCGCCGTTCTACGATCCGCTTGGCCTCGTCTCCGAGGGCGCCAAGGTCGACTTCCAGCTCCAGATCAACTCGTACTTGTACGGCACGCGGTTCATGACGTGGCTGGCGCGCCGGTATTCGCCCGAGCAGGTGATCGCCTGGGTCGCACGGCGCGACGGCACGCGCGCGTATTACTCGGCCGAGTTCAAGCGCGTGTTCGGCCTGCCGCTCGAGGAGGCCTGGAGGAACTGGGTCGCCGACGAACATGCGTTCCAGCAGCAAAACCTGGATGCGATCCGGAAATACCCACTGACGCCGTACCGCGACCTGACCACGCGCGCCCTGGGATCGGTGTCGCGGGCCTATTACGATCCCGCATCGCGTCAAATCTTCGCCGCCTTCAACTATCCGGGAGTGGTCGCGCACGTCGGCGCCATTGACGTCGAGAGCGGCGCCGTGCACCGGCTCGTGGAGATCAAGGGGCCGATCATCTATACGGTCACCTCGCTTGCGTGGAATCCCGACGAGCACGTTCTTTACTACACGACCGACAACGGCGCGCATCGCGACCTGATGCGGCTCGATCCCCGCACGCGGGAAACACGATTGCTCCAGAAGGACGCCCGCATCGGCGAGCTGGCCTTCAACCGCGCAGATCGGTCGCTGTGGGGGATTCGGACCCTGAACGGTCTTTGCACGATCGTGCGCATCGCGCCGCCCTATCGCGAGTGGCAGCAGGTGATCACGTGGCCCTACGGCACGGTCGTCTACGACCTGGACGTGTCGCCCGACGGCGGGAGGGTCTCCGCGTCGTTTGGCGAGATCACGGGTCAGCAGGA
>JBKPTE010000152.1:0-24233 GCA_046735335.1 Acidobacteriota bacterium | reverse complement strand
GAAGTGGTCCCCGATCTCGGGATCGTTTCGGACGGCCCGGTCGCGTCGGTCGCGGTGTTTTCACGCGTCGACGTCGGCCGCATCCGCCGCCTCGGCCTCGATGCCAGCTCACGAACGTCCGCGGGGCTCACGCGCGTGCTGTGCCGTGAGGCCTGGAACATCGATCCCGCCTTCGAGCCGATGCCGCCCGAGAGAGCGACGCGGGTCGACGGATGCGACGCCGCGCTCGTCATCGGCGATCCGGCGCTCTTCCTCGATCACGAGCGCGCCGGCTTCCGGAAGATCGATCTCGGGCTCGAATGGCAACGACTGAGCGGGCTTCCGTTCGTCTGGGCGTTCTGGGCGGGACGCGCGGGAGCGCTCGATTCCGATCACGTCGAGGCGCTGCAGGCCGCGCGTGACGCCGGCGTCGCCGCCAGCGACGCGATCGCGGACGCGTACTGCGGACCGGAACGATCGGCGCTCTGTCGAAGATACTTGAGAGAGAATATCAAGTACCACATGGGCTCCCGCGAGATTGCGGGCGTCGAGCGGTACTTCGAGCTCGCCGCGGTGCACGGCGTTGTGTCCAGGGCGGAACGGATTGCACTCTACGCCGGCGAAGCGCCGAAGGCGCTCCGCGGGCGCGACTGATCTCGGCGGAACAGATGGGCGTGGACCACATCGAAGCGACCGTACGGCACGGCGGCCGCGTCACCGCGGACGATGCGCTGGAGTTGTATCATCGTGCGCCGCTGCCGCTCCTTGGTGCGCTGGCGGACGGCATCCGAGCCCGCAAGCACCCCGACCGCATCGTCACCTACATCATCGACCGCAACGTCAACTACACGAACGTCTGTGTGGCGCGGTGCAACTTCTGCGCGTTCTACCGGCCGGTCGGATCGGGCGAGGGCTACGTCCTCGGCTTCGAGGAGATCTTCAAGAAGATCGACGAGACGATCGCGCTCGGCGGCGTCCAGCTCCTGCTGCAGGGAGGACACAACCCGGACCTGCCGATCGAGTGGTACGAGGATCTGTTCCGAGCGGTGAAGGCGCGGTACCCGGAGTTCAGGCTGCACGCGCTCTCGCCCCCTGAAGTGATCCACATCAGCCGCCTGTCACAGCTGTCCGTCCCGGTGGCGATCGAGCGGCTCGTCGCGGCCGGTCTCGACAGCATTCCCGGCGGCGGCGCCGAGATCCTCGTCGACCGCGTCCGCAAGCTGCTCAACTGCTACGGCAAGGCGTCGGCGTCGGAGTGGCTCGACGTCATGCGTCACGCGCATCGCGCCGGCCTCCGTACGACCGCGACGATGATGTACGGGCACGTGGAGCGGGTGGAGGAGAGAATCGAACATCTCGTCAGGCTCCGCGAGCTGCAGGACGAAACGGGCGGGTTCACCGCCTTCATCACGTGGAGCTATCAGCCCGAGCACACCGAGCTTGGAGGCGATGAGGCGACGGGCCTCGAGTACCTGCGCATGCTCGCGCTGTCGCGCATCGTCCTGGACAACTTTCCGAGCCTGCAGGCCTCGTGGGTCACGCAGGGCGGGAAGGTGGGGCAGTTGAGCCTGGCGTTCGGTGCGAACGACATGGGGAGCGTGATGATCGAGGAGAACGTCGTACGCGCGGCCGGCGCCAGCTACTGCATGGACGAAGTCGAGATCGTCCGCAACATCGAAGATGCCGGCTTCGTGCCCAAGCGCCGGAACATGCACTACGAGATCCTCGGCAATCCCTACTTCCGCACCGAGAACGTCCCGCGCGTGCTGGAGCTTGCCGTCGCGCGAGCGGACGGCGATACCAGCCGTCCGCCGGAGATCAACCGCTACGCTGCGCGGAGCGCCGCCGAGAAGAAGGCGCGGCTCGGCGGGCGTTGATCCGCTATCGCGCGGCGTGGATCCTGCCCGTCAGCCGCCCGCCGCTCGAAGGCGGCGTCATAACTGTCGACAACGACCGAATCGTCTCCGTTGACGCGGAGTCCAGCGGTCCCGTCGAGGATCTCGGGCGCGTCGCGGTGTTGCCCGGCCTCGTCAACGCGCACACGCATCTCGAGCTGTCCTGGATGCGGGGACGCGTTCCGCCGGCGTCCACGATGCCGGAATGGGTCGGCGGGCTCATGGCGCTCCGGCGAACGATGGCGCGGGATCCGCGCCAGCCGATCGTTGCCGCGATCGAGGAAGCGCACGCGACGGGGACCTGCCTCGTCGGCGACATCACCAACACGCTTGCGTCTTACGAACCGCTCGCCGACGCCGACATGTACGCGGCGGTGTTCCGCGAGCTGATTGGCTTTGGCGCCAGGGAACCTGACCGGCTCGTCGATGCCGCGCTGGCCGACATTTCCGCGCTCACGCCCCATCCTCGCCTGCGGCCGACGCTTGTCCCCCACGCGCCATTCTCCGTCTCGCCGGCATTCTTCCAGGCCATCGCGCGGCGCGTCGATCGACGCCCGCTCAGCATTCACCTCGGCGAATCGGCCGAGGAGGTCCGATTTTTGCGTGACGCCACCGGAGCCTGGCGTTCGCTCCTGGAATCGGTCGGAGGCTGGAATGGATCCTGGACGCCGCCGTGTTGCGGACCTGTCGAGTATCTCGATCGTCTCGGCCTCCTCGGACCGAATCTCATCGCCGTCCACGGCGTCCAGTTCACCGACGATGACTTATCGCGCCTCGGGGCCGCCGGCGCAACCGTCGCGACGTGCCCGCGGAGCAATCGGTGGACCGGCGCCGGCACACCGCCCATTGACCGTTTCTACGCGTCCGGAGTACGCGTGGCGATTGGGACCGACAGCCTTGCGAGCGTGGAAGATCTGAACCTGTTCTCGGAGCTTGCCGAAGTTCGGCGTCTGGCTCCAGACGTGCCTGCCCGTGCGCTCCTCGCCAGCGCGACGCACCACGGCGCGGATGCGCTCGGATTCGGCTCAGAGCTGGGGACACTCGAACCGGGAAAGCACGCACGGCTGCTCACGGTCGATCTGCCGGCGCATGTAACGGATGTGGAAGAATGGCTCTTGCGAGGCATCCAAGCGGACCAACTCAAGTGGCTGTGAACCGACTGCAGACGTATTTCTCGTTCGTCCGCTTCAGCCATACGGTATTCGCACTGCCGTTCGCGCTGACTGGCGCGTTGCTCGCCCTCCATCGCGCGCCGCTGACGATGGGGGAGACAGCGATTCGCGTGGGCTGGATTCTCGTCGCGATGGTGGCGGCACGGAGCGCGGCGATGGGATTCAACCGCCTCGTCGACGCCTCGTACGACGCCCTGAATCCGCGGACCGCGATGCGCGAAATCCCTCGTGGTGCAATGAACCGCGTCGAGGCCGCGATCTTCGTGACTGTTGCGGCCGCGCTCTTCATGTTCGCCGCGTGGAAGCTCGGTCCGCTGTGCTTCTGGCTCTCCCCCGTCGCGCTCGCGATCGTGTTCTGGTACTCGCTGGCCAAGCGCGTGACGACGTACACGCAGATGTTCCTGGCGCTCGCGATGGCGGTCGCGCCGGTTGGCGGCTGGCTCGCGGCGGGAGGTCCGATCGGAGCTGCGGAGCCGTGGCTGCTCGGCGCCGCAATCGGTACATGGGTGGGAGGGTTCGACATCCTCTATGCGTGCCAGGATCTGGATTTCGATCGCGCGCACGGCCTGCGCTCGATCCCCGTGCGCTTCGGCGTGCGGCGCTCGCTGGCGCTGTCGCGCGTCATGCACGTCATCGCCGTCGTGTGCCTGGCAGCGCTTGCGGCGGTCGCGAAGCTCGGCGGCCTCTATCTGGTTGGCGTCGCAGTCGTGGCCGTGCTGCTCGCCTACGAGCAGTCGCTCGTCAGCGAGCACGATCTGTCCCAAGTGAAGCGCGCGTTCGATCTGAACGGCTACGTCGGCATCCTGTACTTCGTGTCCACGGCGGCGTCCATCTATGTCCGATAACGCCGATGCTGCTGATAGACCGCGGCTTCCGCCATCACGCGGAAGAACATTCGCGTTCGCGGTCACGGGCGCGAGCGGCGCAGCGTACGCCACGCGGACGATGGCGGCGCTCCTCGGGCGGAATTGTCACCTGGAGCTCGTCGTCTCGGAGTACGGCAGGCGTCTCCTGCGTGACGAGCTTGGCGACAGCGCGTCGGTGGACCGGCTGCGCGACTATCTCGTGGAGCGCTACGGACCGGCAGCAGGATCGGGCAGCTTCACGCTGCTGAGCAACAAGGATCTCGGCGCGGGCATTGCGAGCGGCAGCCACGAGTGCGAAGGCATGGTCATCGTGCCGTGCTCGATGAAAACGCTCGCGGGCGTTGCGCACGGTCTCTCGCGCAACCTGATCGAGCGGGCCGCGGACGTGATGCTGAAGGAACGCCGCCGCCTGGTGATCGTGCCGCGCGAGACGCCGATGAGCCTGCCGCAGCTCCGCAACATGGTCCTCTGCGCGGAGGCGGGCGCGATGATCCTGCCCGCGATGCCCGCCTTCTACCAGATGCCGAAGACGCTGGACGACCTGGCGGATTTCATGGCGGGAAAGATCCTCGCGGCGCTTGGGTTCCAGCAGACGCTCTTTCCGGCGTGGAAATCCTGAAGGTCAGTCGAGCCTTGAGCGCTGACGCCAAGACCGCACACGTACGCGCCCAGACCGTCGACAAGTCGCCGGACCGCATTGCCGCGATGTTCGACGCGATCGCGGGCAAGTACGACTTCCTGAATCACGTTCTCAGCGCGGGGCTCGATGCGCGTTGGCGCGCACGAGCCGTGCGGGAGCTGCATCTGGCATCCGACGCACGCGTGCTCGATGTGTGCACGGGAACGACGGATCTGGCGATCGCCGCCGCGACGGTGGCCCCCGACGCGCGGATCGTCGGTGTGGACTTCGCGGGCGCGATGTTGCGGCTCGGGCTCGACAAGCTGCGGTCGCGTGCGCTGCAGAAGCGGGTTTCGCTCGTCCAGGCGGACGCGACGTCTATCCCCCTCCGCTCTGGGTGGGCGGACGCCGCCACGATCGGGTTCGGCATCCGCAACGTCGCGGATCCCGCGACGGCGCTGCGCGAGATCGCGCGGGTCCTCGCGCCGGGCGGCCGGCTGGCGATCCTCGAGTTCGGCGAGCCACGACTTCCAGGGATTCGCTCGCTCTACAGCTGGTATTTCCGCGCCGTGCTCCCACGCCTCGGACGCCTCGTCTCGAAACACCAGAGCGCCTATTCGTACCTGCCCGCGTCCGTCGGCAGTTTCCCCCCACCTGCCGAGTTCGCTGCCACGATTTCTTCACAAGGGTTTACGGACGTCCGCGCCGTCCCGATCTCCCTCGGCATCGTCTATCTGTATACGGCGACGAGGCGGCCCGGCTGATTCCGCGTATCCCGTGTATTCCGTGTTAGTCCGCGTTCGTCCGCGTCAGCGGTTATAATCACGTAAGTCCCTGATGTACTTCGATTTCGAGGATCTCCGCCCAGAGACCCCCTCGCTGGTGAGCCCCATCTCTCGGCGGGAAGGCGTTCTCCTGTCGATCATCGCGCACCTGGGCTTCGTGATTCTTCTGTTCGTCTGGCCGCACCTGCCGTTCGTGCGCGCCATGGCCGAGCGGCAGCAGCAGGCGATCGAGGCGCAGCGTCAGAAGGAACTCGAGGATCTCCGCAACCGCGCGCAGTTCGTGTTCGTCGCCCCCAAGGTCGACGTCGAGACGAAGGTCCCGCCGAAGCTGGCGGAGCTGTCGGACAAGAACCGGCGCGCGCAGACGATCGAGCGAGCGCCGGCACCGAAGAACAACGTCGCATTCTCACGCGGCAATTCGCCAGAGAAGGTGGAGGCGGACGCCCCCGGGAAACCCGACGAAGCGGAACCCGCATCGCCTCCGCCGGGTGCGCCGAATCCGAGCCCAGCCGCGCCCTCCAATCCGAACGCGTTGGCGCTTCCGGACGCGCCTACCGCAACGATCACGAAGAACGACGATGCGTCGAAGAATGGGGCGCGCGGGCCGGCCGTCGGCGTGCTGAGCGAGGCGATTCGAAACGTGCAGCGCTACTCGAAAGGAGACTCGCTGCAGAATGTCCAGGGCGACGGCGATTTCGGACCCTCGATTCAGTTCGACACGAAAGGCGTCGAGTTCGGGCCCTGGCTGCGGCGGTTCGTCGCGCAGATCCGGCGCAACTGGTTCGTGCCCTATGCCGCGATGTCGCTCCACGGCCACGTCGTCCTGACGTTCTTCGTGCACAAGGACGGCACGATCTCCGATCTGCAGGTGCTGCGTCCCTCGTCCATCGACGCGTTCACCAACTCCGCCTACAACGCGATCAAATCCTCCAATCCGACGATGCCGCTTCCGCCGGAGTATCCGGACGACAAGGCCTTCTTCACGGTCACGTTCTACTTCAACGAAAATCCGCCGTCCGAATGACGAAGCCCACACGCGCGCAGCAGGTCGGGCTGTTCGTCATCCTGACGGCGCTCGCGGTGTACACGTTCGCGCGCGTGCTCTGGCGGTGAGCCCGCGGCCGCCCCTGATCGCGGTCGTCGGCCCGACCGCGACGGGGAAGAGCGCTCTCGCCATCGCGATCGCCGAGGAGTTCGGCGGCGAGATCGTGAGCTGTGATTCGACGGCCGTGTACCGCGGCTTCGACATCGGCACGGACAAGGTTTCCGCTTCCGAGCAGCGCGGCATTCCTCATCACATGGTGGACGTGGCGGAACCGACCGAGGAGTACTCGGCGGCCCGCTACGCGCGCGAAGCTGCGGCGGTGATCCGCGGAGTCTCCGCCCGCGGGCGGCTTCCTGTTCTGGTCGGCGGCACGGGCTTCTATTACCGCGCGCTGACGCGAGGGTTGTTCGAGGGGCCCGCGCGGAACGAGCCGCTGCGGCGGCGTCTGGAGCGAGTGGCGGCGCGGCGTGGCCCCGAACGGCTGCACCGCTGGCTTGGGTCCGTCGATCCCGCATCCGCGCGGCGCATCCAGCCTCGCGACGTGAAGCGTCTCGTGCGCGCGCTCGAAGTCTGGTTGATGACGGGCCGGGCGCTGACCGAGCACTTCGCGGAGACGACAGCGCCGCTGCCGGAGTACGAAGTAACGGCGTTCGCGCTGCAAATCTCGCGCGAGGAGACGACGGAGCGCGTCAGCCGGCGCGTGGATCAGCAGTTCGCGCGCGGCCTGCTCGACGAGATCCGCGGGCTTCTTGCTCGGGGCATTC
The DNA here is from genome assembly GCA_046735335.1 of Acidobacteriota bacterium. Taxonomy (GTDB): domain Bacteria; phylum Acidobacteriota; class Vicinamibacteria; order Vicinamibacterales; family 2-12-FULL-66-21; genus JBKPQB01. The sequence continues at coordinate 17,108 of JBKPTE010000152.1, read as the reverse complement.
CTGAGGCGGCCTTGCCGTTCACGGGTCTCGTGTACCGGCAGGCGCTGGAGCATCTGCACGGCGTTCGTGACGAGGCCGACACGCGCGCGCTGATCGTGCGCGAGAACCGCCAGTACTCCAAGCGTCAGTTGATCTGGTTCAAGAAGGAGCCTAACCTGCAGTGGATTCAGGCGCCTGGCGAGCGCCAGGAGACGTTCGACACGGTTGCGGCGGTAATCCGCGCACAACTGGCGTCCACACGTACGTAGCTCTCCCATGTCCTTCACCCGCGCGATCCTCATCGTCCTCGACAGCGCAGGCGCCGGCGAGCTGCCCGATGCGGACAAGTACGGCGATCGCGGCAGCGACACGCTCGGAAACCTCGCGTCGCGCATCCCGCTCGCCATTCCCGCGCTTCGGTCGCTCGGGCTCGCGAAGGTGGCCAGAATCGGCGACGCCGCGGCGGACGGTGCGCGCGGCGCGTTCGGCCGCATGGCGGAGCGCTCGCCCGGCAAGGATTCGGTAACCGGCCACTGGGAGATCGCCGGCATCGTCCTGTCGCGTGCGTTTCCAACATTCCCGGACGGTTTTCCGCCGGAATTGATGCAGCCGTTTGAAGCGCGCATCGGCCGCGGCACGCTGGGCAACAAGGCGGCGTCCGGCACGGTGATCATCGACGAGCTCGGCGCGGAGCACATGCGCACGGGCAAGCCAATCGTCTACACGTCGGCGGACAGCGTGTTCCAGATTGCAGCGCACGAAGAGGTCATACCCGTTCCCGAGCTGTATCGGATCTGCGAGATCGCCTACGAGCTTGCCGCGGAAGGCTACGGGATCGGGCGCGTCATCGCGCGTCCGTTCGTCGGCCGGCCGGGCGCTTTCGTCCGCACGCCCAATCGCCACGACTACGCCCTTCCGCCGAGCGGGCGAACGCTGCTCGACGCGATGACCGACGCAGGACATCAGGTGATCGCGATCGGAAAGATCCAGGACCTCTTCGCCGGCCGCGGCATCACGCGCGCCGTGCACACGACCAGCGACGAGCACGGGATGGACGAAGTGGAACGAGCGATGGATTCCGTGGACGCGGGCCTGATCTTCGTAAACCTCGTCGACTTCGACACGCAGTTCGGTCACCGCAACGAGCCGGCCGGCTACGCGGCCAACCTGGAGCGCTTCGATGCGCGCCTCACGCGGCTTCTGCCGCGGCTGCGTCCGAGCGATCTCCTGATCATCACCGCCGATCATGGCAATGACCCAACGACGGCGAGCACCGATCACTCGCGCGAGCACGTGCCGCTGCTCGTGACGGGCGCGGACGTCCGCGCGGGAACGGACCTCGGCGTCCGGCAGACATTCGCGGACCTCGGTCAGACCCTTGCCGAGCTGTTCGGCGTCGACCCGCTCGCGAACGGCACGAGCTTCCTGCGCGAGCTGCTCGCGTGATTTTGAGAGGCGCCGACGCTGTGCAATTCGCGAAGGCGCCGGGACTAGTATCCGGCTCGCATCTCCCGCCGAGCCGCGTGGAAAAACGGTCCCTCCGGCGTCTGTCTTACGATGCGGTGTCGGCTGGGGATTTTCACAGGACAGCCAACGATTGTTGGACGACAGCCAGGCTCCAGCAGGATCGCGCAAATACTGCGCCGACACCGATGGCTGCGCACTCCGGGACCGTTTTACTGCTATCGCGTATCACGCGTCTCGGAGGTCGACGCGATCCGGACACCAGCCCCGGCGCTCTCGCAGTGTCGCCACGACCCGGCTCGGCGCTCACGCTCGCGCGGCGGCGCGGCGCATGGTGCGTCGATGCGACCTTGCCGCGCGCGATTCACGTATTCCGGAAAACGCGCGGGAGGCGCACCTGCCGCGTTGGCGAGGAGTACGCGGACGCCGTATCGGCTAACCCTTGAAGGTGAACAGTCGGCTCACCAGAGATCGGCAAACCCCAACCAACGCGGGCCCCGTCAGCTCCATCGCCGTGAGCGCCGTTTTCCCGCGCGACGGCAGCGGGAGCGAGACGCACCATGCGCCGCGACGCACAGCGCGAACAATAAGAGAAGATTTGCCCGTTGCGCGCGCCGCGACGGCATGCACGGGCGCGCAACCTGTGATTAACTTTGACGAAGGATGAGGATCCGTGAAGATCTCGAGGCGCGCGAACGGCAATTCCTCGCACCGCAGGCCGCAAAGAGCGCGGACACGCGTGGACGCCTCCATCCCGAGCGCGAAGATCCGATCAGGCCGGCGTTCCAACGCGATCGCGATCGCATCATCCACTGCAAGGCCTTCCGCCGCCTCAAACACAAGACGCAGGTCTTCTTCGCGCCGACCGGCGATCACTATCGGACGCGCCTGACGCACACGCTCGAAGTGTCGCAGATCGCGCGCAGCATCGCGAAGGTGCTCCGCCTGAACGAGGAGCTCACGGAAGCCATCGCGCTCGGACACGATCTCGGGCACACGCCGTTCGGGCACGCGGGCGAACGCGTGCTCCAATCGCTCGTGCCGGGAGGCTTCGAGCACTACGAACAGAGCCTCCGCATCGTCGACAAGCTGGAGAATGACGGTCAGGGACTGAACCTGACGTGGGAAGTCCGCGATGGTATCGCGCGGCACTCGAAGGGCAAGCACGGCGTCCCGGTCGGCGCCGATCCCGCGCATCGCGCGAGCACCATCGAAGGACAGATCGCGCGCGTCGCGGACATCATTGCTTACGTCAATCACGACATCGACGATGCAATCAGGGCGGGGCTGCTCAAGGCGGCGGATCTCCCTCGCGAGCGGACGAAGTTGCTGGGATCCTCTTCCTCCGAGCGTATCGGGACGATGGTTTCAGATGTGGTTATTCAGACGCTCGACGCCGGGCTGTCGGAAGTGCGCATGAGCGACGAGATTCTCGAGGCGACGGTCGGGTTGCGCAGCTTTCTCTTCGACGCCGTATACGAAAACGACATCGCGACGGCCGAGTTCAAGAAGGCGGCCGGCATCCTCGGAGGGCTCTGGGAGAAGGTCCGCGAGAGTCCGGATGAGTTCCTCGATCGACGGACGATCGAGCAGGAAGGGCTGGACGCCGCGGCGCGCGATTTCGTCGCGGGCATGACCGACCGGTACGCCGTCAGCCTCTTCGAGCAGCTCTTCATTCCGAAGCCCTGGGCATAGAGGGGCCGCGGAACTGAACTTCCGCGCGACGGCCCCGCGTCGCACACTGCACCGCGCACCCCAAAAGCAGCTATAATAAGGGGTTTGCGCCCATCTGGGCGCGGTCACCCGTCATGATGCAGCTCGATCTTCGGCAGCTGGGCCGGCACGGCAGGAGCGACGAACACGTCGACCGGACGTTCGCGCCGGAGGCCTTCACGGTTGGACCCGCGGACGAAGACTACAGGATCGCGGCGCCGGTCCATCTCGTCATGGACCTGCGGAAGGAGCGCGATGTGTGTCGCGTGACGGGACAAGTGCGGACGCGGCTCGAGCTGGAGTGCGGACGTTGCCTCGAGCCGTTCGAGATCCCTGTCGAGAGCGCCTTCGACCTGCGCTACGTGCCCGCGACGCACAACGCGGGCGAGGGCGAGCGGGAGATTGAAGAAGACGATTTGACGACGGCGTTTTACAAAGACGAGGCGCTCGATCTCGAAGAGCTGATGCGCGAGCAGTTCCTGCTCGCGCTCCCGATGAAGCCGCTCTGCTCGGAGGACTGCAAGGGCCTCTGTCCCGAATGCGGCGCGAACCTGAATCGCACGAGCTGTACGTGCGCGCCGAAGTGGGAAGACCCGCGTCTGGCGCCGTTGAAAGCGCTGTTGAACAAGGAGAACTGACCGGTCATGCCGAATCCCAAACGGAGACATTCGAAGACGCGCACGGCGAAGCGCCGCACGCACGACGCGCTGAAGCCGATCGGCCGCAGCGAATGTCCTCAGTGTCACGAGTCCAAGCTGCCCCACCAGGTCTGTCCGCACTGCGGCTATTACCGCGGGCGGCAGGTCAAGCCCGTCGAAGAAGCGTAATCGAGGCGACGTCGCACCGAGCCTGAAGGGGGGAGGGCCGCCTTCGCGCCGTAAGCGTTCCGGCGAGCCTCGCCGACGCTTTAGCGGAGATGGGAGAAGCCCCCCGTGAGATGCGAGTGAGCGTCGCGAACGAGCCACGCGAACGGAGCGAGCCGGCGAAGCGGCGAGCGAGTGAGCGTGCAGGGGGGACCGGCGGGGCGAAGCCCCCCGGTGAAGAAATGATTGCGTTCGTGTTTCCAGGGCAGGGTTCGCAGAAGGTCGGCATGGGGAAGGCGCTCGCGGACGCGTTTCCTGTCTGCCGCGACACGTTCGACGAAGCGGACGCGGCGCTTGGAGAACCGCTCAGCGCGCTGTGCTTCGAAGGGCCCGAGGGTCGGCTCACGCTCACCGAGAACACGCAGCCCGCGATTCTCGCGATGAGCACCGCCGTTGCGCGTCTCGTGGGGTCGTCCGGTATTCAGGCGTCGATGGCGGCCGGCCACAGCCTCGGCGAGTATTCCGCGCACGTCGCTGCCGGTACGATATCCTTCGCGGATGCTCTCCGGACCGTCCGGCGCCGTGGGCGATACATGCAGGAGGCCGTGCCTGTCGGGGAAGGCGCCATGGCGGCAATCCTCGGGTTGGACGCCGACGGCGTGGCGCGCGCATGCGCGGAGGCGGCGGACGGCCAGGTCGTTGCTCCTGCCAACCTCAACGCACCCGGTCAGATCGTGATTGCGGGCCACACGGCCGCGGTGGCGCGCGCGGGAGAGCGCGCGAAGACGCTTGGCGCGAAACGCGTGATCCCCCTTGCCGTCAGCGCGCCGTTCCACTGCGCGCTGATGAAGCCGGCCGAGGATCGCCTCGCACCGGAGCTGCGGGCGCTGCGGAGCAGCAATCCCTCGATCCCCGTCGTCGCGAACGTCGATGCAGAGCCGAAGCGATCCGCGGCGGAGTCGATCGAAGCGCTCGTGCGTCAGGTTTCGTCGCCGGTGCGATGGGACGGGGTCGTGCGACGGCTAATCGCGGAAGGCGCGCGCACGTTCGTCGAACTCGGACCGGGGTCGGTGCTGTCAGGCCTGATCAGGAAGATAGACCGAAGCGTCGTCGTTCACAACGTGGAGGATCCGGCCGGATTCGAGGCGCTGGGCAAGGCGTTGCGGACTGCCTGACGCCGATGATCGATTTGACTGGGCGTGTCGCGCTCGTGACGGGTGCGTCGCGCGGAATCGGTCGAGCGATTGCGAAGCGCCTCGCGCAGCAGGGCGCTCACGTAATTGCCGTCGCGCGCGGCGACAATGCAGCGGAGACCGTGCGTGAGATCGCCGGCGCAGGGGGCAAGGCCGATCTTGCGTCGGCGGACGTGGCAGACGCGGGTGCGGTCGACACGCTCGTCGCGCAGACGCTGGAGAAGCACCGGCGGATCGACATCCTCGTCAACAACGCGGGGATCGCGCGCGATCAGCTGATGCTGCGGATGAAGCGCGAGGATTGGGACGCGGTGGTCGCGACGAACCTGACCGCCGCGTTCTCGTGTACGCAGGCCGTGCTGAAGCCGATGGTTCGCCAGCGGAGCGGCAGGATCGTCTTCATCAGCTCGGTCGTCGGGCAGGCGGGCAACGCGGGTCAGGCCAATTACGCGGCATCGAAGGCCGGCCTGATCGGGTTCGCCAAGGCGGTGGCACTGGAGATCGCGTCCCGCAGCATCACGTCGAACGTCGTGGCGCCGGGCCTGATCGAGACGGACATGACGCGCGAGGTGACCGGCGGCGCGCGCGAGAACTGGGAGTCACGCATTCCGCTGCGCCGCATCGGTACGCCCGATGACGTCGCGGCGGCCGTCTGTTTTCTTGCCTCGGACGAGGCATCGTATATTACGGGGCAGGTGCTCGCCGTCAATGGCGGCATGTACATGTGAATTGGCGAGTGGTGAATCGGTGAGTTGGTGAATTAGGTTCGCGAATTCACAAATTTACCAATTGACCATTTACAAGGAGTGGAGGACTTAATGGCCGTCGCAGACAAGGTGAAGAGCATCATCGTCGAGCAGCTCGGAGTGGACGAAGAGGAAGTGACGCCGGACGCCTCGTTCGTCGACGATCTGGGCGCGGACTCGCTCGACACCGTCGAGCTCGTCATGGCGTTCGAGGAGGAGTTCGGCATCGAGATCCCCGACGAAGACGCCGAGAAGATCACGCGCGTCAAGGAAGCCATCGAGTACATCGAATCCCACGCCAAGACCAAGAAGTAGACCGGAGCGCGGATTGAGTCAGCGAAGTGGGGCAACGCCCCCCGGTAAACAATGACTCGGCGAGTCGTGGTGACGGGCGTCGGGTTGGTGTCGCCGCTCGGCATCGGGACCCAGGCGAACTGGGAGGCGTTGTGCGCGGGCCGGAGCGGCATCGGACCGATCACGCGATTCGACGCGTCGCAGTTTTCCGCGCGTATCGCGGGCGAGGTCAAGAGGTTCGACCCGCTGCAGTTCATCGACAAGAAAGACGTCAAGAAGATGGACGTCTTCATTCAGTACGCGCTCGCGGCCTCGCAGTTTGCGGTCGACGATGCACGGCTGAAGGTGACGGCGGAGCTCGCGGACCACGTAGGCGTCTTCATCGCGTCGGGGATCGGCGGGTTTCAGACCATCGAAGGGGAACACAAGGAGCTTCTCAAGGGCGGCCCGCGGCGCATTTCGCCGTTCTTCATTCCCGCATCCATCATCAATCTCGCGGCGGGCCAGGTCTCCATTCGATTCAACGCACGCGGCCCGAACCTCGCCACCTGCACGGCCTGCACCGCGTCCGCGCACGCCATCGGTGAAGCCTTCGAAATCATTCGCCGCGACGACGCGGACGTGATGATCGCCGGCGGCTCAGAAGCCGCGATCACGCCGATGGGAGTTGGCGGCTTTGCCGCCATGCGCGCGCTCTCGACGCGCAACGACCAGCCCGAGAAGGCGAGCCGTCCCTTCGACAAGGACCGCGACGGCTTCGTCATGGGCGAAGGCTCCGGCATCGTCATCCTCGAGGAGCTGGAGACGGCGAAGCGGCGCGGCGCGTCGATCTACGCGGAGATCGTCGGCTACGGGCTGACGTGCGACGCGTATCACCTCACGAGCCAGCCCGAAGAAGCGCACGGCGCGATCAGATCGATGACGATGGCGCTGAAGAAGGCGAAGATTGCGCCGACGGACGTGGACTACATCAACGCGCACGGCACGTCGACGCCGATCAACGATCCGACCGAGACGCTCGGGGTCAAGAACCTGTTCGGCGAGCACGCGTACAAGCTCGCGATGTCGTCGACGAAGTCGATGACTGGGCATCTGCTCGGCGCCGCGGGCGGCCTCGAAGCGGGGATCTGCGCGCTCGCGGTGAAGCATCAGGTCGCGCCGCCGACAATCAATCTCGATTGTCCCGATCCGGCGTGCGATCTCGATTACGTGGCGCACAAGTCGCGTCCCATGCGCATCCGCTATGCGCTGTCGAACTCGTTCGGCTTCGGCGGGACCAACGGCACCTTGCTGTTGAAGCAGTTCGAGTAATTGGTGAATTGGTGGATTCGTGGATTTGTGAATTGAATTGTGAGATGACGACTCGGGCTGAATTCGCACAGATTGATTTCACCAATTCACGAATTGAAGTCACCAATTCACCAATTCACGAATTCATTGATTACACGGTCTCCGCATGAAGATTGCCGTCTGTATCAAGCAGGTCGTCACCCGCGAGTGGCAGCTGCGCGTGAACGACGCGAAGACGTGGATTCGCGACCAGGACGCGAGCTTCGAGCTGAACGAGCCCGACGCCTACGCGCTCGAGGAAGCGCTGCGGTTGAAGGAGAAGCACGGCGGCGAGGTGATCGTCTGTTCGGCCGGTCCGGCGCGCGCCACCCAGGTGATTCGTGAAGCGCTGGCGCGCGGAGCGGATCGCGCGATTCACGTGGAGTCGGACGCGCTGGCATCCGCCGATGCGAACGCCGTCGCCGACGCCATCGCGGGTGCGCTGCGCGACGAGCACGTCGATCTGATCCTCACCGGCCTTCAGTCCGACGATCAGGGGTTCGGGCAGGTCGGCGTCGTCCTCGCCGAGAAGCTCGGGATGCCGCACGCGACGATCATCATGGAGGTCCAGGCGGGCGAGGGGTCGGTCCGCGTCAAGCGCGAGCTCGAGGGCGGCTGGTTCCAATGGATGACGCTGCCGATGCCGGCGCTTCTCACGATCCAGAGCGGCATCAACCAGCTCCGCTACGCGACGCTGAAGGGAATCATGTCGGCGAAGAAGAAGGAGATCAAGAAGGTTGCGCCAGGCGCGCTGCCGGCGCCGATGCAGCGGATCACGAGCCTGTATTTTCCGCAGAAGGCGAAGAGGACGGAGATCCTCACGGGGGGCGCCGCTGACGCCGCCAAGGAGCTCGTGAAGCGGCTGCGCGAGGACGCGCGGGTCCTTCCGTCATGAACCGCGGACCACGCGGACAGCGCGGACAGGCTAGGACGTAACTGCAGGAACTCAGGATGATCATCGTTATCGCAGAGCAGCGCGAAGGCAAGCTGAATCGCGCGACGTGGGAAACGATTGCCGCCGCGCAGCAGGCGGGATCCTCGCTCAAGCTGGCGGTCGTCGGGAATGGCATCGATCCCGCGGTGGCCGAAGTTGCATCGGCCGAAGCGGAGGAAGTTGTCGTCGTCGACGATCCCGCGCTGCGCGAGTACACCGCCGACGGCTACGTCCAGGCATTGCAGAAGCTGATCGAAGCGGAAGGCCCGGACCAGGTCTTCCTGCCGCACACGTATCAGACGCGCGACTTCGCTCCCGCACTGGCTGCGCGGCTCGGACGCGCGCTGATCACCGACTGCGTGGCGCTGAAGGGCAGCGGCGGCTCGATCACGTACGTTCGTCCTGTGTTCCAGGGCAAGCTGCAGGCGGACGTCGTGGCCGAATGCCCGGCGCCGCATCTCGTGACGTGCCAGATCGGCGCATTCCGTGCGGACACAGCACGAAAGGGAGCGTCTCCGGCGCCGATCAGGAAGACGTCGATCGCGATCGATGCGGCAGCGATCCGGCAGAAACCCGAAGCGCCGTTCAAGGAAGCGAAGGCAGCCGTCGACCTTTCCCAGGCGGAGCGCATCGTCGCGGTCGGGCGCGGGATCAAGGGCCAGGAGCACCTGCAGCTCGCGCGGCAGCTCGCGGAAGCGATGGGCGCGGAGCTGGCGGCCTCCCGTCCGATCTGCGACGCCGGCTGGCTGCCGATGGATCGGCAGATCGGCAGCTCCGGCCAGACCGTCGGCCCCCGGCTCTACGTCGCGCTCGGGATTTCCGGCGCGATTCAGCATCTCGTCGGCATGAAGGGATCGCGGACGATCGTGGCGATCAACAAGGACGCGGAAGCGCCAATCTTCGAAGTCGCCGATTACGGCATCGTCGGCGACCTGTTCGAAGTCGTGCCCGCGATGATTGCGGAACTCAATCGCTCGTAGAACTGAATTGATCCTAGGGGCGGTCCTTTCAGGGCCGCCTACTCGCGGCGCCTTCAGGGGCCGCTTCCCCGGAACGCCGCTGCGTTGACGCTGTCCGGGTCCTGTCGCCGGGTTTCCCCACCCGTGCTCGGCGCCAAAAGCACTTGTCACGGGGGAGGCGCCTGCGCCGCGGGCGGGGATGCCCCTCCCGGCGCCACCCGCCGCCAAACGCCTCGTCAACGCAAGCACGTTCACGACTAGCGTACCGCTGGCCTTTCCCGGTCCTGAGAGCCGCCTGCTACACTACAGCTATGAGCTCGCGCGAGTTCCCGCCCGATCCAGTGATCGAGGCGTCATGACGCGCGAGACGCTGGACCTAGACATCCTCATCGTCGGCGGCGGACCTGCCGGGATGTCCGCCGCCCTGCGGCTCGCGCAGCTCCAGAAAGAGAAGGGCGGCGATCCGCTCGCCGTTGCGGTCCTGGAGAAAGCGCGCGACGTCGGCGCGCACATGCTCTCGGGCGCCGTCCTCGATCCGTCAGCGCTGCGCGACCTCGTGCCCGACTTCAAGGAACGCGGCGCGCCGCTCGCCGCGGACGTGCACGACGAGGCGGTCTACTTCCTCACGCGCGGCCGGCAGTTCAGGACGCCGATCATCCCGCCGCCGCTCGCGAACCACGGCAATTCCATCATCTCCCTCAATCGCTTCGTGAAATGGCTCGGTGGGCTCGTCGAAGCGGAAGGCATCGACGTCTTCACCGGGTTTCCCGCAACCGAGGTCCTCTTCGACGGCGCGCGCGTCGCCGGCGTGCGCACGGGCGATCGCGGCATCGGCAAGCACGGCGAGCAGAAGCCGACGTTCGAGCCCGGCGTCGACATCCACGCGAAGGTCACCATCTTCGCCGACGGCGTCCGCGGCAACGTCACGAAATCCTTGATTCGGCAGCTCGGGTTGGACGATGGGCGGAGCCCGCAGTTGTATGCGATAGGGATCAAGGAGCTGTGGGAGGTCCCGAAGGGGCGCGTGTCTGCCGGCGCCGTCACGCACACGCTGGGCTATCCGCTGAAGATGGAGGAGTTCGGCGGGGGCTTCATTTACGCGCTCGACGATGGCCTGCTCTCGGTCGGACTCGTCGTCGGCCTCGACTATCGCGACCCGATGTTCGATCCGCACATCGCGTTCCAGCATTTCAAGAGGCATCCGCTCGTGTCGTCGCTGTTACAGGGCGGCCAGATGGTGCGCTGCGGCGCAAAGGCGCTTCCCGAAGGCGGCTGGCACACCATTCCGCGACTGTATGCGGATGGAGCGCTCATCGCCGGTGACGCCGCAGCCTTCGTCAATTCGATGCGGCTGAAAGGCATTCACCTCGCGATGCGCACCGGGATGCTCGCCGCGGAGACGGCGTTCGACGCCGTGCGCGCGGGAAACACGTCCGCGGAAGCCTTGAAGACGTACGAGGATCGAGTCAACGCGAGCGCGGTCCGGCGCGAGCTGTATCCCGTCCGCAACGTCCATCAGAGCTTCGGCTACGGCCTCGCCGCCGGTGTCGCGTTCTCGGGTTTGTCGCTGGTGACGGGGGGCTGGTGGTTCAAGGATCCGATGCCCGCGCACGCGGGCTATGCGCGCATGGAGAAGCTCGCTGAGTACTATAAGGATGCGCGGCCTGACCCCGAATCGACGGTGAACCCCGTCAGGATCGATCGGCAGCTCACGTTCGATCGCCTCACGAATGTCCATTACTCGGGCACACGCCACGAAGAGGATCAGCCTCCGCACCTCATCGTCCACGACGCGGAGGTCTGCCGCACGCGCTGCCGGGAAGAGTACGGCAACCCGTGCATCCGCTTCTGTCCCGCAAACGTGTACGAGATGGTGGATGGTGGCGACGGCACGCGCGTCCTGCAGATCAACGCGTCGAACTGCGTGCACTGCAAGACGTGCGATATCCAGGATCCGTATCAGATCATCGACTGGGTCCCGCCGGAGGGTGGCGGCGGGCCCCAGTACGAAGGCATGTAATTGGTGAATTGGGGAATTGGTGGATTCGTGAATTCACCAATCCACCACTCCACCAATTCACTCATTATTCCGGCGGCGGAACGCGGTGGCGACGCCGGTTCCAACGAGGAGGAGTGACGCCGGTTCCGGCGTCGTCGGAACGGGGCTGCTCGACGTGTTGGTGAACGAGAAGCTCAGGTCGTTGAAGCCGTTTACCCCTTCGGGCGTACCGAAGAGATCCTCGAAGCTCACCAGCGTTTCACCGGGATGCCAGTTTCCTTGAACGCGCGCGTGCTCCTTCGCGTCCGGATTCCGGCTCGCCGGACCCGAGTAGAAGCTGTTGCCGGTGTTGTTCACGAAGAGGCGAAACACCAGCTCGGTGCCGACTGCGAAGGATCCAAGATTGACCGTGCTGCCGACCGCTGACGCGTGATTGTTGAAGATGAACTGGTCGTTGCTGAGGTCCGCGTCGATGCCCGGGCCGGTGGACGTGCGTGCGAGCAGCAAGTCGTTGGAGAATGCTGCTGAGTTCCCTTGATACGTCGCGATCACGTCCTGGTTTCCCGTGACGATCACCGGAAAGCCTTCGGTGCCGGCAATCGCAATGGGAAACGGATCCGCATACGCGGAACTGGCGGCCAGGAGCGACACGACCACTGCTATGGCGCGAAAGTTCATGTGCACACCTCCCCGCCGCGCGGGCACGCAAGATAGACGCCGGGCACTATCCGTCGCTTTTCAACACCTTAGCGGCGTGCGGCGTGCGGGTGTGGAAGCGGATCTCTCCGACTGGGTGATCGGATACCAGCACACATCTCCGCCGCGCGCGTATTGCGTCCTGGAATGGTGAACGGTTCACGGCAGCTGACGAGGTGGCAGTCGGGCCGCGCAGCCGCGATTGCCTTGGCGGCATCCCCTCTGTTCCGGGCGCTCGGGTCAACGCTGCGGTGGCGCGTTGAGGGGATGCATCACTACGACGCGATCGTCGCGAGCGGCAGGCAGCCGATCTTCGCGTTCTGGCACGGTCGCATTCTGCCCGCCACGCTCTTCTGGCGCAACCGCGGGATTGTCGTCATCACGAGCGAGAACTTCGACGGCGAGTGGATTGCGCGGATCATCCATCACTTCGGCTATCGCAGCGCGCGCGGATCGACGTCGCGCGGCGGCGCGCGTGCGCTCGTGCAGATGCGCCGTGAGCTCGCGAACGGTCATCCGGTTGCGTTCACGCTCGATGGGCCGCGCGGCCCTGCGCGTGTCGCGCAACCTGGCGCCGTGTGGCTCGCCGCCGCAACGGGCAGTCCGCTCCTGCCGTTTCACATCGAGGCGAACCGCGCGTGGACGATGGGAAGCTGGGACCGCACGCAGATCCCGAAGCCGTTCAGCACGGTAGCGGTCGCGATAAGTTCTCCGCTCCAGGTGACTGGGACCGACGATGAGGCAATCGAGGGAGGCCGCGAGCGTCTGACGCAGCAACTAATCGCCAGCGAACGACTTGCGCGCGAGTGCGCGCATCTCGGTGGATCGGATTCATCGCATCGCGAGTAGCTTAAAGTCGCGTCGCATTGAAACTCCTTCAGAGAACCCGGTTCCCGCTTCGAGGATTCGTTCGGTGCAACGACTTCATCGACGATGGCTCGACTGTTGCTCTGTGGATCGCCGCCGCACGATCTATCCGCGGCTCGCGGGAGGTGACGTGCGGGGCCCACTCTTTTTTGGAGCGTTCGTGTCGATCGTCAGCGCGATGCCTGCGATGGCATCCCCTCTGACTGTCAATTTCTGTCCCTCCTCGGCGAGCTGTCCAACCGGCGTCACGGAGGCAAGCCTCACGTTCACGGAAATCGTGAACGGTGATCCCAACGATTACATTCTTGCGTTGACGATCAAGGGCGACAGCACTGCGCCCGTGTACGTCGACGAGGTCTCCTTTGCGATCGACGGCATTCAGACACCCGCGGGCTACGAAGTAAAACCCACACTGCTCGACGCCCCTGGCGGCGGCGCGCCGTGGGCGGTGTACTGGGACAACATCAGTGCGAGCGCGGGCAGCTGCGACGGCGACACCGGCCACAGCGAGTCCGTCTGCGCGCAGAGCGGGCCAAAAGATGCGACCAACTTCGGAGCGGCGCTTCCCGGGCAGACGCTGACGTGGGAATTTCTCGTCGACCTGGCGGGTGCAGCAGCGTTGAGCGACACCTCGCTTGTCAATCTCCGTGCGCAGTTCCTCGACGCGAGCGGCAAGAACGTCGGCATTCTCTCGCCGGGCGGCGCGAGCTTCACATCTGTTCCCGAACCGGCGACGCTGGTGTTGTGCACGACGGGGATTGCGGCGTTCGCGGCGTCACGACGTCGCGGCGGTGGGGGATCTCGATAGGACGATCCGCGCGGCTATCCGCCGCTGATCCGTGTTGCATCCCTCCTCGCCGAAGGCGCGCGTCCCCGAAAACGCGCGCGACTTAAGTCATCCTGGCGGCAGACAAAAGGCTCGGCTCGCCGGTGCCTTTGCCGAATTTCGTCTGCAAAACCGCCGATTTCAGGTTTGGTACGCCGTTGGCCTACCTGTCGCGCGGCAGATCTTCATCACACACGAACCGGGCGGCGTTTGCAGACTTCGCGCTTCCGCTCGCTGTGTCTCATCAGGCCGCGAGACGCATCAGGAGTACACGACCTGTGGCCATTCTCAAGATCCCGCGTTTGTGGCCGTCACTGCAGCGAAGCGCCGTGGCAGCGGGTGCCGCCACCGTTGCCGACGCCGGCGACGGCCTCGACGCGTTTGGATCCGAATCAGCGCCAGCTCCGGCGGCCCCAGCGCACGGATCCGGCCGATCGACGGTCCTCAAACCGCACGTTTCGACCGATCTCGTCGCAACCATCGCGAAGTGGGCCGTCGTCATTCTTCTGAGCGCTGCCGTCGCTGCCGCGGCGGTGCTCGAATATCAGCGCCGCGTCGCAGGGACCGGGGCGACAGGCTTGCTGAGCCTCGATACGGCTCCTGCCGGAGTGGAGATCGTCATCGCGGGCAAGACCGTTGGACGCACGCCGATGACACTGTCGCTCGCGCCCGGCACGTATGACGTACGGCTCGGCTCGGGCGAGAGCGCCCGCACGATCAAGGCGAGTGTCCTGTCGGGGACGTCCACGGTGCAGCACGTGGAGATGCCGAACGCCGCGCAGGCGGCCGCGGCGCTGCTCGGTTCGCTGCGCATCCACACGGAGCCCTCCAGGCTTCCGGTCTTCATCGACGGCATCGAACGCGGGCTCTCGCCGCTGACCGTCGAAGGCGTGGCGCCCGGGAATCACGAGGTGACGGTCAAGGGGCCCCGCGGAGTGGTGAAGCGAAGCGTCGCGCTCAAGGAGCGCGAGACGGTTTCGCTGATCGTGTCATCCGCGATTGCGCCTCCTGCGGACTCTTCGCCCGCGTTGGCGGCCGGCTGGCTGAGCGTGGCATCGCCCATCGCGCTGCAGATGCGCGAGCGCGGGAAGATCATCGGCACCACCGAATCCGAGCGGGTGATGCTTCCCGCCGGCGATCACGACATCGACTTCTCCAATGACGCGCTCGGCTTCCAGACGGAGCGCAGGCTGAAAGTGACAGCGGGGAAGAGCACCGCGGCCCACATCGAGGTGCCGAACGGGACCATCAGCCTGAACGCCACGCCGTGGGCGGAAGTCTTCATCGACGGCCAGCGCGTAGGCGAGACACCGATAGGCAACCTGTCGAAGCCGATCGGCCGCCACGACGTGCTGTTCCGCCATCCGGAATTCGGCGAGCGCCGCGAAACCATTGTCGTCACGGTCGGCCAGACGGCGCGCCTCGGCGTGGATCTCCGGAAGAAGTAGCGACCGTGCCGCGCCGCATCCTCTCTGGTCTCGCGCTCTTCTTCCTCACCGCGACACTCGCATTCGCGGACGACACGCTGCAGCGCCTGAAGGATCTGTACGCCGCCGCCGCCTACGAGGACGCCCTCGCCGTCGTCACGCGACCGGAAGGCGCGGACGTCAGGCCGGAGCTCGAGCAATACCGCGTCTTCTGTCTCATCGCGCTCGGACGCACATCAGAAGCCGAACGCATCGTCGAAGACCTCATCCGCACGAATCCCCGCTACCGCCCGGACGCGTCCGAAGCCTCCCCGCGCATCCAGGAGATCTTCTCGAGGGTGCGCCGACGGGTCGGCCCATCGCTGGTGAAGGCGATGTACGTGGACGCGAAGGCGGCGCTCGATCGCAAGGATCGCGACGCCGCGATTGCCGGCTTCCAGGACATGCTGAAGGTCGCCGACGACCCCGACGTGAAGGACGAGGCGACTGTCGCGGAGCTGCGGCTGCTTGGTGCGGGGTTCCTGGATTTGAGCCGCGCGCTGCCGGACAAACCGCCCCTGCAGGCCGCTCCCGTCAATGCCGCGCCCGCGCTCATTCGGCCCGTCGTGACGCCTCCGCTGGCGGTTCGCGAGAACCTGCCGGCCTGGATTCCGACCGACACCGCCAGCCGATTCAGCGAGTTCCGCGGCGCCGTGCGCGTCCGGATCGACGCGGACGGTAAGGTCGTCTCGGCCGAGATGGCTGCGCCCGTTCACCCGTCATACGACCGCCTGCTGCTGATTGCGGCGAAGGACTGGGTCTATCAGCCGGCCAAGACGAACGGCACGCCCGTGCCGTCGGAGAAGGTCGTCCAGGTGGTGCTCAAGCCGCGGTAGGAGCCGATGACAAAGCCGTCAGCGAGCGAGGTGGCGCTCACAGTCGAAAAGTCATCCAGATCAGCGACTTTAGTCGCGTGATTTTAATGGACACCTCGGGCGTTCGTCGCGCCGGTGCTTGCGGATTCCGGGAAAGAAGGCGGTAAACGTGGTGAACAAAGGCATTCTGGTCGCTGACAAAATTCTCCCCAGCGGTGGCGACCCCTTTGCACTTTGGGCTGCGCGATCGAGGCGCAGATCCGCCGCGGTCGCGTATCGCACGTCTTCGCATTCCCAGGAAGTGATGTTGTCACCAGCGCTCTCGCAGTTGCTCGAGCGGGCACGGACCCGTTTCGGTCTCGAGGTCGAGATTCTCGACGCGACGCTGGCGCACGTCTACCCGGAGAGCGGAACGGAGTTGGGGCGACTGATCGAAGAATCACCGGTCGTGCGTCGAACGCTGCTCGATGCGCTTGCCGCGGGGCGTCCGGAGCAGGTGGATCGATCGGGGTTGACCTATCAGGTGTTTCCGCTGCGGCGCTCCCCGAAGACGCGCCACACGCAGGGACTCCTGGCCGTTCGCCGGACGGGCGCGCCCGCTGGAGCGGATGCGGAATCGTGGTCCGACCTCGCGCGCGCGATTGTCGAAGCGGATTTCGCGGCAGCGGAAACGTTGAGCGACGAGCGGCAGCGATCCCGTCGCGTGCTCGCGGCTCTTCGTTTCGTGCGGCATCTCGTTGAAACGGACGTCGAGTCGGAGCTCGCGCAGGCGATCGTGCAGGCGGCAGCGGTCTGGTTCGATGTCGACGCGCGGATCTATGAGCGCGATCTCGCCGGCGATTTCGTGCTCCACACATCGCTTCCGGCGGCGCACATCGACGAGGCGGGGAAGCGGCTGAACTCGTTGTGGCTCGCCGGCGTCGGCGAGATGCGCCGCATCGGGACGATTCCTGAGTGGGGCGTTCAGGGCGGCGGCAGCGCAGAAGTGGCGCTCGTGCCGCTGGCCGCGTCCGATGGTGCCGAGT
>JBKPTE010000151.1:0-39493 GCA_046735335.1 Acidobacteriota bacterium | reverse complement strand
GCCGTGAGCCGCGCGACGTGCGCGATGTTCACCTTGCTCCAGATGCTGCGCGGCTTCCGCGGCGAGAAGCGCTGGACGTACGCGTCAGCATCGCCCGCGCGGCGTACTCCGTCGATCCAGCCGAAGCAGAGCGCTTCGTCGAGCGCTTCCGGGTACGTGATGCATCGCTCCGGAGAGTGGGCCTTTCTCAGCCGAAGGATGATCTCGGAAGCCATCCCGTGGTGCTTCGCCAGCCACGCGCGAAACGCACCGCGATCCTTGAACGTCATCGCGTCGCCGCTCACATCAGAACCCTGACGGGCGCTGCGCCGCCACGCCGAACGTCCGTTCGAGGGCGATGCCCACTCGTCCGAGGACGCCCTCGTCGAACAAGCGCCCGACAATGGTGATCCCGTGCGGGACCCGCCGCGGCGGCGAGAACTTCGGCAGCGGGTGCGCGGGGTCAGGCGCCCAGTCGCTCCGCGCTTCGGAGACGTCCATAAACCCGGCACGCAGCGTCAGAGACGGGTGGCCGGTGAAGTTCGTGATCGTCAACTGCTCGTCACGCAAAGACGGGACGAGCAGCAGGTCGACGTCACTGAAGATGCGCGCCATCTCGAGCGCGACCTTCCGCCGGAATCGATCTGCCTGCACGGTGTCGACCGCGCTGAGGAAGCGCGCCTCGCGGAACAGGTTCGGCCACGCATCCTTCACCTGCACCTTCAGCGATCCGAGCTGATGAGCCAGCGCGAGGTCCTCGAACGATGCTGCGCCTTCGGCGAACAGAATCGGATTCAGCGAGCTGTACGGCCAGTCGGGCAGCGTCACTTCCTTCACCTGCATCCCGAGCTTCTTGATCGTCTCCATCGCGGCACGATCGACGTCGGTCGCAGGACTCTCCTTCATCCATTGCGCGACGTAGCCGACCTTCAGGCCAGCAACGCGATCACTCGCGGAGAAATCGAGACGCGACGGCACGCTCGATGGGTCGCCTCCCTCCGGCCCAGTGATAGCCTGGAGCACGAGCATCGCGTCCTCTACCGATCGCGTCATCGGACCAAGCTTGTCGAGCGACCAGCACAGCGTCATCGCGCCGGTGCGCGCGACGCGCCCGAACGTCGGCCTCAGTCCGGTGACGCCGCACCGCATCGACGGGGCGACGATGCTGCCTTCGGTCTCGCTGCCGATGGAAAACGCCACCAGCGCGGCCGCGGTTGCTGCTCCCGGGCCGGCGCTCGATCCCGACGCGCCTTCCTCGAGCAGCCATGGGTTCATCGTCTGGCCGCCGAACCAGATGTCGTTCAGCGCCAGCGCGCCGAGCGCGAGCTTCGCGATGAGAACTGCCCCTGCATCGTTCAGGCGGCGCACGACCGCGGAATCGGCCGAAGGCACGCGGTCGCGGAAGGGCTCGGCACCGTACGTCGTCGGAATGTCCTTCGTGTCGAGCAGATCCTTCACGCCGTAGGGAATCCCGTGCAAGGGGCCGCGGTACTTACCGGCAGCGATCTCCGCGTCCGCGGCTTTCGCGCGCGAAATCGCGTGATCCCTGGTCAGCGTGATCACCGCGCGAACTTTTGGATCGGATCTGCCGATGCGATTCAGGTAGATGTTCGTCAGCCTCTCCGACGTGAGCTGACGCGATTCGATCCATCGCGACAACTGCGTCACCGGCGCGTACGCGATATCGTCGTCCGAGGATGGAAGCGAAACGCTCGCCGCGTTCGAGCGCACGAAGCGGTCGCGCTGTGGCCCTGGCGGTGCGCCGGGAAGGACCGGATTCCAGAGCGTCGCCGGCGTGTCCGTCGCCGCGATCTCCATCTTGCGAGGCCCAGTGCGGCGTTCGAGGTACTGCGCCATCGACGTCCGCCAGGAGTCCGCCGCCTGCTGCCGCTCGGCAGGCGTCATCGTCACCTGCATCAGCTTTTCGGCCTCAGCGAATGTCGCGGGTGTCACGTCGGGACCCACGCCAGCCCCTGAGCCAAACGTCGGCGGCGCGCCAGGCGTCGACGTCGTCGGCGACTGTGACGTGGGCGCCTCGACCCTGCAGGCCGCGGCGCCGACGAGGAACCCGAGCGGCGCGCGAAGGAGGAATTGGCGGCGGGTATTCATGCGCGGCGGTTCTGTGGAGGAATCTTCAGCAGCTCGTAGTATTTATCCCTCGGCTCACCCGTCCACCCGTTCACGCCATGCTTCGGGAGCCACCACGCATGGACGTATACGGCGGCGAGCCCGAGCAGCGCGATCAACGTGTACGCGATCCACCTCAGGCCTGCCGTCGACAGGAGGGCGATGAGGGCGACGATGAGCACGACTTTCATGACGCGGCGCACCTTGGGCTTGTGCTCCTCGAAATGACCGAACAGGATATTGCCGATCGCGAAGATGCTCATCACGACGGCAACATCGAACCACGCTGTCTGTGTGTTCCACATGGCTCGAGCCGCTCCAGCCGGCTCAGCGATGAAGAGGTTGCCCCCGATTATCACGTGATCGTCAGGGGACCGCCAAATGGTTTGGAGACCGAAGATGCGATTCGTAAACCTCGGAGCCGTACTGTGCGCCGCCATCCTGCTGCACCCTGCAGGTCAGACCAGCGGAGCCGGTCCGATCCACGTGTGGGACAAGCAGGAGCTGACGTTCCGGTCGGCACGCGCGTTCGGCAACCCCTACGCCGACGCGACGGTCTGGGTCGACCTCGAAGGCCCGGGCTTTCACAAGCGCGTCTACGGATTCTGGGACGGCGGGAATACGTTTCGCGTCCGCCTCGTCGCCACTGCACCGGGCGAATGGCGCTGGACGAGCGGATCGACGCCCGAGGACAGCGGGCTCGCGCGCAAGACCGGCAGCTTCACCGCGATCGACTGGACGGAGAAAGAGAAGCAGGAAAACCCACTCAGGCGGGGTTTTGTGAGCTCGACGTCCAACAACCACGCGCTCGAGTTCGCGGACGGCACGCCGTTCTTCGCCGTTGGCGACACCTGGTACTCCGCGGCGACCAATCGCTTCAAGTGGTACGACGACGAGAACCCGCGGCAGATCGGGCCTGACGCGGGCTTCAAGGACTACGTGCGGCTGCGGAAGTCGCAGGGCTACAACTGGATCAGCATCATCGCGGCGTTTCCCAACTGGGACAACGACGGAAAGCCGTGGCACATCGTCGACGAGGTGAATCACCTGACGGTGCGATCCGCGTGGCTCGAGTTCGGCACGGGCCCCGATGCGAGGACCGGCACCGCCAAGAACATGAGGAACGAAGGGGGCCGGCCCTTCCTGTTTCCCGGCAAGGCGCCCGGCTACGAGGACGTCTTCCCCGACATGGATCGGATCAATCCCGACTACTTCAAGTATGTCGACCGAAAGATCGACTATCTCAACGCGCGGGGATTCGTCCCGTTCATCGAATCGTTCCGCCGCGACGCGAGCGAACTGTGGATGAAGTATCACGCATGGCCGGACTCGCCCGCGCGCTATATGGAATACATAAGCGCGCGCTACGGCGCGAACAACATCGTCTTCAGCCCGGTGCACCTGGACATCATCGCGGAGAGCATCACGGTGCCGCAGTTCAATGCCGCGATCCGTCGGATGGAAGAGAGGTACGGTCCGCCGCCGTTCGGCACGTTGATGTCAGCCAACGCGAATCCGTCGACGCTGACGAACTGGGGACCCGATTCCTGGGTCACGCTCCACACGACCGGCAACAAGCGCGAGCACGAGTACTACTGGTACCTCACGGAGATCTTCCGCGCGCCGCATACCCATCCGGCGCTCAACGGCGAGCCGTACTATTCGGGCTACGTCGACGCGCGCGGTCTGAACGGCGGGTACAGGTACGGTGCGCCAGGTGGCTCGGAGAAGGACGCGCAGTTCGTCCGGTCGTCCATGTACGGCAGCGTGTTGTCCGGCGGACTCGCGGGCCACGTGTACGGCGCCGAGGGCATCTGGGGCGCCGACATCGAGCCGGCCGCGCCGACGCACATGTGGGACGCGTTCCGGTGGATCTCCGGCGCCAACATGACGTACCTGCCGCGATTCGTCATGTCCGAAGGGCGGCGCTACCAGGACCTCGCGCCGGACGACTACGTGGTGCCCTCGCGAACGGCGAATACCAAAGCGTACGAAGGCTGGGCCTACGCCGCACGCACGCCGGACAGATCTTTCTTTCTCGCCTACTTCGAAAAGGGCTGTCCGCAGAGCCGCATTCGCGGCGCGGAGCCCGAAGGCTCGTACCGCTCACGCTGGTTCAATCCGCGGACGGGCAATTGGATCGATCTCGGAACGGGTACGATCAAAGCCAACAACATCGGAGAGATCGCCCTGCCCGTCTTCCCCGACGAAGAAGATTGGGGGGTGAGCCTGGTCAAAATCGCGTCACGCTGATCCATCAACTTGGGCCGTGTACGGAATCGCGTCGAATCTGACGGAAGGCGACGAGGGGTCGACATGACGTGCAGACTGACGAAAACGCAAGAGGCGATTGAAATGCGAAGCTGCGGGCGGGCATCGAGTGAGATGTCCCGCCCGCAGCTCCATGTCCGCTAGCGAACGTGCGGCGCCGCAGCCTGGAAGTTCAGGCTCATCGCGATATCGGTGAGCTTCTGGTCGGCCTTCTTCTCTTCTTCGAGCGTCCACTCGATCAACTGGACCGCCTCCTGCTTCCCGAGCACGCGCGCCCAGGCGCGCAGCGTGCCGTATTCCGCGATCTCGTAGTGCTCGGCGTCCTGCGCGGCGGCAATGAGCGCCGCATCCTTGACGGGCGGGTCGGCCTTCAACCCGATGACGTCTTCCCCCGCGCTCACGATGCCCTTGATGCTCGGGTTCGTATCGGCGTTGGGCTTCTGATCGAAGAAGCCAAAGAGGCGCTCCGCCCGCTCCGCGTGCGATTCCGTTTCCTTCAAATGCGCATCGAACGCCTGCTTCAGCTGCGGCGCCGACGCGGCCTTCGAGAGCTGCGGCAGAGCCTTCGTCAGCCGCTGCTCGGCGTCGTACACGTACTTCAATCGTTGGATGAACAGATCGTTCAGGGTCTTCAGTTCAGCCATGCAAGAACCTCCTCGTGAATCTGAAGAGAAGCTGGTTTTCCGGTTCTCTCAGATCCTCGCAAGGTCCGCGCCGATGGCAGAAAGGACGGGGCGGGATCGCGCGGCCGCGCTCAGGTCAGCTCGTCAGCGTCGCGCGCGCGCCGGCCGCGCTCGAATCGCGTCGACCGCCCCCCGAATCCGGCGCTCGCGTGTGTCTGGCTTCTTCGCGTCTTGGACGGCTTCGGCGTACTCGCGTTGATGCGTGTAGCTCAGTTCGCGCCATCGATCCCATGCGGGCGGCGCGGCCTTCAGCGCCTTCACGAGATCGGTGGGCGGCTTCACCTCACGCGTATCGGTATCCAGGTCGAGGCGGACGCTCAGGGTCTCGTTGCCCTCGAGCCGCGCAGCTTCCCGATGGCTGCGCCGCAGCGGAATGAACGGCGGACCGCCCATCGACGCGACGGTGCTGCGGTACGTGTAGCCATTCACGGTCACCTTCACCGGCGCGCGCACCTTGCCGAAGACGCTCTTCGGATCAAACGTCAGCGGGATCACGCACATCGATCCGTCGAGCAGGATCGTCGTCTTGAAGGTCTTCGATGCGGCTGACTGCGTACTCTTTGCCATGCGGATGTCGCGCGGGCCTCTGAGGCCGGAAGGCGGCCCTGAAAGGACCGCCCCACAGTATCCGGATCAGTGCAACACGAACGCGGCGAGGATATCGCCGCCGGACGACAGCAGATACTGTTTGCCGTCGAGCATGTACGTCTCCGCGGCGTTCGACACGTTGCCGATGCGCGCGTGCCACAACGGCTTGCCATTCGCCGGATCGAAGGCGACCAGGTTCCCCGATCCGTCGCCGGCAAACAGGAGGCGTCCCGCCGTAGTGAGCATGCCCGTGGCGCCGCTGTCGCCGCTCAGCTCGTGGCGCCACACGACCTTTGCCGTCTTCGGATCGATGGCGGTAATGAAGTTCCCCGCTCGCGCTCCGCCGCCGCCCTGCACGCCCCCGAGCCCCATCGAGCCGCGCGGGTCTGCGTCGATCAGATACCGGATTGACAGATCGTTGTTCTCGGGCACGTAGAACAGGCCGGTGTCAAGCGAATACGCGGGCGGCGGCCAGTTCGTGATGCTGCCGTTCACGATCGACCCGGGAATCGTCGCCGCTTTCTCCGGGTTCAGAACCGGACGCCCCTCGTCATCCATGCGGCTCGCCCAGTTCGCATAGGTGCCGTACCGGCCGCTCGCGACGTGTTTCCCCGTGACGCGATCGAGCGTGAAGAAGTAGCCGTTGCGCGCGGCGGTCGAGACGAGCTTTCTGGGTTTTCCGTCAATCGTGGTGTCGATGAGGATCGGCGTCTGCGCGGAATCCCAGTCGTGCATGTCTCGAGGTGACGTCTGGTAGTACCACGCCATCTTGCCCGTGTCCGCGTCCACCGCGATCAGCGAACAGGCGAAGAGGCCCACGCCAACGCCGCGTCCGGCGGGTGTGTACGCAGGCGTCGGATTGCCCGTGCCGAAGATGTAGTAGTTCGTCTCGGGATCGTAGACGCCAGGCACCCACGGCTGCGCGCCGCCGTGCCGCGCGGCCTCGAGGCTCGGCCAGGTGTCCACACCCGGATCGCCTGGATTCATCGGGACCGTGTAGTGGATCCACTGCCGCTTGCCGGTTTCCGGATCGTACGACTGCAGATAGCCCGGCGCGTCGAGGTCGTTGCCCGTTCCGACGATCACGTGGTCGCGGATGATGATCGGCGCCATCGACGAGAAGTACTGCTGATCGAACGGCGCGATCTCGACGTGCCACATCTCCTTGCCCGTCCGCGCGTCGATCTTGATCAGGTAATTGTCGTGCGTCTCCATGAACAGGTAGTTGTGCCACATGCCGACGCCGCGATGCCCGGTGTGCGTGCCGCCGCGCGTCTTCCAGTAGAAGTGCCACAGGATCGTTCCGTCGCGCGCATCGACGGCCCAGAGATTGTCGGGCGACGTCGGGTACAGGATGCCGTCGACCATCAGGATCGATCCGGTGATCCGCGCGGGACCGCCGCTGTTGAACTCGCCCGTGCCTTCGCCGGCGACGATCAGGGGATACGATCCGCCGCCGCCGCCGCGTCCGCCGAAGCCTCCGGCCTGCGCTCCGCCGAAGCCCCGCCCGTTGGGACCGGATCCCTCGACGAACCCGCGCGACAGCCACGCCAGGCCCACGTTGTTGATCGTCGTCTGATTGATCTGCTTCAGGGCACTGTAGCGCCGGCCCGTGTAGTCACCCGAATACGTAGGCCACGTGTCGCCGAGCGGCTTCAGGAGCGATGCGGGATCGAGGCCGCCCTGCGCCTGGGCGAGGAGACCGGCGGTGGAGAGCACGAGAGCAACGACAATGGTGCGCTTCATTACTTGAGTGTCCAGAGATAGGCGGTCACGTTGTGCATGTCACGATCCGCAAGCTCGGTCACGAGCTTGCGGTGCGCGTCGGCGGGATCGCTCACGTTGACTTTGGGGATGTCTCCGTTCCGCGCAAAGGTGCGCCGCGTTCCGTCGTTCTGGACGAGCGTGACGGTGAAGTCGTCGACGCGGACGAGGCGCCCTTTGACGGGCTGACCCGACGCCGGCGTCACGGTCACGGTTGCCACGGGACCACTTTCGGCGGGTGCCGCGCCACGGCCCCGGCCGCCACGTCCCCTGCCGCCGCCACCCGAGACCCAGAGGTCCTGCAGCGCGCGCGGGTCCGGCACGCGCGAGGCGATGCCCCGGAGATCACCAGTGACCGAGTGACAGCTCGCGCAGCGTGATTCGAAGTAGACACGACCCGCCGCCGCGTCGCCGACGAGGATCTTCTCGGGCGGAACCAGCTCCCCTTCAGGCGGCCGGCCTTGTGCGCCCGCCTCGCCGAGCACGCTGTGAATGTACTCGGCGAGTGCTTTGATGTCGTCGGGCGGGAACGGGAACGGAGGCATCGGC
This sequence comes from Acidobacteriota bacterium, assembly GCA_046735335.1. Classification (GTDB taxonomy): domain Bacteria; phylum Acidobacteriota; class Vicinamibacteria; order Vicinamibacterales; family 2-12-FULL-66-21; genus JBKPQB01. Next base: position 31,532 of record JBKPTE010000151.1, on the reverse strand, counting down.
GGAGCGGCAGCGTTCACCGGGTTCGGCCGTCCGTTCTGCACGATAGGTCCGATCAGCTCGCCGCTCTTGTCGCTGAGAACGGTCTGGGATCTCAGGAGGTTGGGTCCACCCTGTTGTCCCCCACGAAGATCGATGCCGTGGCACGCGGCGCAGTTCGACTGGTAGAGCGCCTTTCCGCGCGCGATCAGCGCCGCATCGCCGGGCGCGCGCTGCTGCTGAGGAAAGTTCGGACGTGGCGGCCCACCCGGAACGCCTTGACGGCCGCGTCCGCCCCCAGCGGCGGGCGGGGGCTGCCCTTCCTGTTCCTGGTGCGCGCTCGTCGGGGGCACGAGCGCCGCGATCGCCAGCGAGGCGACGGCAAGCATGCGTAGGTTCACGTGCACTCCTTTGGCTTCCTCTCGCGCCCAAAGTGCGGCGGGCCAGAACGAATAGTACACAAATGTTGTGTCAGTGACGAACGACGAAGGACGAACGACGAATGGCAGAAACGACGATTAAGGAAGGGGAATGGCGCGATCGACGAATGGCGAACCCTGTAGGGCACCTCTTCAGAGGTGCCTCAGAGGTTCGTCGCCTCCCGAAAAGGTGATGTCCTTTCGCATGAACACACACGCGATGTGGTGTCCCGACGTCAATCGCGCTTCTCCGCGTCGCACCTCGGTATAGCCATTCGCCCAGTAAAAGTAGGCGCCAGCCAGGGATGCCGCAATCTCGATCCGCTCAGAGCCGTTTTCTAGTGCATGGGCTTCGGCCATTCGAAGTAATGCGGTGCCGATGCCTCGGCGCGCGGCGGACCCTCGAACGTACACCGATGTGCCATGTGTAGCGCCCTCGATTGGGTAGTCACTTGAGAACCCGAGCGCAACTTGCACACCATCGATCGTGGCCATGGCAACAAAGAAGACCTCATCGCCCTCCATCGCATCGAGGTACAGCGCGGCCGCTATGCCCTCCTGCCAGTGCGCGACGTCGTTCAGAGAGTAGAACGACGAGCCAATCGACTGGATGGAATCGCGGTGCGCGTCTGCGATCGCGTCGACGTCCGCGGCAGTCGCGCGACGGACTTCTACATTACGTGTGGAACCCATCCCGCATGTCACAAGTGGATGCCGTCTCGATCCGATACCGAAGCGCAGGAACACCGCCGAGCGATGCCGCCTTGACGAAGTGATCGAGGAGCACACCGCCGTTCGATTCGATGACGCGCTGCGACGCGACATTGTGCGGCTCGGTCACGAGCTCGACGTAACGAAGTCCCTCGGCAGCGGCCGCGCGGATCATGTCGCGCAACGCGGCCGTCGCGTAACCGCGGCGCTGTTTCCAGGGAACGACTGCGTAACCGATGTGGCCGAGGCAGTGCGGAGGCAGTGCCTCAGTGCCGGGCTGCCATCGAAATCCAATGCTGCCGCAGAATTCGCCGCCCCAGAGCCATTGCCGGTAGCCGGGCAGGCACGGAACGGTCCGGCAGCTTGATTGTAGCGCCCTTCGCCTCCCTGTCGACGAGGCCCGCGACGAACGCGTCCGCATCGGCGCGATCTGATCGAGCTCCTCGTGCGCGGCAGCCACGCCGCGCAGGTTGTCCGGGGACCAGCCGCGTTCGAGCGCATCGACGTAGCCGGGCAGATACTCGCGCGAAGGCCACACGAGCGTGCACGGCGTTCATTGCGGGCGCTTGCGCAGGAAGACGTGCGTGGCGCGCTCTCCCGCGACAGAGTTCACGCACTCATATCCGAGCTCGCGCAGGTCGAGACCGTTCCACAGGTGCTCTCCCCCGCCCAGCACGATCGGCCGCACCGCGAGGTGCAATTCGTCGATCGAGCGAGCGCGCAGGAATTGCCGAATGGTTGCGATGCCGCCGCCAATCCGCACGTCGCGTCCACCCGCGGCGTCCCTCGCCTGGGCCAGCGCAGACTGGATCCCGTCGGTCACGAATCGGAACTCCGTCCCTCCGGCCATGCTGAGCGGCCGCCGCGGATGATGCGTCAGGACGAACACGGGCGTGTGATACGGCGGCTCGTCGCCCCACCAGCCCTTCCAGCTTTCATCGGGCCACGGGCCACGGACTGGTCCGAACATATTCCGGCCGAGAATCCACGCGCCAATACCGCCGAACCCCTGCGCCGCGATGTCGTTGTCCCTGCCGGTCTCGCCATCCGGAAGACCGTGCATCTCTCTCCACACCCGTGTATGGAACAACCACTCCATCAGCTCGGGTCCATTCACCCCCAGGGGATTCTGCAGATCCTGACGCGGTCCGGCGCTGAAGCCGTCGAGCGAGACGCCGAAACTCTGAAGGCGGACCTTCGACACGGTTGTGTTTCCGGGAGATCTGTCGTTGCGCTACAACGGCTCGCATCTCCGCAGTTGAAAGCGCTCCATACCTCAAGAATGATGCGCGCGCCGGGGCAGGCGTCGCGGTGTGGCGAACGCTCGTCGATACGCGAGCGTCAGCGCCTCGCCGAGCACTTCCTCGTCGATCGCCTCGAGCCGCACGGCGGTGCATCCCGCGCGCCCCCATGCGCCGTTCTCCGGTGCGAACGCGTCCGGGTAGCGGGCGATGAACTCCTGCTGCTCGCCGGGCGTCAGCTTCACCATGCCGCGCCCATGCTCGGGCCGAAGCGTCGCAAAGATGCGGCCGTTGACGCGGAAGTCTGGATGTCCCATGTGGGCGCTTTCAATCGCGCCTCGCATGCCGAGCGCCATGCGGCGGAAATCGTCGGGAGCCATCGCCCCTACGTCAGGCTGAACGGCGGATACTCGTCCACCATCAGAAGCACATAGCTCTCGACGCGCATCCGCCACCGAAGCGCGCCGACGCCGAAATCGTACAGGGCGCGGGGATAGTTCCCAGTGAACAGAATCGCGAACCACGCCGCAATCGTCGTCACGCACCACGCGAGGAGCACGAAGAACAGCACGACGAAGTGCGGAATCGCGAGGATGAGCCGGAACGCGACCGTGAGCCGATCCCGCGGAGCCGCAGAATCCACGAGCTGAATCGAGGCTGGATACGGCGCGTCGCCGAATGGCGGATAGGCATCCTCGAGCAGCAGGAAGTACGCGAGCGCGCGCACGCGCCAGCGCAGGTAGAATGACGTGAATTCCCGAATCCCGGCGATGTGCGTGCCGGCAAACACAATCGTGAACCAGCTCACGATCGACAGGAAGATGGCCACGGCTCCGAGCAGGCCGGTCTCGCTGCCGACGGTCGTGCGGCTGTCACCCTGGGTGGCGAAGCCAAACCCGAGTCCGCCGACCAGAATCAAATGAGGGATTGCGAGAATCAGCCGGAACGCGGTCGTCAGCCTGTTTCGATTCGCGAACGACGGCTCCACGCTAACCGAAACGGGATACGGCATGGCTCAACACTATACAGATACAGGAGACGTATGGCTCTTGCGTCCGGCGTCGTGCTCTCGGTCCTCCTGGCTGCCCTGCCAGCCGCCGCCGCCCAGAACAGCGCACCGCCGCCCCGCCACGTCACCCTGACCGCGGGCGACGGAACATCGTTGAAGGCCACGTATTACGCGGCGTCCAAGCCGGGCCCGGCGGTCCTGCTGCTGCACATGTGCAACACGACGCGGAAATCGTGGGAGCCGCTGGCGTCCCAGTTCGCGGCCGCCGGCATCCACGCGTTGACGATGGACTATCGCGGTTTCGGGGAGAGCGGCGGCGATCGCTACGACGCCCTGCCGCAGCCGGAGCAGCTGAGAATGGTCAACGACAAATGGCCGGACGACATCGACGTCGCGTACGCCTTTCTCCCGCAGCAGGACGGCGTCGACAAAGCGCGCGTCGGCGTCGCGGGTGGAAGCTGCGGTGTCACCCAGGCGGTGCACGCCGCGGAACGTCATCCCGAGGTCAGGTCGCTCGTGCTGCTGGCCGGGCCAGCCGATCCCCAGGGGGTGAGCTTCCTCGCCCGCACGCCGTGGTTGCCGATCTTCGCGGCTGCTGCGGCCGACGATCAATACGATGCGAACGCGCCCGCCCTGATGCAGTGGATCCTCGATGTCTCGGGGAATCCGCGGAACACGTTTGCGGGATTCAAGGACGGCAAGCACGGCACCGAGATCTTCGGCCCGCATCCGGAGCTGCCGAAGCAGATCGTCGCGTGGTACGAGGACACGCTCGTCAGACGTGTCGCGGATCCGAGCGCCGGCGTCACCCCGAAGCGGACGCCTGCGCGCGAATTCTGGCGCAACGCGGAACATCCAAAGACCGTCGTCGATGCGGTGAAGATCTTCCATGATGCGCGCGCGGCCGATCCGCGCGCAGTGCTGTTTCCCGAGGTCGTACTCAACCTGCTCGGGTACCAGCACCTGCAGCAGCACAGGACGAAGGAAGCGGTCGAGCTGTTCAAGCTGAACACCGAGGCGTATCCCGCCTCGGCGAACACCTACGACAGCCTGGGCGACGCCTACGTCGCCGATGGCCAGAGCGATCTGGCGCTCCAGGCGTCGCAGAAGGCCATCGAAATGCTGCCGAACGACACGGCGCCCGATGAATTCAAGAAGGCGATTCGTGCGAGCGCCGAGCAGAAGATTGCGAAGCTGAAAGGCAGCGACAAGAAGTAGGCCGCTACTTGTCGGCGGGTTTCGAGAACAGCGCCTCGTCGACCTTGACGTTGTGCTCGACCTTGTTCACGGCAATCGTGAAGCTCTGCACCGACGAAGAGCCCCTTATCTTGAACGGCACCTGGACGCCGTCGACCGCACGATAGTCCGACAGCTCGGTCGTCTGCTCGAGGTCGCCCACTTCGGGCACGTTCACCGTCGTCACCGCTTTCATGGGGAGATACGTCTGCGCGTCCACGAACACACGCGACGCGGGACCGCTCGACGGCGTGATTTTCAGCACGTAGGCGTCGCGATCGCCCACCTTCTCGGTCCCCGCGAGCTCCGCCTTCGAGCCGCGTTCCTTGTAGTCGAGGAAGGGCGTCGGAAACGTGTTGTGCTTCATCAGCTCGAGCTGTCCGCCGGTGATCTCGTGATTGCCGCGCATCGTGTCGATGGCATAGCCGGACGTGCCGTCGAACCGCTGATCGAGCGTCATCGGGCCTGCACCGACGGCCGAGAGATCCAGCGTGATCAAGGTGCGCGACTTGTTCGGCGCCTCGTTCAGCACCTCGATCGTGCCGGCGATCTCGCCGCCAGGCGTGGAGACGGTCATGGTGCCCGATGACGATCGGGACGTGAGCTTCCCGAGCGCCGCGCGTCCGCCCATCGCGGTCAGCGTCTTCTCGATGATCTCGTCTGCCGTCTGGGCCGAGGCGGCAGCCGCCCAGCTCAGAACGAGCGCCGCCGTCAGCAGCCGTTTCGACGCAATCCTCATCGTCTCTCCACTCCTCGAGCGGCCGTACGCCGGCTCTGAACGTATCCTACGCGCTCCGCGCCGGCGAGTTCCGCGAATTCCGTCGGTCCAGCAGATGGGAGTAGCATGAACAGAGGGGAACAACGGGAACTGGGACGAGCCAAGGAGGGCACCGTGAATGCAGGACGCGCGTTCGTCGCCGGGGTGATTGGGGCCCTTGCGATGAGCTTCATCATGATCTGGCTGCGGGTCATCGGGGTTCCGCTGCACATCGAATCGCAGCTCGCGGCCGCGCTCGGCACGCGGATGTGGGTCGTGGGGCTGCTCGCGCATGTCGTCATCGGCGGCCTGATCGCCATCGTCTTTGCGCTCGTGTTCGAGTTCGTGCTGAACGAATCCGGCGTCGGGCCCGGACTGATGGTTGGCGCGTGCAACACGATCTTCGCGGGTTTCGTGTGGACGGCCCTGGGCGGGCCGGGAAGCTTCTGGCACACGCTCGGCCCGAGCGGCATCGGAGCCTTGTTCCTGCTGCAGATGATGTTCGGCGCGATCGTCGGCGGGTTGTACCGAACGCGGCACGCGCTCGTCTACGAATAGGGACGCGGCGTCGAGTGCGATGAGCTAGCGCACTCCGTAACATCCGAGCACGACGAGGAAAATCGCGAGCAGGTAGCCGAGCGACAGACTGGCGACGAGCGCAGGCTCCAATACTCGCGCGATACGCTGCCGGCGCCTCGCGCGGCGATCGGCTCGTGTCTGTCGATGCAGAAGCGCCGCATGACACCGCGCTCGGGTGCTCTCGCGAACTGCCACCTCCGGCGCGGCCATCGAGAGACGGCGGAGGTCCGCAAAGATCTCGGCTTCATGGCTCTCATCCCTCGTCATGTCTCCACCTCGCGCAGACGCGTGAGCCCTGGCGCAGCCGTTTCGTCGAGCTTTCGCGCGAGGAGCGCGCGTGCGCGGCTCACCCGCTGCCGCATCGCTTCGGGCGAAACGCCACACACGCCACACGCTTCCGTGATGCTCAGTCCCTGCACGCCGACCAACAGCAGCGCCTCCCGATAGAGCACGGGCAGTCGTGCAAGCGCCGCCTCTATGCGCCGCTCACTTTCCGTGGCGGCTGTCGATTCGAATGGTGACGGCAATGCCGCTCCGGTGGGCCACAGCCCGATCAGGCTCGTCACGTGCGAGTCTTCCACGAGGCGCGAACGGCAGTAGCTCGCGTAGAGATTGCGCGCGACGGTGAAGAGCCACGGCCCGAGGCGTGTGTCTGCGCGAAGCTGCGGTGCCCGTCCCACGAGCCGCAGCCACGTTTCCTCCAGCAGGTCTTCGGCGACGTCGCGTCGGCGCGACAGCCGCGCGAGAAAATTGAAGAGCGGCCCGTGAAAGTGATCGAGGACGGCGTCGAATGCCGCTGAATCTCCCGCCCTCAAACGGGCGACGAGCGCCAGCTCACAGTCCCGGTCCATACAACACTACAACGCGCTCGCGGACGAATCGTGACGGCTGTCACGCATTGGCAGGGTGAGCGTTGTACGCGACAGGAGGAACAGAGGCATGGAAGTCTTCCAAATTCTGAGAGCGGCCGGCGTCGTCGCCCTGCTGAGCATCATCATCGCGCTGCTGCCGCTTCCCGCGGGCGTCTCTTATGCCCTTCGTCCCAGCGAAGCACGCATGGCCCTGATGCGGCCCGTCTCGCTTGCGGCGCTGTTCGCCGGGCTGGCAGGTTTCCTGTCGGGCATCATCAGCATGCTCCGCGTGGTCTGGCTGTCCGAGACCGAGCAGTCGGTCAAGCTCGCCGTGGGGCTCGCGGAATCGCTGGTACCGCTGTTCGTGGCGTGCGGCTCCCTCACCGTCGCGTGGCTCTGCGCGGCGCTCGGGCTGCGGCGGCATGCGTGAGGCGCGTGCGCTTCTGCGCACCTGCCGTAGCGGCGGTCGACTGCATTCGGTCCATCAGCTGCAGAATCTTCCTCGTCGTATTGACGTTCCTGACCGTCATCTCCTGATAGACCGGCCGGCTCGACAGCTTGAGCATCGCGCTCCGGGTGATCGAGCTCACGCGCGCGGACCACAGCAGCGTTCCCGGACAGCAGACGACCCGTTCGAGATCGGGATCGAGAGCGATGTCCTTGACGACCGCATTCGGATCCAGGGTGTGACGGAGGAAGACGACGTTGTATCTCCAATCCGGATCGGGCGTCCACTCGGCCTCGATTGTCTTCACCAGGCGCGTCATTTCCGCTTCGCTGCGTACGACCGTCTTCCCCTTCAGGGCATGCTCGCGGGCGAGCATCCGGTCGATGCGATCCTCGAGCTTGCGCGCGTCGGTTTCGTTCGCACAAAAGAGCACGTTGCCGCTGTTGATGTAGGTCTGCACGTCGGCGAAGCCAAGCGTCTCGAAGCTTTCCTTCAGCGCCTTCATCGACACCAGGTTGTTGCCGCCGACGTTGATGCCGCGCAGGAGCGCGACGTACACAGCCGTTGAATCGCGAGCCGGGCCGCTCGAGTGCACAGCGGAATTGTAGCGCTCGAATTGCTGCGGGGCGATCCCTCGGTCGCCGGACGGCGTTAATGTATGTCGAGGGTGTGAGCGCGTGCGCAGGCGACAAGCGTCCTGGGACATCGTTCGGAAGATCGGCCTCGAGCTGCCCGATGTCGGAGAGGGGACTATGTACGGAGCGCCTGCGTTGAAGGTGCGCGGTAAGCTCCTCGCCTGCATGGCATCGCACAAATCCGCCGAACCCGGCACCCTCGTCGTTCGAATCGATTTCGACGAGCGGGACGCCCTGATCGCGGACGACCCTGGAACCTACTATGTCAAACCGCACTACCAGGACTATCCCTCCGTCCTTGTGCGCCTGAGCGTCATCGAGCCGGAGGCGCTGCAAGACCTGTTGACCAGTGCGTGGCGAACCGTGGCGGCAGCCTCTCCTAAGCGAACGAGGCGGAAATAATGCGGTTGGACATTTCAGCCGACGCTGAGGAGCATCGCGATCGCTGCTGGCAGCGCGAGGCGACGCGGCAGGTCGAGACTGCATTCGACGCGGAACGCTTCATCGAGCGCGTGGGCTTTACGGCGTGCATGACCGATGCGCGTCGTCCCGGACCATCGTTGTACATCGCCGTGTGCGGACGCCGGGATGCCGTCATGCCTCGCAACGTTCAGACGGATCCCGAAACGTCGCAGACGTGGCACCTGAAGGACGACCTCGTTCGCCGGGCCAACGTGTACTACGGCAAGCTCGCCGGCGCCCGGACGATGTTCATTGCCCCGCGGATGGTCCGATACTTCCACGCGGTCTGGGGCATGCGGCGCGCCGAAGAGGCGCGGCGCTTGAGCCGCGCGGCGCAGGCGATCCTTCGCGTCCTGCGGCGCGAATGGGAGATGGCGACCTCGGATCTGCGGGACGACTCCGGCGTCAAAGATCGGGCGGCCTTCACGCGCGCGCTCGACGAGCTGCAGGCCGCCATGCTCGTCGTGCCGAGCGCCGTCTATTACCAGCCGAAGTTCACGTATATCTGGACGCTCGCGGTCGGGCGGTTCCCGGATGAATTGCGACGGCGCGTGTCACGGACCGTCGCGCTGCGCGAAATCGCACGATGCTTTCTGACGTCAGCCGGGATGACCGTTCCGGGCGAGCTCGCTCGCGTTACTGGATTGTCGCGACCGGATGCGGGCCTGGGCAACCGCGCGCTCGTGGCCGAAGGGTATGCGACGTCACCGGCGCGTGGGGTCTATCTGCTGGTGCCTGAGCTCCCTCGCAGCGCGGCTCCAGCCGCCGAATCAGGAGATCACGCCGGCGCGGGGAGGTAGCGCTCACCGACGATGCGCAGGTGGTGCGTGACGTGGCCGGCCGTCAGGTATGCAAGCGCACGCACGGTGAACGGGTTTTCGCTCGCGATGCCGCGCCGGTTCCATGCCGATTCAGGCAGGCTGGCGAAGAACGCGATCGAGGCGTCTCGCACGGCCGCGAACTCGTCGATGAGGCTGCGCCACGTGCGCGCGTTGAATCCGCCGGTTGACATGGCGACGTTCTGATCGAAGCTCGGGAGCGGCGTATCGAATCCACGCGCGAACCAGAACGCTCGACCGGCGAAGAGCCGCTCGGTGTCGTTCAGATGGCCGACCACCTCCCGCAGCGTCCACTTGCCGTCGGCATACCGGTATCCCGCGCAGTCCTCCGGGATACGTTCCAGGTAGGCAACGGTCTCGCCGCGTTGGGACGCCAGCGTGCGGACGATGTCGCCGTCCGGAACGAGATCGATGTAGCGGAAATAGTAGTCGGCTGCTTCCGAGCGTTCGGGCTTTGCTGATGTCATCATCACTCCGAGTTCTTCCGAGTTTCTTCGGCTAAAGGCGGAAGCCACGCTTGGTTTATTTTCAGGCCCTTATCGCAGCTCGACACGGCCGCGCGGGCCGTCGATCGTGGCGATGAGCGCAGGGCGAGGGCCGGGTGCGACAGCCAGATCCAGTCCAAGCTGCGCCAGCATCCCGCGAACGCGTGATGGATCCGGATGCTCCGCACGAAAGTCGACGAGCACCGCACCTTGCGCCGCATCCCCCGCCGGATGCGTCGTCGTGCCCCAATCGATGAAGAACGGCACGACGCCATCTGCAACCACAACACGCGGACTGGTGTACCGCCACGCGAGCAGCGCTCCCGCGGGAGTGCGGCGACTTCCAGCGCTCACGGCGCCCAGCGTGATTCCCGATCTCGTTGCATCGGCGACGAGCCGATCGAGATCGCCGTTGTTCGCTGCCCAGGTTACCAGGCGCGGAGCAGTCAAATCGTCGACGCCGAACGTGCGGGGCTCCGCAGGCGCGGGCTGATCCGGATCCGGCCCAACGATCTCGAGGTACGCCGTCGGTCCGAGCGCGATCAGCGCGTTCCGCGTGCCGCCGCCGGGATGCCGCCCGCCAGCGGTGGCGCGCACGCCGACGAACTGCTCGATCCGATCGATACCGACTCGGAGATCGGGTGTTCCGTAGACGAGGTGGTCGACCATCATGGTTCGTCCTCACGCACGTCGGACCATGGATGATTACGGCTCTCCAAGCATAATCTCCTGCCGCTGGTAGACTGCAGGTCAGTGGCACCATCACATGAATCCGCCGCGCTGCGCTGCCGCGGGCTGGTGAAGCGGTACAACGACACCGTCGCGGTCAACGGACTCGATCTCGAGGTCGGCCGCGGCGAGTGCTTCGGCATGCTCGGACCGAACGGCGCCGGCAAGACGACGACGGTTGAAATCTTCGAGGGATTGCGCGCCGCTGACGAGGGGGACGTCGAGGTGCTCGGCGAGCGCTGGCTCGGCGACGGCCTTGCGCTGCGGCGCCGGCTGGGCATCCAACTGCAGGAGACGAAATTTTCCGAAAAGCTCCGCGTCGACGAGGTCGTGACGCTCTTTCGCAGTTTCTATCCGCACGGGCTCGGCGTTGCCAACGTGCTGCACCTCGTGGGCCTCGAGGAGAAGGCGCGCGCGTACGTGCGCACGCTTTCGGGAGGACAGAGGCAGCGCCTCTCGCTCGGCTGCGCGCTGGCCGGCGATCCGGAACTGCTTTTTCTCGACGAGCCGACGACAGGGCTGGACCCGCAATCCCGACGCCAGACGTGGGAGATCGTCGAGAGCCTCAAGGCGCGCGGCCGCAGCGTCCTGCTGACCACGCACTACATGGAAGAAGCAGCACGGCTCTGCGATCGCGTCGCCATCGTCGACTACGGAAGGGTCATTGCCGTCGGAACGCCGGCCGAGTTGATCACGTCGCTGGGCGCCGAGCATGTCGTCGAGTTCGGCGTCGGCGACACTGCGGCTCTTCCCGACGATCTGCTGCACGGGTTGCCGAGCGTCGAAGGCGTGAGCCGCGACGGCGCGAGCACGCGGCTCACCGTCCGCGAAGTGCACCGAGCTGTGCCCGCGCTCCTCTCCGCGCTCGATGCGCGCGGCGTCGAGCCCACACACCTCGCAACGCACCACGCCACGCTCGAGGACGTGTTCATGGCCCTGACCGGACGGAGGCTGCGTGACGGATAAGAACAATCGTGCGTACGGCGTGCACGGCCCATTCACCGAGTTGACGCTGGCGCGCATCCGCGAGCTCGTTCGCGAGCCCGAGGCGGTGTTCTGGGTGTTCGTGTTCCCGATCGTGCTGGCCGCGATCCTTGCGCTGGCATTCAGGAGCCGTCCACCCGACGCGCTGCCCGTCGGGATCGCGGCGGGACCGCACGCGGATTCGCGACTGGCCGCGCTCTCTGCGGCGCCCGAGCTACGGGCCAGCATCGTGCGCGAACCAGATGCGCACGCAGCCCTCGTGCGCGGCCGCATCGTGCTGCTCGTTTCCGGCGATGATCCGCCGTCGTACACCTACGATCCGTCGCAGCCCGAGGGGCGCACCGCGCGTCTCGCCGTGGATGCGGCCCTGCAGCACGCCGCGGGACGTTCGGAGGCGTTCACCGCGAAGGTGAACGAAATCCGCGAGCCGGGCGCGCGATACATCGATTTCCTGGTGCCCGGCCTGCTCGGGATGAACCTGATGGGGACGGGGATGTGGGGCATCGGCTTCTCGCTGGTCGTCGCGCGCAGCGGGCATCTGCTCAAGCGGCTGGTCGCTGCGCCCGTGCGTCGCAGTCACGTCCTCGGCGCGCAGCTCGCCTCGCGTCTGCTCTTCCTGGTGCCCGAGGCCGGCGCGCTGCTCCTCTTCGCCTATTTCTTCCTCGGGGTGCCGGTGCGAGGCTCGCTGGTCCTGCTGACGGCCATCGCGCTCATCGGCGCGCTGTCGTTCAGCGGGCTCGGGCTGCTGGCCGCCGCGCGGCCGACGACAATCGAAGGCGTGTCGGGAATCATGAACCTCGTCATGGTCCCGATGTGGATCTTCTCGGGGATCTTCTTTTCGACCGAGCGCTTCCCCGCCGTCATGCAGCCGTTCGTGCAGGCGCTCCCGCTGACTGCGCTCAACGATGCGCTGCGCGCCGTGATGCTGGAGGGTGCGGGCGTCGGCCGGCTGTTTCCCGAACTGGCGCTGCTCACCGCATGGGGTGCGGTGAGCTTCATCCTCGCTGTGAAGATGTTCCGCTGGCAGTGATCGGTTCACGCAGCTTCGGGAATTCGGTGATGCGGATGTTCGTGCACCCGTACGGAACCAACGTGATCTCCTCGACCGGTTCGGTCGACACCGGCTTCGCGGGATCGGCTGTGTCCTTGTCGGGCGGCGAGAACTCGCCGGCCCAGCCGTGCTCGATTTTCCAGTCCGGAATGCGCCGGCCGCGCGCGCGCGCGACCATTCCGGCCCCTTTCGGGGAGAATGGCTGGTCGCCAACCGGCCGCTCCTCAAAGCGCAACGTGTCTTCCGGGCGACGCTCGTCGACGGTGAGACCGTAATTCCATGCGGTCGTGGGACGCACCTCGAAGTCGCCGTGCGGCAGCTCGCGGTGCGGCTTGTCCGCGTTCACGCGCGTCCATTGTTCGCCGATCTGCAGCGAGTACACGAGCGGTCCGCGCTCGACGGCAATCGCGTCGTTGTAGCGCCGCGACACAATCGGACGCATCGGAAACCGCAGCGTCAACTCCGTGATGCCGGACCACTGACGTTCGATTCTGTGCAGCGTCCCCGGCGTCATCCTCGCCTCGGGCTCGTTGGCCACGCGAATGACGGCGCCCTCGGCCCACGCGGGAACACGCAGCAGGAGCGGGAATCGTACATCTCGCTCGGGCGCGACCGTCACCTTGATCTCTTCGCGGAACGGATAGTGCGTGTCCACGACGATCGTGACGGGAACGTCACGCACTCGAGTGCGCACCCGGCAGGGGGCCCATGCCGCAGCAACCAGCCCCTCGTCAGGCGTCTTCATCCAGAGATGCGCCGTGAACTTCGGCCATCCCTGATGCAGGTTCGACGTGCAGCAGCCGTACGTCGGTTCGAGGCCGAACAGGTTCGACTCGGGCCCGTTCGTCGCCCAGTTGTGATCCGGGTTGATCGTGCACTGGATCTGGTTGACCTGCTGATCGTACTGGTGCGACCACATGTCCGGCGAGATGGCAGCGGGCAGCGCATTGAACGCGACGCGCTCCAACCGATCGCCGAACGCAGGGTCGCCGAACGTCGAAAAGAGGTGTTCGAGCGAGTACATGAACTCGACCACCGCGCAGAGCTCGGTGCCCTGGAGCGGATTCCTTCCTGACAGACTCTCGTCCGCGGCGAACATGCCGGTCACCTGTCCGTGATAGCGGTCGAGCACTTCGATGATGCGCGCGCCGAGCGCGCGATCCTCCGACCGCCGATCCAGGCGCCACATGAGCGCGGCGGCCTTCGGCGCCATGCCGGCGTTCACGCCATGCTTCGTCCACTTCCACAGGCCTCGCCGCGGGGTCGGCACCTTGATGTCGTCCGATTCGTACAACGCCGCGAGGTCGACGCCCTGCGCGCGAAGCTTCCGCGCGAGGTCGAGCAGCCATGACTCCTGCGTGTGCTCGTACGCGTAGAAGGCGGACACCAGCCCTTCGTACCACCGATATCTGCCCCAGTCGAACAGCGGCGTCCTCTCGACTCCATCGAACACCGCACGTAGGCTCTTCATGACGGCGTCCAGCACGCGGGCGTCGCCGGTCGCCGCGTGGTACTGCGCGAGCGCCTTGTTGGCCAGCAGGATTGCCCACATGTCATACCGCTTCGAGACCGCATCCGTCGGATACGGTCCGTACCAGCCATCGGCGCGCTGATGATTGACGATGTAGTCCACGTGGCCGGCAATGCGGGTCTTCAGAGGCTCGTCGTCGAGGAGCCACGCGAGCGGGATGACGCCGTCGAGCCAGTACGGCGCACGCTCCCAGCCTTCGGCGCTTCCACCGAACCATTGACTGTCGCGAACGTCCGGCCAGAATTCGTCGAGGTGGCCGCTTAACCCGTCCGCCTGGATTCGAAGCTGGCGTGCCAGCCATCCGGCGGGGCGGATCTCCGCGAGGGCCAGCGCCCGGAACGCCGGGCTGGCCAGGCCTAACTGCGACCCGGATCGCTGAGCGCCCGTACGTGCTGACGCCGCCGCACCACCAGCCGCCACTCCAACAGCGACGCTGGTGAGAAACGTTCGCCTGTCCATGTTCTTTATGCCCCCAAACGTGCTTCGGGAATTGCTGGCTCGAAGAGTTCCACGGGATTTCCCGACGGATCCTCGACGATGATCTGGCGGCCGCCCGTGCCGGTGACGATCTCGTTGCGGAAGCGCGCTCCTGCCTCGCGCAGCGCCTGCACCGCGGCGTCGAGATTGTCGACCTGCACGGCGAAACGGTTCCACCCGCCGGGCTCCTGCGGCGTGCCGTCGGGCATCGGCTGACCGCCGCCGCCCCGTGGGTTCGGCGCGCTCAGCACGAGCCGCAGCTCTCCGCGCGACAGCATCGCAAATGGGGCGGCCGGCTGCATGAGGAGCGTGAATCCGAGATGACGGGTGTAGAACTCGATCGCGGCGTCGACGTCGCGAACGATGTAGCGGACCTGGACAGTGGGCATGGTACTGACGCAGCTCGCGGCTACTTGCCTCCGACCCGCGCGCGCGCCGCCGACGCAGGCGGGTTCGGTGCTGGAGACTCGATCGCGGGCGGATGCCTGGTCGCCGCGATGAAGCTCGCGATGTCGGCCTTCAGCTGCTTCGCAGACGCCTGGTTCAGGTAGGCCATGTGGCCGCTTTCGTAGTACTTGAACTCCACGCGGTCGCGATACGTCTGGTCGAATCCGAGGTGCGTGAACGTGTACTCGGCATTCGCAAACGGCGTCGCTGTGTCGTAGTAGCCGGCCCCCACCATCACGCGAAGGTAGGGATCCTTTGCCATCGCGAGCCGCAGCGATTCGATCTCGCTCGGATACCCGCGCCCGAGATCGCTGTAGTCCCACCGGCCGGTATGGCCCCCCATGTAGTACTGGAGGTTGCTGGTGTACTTCAGGTCGTCGTGCAGATATCGCATGAAGGCCGCCATGAACGCGCTGGACGGCGCCACGCTGGACGGATCGTAGTCCTGCCGCTGGTTCGAGGGGTTCCCGTTGATCCCCGTCAAGCGGCTGTCATACCGGCCGAGCATCAGCCGCTGACTGCGCAGCAGCTCGGTCCGGAACGTGCCCGCGTCGATCCGCAAATCCGTGCTCAGGATGAACGGCTGTGAGAGGCCGGTGAGCTGCGCGAGCTTCTGCGCAACGGCCCCGCGATCCGCCGCCGACAAGGTGTTCCCCTTCGCGAGGGCGCCGAGGTAGTCCCCGAAGGCGTAGTCCCGCGACTGCTGGACGGCCTGCTGCAGCGTCTGGCTCTGAAGCGGCGCCGGAAGCTTCTTGTGATACCACGCCGTCGCCGTATACGTCGGCAGGAACGTCGCGTAGCCGATGTCGTTCGTCGGCGACTGCGTGATGTACTGGAAGTCGAGCACGGTCCCGAGGAGCATGATCCCGTTCAGCTCGATCCCTTCGGCGGTCTGCAGCTGCGATGCGAGCCCAGCGGATCGGAACGTGCCGTAGCTCTCGCCGTACAGGTACTTCGGCGACGCCCAGCGGTTGTACTTGTCGAGATAGTTGCGGATGAACTGCCCGAACATTTTGATGTCGTTCGTCGCGCCGGTGTAGTCGGAAACCTTCACTCCAATGCCCGGACGCGAATACCCGGTCATCATCGCGTCGACCTGCACGAGGTCTGTGACGTCGAGGGGCGTATTCGGGTTGTCGACGAGATCGTACGGCGGCGCCGGCGCGGAACCTCCAGGCGCCATCGACGGGTGCTTCGGGCTCATGATGCCCATGTCGAGCCAGATCGACGCGGATCCGGGTCCGCCATTGAAGAAGAAGGTCACCGGTCTCGTCGCGGGATCGGACTTGTCGACCGTATACGCGATGTAGAAGACGGTCGCCTTCGGCTTGCCCGCCTCGTCCGGCATGATCATCGTGCCGGCATGCGCGGTGTACGCGATCGGCTTGCCGTCGATCGTGATCGTGTGCTGCGTGGTCGAGACGTTCTCGACCGGCTCGACGCCTTCGGCCTGCGGCTCGTTTTCGGCGCCACGCCCCGTCGCACCCGGGACGCCCGGTGCGCCCGGGCGGGCGCCTGGCGTCCCGGGCGGCGACTGCTGCGCGGTCACGCTGGCCGACGCTGCGGCGGCAAGACACGCGAGTGCAATCACGAACGTGCGAATGCGCATGATGAAGACTCCTTGCTGACACACCGCATCAGCGGCTCGGCCCGGACCGCCCGCGATCACGACCATTTTCCTATGCGCGAAGCCTCATGACCACCGTGTCGAACGTCTTCACGGCGACCGCGTAGCGAGGCGTCTCGCAGTCTCACGGGCTGGCGCATATGAAATTCGCCGCATCCTCGGGGCTGCCCGAGCCCTTGTAGCGCGCCACCTGCGGATACGGACAGAGCGGACGTGTGTAGGAAATCCCGCTGGCGGGCGTCCGGTCCTTGTACTTCGTCGCGATGATGGCTGACGGCGGCGTCCCCTGCTCGACCCATCCCTCGAGCGCGGCGCTCATGTTCCGTGCGGGGTCAGCATCCAGCGGCGGAAGCCCCGGCAGCGCGCCGAAGCTGTCCGGCCCTGGTCCACCGCCGCAGTGCTGCATCCCTGGCACCATGTACGTGCGAACGAACGACTCCGTTCGTTTCGAACCGAGCTTCGCCACCACGCTTCGGTAATAGTCAATCGTTGCAGCCGGCGGAAGCGCGGCATCGCTCCAGCCGTGATAGAGAATCAGCTTGCCGCCGCGTTTCTCGAACGCGCTGAGATCCGGATCGATCGCATTCAGCATTCGCCCGACCGCATCGTCGGCGGCCTTGACGTCGCGGCCGATCGTGAACGTGCGATAGTCAAAGGGCCGATCCGGGTAGACCATGTTCGTGAAGAACTGCGTCCCGAACGCATACTCGAGGCTCTGAGCCGGCGCTGATCCGGATATCCACAAGCTCCAACCTCCCGGACCTGATTCGCCGCCTGGCGCAAAACCCGGATACAGCGGCTGCGGTCCACTCGCGCGCAGCCCCGCATAGAGGCCCTTCACGGTCGCCACTTGCGATGCGGTCAGGCAGGAATTCGATGCATCAGCCCCGCACAGGAGCGTCGCCGGATCGAAGGCGCACGTCGCCGGCTGCGAGACGATGCCGTCTTTGACACCGTCGCGGGCGTCGCATGCCGCGTTCACGGCCGCTTCGACGGCGGCGTACTTCGCGGGCGGAACGAAGCCCGCAGGATCAGCGCCGGCGAGGAGATTGGAAACGAACAACGCGCCGATGCGGGTGAAGTTCGCGGCCGGCGCACCCGCGATGATCCCGTCGTAGTCGTCGGGAAAGCGCTGCGCCTCCATCAAGGCCTGGCGGCCGCCGTTCGAGCAGCTGCTGAAGTACGAGCGCTTCGCCGGTTCGCCGTAGAACGCGCGAATGAGTTCCTTGGCGATTACCGCGGTCTCGTGAATCGCGCGGTAGCCGTAGTCGACGATCTTCTCCGGGTGGCCGCGGGCCCACTGCGCGTCTGTACCATCCGCCTTGTGGCCGGTATCCGTCGTCGCCGTCGCGTAGCCGGCACTCAACGCCGCAGCCATGTTCGAGAGGTTGAGCGAGCCGGCGAAACCGCCGTTGCCAACGCCTTCGTACTTCCCGTTCCATCCGGTGGCCGGCAACCAGACTTCGAACTCGATGTGCGAATCCGCCGACGGCGCAGCGACGCCGTGCACGCGGCAGAAGGCCGGCAACTTCTGGAAGTCGGCCGGCACTGGTGCGCCGGAACGGGCACCCGACGCGCTGAACGCACCTGGCGCGACGACTTCGGCGGCAACGATTGTCGTGTTCGGCAGCGCCGTGGACTTCAGCGCTTCACATGAGGTAGCGGCACGAGCCACGGCCGGGACGAGCGTGACGCCGCAGCAGATCACGGCTCGCGCGGCCAAAGGCACAATCGAGATGGATGTTCGGACCACATGCACCCCCAATCGAGCGCGGCTCGGCAGCGAGATTGTATACCTTTGGGCGCAGCCGCAACTGACGCTAGACTACGGGCCGACTGGAAGACCCCATGCAAACGACGGAGATCAACCCGACTCTCGTGCGGCTCTTCTCGGAGCTCGTTGACGGCTCGAGCGCCGGGGGAGGCGCCTTCATCCTCAATTCCGGCGATGCCGGCCTGCTGCGATCGCTCGACAAGGTCTCCGCGCTAGACGCATCACGTTCGGCCAACGACGGCGCCACGATCGCGGCGCACGTGCAGCACCTGCGGTACGGCCTGTCCTTGATGAATCGATGGGCCACCGAGGGTGGAAATCCGTTCGCGGACGCAAAATGGGACGAAGCCTGGAAGACATCCACGGTCGGCGCCAGTGAGTGGACCGAGATCCGCAACGGCCTCCGCGATGAAGCACACCGATGGCTCGAAGCGCTGCGCTCACCGCGGCACGTCGACGAGGCGGGCATCACGGGCATGATCGCGAGCATCGCTCACCTGGCGTATCACCTCGGGGCGATTCGTCAGATTGCGAAGGACGCACGCGGTCCGCGAGAAGGCACGTTTTCGTTCACCTCGCCGCCATGACCGACATGGCGGAGAGCAACACGAGATTGTTTGACCTGGTCAAGCAGAAGGTTGGTCAAGCAGAAGGTCGGCGGAGCTGAGATGTCTCGTGCAGCAACCGCACAAGCTCGCTTTGCCGCCGCGCACCGGCCTTCGACAGCATGTGTTTGACGTGGAATCGGATGGTGTTGACGCTGACGCACAGCAGATCGGCTATTTCCCTCACGCTTCTGTCCTGAAGCAGGAGCTGCGCGACATCCGTCTCCGCGCGGCTGAAGCCGTAGAAACGGCGGACAAGAAGACTGTCCGCTACGGGCGCATGGTCCGGATCTACGATGAAGACGATCGCGCGCGCGATCGGCGGTACAAGAACCTCCACAACATGGTCGTGCGACAGTGGAGAAACGATCACCTGGAACGACCGTTTACCGGACGGACGTTCGATGAGTAGGATGCCTCCCGGATGTGATCCCTCTCCGTCCGTCGTTTGAGTCGCCCCTCCAATGAGACTGCGCAGGATCGCGGTTTCTCGGCATCGAGCCGTGCGCAAGCTGCCGTGATCCAGCGCGAGTCCATCGCGTTCCGCGAGTGTAAGACGTGCGCTTTCGTTCACGAACAGAACGTTTCCGTCCGAATCGACGAGCGCCGCGCCCGTGGCGATTCGATTGAGCATCTCGCAGAATGCGCCCTCCCGCGCGTCAGCTTCGGCGAGTTGCGTGTGCACTCGCACTGCTCGTTGCAGATGCGGCATCAGCGTCCGAATGAGTGCAACCTCCGCCGCACCGAACGACATGTTCGGGCGACGACAGATACTGATCGCGGACGTTACCTCTCGATTGATTGCGATCACGGCCGAGAGCCCGCCGACGTAGCCGAACCGCTTGCCGACCTCATTGTAAAACTCGCTCCGCAGCAGTTGCGATGTCGGAACGAATGCTTCGCCGATTCCGATGGCCCCGCTGCGGAAGAACCCAACGCGCTTCGCCGCCATCATGAACGGGTCCCGCGTGCCGGCCACAAGATACTCACGCCGCAGCTCCGGACTCACGATGCCAACGCCAACTTGCACGTGAACCGCTGGATGCTCACCGGAGGTCATGGCGAGGATGTCGGCGCCGCACCCCTCCATCGTGTCCGAGAGCGCCTGAAGAAGCGATCCCCACTTGGATGGATCAAATGCGGTCGCGTATATCAGGTCGACGAGTTTCAGCACTGCGTCCTGCGTGTACATCGGCGTTCGACCCGCGACCTGGGCGGGGGCGAATTATAGGCGACCCGGCGTGCTCATCAGGCACAAAAACTATTCATTTGGGGGGCGACATGCTGGCGGCGTCCCCCTACAGTGGCCCGCCTGAACGGCGCCGCAGCGGCTTCCGGTGCGACGCGGCGCTCAAACGCAGGAAGGAGAACCCTATGTACAAACCAAGGCGTCTGTTCGCAGCGGTCGTGCTGCCAGTCTTGTTGATAGGCGTGTATGGGCGCGCGGAAGGTCAGACCTGCGTTCCATCGCCGGCAGGCCTCGTGGGCTGGTGGCCGGGAAACGGAAACGCCAATGATGCCATCGCTGGCAACAACGGTCAGCTCGCCGGAGACGCGACCTTTGCGCCGGCGGTTGTGGCCCAAGGGTTCAAGCTCGACGGCTTCGGCGATTACATCCAGATTCCAGATTCGCCAGCGCTGAGGCCGGCGCAAATGAGTGTCGAAGCGTGGGTGCGGTTCGACGGCCTCGATACGCCCATCGTATCGACATTTGGCGCACTCGGATTGCAGTACATCGTCTTCAAGAAGAACAGCAGAGTCTTCAACTTCGAAGGATACGCCCTCCGCAAAGAGCGAAACGGGACGATGGATCGCTTCGCGTTCAATGTCGCCGACGTGAACGGCACGGGCGGCCTCAACGTGGCGTACTCGGCAACACCCGTCGCTGTCGGCCAGTTCTATCACGTGGTGGGGACATACGATGGTTCGCGCGTCAGACTATATGTGAATGGAGTGTTGGAGGGTGAAGCGCCTGTATCGATCACCGTCGACTACGACACTCGGCCCGTATTCATCGGCACCTCCGGCGAAACCGTGTTTGATGGAAAACTGAACGGCATTATCGACGAGGCGTCCATCTACAACCGGGCACTCGACGCATCGGAGATCGCTGCCCTCTATGCTGCCGGCGCGGCGGGCAAGTGCGCATCGGCCACCGGCCTGCTGACCACGCTTGCGGTCTTCGTGCAGACGCTCAATCTATCGGACGGAATCTCGAACAGCTTGGACATGAAGCTCCAGACCGCGCTGCAGGCGCTTGATTCAGCAACCGCTGGCGACAATCCCTCGGCGTGTAATCGCATTGCCGCGTTTCTGGCCGAAGTGGGGGCACAGAACGGTAAGGCGATTACGTCGGCTCAAGCCGCTCAGCTTGCGAGCCTCGCTCAGCAGGTGCGGACCGCGCTATCGTGTCGCTGAATGCATCCACAATGGCGCACGGCGCGCTGGACCCACCGAATCCCATTCAACACGCATGACGGGCCACGCGACATATGCCGGTTAGTTTCGTCGCCTCGCTTTCGCCACTCGGCTGGCGCCGGTGCAGACCCGCTCGCCGCCTTACGGCAGCGCGCGCGTCAGCGCCGGCGCCAGATTACCTTTCGATCCCACGGCGAACGACTCGAGCGACAGCCACGCGGCCATCGAGCGAAGTTCGCTGGCGAGCGCGGTGGCGACCCGGCGTTCGTTGAAACCAGGTTCGACATATGCCGCGTGGACGATCAACGTGGACGTCTTCCGCTCGGCCTTGAGATCGACGCGCGCAGCAAAGCGGTCTCCGAACAGGAACGGCAGCACGTAATATCCGTAGATGCGCTTCGGACCGGGAACGTAGATCTCGATCTGGTAGTCGAAGCCGAAGACGGCCTTCGTCCACCTGCGTTCCCACAGCACCGGATCGAAGGGCGACACGATCGCGCTGGCCTCGATCGACCTCGGGATCTTCACGCCGCTGGCCACCAACGCTGGCTGACCCCAACCCTCGACGCGAACGCGCTGCAGACGCCCCTCTTCGACGAGCTCGTCGAAGAGCACGTGCGTCTTCGCAGGCGCGCGGCGTCCGTCCGTCGACAAGCGATCCCACCACGCGTCGATGTGGAAGTACTGCGCGATCTCTCTGGCTGTACCGATGCCCATGGCACGCGCGGCGCGCATGATGAGCGTCTTCTTCGCCTCCGTTGCCGCGACGGCACCGGACCGCAGCACCGTCTGTGGAATGACCCGCTCCGGAATGTCGTACAGACGCTCGAAATTGCGCCGTCCCGCGACCGCTACGCGTCCCTGGCGAAACAGCAGCTCGATCGCGCGCTTGCCTTTCGACCAGCCCCACCATGGCCCGGTGCTCTTGCCTCCCATCGAGAGTTCACCGGCCGCAATTGGACCGCGCTCCTCGACCTCGCGGTATACGGCCTCGACGAACTGTCGTCCTTTCGCGCTCACGTCACCCCACGCGGCGCACTGGTTCTCCATCCGCCAGCGCATGAGCGGGTACAGCTCCATGGGCAGGAAGCAGGCGGCGTGCCCCCAGTATTCGAAGAGCTCCCGGCGGCCGTGCGCGAGTGTATCGAGCGCAGAGGTCGGATACGGGCCGTAGCGCGAGAACGTCGGCAGATAATGCGCGCGCGCAACGACGTTGACGGAGTCGATCTGGATCGCGCTCAGCCGGGCAATCGTCGCGCGAACGTGCGCCGTTCCGGCGCGAGCAGGCTTCCGCGCGCCAAAGCCAAGCGATACGAGGGCGAGCCGGCGCGCCTCCGCGGCGGACAACTCCAAGGGGCGGGACATGCGTTCCGCCGCAGTGTACTGCGCGCGACAGGGAGGAAAAAATACTAGCCGTCGAATCCGGGCCGCCGGAACTCCATGGCATGTGGAAAGTCTCCGCTCACTCCAGCTCGCAGGGTCGTGAGGCTCCCGGCAAGCACCGTTGCCGCGTCATCGCCGGTCTCCCGTGCGATGACACGCCACGCCCTCTCGCTGCGTTCGATCGAAATCAGTGCGACCTTGGCGGAGCCATTCCAGTCGTTCTGGACGGGGTTGCCATCCCAGAGACTGGCTCTGGGATCCTCGTCACGACCGGTCAACGCCCGCATGATCTTCACGTGAATCAGATGCAAGTCCCAGCGAATCACCCTGATCGCCTCGCACACGGCCGGCGCGACACCGTCAGCTACTGATTCGTGGGCCTCGAGCCACCGGCGCGATGCCACCGCGTATTCGAGCGAAGCCTCGGCCAACCGATGGCGGTCGAGGCGTTGCGTCCGTTCCTCCACCTGCCGGCCGATTTCCTCCAACTCCTGCCCGGTCGGCTCGTGATCCATGAGAAAGCTCATCATCCGCTCGCCGACTGTTTTCTGCCGCTCACGTCCGGGCTCGGCGGCAGGGCCGACCGCCAGCTCGATCGCGGCGCGGAAATCCCCGTCGCACATTCCAATCGCCGACTGCACCGCGAAATTGGAGCACCGCTCGGTGAACGCGCACCGCTCGCACCAGCCGTCGCAATACGCGGAAATGAAATCGATGTAATTTCTCGACATCTCCAACCTTCAAGACGGGCATCCGGCTGGTGGCTAACAACTCTGATCAACGCACGTTTCCCAGATTCGCCAGCCACCGTCGTGTGTACAGACGCCGCGGAAGAACGCTCCGATCAATGCCGCGGTGTCGTGGCCCTCAATCGCGTCGACGATGAACTTGGGACGATGGACCGCGAAGCCGAGCGGATGATGATGCGGCCGGTACGGGACAGCCATCCGGCAGGCGGCAATCGGTCGCACGATACGAGCGAAGATCCAGAATGAGCGCATCCTTCTTGATCGCCGCCATGGTCACATACCCGTCATACACGACAACCGCATCGTCGGCTCGGTTGTCGTTTGCGTCGAGCCAGCGCTGACCGCGACCGGCGATTTCACCCGGGGTTCCACCCGGCAGGATTGTGACCGTTGCCGCTCCGGACGCTTTTCGACTGAACGCTATCGGCGGAACCGGAATGCGATCGAACAAACAACACAGCGCCTGCGCGGCCGCGAATCCTGCCAGCTCGATGCATTCGGACATGCCGTTGCGAGTAGCAGCTTTCGGTCCACTTGCTCAGCTGCGGCTATTTGCCCGGTTTCCCGTCGTCTCAGGGGTGGAGAGTGCGGGACGTTGCAACTTCTGCGTACTGCTCCCTGATCCGGACGATGCAGATTGTTCAACGGCAAGAACGTGAAAACGATGCGCGAGCGAGGGGATGGCTGGTGCGTCCGATGCCACAGCGGCACGGATCTGCACGTCAGCCGCCATCGCGACGACGCGATCTGGCTTCCGCGTCGGCCAGCCACCCTCGCCGGAGTTTCTCGGGCGGCACGCTGGACAGGTACGGCTTGATGTCGAGAATTGGCGTGCCGTCGAGCATGTCAACGCCTGCGACGCGCAGGCGGCAGCCTTCGCGTCCGAGCAGCTCGACGACGGTCAACCCGATTGGGTTCGGGCGGAGCGGAGAACGGGTCGCGAACACGCCGTGGGGACGATCGTCGGACGGCGGCCATGCGGTCAGCTCCACGGTGTCGACGCGATCGAATACCCAGAGTACATACAGGTGCGAGAAGCCGTCGACATCGACGAGGCCCGGCTCGAACCTGGCCGCGATCTCGAGGACGCCTTCGGTCTTGTGCTCGGCGCCGAGGCCCTTTGGAATCTCCGACGTATCGGCAAATGGACTGCGGACGAAGCCAATGGGCTCGAGTGCGTAGGTCATCGTTCACGACTCGCGATCAGAAGTGGTCAGCCGCCAGGCAACAATGAAATCACGAATGCTACGGGCACGACAACGGCAGGACCAAACACGCTCGCCTTCAGGAACGCCCGAAAATGAAATCCGTAGTCCTTGTAACCGCGCGCGCCGCGAGTACCGGGAATCGGCGGCCGGCCGGGGTCCATGAGATAAGCGTACGGCCAGTCCATCGCCACCAGGTCCCACGTGTTGACGATCATCCAGACGCCCCAGAGATGCGTCAGCGCATCGCGAAACGACAAGCCTCCCGGAACGCCGGCATGCAGCCGCCACGTGAGGAACGACGGAACACCGAAGAAACAGAGAAGAACGAGCGCGCCCATCCAGACGGTCGCTCTGCGTTCCGCGGCCGATTTGGGTAGCGCCATCGCGCGGATATCAGGAGGAAGCGAATGCAGCCACAGTCGTGGCTTCGCCACGAAGCTCGCCCACACAACGAGCGTGAAGGGAATGCACGCCACCAGGCCGTCGGCGAGAATGCTGCGGAGCGTCATGTCGAGCGCAGGGCGCCGGGGAATTATCCGCGCCCTTTCGGTGAGGCGCCCGACCCGCGATCCGGAACCGCTACTGACGCGTGTCGGCCCGCGCCGCGAAGTCGTTGTAGCTCATCGCGAGGCGCTCTGCGAAGGCGCGGGGGAACGGGATGCCTCGCGCGAGATCGTGCAGCGTCGCAACCAGGGCAGGGATCCCGCGCCGCTCGATCAGAAGCCGCACGGCGCGTGCAGAGGACGCATACGCCGCTTCGGCATCTCTCGTAGAGAATCGGATGAAACCGCGCTCGAGCTGCGAGAGACGGAGCGGGACTTCGCCCGACACCGGCGCGTCCTGCTCGGGGATGCCCGCCGGTTCGAGCGCGGTCGCGAGCCCCTCGTTCATCCACGCGGGCACGATGCGGCCTCCGACAAGCGCGATCAGCGCGTGCGCGTATTCGTGAGACAGGACCCGGTCGCGCTCCTCCGGCGTATCGAGGGCACCGCCGATCGGCAGCCGGATGCGCCCATCGTACGCGGCCGCCGACCATGCGGCCAGTCCCGTCACCTCGTCGAATTGGTCGCGCGTGTAAAGCACCACCGTGATGGGCCGCGACGGATAGGCGCCGAGCACGTTTCCGATTCGCTGGTACGCCGACTCGAGGCGCGCCATCACGTCGCGAGCGAGAGGCTCGTCAACGGCACGCGGGAACAAGGCGATGAAGTGCGCCGAGCATGCCTCGACGAACTCGCGCTGCAGCTCCTGCTCCTTCCGCCAGTGTTCGAGCGTCTGCTGAAGCTCGGGCGTCCACTCCGCCCGCGGCTGTACCTCTTCGTAGACCGAGATCGCGGCGCCGATGCGCCCTGACCGATAGTGGAGATCAGCGAGCCACCGCGCCGCTTCCAGAAAATCCGGATTCAGCGCGAGCGCGCACTCGAATCGGGCCCGCGCGATGTCGTCCTGCGCGAGCATGAATGCCGCCACGCCCGCGCCGAAGCACAGGCTTGCGTCGTGCGGTTCTGCATCAGTGGCTTTCGAGAACGCCTCGAGAGCATCGCCGAAACGTCCGCTCTCGATTGCTGCCGTGCCCGCGCGGGCGAGCGCCGACACATCGCGCGCACGGGCGTCCGCCGCAGCCGCGGAGACGGCGAAGAGCAGCAGCGTTGGCGCGACCAGACATCGGATCAACAGGGATGCGGCCGTGCAAGGAGGGAACCCGCCGCACCGCAGTCAAGTGATTGATCCCCGCGAGCTTGTCGTGTGGCAGGTCTACAAAAGTCGTCCCCGGCGAGGTCTTAGTCGCATCGTGCCGGCGCCTTTTGTGCGGATCGGCTCGGCGCCGTCTTTGGCGCCTTCGTCACGGACAGCTGATCGAACGCGACCTGTTGAAGCGCCTTTACTTCCGCGACAGGCAGTCCAAGCTCGAATGCCGAGCATTCGCCGGTACCGAGCGATCGCGGATCACGGCCGGTGAGATCACCGAACGCCGTGAGCGCTTCGAGGTAGTAGCCTTCCGCGCTCGCATGGTAGTGATCGTTCGTCCAGAGGTCGATCTGTCCCGGTGTGATCCCGTCGTACGGGTTCGGATCGGCCACACCCGTGTCGAACGCGCGCATCCACGCGTCGCCGACCGGAATCACCGACTTGATCGCGGGTGAGGTTGCCTTCGCTTTGTCGTACCCGGCGCGGACATCTCGGGCCATCGCTCCGATCGGCTGACCGTGCCAGTGGCCGGTCTCCGGGTACGTCTGATCGGCGCGCGGCCACGTCGCGGTGAGATGGATCTCCACCTTCGGGTTGACGCTCGTCAGCAGGTCGGCCATCTGCTTCGTCGTCGCCACGAGCTTCGCGGGATTGCCTGGCGCGCCGAAGTCCAGCGTGCTCTGACCGTGCATGACGACGACGTCCCAGGGCCGCCCGGCGAGGACGTCGTGTTTGTTCTGCAGGTGCCAATCGAGGCCAACCCCAGGATGCGTCTCGAGCGAGACGTCGTAGTCGAGGCCGGCCTGTGAGGTGAACGACTTGAAGAGCGCGGGCACACCGCCGATCCCTTCGTGGTTCAGATCTGTCACGATGTCCGGCCGCCACTTCTGCACGGCGGATCCGGCTCCAAACGTGAAGCTGTTGCCGATGAAGAGGACGGTCGTAGGCGACGCCGTTGGCGTCGCCAGAACGAACGCCGCGCAAACGAGAAGAGACGCAATTCTCATGGAGGCCTACTCGTCGCGGAGCGCGACCACGGGATCGACGTGAGTTGCCCGAAGGGCGGGTATATAGCTCGCGATCATGGCCGTCAGAACGAGCATGACAGGCACGATGGAAAACGTCGCGGCGTCGGTCGTCCTGATGCCGAACAGCAGGCTCGCCATTACTCGCGTCAGCACGGCGGCGCCGAGCAGGCCGAGCACGCAGCCGGCGATCGTCAGCTCGAGCCCCTGGCGGAGCACCATGCGCAGGATGCACGAGCGCTCCGCTCCGAGCGCCATCCGGACACCGATGTCGTGCGCCCCCCGCGCCACGAGATGCGACATCACGCCGTAAACGCCGACGATCGCCAGGATGAGGGCGAATATCGCGAACGATCCCAGCATCAATGTCGAGAAGCGCTGACGAGCCATGGACGCCGACATTCGCGAGGGCATCGTCTGCACGTCGAACACCGTAATGGTCGGATCGATCTCGCGAATCTTGCGAATCATGTCGCGCGCGACGGACGCCGGGTCCGACGAGGACACGCGTGCGACCTGGTAGCCGCCCCATGGCGTGGGCTGGTAGACGACGATGCGGCCTTCCACGTCGAGGCCATACTGCTTCACCGTCCCGACGACGCCCACGATGGTGAGCTGGCGTTTGGGATCGTTCCACACGTGCTTGCCCAGGGCGTCCCCCGCAGGCCAGAAGCGCTGTGCGAACTTTTCGTCGACGATCGCGACCGGTTGGGCTGTCGCTTGCCAGTCCGCGTCGGTGAAGAATCGCCCTTGCTTCAGCGGAATCTTCATCGTCTTGAAATAGTCGGGCGTTGCGCCGCGCCGGTCCACCTGCAGCTCCTGCCCGGGCTGCGGTATCCAGCCTTCGACGTTGATGCCGCCCCACCCGACCGACGAGGTGAACGGCAGCGCCGTGACGGCGCCGCGCAAGGTGACCCCCGGCACGGATGCCAGCGCCTCGCCGGCGGCGCGATAGAACTCGAGGGAGGCGTCGCGGTTGGCGAACTGGCGCGCGCTCGGTCCGACGCGCATCGAAATGACCCCCTCCGGATCGAAACCAGGCGAGACCTGCTGCAGGCGGATGAAACTTCGCACCAACAGACCCGCGCCGATCAACAGCATCAGCGAGATCGCGACCTCCGCGACCACGAGGAGGCTGCGCAGGCGGCGCCTGCCGCTGCCGAACCCGCCTTCGCCCTGCGCGGTCCTGCCGCCGGACTTGAGCGCGGCGTTCAGATCGACGCGCGCGGCTCGCAGCGCGGGCGCAAGGCCGAAGAGAAGGCCAGTGCCAATGGAAATGGCGAAAGTGAAGAGGAGGACCGTGCCGTCCAGTGCAATCGCTTCCAGCCGAGGGATGTTGCCAGGGTTTATCGCTCGGACAACTTGCAGCGCGATCCTGGCGATCGCCAGTCCCGCGATGCCGCCGAGAATGCCGAGCAGCACGCTCTCGGTCAGGAGCTGCCGCACCAGGCGTTTCCAGCTCGCGCCGAGCGCCGTCCTGACGGCAATCTCCTTCTGCCGGCTGCTGGCGCGGGTGAGCAGCAGATTGGCAACGTTCGCGCACGCGATCAGCAGCACGAGCGCGACGGATCCGAGCACGACCAGCACCGCGACCCGGACGTTGCCCACGACGGATTCCACGAGCGGGACGACGTCGATCGTGAACGTACGATCGCGCTTGTCCTTCTCCCGGATCCGCGCCGCGATTCCCGCGACGTCGTCCTTCGCCTGCGCCATCGTCACGCCCGGCTTCAGCCGCGCCATCAGGTTGTAATTTTCGTCTCCGCGCCGCTTGGCGGCATCGGCGCCGAGCGGCAGCGGCAGGAACACGTCCATCTGGCGGATGCTCGCCACCGTCGGCATGATCTCGTCGTTCAGCAGGAAGTCTGGCCGGAGGACGCCGGCGATCTCGAACTGGTTCTTCGCGTCGCCGCCGCCGGGCCCGAAGCCGTTCAGCGTGATGCTGGTCCCGATCACGTTCGGATCGCCGCTGAACGCGCGCTTCCAGAAGCCGTAGCTGAGGATGACGACGGCCGGCTTGCCGGGCACGTCTTCATCCGGCTGCAGCAGCCGACCGTACAGCGGCGTGGCCCCAAGCATGTGGAACAGGCTGGATGACGTCAGAATCCCCTCGACTCGTTGCGCGTCCTCGCGCGTGATCAGCGTGCCGGCGCGGCCTTGGGAGATCGACATCTCCTCGAACGATCGGTTTTCGGTGCGGAGGTCGATGAACTGCCCGGGCGAGGGCCAGTCCTGAGGAATGTTGATGCCCGGCGATCGCAGCCACAGCACTGCAAGGCGATCGGGGTCGGGATAGGGCAACGGCTCGAGCAGCAGCGCGTTGACGACGCTGAAGATGGCGGTGTTGGCGCCGATGCCGATGGCGAGGGAGGCAACGATCACCAGCGACAACGCCGATGAGCGCCGCAGCATCCGGATGGCATAGCGCAGGTCCTGGAGGAAGGAATTCATCGATCTCTCCGTCGAAAGTTCGTGACGATTATGCCGATGAATGACGATTTCGTGTCACGATTTCGTCTCCCTGCCTCGTGATCCACGCGCGCTGCAATTCGCTTTGACCGGCGCCGGCGCGTGCCCCATACTAACGGCGCTTCCCAGCCTCGCCTCACCCAGGGAGACTTCATGACAAGTAGAGCATTCGTCCGCCTTGCTGGGATTGTCGTCGCAGTTCTGCTCACAGCGTCGGTCGATGGGTCCGCCCAGCATGGCATGGCGCGCCCCAGCAAGGGCTCGGATCACAAGGCCCGGCAGCCGCGTCCTATCCAGTTGGGTGTGTCAGGAGGAAATGCGAGCGATATCGCGAACGGGTACTGCTGTTCTGGAACGTTGGGAGCGCTGGTTACCGATGGACAAAGACAATACATCCTCAGCAACACCCACGTCTTTGCGGGGGATGTCACGCCTGGAGGCAACGGCCGGGTATCATCGGTCGGCGATGATATCGATCAGTCGGGGTTGATCGATGCCGCCTGTCAGTACATCGCGAGCGACATCGTCGCGGACGTCACCGAATGGGCGTCGTTCGGAGAGTTCAACATCGACGCGGCGATCGCTGAGGCTCGTCCGAGCCAGGTGCGTTCGGATGGCGCAATCCTCGACATCGGGACGGTCGCGAATACAACCGCCGCGGCATTCGTCGGTCAAAAGGTCAAGAAGAGCGGCCGCACGACCGGTCTGACCCGCAGCTCGATCAGCGGCCTGAACGCAACCGTCAACGTCGGCTACACGGACGAGTGCGCGGGGAACGACTTCACCGTCTCCTACACCGGCCAGCTTCTCATCTCCAACAGCGGAAGCCGGTTCCTCAACAGCGGCGATTCAGGCTCGGTCATGGTCGAGGACGTGGCGACGAATCCTCGCGCCGTCGGGCTGCTGTTCGCGGGAAGCAGCAGCATCGCGATCGCGAATCCGATCAACGACGTGCTCAATCATTTCGGAGTTTCAATGGTGGGCGGTGTCGCGTCCGCGTCCGCTTCCGTCGCCGAATCAGGGCCAGCGAGCGCGCGTGGGCTCGCGCGCGCGATTGCGATTCAGGAGCGCCACGGCCGCGAGTTGCTTGCCGTGCCGGGTGCGGTCGGACACGCTGTTGGTGTGGGCAACAGCCCGGTGATCGAAATCCTCGTTCAACAGCTCACGCCACGCTCGCAAGCCCTCGCGCCGCGGCAATTGGAGGGTGTACCCGTCGTCCTCGAGGAAGTCGGCGAGATTCGCGGGATGCCATTCTGCAGCAGGCAGGCTGTCCGGCGATAAGCAGTACGCTCGCTGGTGCTCGCTCGCGTTACGAGGCCGGCAGTTGCCGCGGGGCCAACTGCCGGCTCGTGCGGAAGCGGACGCGTAGAAGTCTTCGTACTGGAACTCCAGCGCGAACCCGAGCGTCGCCGTGTAGAACTCGGTTGCCGCGCCCAGGTTCGTCGTCCGCAGTTGCGGGATGACGTGCGCAATGTGCATAGGCGGCCTCCGTTCAGCGGCGCGCCGACATCCCGGGCGGCGGCACGAAGCGGCGCGACTGACGCTCGTACGCATGCGCGAACGCCAGCACTCGCGCATCGTGGCCGGGCAGGCCGGCGACGGACAGGTTGAGCGCCGGAAGACCATCGCCGCCGAGTCCCGCGGGTACGGATACCTCCGGGAGACCGAGCCAATTGCCGTACCCGAGCGCGGTTCGTACGTCCGGCCAGCCATCGGCC
>JBKPTE010000150.1:0-28236 GCA_046735335.1 Acidobacteriota bacterium | reverse complement strand
CGGCGCCCGTAGCCGTCGTCAATCAGGAGTTCGTCAAGCAGTTTTTCGGCAAACGCAATCCGATCGGCCATCGCTTTGGCTTTTCTGGCGCGGTCAAGATTCCTCAGGACGGGGCGCATGAAATCGTTGGCGTGGTGGAAGACACCACCTACACCACCGTCTACTGGAAGAACCACGCCATGTACTTTCTGCCGCTCACACAGCCTGCCGGGATTCCAGGTCCAGACAATCCTCTCGAAAAGGACCAGTCCATGTATGCCGGGGCCATCGTGATTCAGGCCGCCCATTCAATCCCTGGGTTTGAAAAGATCGTCGGCGAGACACTGGCCAGCATCAATCCCAACCTCACCATCGTCAAGTTCCAGACATTCCAGCAGCAGATTGACGATCGGTTCATCGAGGAGCGGATGATCGCGCGCCTCACATCTCTGTTTGGCCTGCTGGCCCTTCTGCTCGCCGCCATCGGTCTGTATGGCGTCACAGCCCATACCGTCGCCCGCCGCACGCCGGAGATCGGCATCCGCATGGCATTGGGAGCCGCGCGTACCCGCGTCATCGGATCGGTCGTGCGCGGCGCCATGCTGCAGGCCTTCACCGGCCTCGCGATAGGCGTGCCGGTGGCAATCTTCTGCGTGCGGTACGTGAAGTCGCAGCTTTACGAAGTCACGAGCGTGAGTGTGCCAGTCATGACCATAGCCATTGCCGTGCTGGTGTCTGCGGCTGCGATTGCCGGCGTCATCCCGGCCCTGCGCGCCGCCTCGATTGACCCCGTGAGGGCCCTGCGCGCTGAGTGAACCTCACACCAGGCCATCGTGCGAGGACAACATTGACGACGAGTCGAATCGATGTCGCGGCAATCGCGCTGAGCATTGTGTTCGGATCCGTTGGCGGCGTCGGCTCGACGCAGGGTTCAACGAAAGAGCAGAAACTGTCCGGCACGATCGCTTCGTACAAGCGGTTGGCGGACGGTAAGGAGTGGACGACTGCCAATCTGAACGTCAACACGCCCTCATCCTATTGTTACGACGATTCGGAACCGAACTGCCGTCGATACGGCCGCTTGTACACGTGGGAATCGGCGCAGCGAGGATGTCAGTCGCTCGGCGGTGGATGGCGGTTACCGACCGACGACGAATGGCGCCAGATGGCGACGCATTATGGCGGCCTTGGTAACGAGTCACCGGAGAAGGGCAAGGCCGCGTATGCGGCGCTCGTGAGCGGAGGCACGTCAGGCTTCAATGCCGTGCTCGCTGGCAATCGCTCTGTCGATGGAAAGTACGAACGGCTTGGGGCACACGGAATTTACTGGACGGCATCCGAGAACGATCCAATCACCGCACCGCTCTATAACTTTGGCAAAGGCAGTCGAGCGCTCTATCG
The DNA here is from genome assembly GCA_046735335.1 of Acidobacteriota bacterium. Lineage (GTDB taxonomy): Bacteria > Acidobacteriota > Vicinamibacteria > Vicinamibacterales > 2-12-FULL-66-21 > JBKPQB01. The sequence goes on along the minus strand of JBKPTE010000150.1, from coordinate 26,856 downwards.
TGGGTCCCAGGGCCAGAAGCAGATGGCAGTGTCCGTGCGTTGCGTCAGGCAGTGACCGCTCGAGAGACTATCTGAGGGCACGAGACCTCTGTCTCATCGCCTTATTTCCAAGATAGACAATACCGTCTTGCGCCGAGCTCTCGATGAATTCAGCGACGAACGCGCGCGCGATGTCCTCCTGCTCAATCGTCCCGAAGGGTCCGGGAATCAGTCGTCCCAGCCAGGCGGCATAGGTCGGCGTATGGGCATTGCCGGCGATGATCCCAGGGCGGAAGATCGCCAGGTTGTTGAAGCCGGTCGCTCGAACAGTTTGTTCTTTGAGCCCCATTATGTCAGTCGGATGATGGCACACATCAGGAACTACGAATCGACGGACATGGCTATGCGCGGCGCCTCGGCCCGTCCAAATTCTGCGGTCAGGCCCGCTCATGACGGACGACGTTGAACGCTTCGTCGTCGAGTGGCGGCTGAAAGTAGACGGTAATTGCCTCGAACTCCGCATCCGTCGTCCAGGGAGTCCCGGCGGGCAGGTGCTTCGTGCGATCCTTGAGCTGACGCTTGCACAACGCCTCCGACGCGTCGACGAAGTGCAACTCATGCTCGACGTGCGCACGCTCGAATATTTCCCGGAACCAAGCCCGCTGAGCCCTGGTGTTGCCGGGAAAGTCGAGGACGACGGAAACACCTTTCGACAATATGGCGCAAATGTGTGGCGCGATGGCGTTCCTCAATCGCGAAGATCGTTCGAGGAACGTGGCTGTATCGATGATCTCGCCGGGAAAGAGGAATGCCAAGAGCTCATCCTGCACAAGGAGGATGGCATTGCTGCGCTGCGCGAGCTCTCTCGCAAGCGTCGACTTTCCAGCCGCCATCTTGCCGCACAAGAACATCAGCTTCGCCCGATTGTTCATCCTCCGCGCCTCCGTGTGAAAAGTCATACGGTACCCACAGGCGGCCGCGGTCGCCGGAGAGTCTTGCGAAGACTCGCAGCTCAGGAGATCAGCATCCACGACCTGCGGCACACGAACGCCTCGGTGTCGCTACAGCAAGGCGAGTCGATTGTCTACGTGAAGGAGCAGCTCGGATACGCATCGATCACGTACGGTCTGCGGTCGTACTGGTCGGAATCTATTGTGTGCTCTTCTGGAATGTTCACCCATACACGGCGTCGAGAAAATGGGAGTCGAGCAGCCGCGAGAGCGCAGCGACCGAGCCACCGGAACGGAGCGAGCGGCGAAGCGGCGAGCGAGTGACGGTGGAGGGGAGTTCGAGGGGCGAAGCCCCTGCAGCAGCGAGCGAACGACGTGAGCGAGCCACGCGATCGGAGCGAGCCGGCGAAGCGGCGAGCGAGAGCGCGTGTAGGGAAGTTCGAGGGGCGAAGCCCCTCGAATAAAATTGGAGGCGCCGGGAGTTGCACCCGGGTCCGAAAATACATCCCCGCAGGAATCTACGATGCGTATCCGCGTCTGAAGTGTCGCCCCCGGCGTGAAGCCGCGGCCAGAACCGCCGGAAGCCAGCCCCGGAAAATCTCGCCGGCGCCGTCCGGGACGGCCAGCGTCAGCCAGCCTGCTGAAATGACATCCGTTCCCCACCCGCAGGCTGGTGAGGACGGACGCTCACAGGTTTTTACGCTGCGAGAGCGAGCTGCGTATCCGCAGTTAGGTTTGTTCCATCTTTTGACGAGGGTGATGGTCCTCGGCACGCATCCTGCGAAACCGTATCTCCGTCGAAGCTGGTTCGCCCCCACACGGCCACACCTGAAGGTGTGACCTGCCTAAAGGTAGAGCCGCCAGAAGCCGAATCATTATTGTACGCCCTTCTGAAAACCTGGTCAAACTACTGGTTGTCTTGGAGTTGCCGTCTTGACTTGGCCGATTCCGACCCTCGATAATGCCTCTGGGATGCCCCCCGAACAGCCCCGGAATCCGCTCGAGGCACTTCAGGCTCAGCTGCGGAGCGCGCTCGACGCCCATCTCACCGGCCTGTCCCAACAATACGAAGAGGGCGTGACGGCCGCGCGCCGCGAGGCCGCCGAGGCAGCGCAGCGCGCGCTCGACGAGCGCCTGGAGCGCGAACGTGCCGAGTGGACGCAGAAGCTCGACGCCGAGCTGTCCTCTGCGCGCGCCGAGGCGGATCGACGCGTCGCCGACAACACAACGAAAGCGCGAGCCGAGGCGGAACAGCAGGCGGCCGAATCGCTGACCCGTGTTCGCGCGGAGCACGAGACGGCGCTCGCGGCGGAGCGGCAGCGCTCCGAACACGCGGCGCGCGAGCGCGCCGACCTCGAAGCGAAGTGGCAGCAGGCCGACGCCGATCATCAGCGGGTCCGCGGCGAGCTCGACGCGCTCGCGAAGCAAGTCCAGGCGGCGGATGCGGATCGACGTCGTGTCGAGCAGGAGATCGAAGAAGCGCAGCAGCGGAGCCGCGCGGAACTCGACGAGTTGCGGAAGACCGTCGCGTCCCTTCGCGACGAGCGGCAGCGCGCGCACTCCGAACTGGAATCCGAGCGCCAGCGCGCGACTGGCGAGATCGAGCAGGTGCGGCGCGAGGCCGCCGCGCAGCTGCAGCAGACGCGCGATCAGGCCAAGGCGCAGCTCGACGAGCTCCGCCGCCACGCGGTGGAGGAAATAGAGGAGGCTCGCCGCGAGGCGCACGAAGAAGGACGGCGGCAGGCTGCGGCGGAGATTCCCGCGCCGCCGCCCGCGCCCGGACTCGATCGCATCCTCGCTTCGTTGCGCGCGATCGATGCGTCCCGTACGCTGTCGGAAGCGCTCGAAGGCCTGCTGCGCCAGGCGTCCTCGGTTGCGCCGCGCGTGGCGGTCTTCCTCGTCAACGGCGAGCGCCTTCGCTCGTGGAAGACCGCTGGCTTTCCGCAGCTCGATGCGCAGCCCTTCGAATCCGCGATCTCCGGATCCGGCCTGCTCGCGAAGGCGTTGCAGACTGGAGAGGCAATCCACTCCGGATCGTCGCAAGCCGCTCCAACCTTTGCGGCGGTTCCAGAGGGCCGCCTCGCCCTGGCCATTCCCGTCATCGTCGGCGGCAGGACGGTCGCGGTGGTGTACGCGGACAACGTGGGCGCAACGGAAGGGTCCGCATCGTGGCAGGAGACGATCGAGCTGCTCGCACGCCACACGTCGACCGTGCTCGCGCTGCTCACGGCGCTCCGGACCGTGCAAACGCTCGTCGCCTCGAACGGCGAGGGCGAGGAGCAGAACGCGCGGCGGTATGCGAAGCTCCTCGTGTCGGAAATCAAGCTGTACAACGAAGGGGCCGTGAAGGCGGGACGCGAGCGTCGCGATCTGCTCTCGCGGCTCCGCCCGGAGATCGATCGCGCGCGGCGCATGTACGAGGAGCGCGTGCCGGCGATGGTCGGCGCACGCAGCCAGTACTTCCATCAGGAGCTCGTGCAGATGCTCGCGGACGGCGACCCCGGCCTCCTCGGAACGCCGTAGATGCACGCCTTCGCCCGCCGGCTGCGCACGCTCGCCGGATTCGTGGCCGGGTGCGCAGCGTGTGCGCTCGTCGCGCCCGCGATCGAGCCGGGCGTCCGCGCGCAGTCCAATGCGCCGGCGCAGGACCAGGACGTTCTCCAGCCGACACGCCACGCCGCCGTTCCTCAGGCGCTCGAAGAATTCTGGCTCGTCCCGTCGGAGCGCGAGCGCGCATCGCTCGCGCGCGGGGCGGCGCCTCTATCGGTTGCGGCAAGGGCCTATGCGACCGGCAACTACGCGGCGGCACTGGCAGCAGCGCAGCAGGCACCCCAGGAGGGCGCGCTCGGCGCGTATGCGGCGTTCTACGCCGCGCTCTCGCATCTTCGTTTGAGCCACGGGCCGGAAGCGGAACGCGGCTTCGACGCCGTTCTCAACCGCAAGCCGGACGGCTACCTGGCGATCGGCGCGCTTCTCGGCAAGGGAGAAGCGGCGGAAGTTCGAGGCGACAGCGCCGGCGCTGCCGACAGCTACGAGCGGCTCGGATCGTTGAAGACGCCGTCGCCCGAGGACGCGCTCCTCAGGCTGGGCCGCGCGGCGCTGGCAGCAGGCGATCGACGCCGCGCCGCCGCGGCGTTCCTTCGCGTCTACTACGAGTTTCCGCTCACGGATGCCGCAACGAGCGCGGCCGACGCGCTCGGTCCGCTGCAGGATCAGATCGTCCGCGCGAGCTACAAGGCCGATCTCGGACGCGCGTTGATCCTGTTCGGCGCGAAGCGCTACGCCGATGCGCGCAGCGCGTTCCAGGATCTCCAGAAGCAGGCGAGCGGGGACGACCGCGAGGTGGCCGATCTACGCGTCGCCGAGAGCGATTACTTCCTGAAGCGCTACGCGGCCGCGCGCGACGTGCTGCAGCCGTACCTGGAGCGCGCGTCGCGCCGCGCCGAGGCGCGGTTCTTCTATTCGAGCGCGATCCGTGAGCTGGGCGACGAGGCGCAGTACGTCTCGCTGGTGCGGCGCCTGGTCGACGATTTCCCCGACAGCACCTGGGCTGAAGAAGCGCTCAACAATCTCGGCACCTACTTCATCCTGACGAATCAGGACGAGCGCGCGGCGGAAGCCTTCAAGGAAGCGTACGAGAAGTTCTCGCGCGGGCAGCACGCGGAACGGTCCGCGTGGAAATACGGATGGTGGTCCTACCGAACCGGCGCGTACGCCGAGACCGTCCGCGTCTTCGAAGCGGCCGCGGCGGCATTTCCGCGTTCGGATTACCGTCCCTCCTTTCTCTATTGGGCCGCTCGGGCGCACGGGAAGCTCGGCGAGCGCGACACGGCCGAATCGCGCATGCGGCTCGTCTATGGCGACTACCGGAACTCGTATTACGGGCGGCTCGCGGGCAAGCAGCTTTCGCTGCAGCATGCCGCGCTCCTCGCGACGGCGGAGGTCGTCCCCGCGTCGATCCGCGTTCAGGATCCCGCGCCCGCCGACCTGCCGCCAACGGCCCCGCTCATCCGCAAGCTGCTCGCCGCGGGCCTGTACGACGATGCGCTGAACGAGCTGAGATATGCGCAGCGTGCGTGGGGGACGTCGCCGGTCATCGAGGCAACGATCGCCTGGGTGTACCACGAGAAAGGGGACCTCCGCCGCGCGATCACGATCATGCGTCGCGCGTACCCGCAGCACATGGCGGCCGGCGGCGAGGGTCTGCCGAACGAGATCCTGCAGGTGATCTTTCCGGTGACCTACTGGACATCGATCAAGCGCTACGCGTCGACGCACGACCTCGATCCATATCTGATCGCCGCGCTGATCGCGCAGGAGTCCACGTTCGATCCCGATGCGCACTCGTCGGCGAACGCGTGGGGGCTCATGCAGCTCGTTCCCTCGACGGGCCGGCGTCTCGCGGCCTCGGTCGGCATCCGCCGCTTCAACACGAGGCTGCTGACGAACGCGGAGATCAACATCCGTCTCGGGACGCTCTATTTCTCGCGGCTGGTGGAGCAGTTCGGCGGGACGTACTACGCGCTCGCCAGCTACAACGCCGGGGAGAGCCGCGTCGTCCGCTGGAAGGCCGACCGGCCATCGCTCGATGAGGACGAGTTCATCGACGACATTCCGTTTCCCGAGACGCAGAACTACGTGAAGCGGATCCTCGGGACGGCGGAAGACTATCGGCGTCTCTACGGCGAAGCCGGAGGCCAGGCAACCCCTGTCATCAAGGCATCCACGGGCACATCGGGCGCGCCGCAGAAGGCGCAGCCGGCGAAGAAGACGGCTGTGAAGAAGAACACGGCTGCGAAGAAGAAGAAGGCTGCGGGGGCCGCGCCACGTCGTAAAGCGTCAGCCACTCGTCCGAAGCGGGCATCCTGAAGTAACGATCAAAGGGCGGCCGCTGGATCACGGGCCCGGATGCGCGCTGTATGTACAATCGCGCCTGAGTCGAGCCTCATCCTGACACCACGCTCCAGGCTCATTTCCCTGTTCGTGAACGGCGGCGCGGCGGCATTTGCGGCGGCGTCGGCGTGGATCTCGCTCGGCACTCTCGGCGTCGACGTACCGGGCGGAGTGCGCATCGGGCTCCTTCCGACGGATGCCTGGAGCATCGCGATTGCGATTGCCGCCGGCGCGTGCGTGCTGGTCCTGTCCGGCATGCCCGTGTCGTGGCGCGGGCCTTTCAGGCCCGCGATCCCGCTGATCCCGCTCGTGCTCGTGTGGCTGCCGTGGATCCCGCTTCAGGTCCCGGCAGCCTTTCTGTTGTGGGCAGGACCGCTGGCGTCGCTCGCGTGGATTGCCACGGCGATTGCGCTGGCGTTCGTCGTCGCTCGGGATTCGCGGCTCTCGTTGCCCGTGGACGGGCGGGCGCGTTCGGCGGTGATTGCCGTAGCGGCCGCATCGTTTCTGCTGTTCAGCGCCGCCGCATGGTTCGCGTCCTCATCCATTCCCGGCGGAGACGAACCGCACTACCTCGTCATCACGCAGAGCCTGCTGTCGGACGGCGATCTGCGCATCGAGAACAACCATCGCCGGGGCGACTACCGCGCGTACTTCGCGGGCGAGCTGAATCCCGATTTCATCCGCCGCGGTCGCAACGGGCAGGTCTATTCGATCCACGCGCCCGGGCTGCCCGCGTTCGTCGCGCCCGCCTTCGCCATCGGCGGCTACCACGGTGTGGTCGTCTTCCTGATCCTGATTGCCTCGCTTGCGACGGCGCTCGCGTGGTGGCTCTCCTGGCGCGTGACCGGAAGCGCTGTGGCGGCATGCGTCGGCTGCGCCGCGGTGGCGCTCTCGCCGCCATTTCTGCTGGAGAGCTTCACCGTCTACCCCGACGGCGTTGGAGCCGCCCTGGTCCTCACCGGCTTCTGGGCGCTGCTCCGGACCGATTGGGAACGCCAGAACCACCAGCCATCGTGGATGCCCTGGCTGCTCTACGGTGCGGCACTCGCGGCGCTCCCGTGGATGCACACGCGGTTCTCGGTCCTCGCGGCAACGCTCGGCGGGCTGATCCTGCTGCGACTGGCGAGAGCACCGAACGCTCCGGCGAAGGCGGTGGCCTTTCTCGCGGTTCCAGCCGTGAGCGCGTTCTTCTGGCTCGCGTACTTTCTGACGATTTACGGCACGCCCGATCCGTCGGCGCCCTACGGCGGCCAGACGCAGACGTCGTTCGCGTACCTGCCGAACGGCATCGGCGGGCTGCTGTTCGATCAGGGTTTCGGCGTGCTCGCGACGGCGCCCGTCCTCCTGCTGGCTGTTCCCGGGTTCCTGCGCAACCGACGCCTGCTCGTCGAATGGCTGATCGTGACGCTCCCGTACCTCACGGCCGTTGCCAGCTTCGCGATGTGGTGGGCGGGCTGGAGCGCGCCAGGACGGTTTCTCGTACCGATTCTGCTGCCGCTCGCGATTGCAATCGCATCGGGGTGGACGGCGCTGCGCTCGCGCGAGGCGCGCGCGCTCGCGTGCGCAGCGCTCGTCGTCACGGGCTGGCTCTCGATCGTGCACGTGGCTGCGGGCGGCGGCCGGCTCGGGTTCCACACGAGAAATGACACGGGTCTCACGCCCGCGCCCTGGACGACATGGGCGGCGCACCTCGTGGACCTGCCGTCCGCCCTCCCCGCGTTCGTGCCGCTGCCGTTCGGCACGCCGGTCGAAGCTCGCAACGCCGCTGCGCGGAGCGGCGCAGGGATCGCGGCGTTGTGGGTCGCCTCGCTCGTCGGCGCCGCCGCCGCGCTGATCGCTCTCGGGCGCCGGCGCGTGCTCTCTCCCGAAGGGCGAACCGTGGCAACGACGATGTGCCTCGCCGCTGGAGCGATGACGGCCGCGTCCATGTCATGGCGCGTGCAGGGCGTGGATCCCCTGACGCCTGCGGTCGCGCAGCTCGATCTGCTGCGGGCCGCTGGCAAGGGACGCGCGGTTGCCGTCGATCTGTCGTCACGACAGCGGATCTCGCTCGGCGAGCTGGCCGGCCGGATTCGCATCCAGATCAACCCGGCCGCCGGCGGACCCGGCAACCGTCCGCTGGCTGCTGTCCCGGCGCTGCCGGCGGGAGATTACGAGGTGAAGGTTGACGCGCGCGAGCCGCGCGGGTGGCTGATGACTGGCATCGGCAACGATCAGTTCGCGCTGACGACGGAGCGCGTCGCCGATCTCGTGCGGGGAACGCGCGTGCGGTTCCCGGTCGACGTGCGCGCGCTCATCGTCCGCGGCGACGAGGACGCGCGTGCCTCCGTCACCAGAATCGCCGTCCGGCCCCTGCGTCTGCTTGCGCCGTCAGCGAAAGCAGCGACCGATACGGCGCGCCGTGCGGTGCGGTACGGTGCCGTTCGCGTCTTCTATTTCGACGATCGTTCGTTTCCCGAGCCGAACGGGTTCTGGGTGGGCGGCGCGCGGTCGACGCGATGCGTGCTCGCGCCCGACAATCCGACCGGCGTGATTTCCCTGGTGCTGCGGAATGCACCGGTCGAGAACGTCGTGACGCTCACCGCCGGCGAATGGCGTCAGGAACTCCGTCTGGACGCCGGCGAAGAGCGGCGGATCGACGTTCCGCTGCCGTCAGGCCGGGGCGCGGTGCTGCTCGAGATCGGGTCGGTCGCGGGATTCCGTCCGTCGGAACGGGATCCCGGCAGCCGCGATACACGGTTCCTTGGCGCGTATGTGACGCTGGCGGCTCAGAATCGCGCGGTTGCGCCGAAATAGAGCCCCTTCAGCGTCATCGTGCCGTTGTCGGTCTTCACCTTGTAGAAGACGTCGAACGATCGGTAGCCTGCCTGTGCGCCGAGGTGATCGGAGAAGTTGACGGTCCCGTACAGATCGAAATCGTAGTACTTGCCGCCGTACTTGTCCTTGTCGGTGCCCGCGTCAGGCAGCTTGAATCCGGTCCACTCGCCCGTGATGGAGATGTTCGGGGCGGGGTAGACGCGTCCGATGACGCCGAGCGCGGGGATTGGTGCGCGCGCGTGGGTGAACTCCGTATCCTCGAGGCCCGCGAACTTCGCCGTGAGGGATGCCTGGATGTCCGTGTACTTCGCCTCGAGCACCATGCCGAAGAAGCCGCGCTCACGCGACACGAAGTCGTACTCGTAGCCGAAGCGGTACGCCTTCCACGCGATCTCCGACGTCACCGGCAGGCCGATGTTGTAGCGCTGCCCGTTGAAGACGAAGGTCGTCTGCAGCGTCTTGTCAGCGGTGTAGTTGATTGGGGTGTACTCGAAGCGGAACTTGTGTTTGAGTCCCGGCCTGAGCACGACCTTCAGCTGCTTGAACGTGCTCTTCTCGAGGCCGAGATCGTTCACGAAGTCCACCTGGCTTCCGGCGATCCCGAGCGATTCGCTGGAAATGACGATGTCGGGCGTGGGACTCCAGAGAGAGCCGCTCAGTTCGACGTGATAGTCCTCGCCGGTCGCGCGGTTCGCATTGAGGTGCCGCGCGCCGTATTGGGCCGCGGCCGGCGACGCACAGAGCACCGCCGCACAGGCCAGAACACTGGTTGCAAGCGTACGAATCCGCATGAGTCGTTCTCGCCCCGGATGGGTTGCTGGACGTTCTGAGGGAAGCCTGCTGGGAGAGGCTGCGTCAGGATAGCATACGGAACCCACATCCGGACGGGCCAGCCTTGCGCTGGACTGGATCCGGCCGGTATACTCCCGGTCCGCGACTGCCGGCTGGGTGTCCATCATGAAGCCCCGTTCCCGCCACGCGCTGCCGCCCTCGATCCAGGCGCCACAGGTCGATCGCGCATATCGCAGCCTCAAGGCCGGCATCGTCGAAGGAAGATATCGGCCGGGGATGCCGCTTTCAGAAGTGGGACTCGCGACCGAACACGGGATGAGCCGCACGCCGATCCGTGAAGGGCTCGCGCGTCTCTGGCAGGAGGGGTACCTCGAACGGGTCGTCGGCCACGGGTACTTCGTCGGCCGTGTGACCGTCCAGCAGATTCACGACACCTTCGACGTCAGGCGGCTGCTCGAAGGGGCCGCCGCGGCGCGCGCCGCCGAACTCGCCACGCCCGAAGACATCGATCGGCTGCGCGCGCTCGGCGAAGTGCGCATCGGCGCGGCCCAGGACTACCGCGAATCGGAGAACGCGAACGTCCGGTTCCATCTTGCGATCGCCGCCTGCGCGCGCAACGGCCTCGCCTTCGAACTGATCGAACGCTGTCTTGCGCAGGTCGATCGGTTCATGTCGCTCGGCGTCAGCTTCGGCCCGTTCCAGGAAGGGGCGACCGACGCGCACATCGCGATCGTGGAGGCCATCGCGCGTCACGATGCCGAGGGCGCACGCCAGCGCATGGAGCAGCATCTCGATGTCGGCAGCCGGCTCATGAAGGAGGCGCTCATGAGGGGCCAGCTTGCGGGCGTCGGGCTTTAAACTTCCCAACTCCCAACCCCGCAACCCGCACACCCTCTGGAACTGAAGTTCCGCGCTACGCGCGCCGCCCGCCGCACCCGGGCGCCGCAGGCACCCCGCTTGCTGTATACAGCCTGTATAACGAAGAGCATGGACCGGAAACGACCGCGTATCAATCAGTTGGCGTCAGCCGGTGCGCCTGCGATCCATGTTTCGGGAGCGGTCATTCCAATTCATCGAATTCGTAAGCGGTTGGGAGGCAGCTTATGAAACATGTGTTCACCGGGATCCTATTGATGTTGCTGGGTGCGGTCCCGGCGTGGGCGCAGCAGGGCACGACCGAGCTGCGCGGGAAGATCGTCGATGCGCAGGGCGGCGTGCTGCCGGGGGTGACGGTCACGGTCCGGAACCAGGCCACCGGCATGTACCGCGAGACGACCAGCGGCGAGGACGGCTCGTTCATCGCGAGCGGTCTCGTGCCCGGGACGTACGAGGTCGTCGCGTCCCTGCAGGGGTTCAAGAAGTTCAGCCGGCGGGACCTGCTGCTCGAAGTGGGGAAGACGTCGAGCATCGAGGTGCGGATGGAGGTCGGCGCGCTCGAGGAAGTCGTGAACGTCTCCGCCGAGTCGCCGCTCGTCGACGTCACGTCCAAGGAGATTGGCGGCAACATCACGAGCGAGACGCTCGTGCAGCTCCCCAGCGTCAACGGCAACTTCGTCGGCTTCGTGGGGCTGCTTCCGGGGATCGTGCCGTCGATCAGCACCGAGTCCTTTGGCAGCGACTCGATCAGCGTCAACGGCCAGGACCCGCGCAACAACAACTACATGCTCGACGGCGGCAACAACAACGACGACGTGATCGGGCAGCGGGCGGGGACGCAGGCGCGGACGCCGATCGAAGCCATTCAGGAGTTCCAGGTCATCACCGACCAGTACGACGCCGAGTTCGGACGCACGGCGGGCGCGATCATCAACGCCGTCACGAAGCAGGGCACGAACCAGGTCCGAGGCAGCGCGTTCGGGTATTTCCAGCGCGGCGGGCTCACCGAGAAGGACTTCTTCGCGAAGGAGAAGGGGCTCGACAAACCGGACACGAAGTACGACCGCTGGGGCGCGACGGTCGGCGGACCGATCGTCAAGGACAAACTGCACTACTTCGCCAGCCTGGAGCGGTTCTCGATCGATCGTCCGAACACGATCAACATCCCGGCGCGTCCCGATCTGAACGCGACGACCCCGACGCAGGATCGCGTGTGGAACACGATCATGCGCGGCGATCACCAGGTCAGCGCGAACAACACCTACAGCCTGCGCTGGCTGCGCGAGACGTCGCCGCAGCTCAATCAGATCATCGGGCCGTCGGCGACGCAGTCCGCGACGCTCGCGTCGGCGCGCGAGGAGTCGGACGTCGACCAGACGCTCTCCGCGAACCTGAACACGGTGCTGTCGCACACCAAGGTCAGCACCCTGCGCGTGACGTGGACGCGGGAGAACGTCGCGTTCGCGAACCGCTGCTTCAACACGAACGGGCGCGACATGACGAAGTGCCAGCCGTCGCTCCTGTTCCAGGATTTCATCGATCAGCAGGACAACACGGCGCAAGCGCGCATCAACGACGCGATTCAGGCGGAGGAGACGCTCGCGTGGTTCCTGCCGGGTCGCCACGGGGACCACGACGTCAAGTTCGGCGCGCAGTACGAGTATTCGGGCGCGGCCAACACGAACCAGGGCAACATGAACGGCACGTTCACGTTCGGGCTCAACGACCTGCCGTTCGATCGCAATAACCCGCGCACGTATCCGGATCGGTTCTCGATTCGCGTCGGCGGTCCGAGCAACGTGTACGAGAAGGTCCACTACTTCGCGGGGTTCGCGCAGGACAAGTGGCGCTTCAACCCGCACCTGACGCTCAGCCTGGGGCTGCGGTACGACCTGGAGCGCATTCCCATTCCGGAAACGGACGACCCGCTCGTCGCGAAGTACCCGACCGACAACAACAACCTGGCGCCGCGGCTTGGGGCGACGTACGACCTCGACGGCGGCAAGAGCGTCATCCGCGCGGGCTACGGGCGCTTCTTCGACAAGGCGCATCTCGAGCTGATCGGCGGCCTCTGGACGGTGACGCCGTTCACGAGCTCCTTCACCGCGACGTTCCCAAGCGCGGGTCCGGACCTCGGCCCGCGCAACGGCGAGCTGCCGACGGATCCGTTCCTCGTGAACGGTCCGACGATCAACACGGCGCTGCTTCAGCAGATGTTCCCGGGCGGGCAGCTGTTGCGCAACACCGGCGCGACATGGGACAGCTCTGATCGCCGGTCGCCCTACACGGATCAATTCACGGCGGGCTTCGAGCGCGAGCTGCGGGCCAACGTCGCCGTGAGCGCCGACTACGTGCACTCGCAGGCGCGCGATCTGCTGATGCTGCGCAATCTGAATCCGCAGCAGCGATCGAATGCCAACGTGAACGCGTCCACGCTGACGCGCATCGGCAGCCCGACGCTCTCGGGCGCGATGGACGTGCTCCGCGCGAAGTACGGCGCGGGTTTCGGCAATTTCACGCAGAACGTGAACCAGATCATCAACGCGGGAAAGGTCGATTACGACGCGCTGCTGCTGCAATTGAAGAAGCGCTTCAGCAACAACTACAGCGCGCAGGTGTCCTACACGCTGGGCAACTCGCGCGGCAACACGTCCGGCAACGGTGCGCCGGGGAGCAATTTCCAGGTCGGGCAGGACCTCAATCTCGCCAGCAACCAGGGGCCGACCGACTTCGACTACCGCCACAACTTCACCTTCAGCGGCACGGCGCTCGTGCCGCACACGCACGGCCTCAATCTGAGCTGGGTCGCGCGCGCGCTGAGCGGAACGCCGTTCAACCTGACGAACGGCGCCGTCGACCCGGATCTGAACGGGATTCAGGCGGAGCCGCTCGCAGCCGGCGACTACACCGGCAACGGGACCGATCCGTATACCGCCAAGCACTACAAGAGCGAGCGCAACGGCGCGCGCGGTCCCGGGTTCTTCGAGTGGGACATGCGGTTCGGGTATCGCTTTGGATTGTCGGGACACCGGCGGCTGGAGCTCGCGGCCGACGTGTTCAACCTGTCCAACCGCACCAATTTCGCGAACCCGACGGGCAACCAGACATCGCCGCAGTTCCTCGTGCTGACGGCGTACAACACGAGCTACACGCCGCGGAAGCTGCAGCTCGGCGCGCGGATCGAGTTCTAGCCGCGGACTAACGCGGAGGTTTGATCGGGAGGAGGAGGGCGCTCAGCACCTGCTGAGCGCCCTTTTTTGATCGGCGCGATCGCTCCAACTGAAGTTGCGCGCCACGGGACCTCGCGCAACTAAAGTTGCGTGCCACGGGACCTCCAAACTCCAACCTCCTGTATTCTTCAGAGATGTCTCCGGCGGTCCGGCAGCTCCTTCCCTACGTCAAGCGGTATCGCGCAGCCTTCCTCATCGGCCTCGTCTGCGTCCTGGCGACGACGACGTTCCAGCTGCTGGCGCCGTGGGTGCTGAAATACGCGATCGACGACCTGGGCGCGGGCGTCACGCGCCGGAAGCTGCTGCTCTATGCCGGCTTGCTGCTCGGCATCTCGCTCGTCCGCGCGGTCTTCCTGTTCCTCATGCGCCGCATCATCATCGGCGCCTCCCGCGATATCGAGTACGACATCCGGAACGATTTCTTCGCGAAGCTCGAACGGCTGCCGCTCGGGTACTTCCAGGCGCACCGGACCGGCGACCTGATGTCACGCGCCACGAACGATCTGAACGCGGTGCGGATGATGATCGGGCCCGCGATCATGTATTCCGCGAATACCGTGCTCGTCTTCGTGGTCGCGCTCATCCTGATGTCGACGATCGATCTCCGGCTGACGCTGATCGCGCTCATTCCGCTGCCCTTCGTCTCGCTGTCCGTGAAGTACTTCGGCAGCGCCATTCACAAGCGCTTCGAATCGATTCAGGCGCAGTTGTCGGACGTCAGCGCGGTCGTCCAGGAAGCGCTGGCGGGCGTTCGGGTCGTCCGCGCGTACCGTCAGGAGGCCCACGAAACAGCCAGGTTCCGGTACTCCAACGAGGAATACCTGCGGCGCAACCGCGTGCTGATCCGGCTGCAGGGGGCGTTCTATCCGAGCATGACCTTCTTCCTCGGATTGGGGTCGCTGCTCGTGCTGTGGCTGGGGAGCCGTGACGTGATTCGGGGCCACATCACGCTGGGGGAGTTCGTCGCGTTCAATGGATACCTCGTGATGCTCAGCTGGCCGATGATCGCGTTCGGCTGGGTCACGAACATCCTGCAGCGCGGCTTCGCGTCCTGGGGACGCATGCTCGAGGTACTCAATCAGGAGCCGGCGATCAGCGACGCGCACGTGACGGCCGCCGGCCGTGCGGCAGCGCTCGACGGAGCGATCGAGATCCGCGACCTGGTGTTCGTCTATCCGGGGACGGAGCGTCCCGTGCTCGATCACGTGACCGTGCGGATCGAGCCGGGGCAGACGGTCGCGTTCGTCGGCGGGACGGGTTCGGGGAAGTCGACGCTCATCAGCCTCCTGCCGCGGCTGCACGAGCCGCCTCCGGCGACGGTGTTCATCGGAGGCGTCGACGTCCGCGAGATCCCACTCGATCGCCTGCGTGCCGCCATCGGCTTCGTTCCGCAGGAGCCGTTTCTCTTCTCCGACACGGTCGGCGAGAACGTCGCGTTCGGCGTGCCGCCTGCGGACCCGTCGGGCCACGACGAGGCGATTCGCCGCGCGGCGGCCGTCGCGCGGCTCGACAAGGACGTCGATGCGTTCCCGCGCGGGTACGCGACCGCCGTCGGCGAGCGGGGCATCACCCTCTCGGGCGGCCAGAAGCAGCGCACCGCGCTTGCGCGCGCCGTCATGGTGGATCCCGAGATTCTCATCCTCGACGATGCGCTGTCGGCCGTGGATACGTATACCGAGGAGGAAATCCTGTCGCGGCTGCGCGGCGTGATGCGGCAGCGCACGTCGATCATCGTGTCGCACCGGGTCTCCACGGTGCGTGACGCGGATCAGATCTTCGTGCTGGAGAACGGCCGCATCGCAGAGCGCGGGTCGCACGACACGCTGGTCGCGCGCGGGGGCCTCTATGCGGCGCTGTATCGCAAGCAGCTGCTGGAAGAGGAGCTGCAAGCATCGTAGGCGGGGTGCGGGTAGGTTCTAAGGTTCTAAGGTTCTAAGGTTCTAAGGTTCTAAGGTTCCAGGTTCTCCTAGGGATTAGGGATTTGCACGAAGAAGATGTCCTGGGCAAGGCCTACGATGGCCGCCTGATGCGGCGGCTGCTGGCGTACCTGCGCCCGTACCGGCTGCACGCGGCGCTGGCGCTTGCCGCGATTATCGGCGCGTCCATCCTGCAGCTGGCGCAGCCGTACCTGATGAAGCTCGCGATCGACCGCTACATCGCGGCGGGCGACCTGTCCGGCATCAACCGCATCGCGGTGCTGTACCTGGCGATCATCATCGCGTCGTTCGCGCTCGAGTTCACGCAGACGTGGCTGCTGCAGCTCACCGGCCAGCGGATCATGTTCGACATGCGGATGCGCATCTACGAGCATCTGCAGCGGCTCGATCTCCGCTTCTACGACCGCAACCCCGTCGGCCGCCTCATGACGCGCGTCACGACGGACGTGGACGTCATCAACGATCTCTTCACCTCCGGCGTGGTGTCGGTGTTCGGCGACGTGTTCACGCTCATCGGCATCATGATCGTCCTGCTGTCGATGAACTGGCGGCTCGCGCTCGTGACGTTTGCCGTCCTCCCGCTGATCGTGCTCGTGACGCAGTGGTTCCGGCGCAACGTGCGCGAGTCCTACCGCACCGTCCGCATGTGGATCGCGCGCATCAACGCGTACCTGCAGGAGCACATCACCGGGATGGCGACGGTGCAGCTGTTCCGGCGCGAGGCGCGCGCCTTCTCGCGTTTCGATGGCATCAACGAGCAGCACCGGAAGGCCAACGTCGAGTCGATCTTCTACTACGCGGTTTTCTATCCGGCGATCGAGGTCGTGGGCGCGCTCGCCTCCGCCCTGACGATCTGGTATGGCGGCCGGTGGGTCCTCCGGGGCTCGCTGACGCTCGGATCGCTGGTCGCCTTCCTGCTGTACTCGCAGCGATTCTTCCGCCCGATCTCCGACATGTCGGAAAAGTTCAACATCCTCCAGGCCGCAATGGCCTCGTCCGAGCGCATTTTCAAGCTGCTCGACGAGCCGGCCACGATCGTATCGGGCCCTCGGTCCGCGGCCATCGCCAACGCCGCAACTCCCTCCGCCGGTATCGCAGGGCGCGGCCACATCGTCTTCGATCATGTGTGGTTCGCGTACGGCGCGAAGCAGGACGGGGAAGAGGACTTCGTCCTGCGCGACGTCTCCTTCGAGGTCCGTCCGGGCGAGCGCGTCGGCATCGTCGGCGCGACCGGCGCGGGGAAGTCGACGCTCATCAACCTCCTGCTCCGGTTCTACGACGTATCGCGCGGGGCGATCCGCGTGGACGGCGTCGACGTCCGCGACATGCGCCTCGAGGATCTGCGCGGTCTGTTCAGCCTCGTGCTGCAGGACGTCCATCTTTTCACGGGCACGATCGCGGACAACATCCGGCTGGGCGCCGGGGCCATCTCCGACGAGGACGTCCGGCGGGCCGCGGCCGCGGTCCACGCCGACACGTTCATCAACCGCCTGCCGCAGGGCTATCTCTCGCCGGTTGCGGAGCGGGGCGCGACGCTCTCGGTGGGGCAGAAGCAGCTGCTCTCGTTCGCGCGCGCGCTCGCGTTCGACCCGCGGATCCTCGTCCTCGACGAGGCCACGTCGAGCGTCGACACGGAGACCGAGATCCTGATTCGCGACGCCCTGCACGTCCTCATGGCCGGGCGCACGACGATTGCAATCGCGCACCGCCTCTCGACGATCCAGGACATGGACAACATCCTGGTGCTCCATAAGGGGAAGCTCCGAGAATCGGGCACGCACCAGGAGCTGCTCGCGCAGCGCGGCCTCTACTTCAAGCTGTACGAATTGGCGAAGGACACGCGGGAGACGAAGGCAGTCGCGACCGGGGCCGCCGAGTAGCGGTTCACGGCAGCTCGAAGACAGCCCTCAGAGGGATCACCAGATCGCGGGAGCAGCGGCGGCCTACATCCAGCTCAGGGATTGCTGGTCGCGCGTGACAGCAGCGGGACGCGCCAGCGGCTGGCGCGCGGGTTCCAGCCGAGGCGCAGCACGCTCAGCGAGATATCGCGGCGCCCGAGCGCCAGCGCCTCGTTGCAGCTCCACATGTAGATGTCGATGTGGCGCCCCTGGACCGCAGGGCCGGTGTCCATGATCGT
The DNA here is from genome assembly GCA_046735335.1 of Acidobacteriota bacterium. Lineage (GTDB taxonomy): Bacteria > Acidobacteriota > Vicinamibacteria > Vicinamibacterales > 2-12-FULL-66-21 > JBKPQB01. The sequence goes on along the minus strand of JBKPTE010000150.1, from coordinate 9,245 downwards.
GTAGATGCCGTTGTAGCGGTCTCCGAGGCGATCCACCTGGACGACGGAGCCGACGGGGAGGAGGTCCGGATCCGCGGCGGCAATGCCGGTCCGGACGTTCACGCCGGAGGCGGTTGTCGTGCCTTTGCAGTAGGCGGTCGCGGTGAACGGGAGCCGAGCGCCCGGGGAGGGTGCCGCCTGCTCGGCGGCAGCCGGCCGCGCGGCATACCGGGAGTCGATGACGGTCGCCTCGTACAGGAACACGAAGCCGGCAGCAGCCGTCAGGGTGGCCACGAGTTTCCGCCCGATGGATCGCGAGATCAGCATAGGGGGTACGGGTCAAACGTCCGGCTGGGGCACGCAAATGATAACCGGCGCCGAGGCTCCCGGTCAAAGCCAAACGCGGGTACCGCGCGCGGCGATCGGAATCGTAAGTTATTGATTTTCTGGCGTTTGCGGGTGTGCCAGGTGCCGGCGGTGAGCCACGATCATGGCTAGCGAGACGCGGTACGCCACGAACGCGAGCGTGACAGCGCCTATCATCGAGCCCAAGGCGTAGGCACGCGCCAGCGGCGCGAGGGCGTGGGCGAAGCGGCGGAAGTCGGCCCAGGACCAGTCCGTCAGGACGGAGGTGAGCTCGCGCAGCAGCCCCGGCGGGACCTGCACCCCCAGCAGCGCAGCGCCGCCCATGGTTGCCAGGGTGTAGTAGGCGGGGAGGATCCAAGGCAGGTTCGAGTAGATCCCGAGCAGGACCGCGACCCGATTCAGGTTGAGGGCGAACGCGCAAACGAGCCCGAGCACCGTGTGGAGCCCGAGCATCGGCGAGAATCCGAAGAACACGCCGAGCGCGAACGCCGCCGCGGTTCGCTGCGGCGTGTCGTGCGTGTGCAGGAGCTGGCCGAGCCAGCGGCGCAGGCGCGGACTCGTGACCATCGCTCAGAAATGGACGAATCCCGCGGGCAGCGGTTCGGCCGTGCCGTTCCGAACGACCCGAACGCCGATCTCCGCGGTCGCCTGGCCGACGCGGGTGAGGGGAATGCCGCGGCTCTGGCGCGAGACGGTGGTCAACCGCCCGCGGCGCCGGCGCGGGACCGCGAGGAGCAGCTCGTAATCGTCCCCGCCGGCGAGCGCCTCCTGCACGGGATCCATTCCTGCCGATTCGAACCAGCGCCGCGCGCCCGGCGCAATCGGCAGCGCCTCGCCATCCACGGCGATCCCGACGCCGCTCGCGTCGGCGATCTGCCGCAGCGCGTCGGCAAGCCCGTCGCTGAGATCCATGCAGGCGCTCGCGGCGCGATTGCTCCCGAGCAGCGCCCCGATGCGGCTCCTTGGCTGCGGGCGCCGGTACTGCGCCACGCACGCGGCGATCTCGGCATCGGCGGGCTCGCGCCCGCTCGACTGCTCGAGGAAGCGGAGACCCGCCAGCCCAGCGCCAATCGATCCCGTGACGTAGATTTCGTCGCCCGGGCGCGCGCCGGCGCGCGTGAGCACCCGGCGCGGACGGACCGCACCGCTGACGGTCACGTCCACGATGAGCGGAGCGGGCGAACGGGTTATGTTACCGCCCGCCAGGACGACCCGGTGTTCGCGGGCGAGCGCCAGGAAGCCGTCCACGAGCGCGTCGAGGTCGCCGGCGGCAAGCGCCGGCGGGAGGCCGAGCGACAGGAGGGCGACGCGCGGCCGCCCGCCCATCGCCGCGATATCGGAGAGGTTGACCGCAAGCGCCTTCCAGCCGATGTCGAAGGCGGTGCTGAACCGGCGATCGAAGTGGACGCCCTCGACGAGGCTGTCGGTGGTGAGGACTTCGAGCGCGCCGCGCTCCGGCTCGACGACGGCCGCATCGTCGCCGATGCCGATGGGGAGCCAGGCCGGCGCAGGCAGAAGCTTGGCGCGGATGTCGGCGATGATCCGGCGCTCTCCGAGATCCGCGACGCTCGCGCTACCGGGCGTACTCAACGGCGCGCGTCTCGCGGATGACGGTCACCTTGATCTGACCGGGATATTCCAGCTCGTTTTCGATGCGGCGCGCGATGTCCTTGGAGAGCCAGACCGTCTCCTCGTCCGAGACGCGATCGCTCTCGACGACGATCCGGATCTCGCGGCCGGCCTGGAGCGCGAAGGCCTTCGAGACGCCCTGGAAGGAGTCCGCGATGTTCTCGAGCTTCTCGAGGCGCTTCACGTACGACTCGAGGATGTCGCGCCGTGCGCCGGGGCGCGCGGCGGAAATGGCGTCGGCGGCCTGGACGATCATGGCCTCGAGCGAGGGCCAGTCGATGTCCATGTGGTGCGCGGCGACGGCGCCGAGCACGGCCTCGTTCTCGCCGTGCTTGCGCAGGAAGTCGAGCCCCAGCTCCAGGTGCGTCCCCTGCAGGTCGCGATCGATCGCCTTGCCGATGTCGTGCAGGAAGGCGGCGCGCGTCGCAACGGGGCTGTTCAGGCCGACTTCCTTCGCCATCATGCCGGCAAGGAACGCGACCTCGCGCGAGTGGTTCAGCACGTTCTGGCCGTAGCTCGTGCGGAACTTCAGGCGCCCCATCAGGCGGAGGACTTCGGGATGGAGATCGTAGAGCCCGAGCTCGAACGCGGCCGCCTCGCCTTCGCGCCGGACCGTTTCCTCCATCTCCGCCTTCACCTTCTCGACGACCTCTTCGATGCGGGCGGGATGGATGCGGCCGTCCGCGATGAGGCGCTCGATGGCCTGGCGCGCCACCTCGCGGCGCAACGGATCGAAGGAGGAGAGGATAATCGCGCCGGGGGTGTCGTCGACGATGAGCTCGACGCCCGTCGCGGTCTCGAGCGCGCGGATGTTGCGTCCTTCGCGCCCGATGATCCGCCCTTTCATGTCGTCGCTCGGGAGGTCGACGACCGACACCGTCGTCTCGATGGCGTGCTCGGCCGCGCTGCGCTGGATGGCGTCGGTGATGATCTGCTGCGCGCGCTGCGCGGCGGTCTCGCGCGCTTCGCCCTCGAGGCGTTTCACGAGGTTCGCGGCATCGCGCCGCGCATCCGTCTCGATCTGCTTGAGGAGCAGGTCGCGCGCCTCCTCGGCGGTCAGCCCGGCGACGCGCTGCAGCTCGCGCTGCCTGTCGGCGAGCACCTGCTCGCTCTTCGCGGCGGCGGCCGCGGCGCGCTGCTGCTGCTCGGCAATCGCCCGCTCGCGCGCGCGCAGTTCCTGTTCGAGCTTGTCGTTCGTCGCGAGGCGGTCGGCGAGCGCCCGCGTCTTGTCGGCCAGCGCCTGCTCGAGCCCGACGATCTCCTGGCGGCGATCGCGCGCCTGCCGCTCGGTTTCGGCAAGCAGTTCGTGCGCCTTCTCGCGCGCTTCGAGCTGCGCTTCCTTGCGGAGGGTCTCGGCGTCGCGTTCGGCCTGCTGGCGTGCCTGTCGCGCGTGGGCGTTGGCCTGCGTCAGGACGTCGGCGGCGGCGCGCCGCCTGCTGGCGAACCACCACGAAAGCGCCGCGACCGCGATGCCGCCGGAGATCGCGGCGTTGATGACGTAGATGGCTGCTGCGCCCATCGCTCGAATTGGTGAATCGGTGAATTGGTGAATTGGTGAATTCGCGAATTGATTCACCAATTCACCCATTCGCCAATTCACCAACGTGAGAAGGGCCCCGCTTTGCCGTGTGGGGAGGTCGGATGAACCTGCGTAAAGCAGGTGGAACCGCTCCTCAAACCGCGCGTCAGGCTTCCTCTCACAGAGGCATGCACACGGCGCGGCGTCGCGATTCTCTCGGGATGTAACGTTGGCTCAAACGAGCCTCCGAAACCATCACGCGCAAAGCAGGGAACTGGTACTCTCGAGAAGGATCTTAGAATGAACCGGCGGTCCGGGCAAGCGAAGAAGCCGGATCGGCGGCGGCCGGTTCCGCGGAGGCTAGGGCGAGGTCCAGCATCCGCTCGAGCTCCTCGGTACGGTGCGAGAGGCGGGCGCGGCGCGCCGACTCCTCGTCGCGGGCGCGGAACCACTCGTCCGCGATGTTGAGGGCCGCGAGCACGGCAATCTTCAGCGAGTCTCCCTGGGGCGATTCACGCGCCGCGAGCTGCATCTTGGCGTCCACGGCGGCGGCGAGCTCCGCAATGTACGCCTGATCGAGATGGCTGCGGATCGCGTATCGCTGCCCGCCGATATCGACGTAAACGACGCGAGAATGATCCATGCGGTTCCAGGGTTCTAAGGTTCTAGGGTTCTAGGGTTCTGGGGTTCTGGGTTCAGCGAGAACCTTAGAACCTTAGAACCTTAGAACCGTGCAGCGTCAGATTTTGAGCGCCTCGATCTGTTTGAGCATGTCCTCGACCCGAACGCGAATCTGCTGACGCTCGTCGCGGAGCGCCGTCAGTTCCACGTTCGTGCCTTCCGCCTCGCTGAGGCGGGCGCGCGCCGCTTCGACATCCGCGCGCAGGCGCGCGTTCTCGTCCGCCGCACGGGCGTTGTCCATGCGCAGCCGATCGATCACGCCGACCAGCAACTTCACTTTTTCCTCGAGCCGATCGATTGCCTCGAGTCCGAGGGCCTCTGCAACCACCGCCTTCGCCATACAAACCTCGTGTTCGCGTGTTCGCGTGATCGCGGCACGAAAGTGCCGCGCTACGCAGCCGCTCTACGAAATAGCCATCCGTCGTAGCGCGGGCCTTTCAGCCCGCGTGCAACAAATTCTTCACCGGCGCTCGGCGCCGTGCTTCGATTCGAGCGCCGATACGATTCGCGCCATGGCCTCGTCGACCTCGCTGTCCGTGAGCGTCCGATCCGGCGAGCGGAACGTGAGCCGGAGCGAGAGGCTGACGCGCCCTTCGGGTACGCCCTTGCCGCGATAGCGATCGAACTCGATGAGCTGTGCGAGCGTCGCGGGGGCTGCCGAACGGATAGTGCCACGAACGTCGGCTGCAGGCAAGATGCTATCGACGAGGATCGACACGTCGCGAACGACGGATGGATAGCGCGGCAGGGATTCGGCGCGCAGATCGCGGCCGGGCTGGCGCGCGGCGACCGCGTCGAGATCCAGCTCGAACGCGTAGAGCTCCTCCGATGGCGGGAACCCGCGCGCGTCGAGGAGCGCGGGACGGATCTGACCCGCGCTGCCCACGGGCGTGCCGGGCTCGGACGCCTCGTCGGAGCCCGACGGACGGACGAGGACGTGCGCGGCGCGTCCTTCGACGTACCAGGACGGCGCTGCCGGCTCGAACGTCGGCGTGACGCCGAGCGCGTCGCAGAGCGCCTCGATCGCGCCTTTCACGTCGAAGAAGTCTACGGGCCGCGCGCCGCCCGACCAGTGGGACGCCGCGCCCGCGCCGCACCAGACGCCGGCGACGCCCCGCGCTTCGCCGAGAGCCGAGAAGCGCGTCCCCGTCTCGAACAGCCGCACGTCCTTGCGCTCGCGCCTCCGGTTGTACGCGGCACCGTCGACGAGACCGGGCAGCAGCGAGGGCCGGAGCACCGCGTATTTCTCCGAGAGCGGATTCGCAATCGGGATCGACGATCCGTCCATCGCGAACGGCGCGGCGGCGTCCGCCTCGACGAACGCGAACGTCATCGCTTCGGAGAGACCACAGGCGGTCAGCACGTGCCGCACCGTCCGATCGCGGATGGTCCGCGCATCGGGCGGGAGCTGCGGCGCCTTCAGCGCGGGAAACGTCGCCGGCAGCCCGACGTAACCGTCGTGGCGTGCGATCTCCTCGACCAGATCGATCTCGCGTACCACGTCGACCCGGAAGGTGGGGACCGTGACCTGCCACTCCTCAGTCGAGCCTGCCGCGCCGGAGCCGCGAAGCGGCGAAGGCGGGTAGCGTGCAACGTCGGTTGCGCGAGCGACTCCGAATCCCAATGGCTCCAGAATCCGCGGAACCTGGTCGTCTGCCACCGCGATGCCGAGGACGCGCGCGATGCGCTCGGCGCGAAGCGTGAGGACGACCGCTGGCTTCGGCGCCGGATAGACGTCGACCATCGGGCCAATCGGCTCGCCGGCTCCGAGCTCGCGCAGCAGCGCGGCGATGCGCGCGATGGCCGCCGGCGCGGCCTCCACGTCCGCGCCGCGTTCGAACCGCGTCGACGCTTCCGTTTTCAGCCCGAGGCGCCGGCTGGTGCGGCGGACGGACGCGGGCGTGAAGTACGCGCTCTCGAGCACCATCCGCCGCGTCGTGGATCCAATCTCGGAGTCGCCGCCGCCCATCACGCCCGCAATGGCCTGCGGCCGCATCGCATCGGCGATGACGAGCGTCTCGCGATCGAGCGTCCGCGCGACGCCGTCGAGCGTGCGGATTGCTTCGCCGTCCCTGGCGCGCCGCGCCCGCAGCATCGGGCCGCCGAGACGATCCAGATCGAACGCATGCGTGGGCTGGCCCATCTCGAGCATCACGTAGTTCGTGACGTCGACGACGGCACTGATGCTCCGGACGCCGGCGGCCTCGAGGCGCTGGCGAAGCCACGCCGGCGTGCCGGCCGCGCGGATCTCGAACGCCTGCGCGCAATAGCGTCCGCACAGGTCGGGATCGTCGATCGCGACCTCAACCGGCACGGCGCCGGAGGACTCCAGGGTTGCGCGCGCGGGGAGCTGCAGCGGGCGGCCGTACGCGGCAGACGCTTCGCGCGCCAGCCCGAGCGTGCTCAGGCAGTCTGGGCGGTTCGCCGTGATCTCGAAGTCGATCACCTCGTGCGGCGAACGCTCGACCGATGCGACCTCGAACCCTCGCAGCCCGAGCGTTGCCGCCAGCGCGTCGATGCCGTCGGGCACGGCAACGAGCTCGCGCAGCCACGGATACACCAGCCTCACAGAGGGAACTGCTCCAGAAAGCGAAGGTCGTTCTCGTAGAACAGGCGGATGTCCTCGACCCCCCACTTGAGCAGCGCGAGCCGCTCGATCCCGACGCCGAACGCGAAGCCGGTGTAGCGCTCGGGATCGTAGCCGACGGCTTCGAACACGGCCGGATGCACCATGCCGCTGCCGAGGACTTCGAGCCAGCCCGTGCCCTTGCACATCCCGCAGACGGTGCGCCTCCCGGCCGGCGCGGCACCGGCATGCTCGGCCGCATTCGGATCGATGCCCGATCCGCCGCACGGTGCGCAACTCACGTCGAGTTCGCCGCTCGGCTCCGTGTACGGAAAGAAGCTCGGGCGGAAGCGCGTGGCGCGCTCCGGCCCGAACAGCTCGTGCGCGAACGTCACGAGCGTGCCCTTCAGATCGGCGAGCGTGACGTCCTCGTCGACGACGAGCCCTTCCACCTGCGTGAACATCGGCGTGTGCGTGAGGTCGAGGTTGTCGCGGCGGTACACGCGTCCCGGCGCGATGAGGCGCACCGGCGGCGGGAACTTCTCCATGTAGCGCACCTGCATGCCGGAGGTGTGCGTGCGGAGGAGCGTCGGCGGCCTGCCGTCGGTGCGCGCCACGGGCGACGCGAGATACAGCGTGTCCTGCATGTCGCGGGCGGGGTGCTCCGCGGGCATGTTGAGCGCTTCGAAGTTGTGATAGTCGTCCTCGAGCTCCGGCCCTTCGACGATGAGGAAGCCGAGACGGAGGAAGATGGCCTCGATGCGTTCGCGGAGGAGCGTCAGCGGATGGCGGTGGCCGAGGAGCGGTTGACGTCCGGGGAGCGTGACGTCAACCGCGTCGACCTTCGGACGGCTCGACGCCTGCGTCAGGCGGTCGGAGACTCGGGCTTCGATGATCTGCTTCAGCGCGTTCGCCTGCCGGCCGAGCTGCGGGCGTTCCTCGGCCGGGGCGCCGGCGACTTCCTTCAGCAGCGTGGAGACGAGGCCGCCCTTGCGCGCCAGGTAGCGGTCGCGGACGGCGCGCAGCTCGGGCTCGGTCGCTGCCGACGCCAAGTCGGCCTCGAATCGATCTTTGAGGGCTGCGATGTCCACAAAGGTTTTAGAGGGTTCTAGGGTTCTAGGGTTCTAGGGTTCTACGGTTCTATGGTTCTATGGTTCAGGTTCTATCGGTTCTCAGGTTCGCGCAACCTTAGAACCTAGAACCCTGGAACTGCAGCGTTCAGGCTGGTTTTCTCTGTTCGCCGGCAATCTGGGCGAGGCGCGCGAAGGCTGCCGGCGACGAGACCGCCAGCTCGGCGAGGCTCTTCCGATCGAGCGTGTTGCCGGCGGCCTTGAGGCCGCTGATCAATTCGCCGTAGGTCAGCCCGTGCTCGCGGGCCGCAGCGTTGATGCGAATCACCCAGAGCCGCCTGAAATCGCGCTTCTTGCGGCGGCGGCCGACGAACGCGTACTTGAGCGCCGTGTCGACCGATTCCTTCGCGCTGCGATACAGCTTGCTCTTGGTCTGGTAAAACCCCTTCGCGCGGCTGAGGAGCTTCTTCCGCTTCGCCCGCCGGACGTTTCCTCGCTTCACTCTCGGCATTGTTCAACTCCGCTCGAAGTCGCCTTCGGCGACTTCCCTCCGGCGCTCGCTTGCCGCCGCAGGCGCTCTGACCCCTTTGTGACTCCAATGTGTTCCGTGCGACGAACCCCGGCCCGAGTCCCGGACCCCGACCTCAGACTAGTCCGGCAGCATCCGGCGCAGCTTTGCCTGATCGGCCGGCGCGACGACGACCGTGCCGCGGAGCGTGCGTTTTCGCCCGCGCGTCTTGCTCGTCAGGATGTGCTGCTTGAACGCCTTGCCCCGGACGAACTTTCCCGTCCCGGTCTTCTTGAAGCGCTTGGCGGCGCCGCGATGGCTTTTCAGTTTCGGCATGGTCTCTGTGCTCGCTCAACAAACTTCCGCCTGAAGGCGGAAGCCACGGATCATCACACGGTCTCCCGCGCCTGCTTCGACGGCGGGCGCTTGCCGGCCGCGCGCTGCGAGAGGATCGTGTGCATCTGGTTGCCTTCCTGGCGCGGCGACGTTTCCGCCACCGCCACCTCGGCCAACTCCTCGATCAGCCGCTCCAGGATGCGCCGCCCGATCTCCGGATGCGCCATCTCCCGGCCGCGGAAGAAAATCGTCGCCTTGACCTTGTCCCCTTCAGCCAGGAAGCGCTCGATGTGCTTCTTCTTGAACTGATAGTCGTGCTCGTCGACCTTCGGGCGAAACTTGATTTCCTTCACCTCGATGATCTTCTGGTGCTTCTTGGCCGAGCGCGCGCGCTTCTGCTCCTGGTACTGGTACCGCCCGAAATCCATGATGCGGCACACCGGAGGGTTGGCGGTCGCCGCAATCTCGACGAGGTCGAGCCCCTTCTGGCGCGCGATCGCGAGCGCCTGCGGGGGCGGCATGATCCCGAGCTGCGTGCCGTCCTCGTCGATCACGCGGACCTCACGGACCCGGATGCGTTCGTTGACCCGC
>JBKPTE010000149.1:0-18721 GCA_046735335.1 Acidobacteriota bacterium | reverse complement strand
GCTCGCACACGTTCGACGCGCTTCCCGATAGAATCTGATGCGTGGATCCGTCCCGCCCGGGCCGTCGGCGATTTCTGAAGCACGGGGCCGCGCTTGCGAGCCTCGGCCTTGGCGCGCGCGGTGTTGCCGGCTCACAGGAAGCTCCGGAGGCACTTCGCCGCCGGCGCGCGTACGGCGAGCGGTCGCGGTTCGAGACGTCAGGACGCGAGACGGCCGTTCCGGAAGCACACACGCCGCTGCACGAGCAGATGGGTATCATCACGCCGTCCGCCCTGCACTACGTCGTCTCGCACGGATACGATCCGCCGGAGATCGACCCCGCGCAACATCGTTTGATGATCCACGGGCTCGTGGATCGAGCGCTCGAGTTCACGCTGGACGATCTGAAGCGATTGCCGTCCGTGTCCCGCATTCATTTCATCGAGTGTGCCGGAAACACGTCGACGAGCGACAACAAGCAGCTCCCGAAGACGGTGCAGTACACGCACGGGTGGACGAGCTGCAGCGTATGGACCGGCGTGCCGCTCTCACTCCTGCTCGAGCACGCTGGTGCGCAGCCGGGCGGATCGTGGATCGTGGCCGAAGGGGACGACCTTCCAAAGCTGACGAAGAGCATTCCCATTCAGAAGGCGACAGACGACGTGATCGTCGCGTACGGCCAGAACGGGGAAGCGCTCCGCCCGGAAAACGGATATCCGCTGCGCCTGATCGTGCCGGGATTCGAAGGGCTCGCGAACGTGAAGTGGCTGCGGCGCATCAAGGTCGTCGACGAGCCGTACCACGCCAGGTCCGAGAGCACCGGCTATTCCGTGCTTCGTCCGGCGCTGCAGGGAGAGGCGTTCTGGTTCGACTTCGAGATGGGGCCCAAGTCGGTGATCATCCGGCCGGCGGGCGGCGCCGTGCTCGCCTCGCGCGGATTTCGCGAGATCGCCGGGCTCGCGTGGTCGGGGGGCGGAGCGATCCGGCGCGTAGAGGTGTCGGCCGATGGCGGGCGAAGCTGGCGCGACGCGCGGCTTCAGCAGCCCGTGCTGCCGAAGGCGCATACGCTCTTCACGTTGCCCTGGACGTGGAATGGGGAGGAAGCCGTGCTGCAGTCGCGCTGCACGGACGAGGGGGGGAACGTCCAGCCGTCGCTCGCGGAAATCGCGCGCCTCTGGGGCGTCGAGCCCGTCTATTTCCAGTCGCCGGCGACACGCGTGTTTCACTTCAACCCGATCTATCCGTGGAAGGTCCGGCCCGACGGTCATGTCGAGAGCGCGCTGTTTGGGTGAGAGGCATACCGCGCGCGCGATCCTCTGCGCGGCAGCGGCGGTGCTGCTCGTCGTGCGCGTCAGCGCACAATCGCAGGCGGCCCCGTACTCGGGAATCGGTAGGACGCCGACCGCGACAGAAGTTCGCGCCTGGGATATTGCGATCGGTCCATCCGGAAAGGAGCTGCCGGCGGGAGCCGGCACCGCGCGCGCCGGCGCGCCGATCTACCAGGCCAAGTGTGCCGTGTGCCACGGCCCCGCGCTCGAAGGCACGAAGTACGGTCCCCCGCTCATCGGCAGCAGGACGACGCTCGCGACATCACGTCCCGTTCGGACGGTCGGCAGCTTCTGGGCGTTTGCGACGACGCTCTGGGACTACATCAATCGCGCGATGCCGCGCGCGCCGTTCAAGGAAGGATCGCTCACGGCGAACGAGGTCTACGCGCTGAGCGCGTTCGTCCTGAACAGGAACGGCATCATCGGGGACGGCGACGTGATGGATGCGCGCACGGTGCCGCAGGTCCGGATGCCGAATCGCGACGGGTTCGTGCCGCCGAAGCCGGATTGGATATGGTACGAACGCTCGTGCCGCTTCGGCCGATGCGATCCGCGTTAGGGGTGCCCATCCGAGCGCTTCCGTCCCGTTCCTTCCGCCTCAAGGCGGAAGCTACTTATCACGTCCGCCCCAGTGGCTCCCGCCTTTAGGCGGAAGCTCCGTCTTTAGGCGGAAGCTCCGCTTGCTACCGTGTGGATGCCGTTTCGTCGTGCCAGACATGGCCGCACGACGTGCAGCGGCAATACGCTCCCACATTCGACGGCGTCGTCACCGTCACCTTGTCCGATCGGCACGCCGGGCACTGCCTGCACGGCGCATTCACAGATGGCGGCGACGGCGATTTCTGTATGGTCATGTACGGGGTGCTCGGAATGTCGGGTGTCGGGCCAGGCAGCGGTGACACCACTGCTGAGCAGGCCGATCCCGCCAATGGGAAATTCAGAGGTCTGAAAGTGGGTGGTGAAGACCCCCAGGCGTGCAGCTTCGCAGGTTGGCTGCACCGCCGTAGGACCCGAGGATCTTAGCACAACGCCGGGCAGTCGCTTTGCAGCTCAGCGGCTTCGTATGCGTCTTCACTACCACCACAAGCTGGTGCTTTCGATCCTCATCGTCCTGGGAATTGTCGTTGCCCTCCTCGCGCTGGCGCAGGACCAGACGACGATCAAGATCGAAAGCGCGTATGCGGCGGGCGATCCGGCGTTTCCCGCCTATCTGGCGGCCCTGCTGGGGGCCGACGAGACCAGCGCCAACACGTACAAGATCCTGACGAACGGCGACCAGATCTTTCCCGCGATGGTCGACGCGATCGATCACGCGTCGCGGCGGATCAGCTTCGAAACCTACATCTATGAGAAAGGAGAAGTCGGGGAGCGCTTCACGCGCGCGCTGGAGGCGGCGGCGCGCCGCGGCGTGCGCGTCAACCTCGTCGTGGACGCGATGGGCTCCAGCCGGATCCCGAAGGAATGGCGGCAGCAGCTCCGAGACGCCGGCGCGCAGATGGGGGAGTTCGGTCAACCGAGCTGGTACACGCTCGAGGAGCTGAACTACCGCACGCATCGCAAGATCTTGGTCATCGACGGCGCGGTCGCGTTCACCGGCGGTGTGGGCGTGGGCGATCACTGGCTGGGGCACGCGCAGGATCGAGATCACTGGCGCGACACCATGGTGCGCATAGAGGGTCCGCTCGCGCGCCTCATCGAAGGGACGTTCAACGAGAACTTCGTCGAGACGCTTGGACCGGTAGAGCCCATCCTGGATCCCCCGGGTCCCGAGATTCCTCAGGGCGCGGACAGCGCGTTCCAGCTCCGCAGCTCGCCAACAGGCGGCAGCAGCGACCTGAAGCGTCTCTATCTGCTCGCGATCGCCGCCGCGCGGAAGACGCTGGACATCTGCAGCCCGTACTTCATCACCGATGAATCGTCGGAGTGGGCCATCGCCGAAGCGGCCAGGCGCGGCGTTCGCATTCGCATCCTCGTCGAGGGGGACATCACCGACGCGAAGCCGGTCAAGTACTCGAGCCGCGACGCGTACGCGCATCTGATGTCCGAGGGCATCGCGATCTACGAGTTCCAGCCGACGATGATGCACACGAAGGTGTTGATCGTCGACGGCGTGTGGAGCATGTTCGGGTCGGCGAACTTCGATAACCGCTCTCTCGAGCTGAACGACGAGATGAACGTGGCCGTCAGCGAGCCGGGGCTGGCGCACGCCTTCCTCCAGGACTTCGAACAGGATCTCGCGCGATCGCGGCGGCTCGACCCCGCGGCGTGGGCGCGGCGTCCCGCGCTCGACAAGATGCGCGAGCGGTTCTGGAGCTATTTTGGGGAACTGTTCTGAAATTCGTGAATTGGCGAGTTGCTGACTTGGCAAATTCAATTCACCAATTCACCAATCCACCAACCCACCAATTACACTATTCATCCATGGTTCGTGTGCGATTCGCTCCCTCGCCGACGGGCTACCTGCACGTCGGGGGGGCGCGGACGGCGCTGTTCAACTGGCTCTTCGCGCGGCGACACGGCGGCGTCTTCGTGCTGCGCATCGAGGACACCGACGCGGAACGATCGTCGTGGGACATGGTGACGGGCATCGTCGACGGCCTGCGCTGGCTTGGCCTCGACTGGGACGAAGGGCCCGACGCCGGCGGTCCTCACGCCCCGTACCTGCAGTCGCAGCGGATCGAGAAGTACCGAGCCGAAGCGTACCGGCTCGTTCGTGAGGGGCGCGCGTACTATTGTTACTGCTCGCCGGATGAGATCCAGCGCAGGCGCGCGGACGCGGAGGGGCGCGGCGACGCGTGGACGTACGATCGCGCGTGTCTGCGGCGGAGTTCCGAGGAAGCCGCGCGGCTCGACGCGCAGGGCGTACCGCGCGCCATTCGCTTCCGCGTGCCCGAAGGGGAGACGACGTTCACCGATCTCGTGCGCGGCGAGATCTCCTTCGCCAACGTTCATATCGAGGACTTCGTCATTCTTCGCTCGGACGGGCACCCGACCTACCACCTCTCGGTCGTCGTCGACGACATCGACATGGAGATGACCCACGTCGTGCGCGGCGACGATCACATTTCGAACACGCCGAAGCAGATCCTCCTCTATCACGCGTTCGGCAGGACGCCGCCGCGCTTCGCGCACGTGCCGCTGATCCTCGGGCCCGACAAGAAGCGGTTGAGCAAGCGTCATGGCGCGACGTCGGTGACGGAGTACAGCCGCCTCGGGTACCTGCCGGAGGCGATGATGAACTTTCTCGCGCTTCTGGGCTGGTCGCCCGGCGGCGATCGCGAGGTGCTCTCGCGGGACGAACTGATTGCGCTCTTCACCCTCGAAGGCATCAGCGGCGGCAACGCGGTCTTCAACACAGAGAAACTCGACTGGTTCAATCAGCAGCACATCGCGCGGCTCACGGCTTCGGATCTCCTCGCGCGGATCGAGTCGCGCCTGCGCAAGGCCGGTCTCTGGCGCGACACGCTCGGGTCTTCTGAGTCCGCGTGGATCGAGGCGGTCATCGACCTTGTCAAGCCGCGGGTCCGGACGCTCGATCAACTCGTCTCGGAACTCGAGCCGTTTCTGCGCGATGCGCCGGATATGGACGAGGTCGCCGTCGCAAAACACCTTTCGTCGGCCGAGATTCGCGACGCGCTCCCTCGCCTGACCGCCCGGTTCGATACGGTCGAGCCGTTCGATGCGCCCTCAACAGAGCAGGCGCTACGTTCCGTCGCACAGGAAAACGGCTTGAAGGCGGCGGCGCTGATTCACGCGACCCGCGTTGCCATTACGGGGCGAGCTGTGAGTCCGGGCCTCTTCGACGTGCTCGCCCTGATGGGTCGCCGTCGTGTCATCGCCCGTCTCAGCGTCGCAGCACGCTACACACCGCGGGTATGACCGTCCACCACGTCGTCGCGCACGCGCGCGCCCGGTCGCGCGCTGTGCGTGGCACGCACGTTCCTCTTCGAACGAAATAACTACCCTTTTCTGCTGACGTACGGGCCAGCCCGGCGGTCGACCCCCGACGCCACGGAAGCAGAACGCCCTCATTTCCTCATACGTTTCCGAAGGTAAGTTCCTTTAAATCAAGCGTTTAACACGAGTTTCGCGGCACGTGCGTTGCAGTGGCTGGGCTCGCCAGCGCCCCACGGAACGCGCGCCGGCCGGCCGCCTAGTGGTGGCCCTGTTCGACCTCGCAGCATCGGAGGAGGATAACCGTGGCAAAGGAAGATCGCGGATTCGCGTCGATGGATCCCGCCAAGCAGCGAGAGATCGCCAGTAAGGGCGGCAAGGCGGCTCACCAGAAGGGCACCGCGCACGAGTGGACGAGCGAAGAAGCACGAGACGCCGGACGCAAGGGTGGCATCGCGAGTCATCGCCGCCGCCGCGAGCAGTTGGGCGGCAGCCCCGGCGACGAGCGCAGCGACGAAGGCAACGAGTCCTCGGCGCCGGTCTCTCAGAACGAATGACCGCGTGGAGGGGCGTCCGAGCCCCTCCACATGACGCGGGCGGGTGTCATTTGGCCTTAGACTCATCTGACCGATGAGACTGGCCAACATGACGCTCGATGAATACGCCCGCGCGCGGCGTCTCCTCATTCGCCGCGATCCAATCCTCGCCCCGGTCATCCGCAAGTACCACGATCGTTCCCTGCTCGACACACCTCCTATCGATCCGTTTTCCGCCCTCGTCCGCACGATCGTGTCGCAGCAGCTCTCGACGAAAGCGGCCGCGACAATCCATCGCCGCCTGATCGAGCTGATGCCCGGCGGTGTAGCGACTCCACACGCGATCGGTTCGTTGACGGACGTCCAGCTTCGAGAGGTCGGCATGAGCCGGCAGAAGAGCGCGTACCTGCGCGATCTCGCGGCGAAGGCGGAATCGGGCGAGCTCGCGCTCGATCACCTCGCGACGATGACGGATGAAGAGGTCGTCGAGGCGATCACGAAGGTGAAGGGGCTGGGCCGCTGGTCGGCAGAAATGTTCCTCATGTTCCGACTGCGGCGCCCGGACATCCTCCCCGTCGACGATCTCGGCATCGTCAACGCCATTCATCGTTTGTATGGACTGCGCAAGCGGCCGACGGCGGACCGCATCCGCCGCATCGGCGAGGTGTGGCGGCCTTACCGGACGGTCGCGTGCTGGTATCTCTGGCGAAGCCTCGAGAACACGCCGCTCGATACGCCAACGGCCACCGAGACCCGGGGCAAGGTGACGCGATGAGGCGCGCGGTCCTGACGTTCATCGTTGCGGCATCGGCGCTTGCCGCTCCCCACACGCGGCTCGCGGCACAGCAGGACAAGCCGGCAGACAAGAAGTGGGACGTCACCGCCGATCTCGGACCGGTGCAGACGCTCGCATTCGACACGTCCGAAGGGACCTGGATGAACGTGGACGTCAGTCCCGACGGCAAACAGGTTCTCTTCGATCTATTGGGCGATCTGTACGTGATGCCGATCGTTGGCAGCGGCGCGTCCGCCGCAACGCGCCTGACGTCCGGCCCCGCATTCGACATGCAGCCGCGGTTCAGTCCGGACGGGAAGCACATCGCGTTCTCCAGCGATCGCGACGGCCTGTGGAACATCTGGACGATTGACGCGGACGGGAAGAATGCCAGACAGATCTCGAAGGAGAAACGCTGGTTCGTCAACAGCCCAACATGGTCGCCTGACGGCACCTACATCTTTGCGCGCCATCACTTCGTCCAGCAGCGCTCGCTCGGCGCCGGGGAAGTCTGGATGTATCACGCCAGCGGGTCGGACGGCCTCCAGGTCACGGAGAAGAACGGCTGGCAGAAGGACGCGGGCGAGCCGGCGATTTCGCCGGATGGCAAGTACCTTTATTACAGCAAGGACGTCACACCGGGCCAGACGTTCGAGTACGACAAGGACCCGAACGGGACCATCTACGCGATCGTCCGTCGCGACTTGAACACCGGGCACGAGCGGACGCTCGTTCGTATCCAGGGGGGCTCGACCACGCCGCGGCCTTCACCCGATGGGAAGTCGCTTGCCTACATCCGGCGCGTGCGCCTGAAGAGCGAGCTCGTCGTTCGCGATCTCGACTCCGGCCGCGACCGCATTGTCTTCGACCATCTGGACAAGGATCTGCAGGAAGCGTGGGCGGTTCACGGCCTCTATCCTCAGTACGCGTGGACGCCTGACGGCAAGTCGATCGTCATCTGGGCCGAAGGAAAGATCTGGCGCGTCGACGTCGCGTCCTGCGAAGGCGTCGTCGTGCCCTTCACAGCGCACGTCGAGCAGAAGATCAACGAGGCGGTCCGGTTTCCGCAGAAGGTGTTCACCCCCGAGTTCGACGTCAGGATGCTGCGCGACGTCGCGACGTCGCCGGATGGCAAGTTCGTCGCGTACAGCGCGCTCGGACACGTCTACGTACGGCCGCTCCCCGACGGAACGCCGAAACGCATCACCGCCGATGACGATCGCTTCGAGTTCGATCCGGATTGGTCGCGCGACGGACAGACGATCGTCTACACGACGTGGTCGGACGCCGACTACGGCCGCGTCCGGCTCGTCGAGCGGGATGGCACCGGAGGGCGCGACGTCGTGACGAGGCCGGGGCACTACATCGAGCCCGCCTTCTCGCCGGACGGCCGATGGATCGTCTATCGCAATGCAGGCGCGGACAACGCGCGCGGCAATCTCTACGGCGCGGAAAGCGGCATCTATCTCGCGCCCGTCGATGGATCGGCGCCACCTCGTCTCGTCCGCGAATCGGGATCGGACCCCTCATTCGATCACACCGGCAAGCGGATCTACGTCAATGACGAGAAGGACGGCAAGGCCGTTCTGCTGAGCGTCGGGATCGGCGATCCCGATTCCGCGTTGACCGGCAGCGACGAAGTCGTGCACTTCCGGTCCGAGAACGCGACGCAGATCGTGCCCTCGCCCGACGGCAAGTGGGTCGCGTTCGCGGAGCGCTGGCACGCGTTCGTCGCGCCATTTCCGCATACGGGCCGGACCGTCGATCTCGGCCCGACCATTTCAGGTTACCCCGTCGCCCGCATCTCGCGCGACGCCGGCTTCTACCTGCACTGGTCGGGCGACAGTCGAAAGGTCCACTGGTCGATGGGGCCCGAGCTGTACTCGCGCGATCTCGACCGTACGTTCTCGTTCCTGAATCAGAATCGCGAGAAGGCGGAGGATCCCGAGGCGAAGGGCATTCCGATTGGCTTTACCGCCAGGAGCGACGTCCCGGACGGGTCGATCGCGTTCGTCGGCGCGCGAATCATCACGGCGGCCGGAAACCAGGTGATCGAGAACGGCACGATCGTCGTGGACGCGAATCGCATCACTGCCGTCGGGCCGTCGAGTTCGGTTCGCGTGCCCGCCGGTGCGAAGCGGATCGATGCCGCCGGCAAGACGATCATGCCGGGGATGGTCGACGTGCACGCCCACGTGGGCGGCGAACGGGACGGGATCCTGGCGCAGACCTTCTGGCCGTTCGCCGCGACTCTCGCCTACGGCGTAACAACGGCGCACGACCCCTCCAACGACAGCGCGACCGTCTTCACCAACGCGGAGCTGATCCGCGCCGGCGAGAAGCTTGGACCGCGCCTGTATTCCACCGGCACGATCCTGTACGGCGCCGAAACGCCGTTCAAGGCGGTCATCGAGAATTACGAGGATGCGCTGTCGCATCTGCGCCGACAGAAGTCGATGGGCGCGTTCTCGGTGAAGAGCTACAACCAGCAGCGGCGCGACGCCCGTCAGATGATCATCAAAGCCGCGCGCGAGCTGCAGATGGAGGTGGTTCCCGAAGGCGGCTCGCTGCTGTACTTCAACGAGACCATGATCCTCGACGGCCACACGACCGTCGAGCATGCGCTGCCGGTTCCAAAGCTGTACAACGACGTCGTGACGCTGTTTGCGAAAAGCCAGACCGGCTACACGCCGACGTTGATCGTGGCGTACGGCGGGCTCGAAGGGGAGAACTACTGGTATCAGCACACGAACGTGTGGGAGAACGGGCGGCTCCTGACGTTCACGCCGCGCGAGGTGATCGACGCGCGGTCGCGACGGCGCGTGATGGCGCCCGAGGACGACTTCAACCACGTCCTGACGTCACGGGGCGCCAAGCAGGTGCTGGACGCGGGAGGTTCCGTGCAGCTCGGCGCACACGGGCAATTACAGGGGCTTGGCGCGCACTGGGAGCTGTGGATGCTCCAGCAGGGTGGCATGACCAATCTGGAGGCGATCCGCTGCGCCACGATCAACGGCGCCCGCGCGCTCGGCCTCGAGAGTGAGATCGGATCGCTCGAGAAGGGGAAGCTCGCCGATCTCATCGTCCTCGATCGCAATCCGCTGGAGAACATCCGCAACTCTGACTCCATTGCCATGGTCATGATGAACGGGCGCGTGTACGACGCGAAGACGCTGAACGAAATCGGCAATCACCCGAGAGAGAGGCGGAAGTTCTACTGGGAGCGGTGATGGATCCCGGTACGACGCTCGCGCACTACGTCATCGAGGAACTGCTCGGCGAAGGCGGCATGGGGAAGGTGTATCGCGCCCGCGACACCGTCCTCAATCGGACCGTTGCGATCAAGGTCCTCGCGCCCACGGCGTCGGGCGAGAGCGAATCCAAGCGCCGCCTGCTGCGCGAAGCCAGAGCCGCGTCCGCCCTCAACCATCACAACGTCGTCACGATCCACTCGGTCGAGGAACAGGGTGGCGTCGACTTCATCGTGATGGAGCACGTCCCGGGCACGCCGCTGGCGATTCCTCCCGGCGGCCTGCCGATCGATATCGGAATTCAGTACGCGATCCAGATTGCGGAGGCGCTTGCCGCGGCGCACGAGGCGGGGATTGTCCATCGGGACATCAAGCCGCAGAACGTCATGATCGGGCGGACCGGACACGTCAAGGTCCTCGATTTCGGTATCGCGCGGCGCACGGCCATCGAAGACGATGCCGCGACGCGTCCGGTGACGCTCCACCGCAGCGTCGCCGCGACGGGCGTCGTCGTCGGCACGATTGGCTACCTTGCGCCCGAGCAGATGGAAGGCAAGCCCGCTGACGCGCGCTCCGACGTCTTCTCGCTCGGCGCGCTCCTGTTCGAGATGTTCACGGGGCGTCGCGCATTCGATGGCGCATCGATGTGGGCGGTGATGGACGCGACGATGCGGATCGATCCGCCGCTCGTCAGCGCCGTGCGGGCGGACGCGCCGGCCCGACTGGCGCAGATCGTCCGGCGTTGTCTCGCGAAGAACCCTGACGAGCGGTATCAATCTGCGACCGACGTGGGCGCCGAACTCGCGGCGCTCTGCACGCACACTGACCAGTCGGGGAAGAGCCGCACCGCACGCCTCGCGATTGCTGCGGGCATTCTGCTCGCGCTCGCCGGAGCTGGCGCACTGACGTGGTCGCGTGTGCGGGACGCGCGCGTCAGATGGGCGCGCGACGTCGCGGGCCCGGAGATCGCCAGGCTTGCCGATGCAGGAGAGTCGGTGAAGGCCTATCGGCTCGCGCAGCGCGCCCTCGATGCGGCGCCAGACGAACCCGAAGTGCTCGAGCGCTGGAACAGCGTGACCGGATCGGCGGCGATCACGAGCGATCCATCGGAGGCCACCGTCGCGTTTCGTTCGTACGCCGGCGACGACGAAGGTTGGATCGAGCTTGGAAACACGCCGATCTCCAAACGCCGCCCCATCGGCCTGTTGCGATGGCGCTTCACGAAAGCAGGATTCGACCCGCTCGAGATTGCGCCCAACAATGCGGCGTTCCATGCTTCGCTCGTGCCGCGCGGGACGACCCCGGCGGGAATGGTGTTCGTACCGGCCGGGTCGTTCGAGCTGGAAAGCAGTCACGCCAACGAGAAACTGGCGCCGTACTGGCTCGACAAGTACGAGGTCACGAACCGCGCGTTCAAGGAGTTCGTGGACAAGGGCGGCTATCGCGATCCGCGGTACTGGCAGGTGCCGTTCGTCAAAGACGGCCGCACGCTGTCCTGGGCCGACGCGATGAACGAATTCCAGGATCGAACGGGCCGGCCGGGCCCGTCGACGTGGGAGGTCGGAGCGTACCCGGACGGGCAGGACGATTTTCCCGTGAGCGGCGTCAGCTGGTACGAGGCGCAGGCGTTCGCGCGATTTGCCGGCAAGCAGCTGCCAACCGTCTATCACTGGTACAACGCGTCCGGCGCCTTCGGCATCTTCTCGGAGATTCTGCGGTTCAGCAATTTTGGCGGCAAGGGCCCGGCGCGGGTCGGCAGCACCGGAGGGCTCGGCCCGTACGGTACGTACGACATGGCGGGCAACGTCAAGGAATGGTGCTGGAACGAAGCGAAGCCGGGCCAGCGTTACGTGCTTGGCGGCGGATTCAACGAGCCCGCCTACATGTTCCGCGACCAGGACGCGCAGTCGCCGTTCGATCGCCGAGCGGGAATCGGATTCCGGTGCATGCGCCAGCAGTCGGGCGAGATCGCCAGCGCGCTGCGCGCGCCGATCGCGGTGGTCTCCCGCGACCCTTCCTCCTTGAAACCCGTCAGCGATGAGGTCTACGAGGCCTACCGGCACCTGTACGATTACGACAGCGTGCCGCTCGATTCCCGGGTCGAGGAAACCGAGACGCCGAATCCGCACTGGCGCCGCGAGCGAGTGTCCTTCCGCGCGTCGTATGGCAACGAGCGCGTGCCTGCATACGTGTTCGTCCCCACCGATTCGCCGCCGCCGCATCAAGCGGTCGTGTACTTCCCTGGGAGCGATGCGACCCGCATCCGGTCGAGCCGCGCGCTCTGGACCGAGTGGATCGAGTTCCTGGTTCGGAGCGGACGCGTCGTCGTGTATCCGGTGTATCAGCAGACGTACGAACGGCGCGCTCCGGTCCAGGCCGGTCAGGCGTGGCTGCGCGAGATCAGCATTCAACGCGCACAGGACGTGCGAAGGGCGGTCGACTACCTCGAAACGCGCCCCGACATCGATCGATCGCGAATCGCGGTGTACGGCGTGAGCCTGGGTGCGCAGCTCGCCCCCGTCTTCCTGGCCATCGAGCCGCGCTTGCGCACCGGCGTGCTGCTCTCGGGCGGTTTCGAAACGTGGAGGATTCCGCCCGAAACGGATCCCGTCAACTTCGCGCCGCACGTCAGGCAGCCTGTCCTGATGGTCAACGGACGCGATGACTTCGACCTGCCATACGAGACGGCGCAGGTCCCACTGTTTCAGGCGCTCGGCACGGCGCCGGCAGAGAAGCGCCACGCGGTTCTCGAGGGCGGGCACATTCCACCGCGCCCCCAGGAGGTCTTCAAGGAAATCCTCGACTGGCTCGACCGCTATCTCGGGCCCGTTCAGAAATAAGAAATCCGCGAGGAGGTCATCGTGATCGTCGATCGCTATACGAAAATCGTCCTCACTGTCATCGCGGGGAGCCTGCTCTGGTTGTGCGCGATGAGCGCGGGACGTCCCGTGCACGCGCAGCAGCTATCGGCAGGATCGCTGCCCGGCGGCGCGGTGCCGGTGATGATTGTCGGATGGGGAGCCGTTGCCGCGGATGGCACGGTGGCAGTGCATTACGCGCCGAATGGACCCCGAACGACCGATCCAACGCTGCCGGTCCGAACCACGACGACGGTCAGCGCGACGCTGCCGTACTCGGAAGCCAATCCGCTGCCCGCGAAGCTCGTGATCGCGCCATCGAACCCGCTGCCGGTTCAACTGTCGGCTATCGGAAAGATCGAGGACGGCCGATGGGATCCGATTCGCGTGCAGGTCGAAGATCAGCCGACGCGCCAGAAGCCCGGCATCGGGGGCCAGTGATCCGCCGCCGAGATGACGTGTAGGCCGAGTCTCTTAAGAGCCGCCGCAGCATTCCGTTGTGGGCCCGGTCTCTTAGACCCGGCGCAGCATTCCCGTGTGGGCCGGGTCTCTTGGACCCGGCATCACTGCCGGCCCGACTTCAGCTCCGTGGCGATGACCTCGACGTCGGCCTTCAGCCGCTCCATGTCGTAGTCCTTGTATTGCGGCGGCAGCGAGATCGCTGCCGCTGCATCCTCTGCGCTTTTCCCCGACGTCAACGCCGTCCGCGCGGCACCCACGAAGGCGTCCATGAAGTGTCCGAACTCGACGAAGGTGTTCCAGTCGGTCACGTTGCTGTGGCCCGGAATCACCGTCTCGATGCCTGAAATCCCCTTCACGGCGCCGGCGAGCGTCTTCGGGTAATCGACGCCGCTGCCGCCGTTGCTGGTGTCCATGATCGGCGCCTGCTTGCCGGGGAAGAGATCGCCCGCGTGCATCACGCGCAGCGCGGGGAAGACGACGAATGCGTCCCCGTTCGTGTGGCCGCGCCCGAAGTAATACAGATCGATGCGATCGTCTCCGCTGAGGAGCGACATCTTGTCCTTGAAGGTCCTCTTCGGCAGGTGCTGCTTGCCGCTGTCGCTCTGGAACGGCGCCATCTTCTCCATGTTCGCTTTCGTGTTCTCCTGCGCGACGACGTCGACCGTCGCCGGGAACTCCGGATTGCCGCCCACGTGATCGCCGTGCGTGTGCGTGTTGATGATCATCGTGACCGGCTTGTTCGTCACGGTCTTGATTTGATCGAGGATGGCCTGTCCCCAACCGGCCAGCTTCGTGTCGACGACGACGACGCCGTTCGCCGTGACGAAGGCGGCGGTGTTCCCGCCGCCGCCCTTGATCACGTACAGGTTATCTTTCACCTTCTCCAGTTGCGCAGCGTTCTGCTGCGCACGCACGGGCGCCAGCGCGGCCGCCGCGGCGCCGATACCCACAATCATCGAGAGCACGATCGTCCGACGCGTCATCACGCTCCTCCTGCTGTGAAGAACACCCGTTGCACGAACCAGACGACCCCGGCGGCGGCGACCACGACGGATCCCGCATAGGCGATGCGCGTCCGGACGAGAGCGCTCCGCGCGGCGATCCAGGCCAGCATCGACGCGACGAGGATCACGATACAGACCTGGCCGATCTCGACGCCGAGGTTGAACGAGAACAGCGACCAGCCGAGCGCGCGTCCCGGCAGATCCATCTCGCGCAGCACGCTGGCGAACCCGAAGCCGTGAATCAGGCCGAACGTCAGCGCAATCCAGACGCGCGTGTCGCGCGAGCCGGGACGGACGAGCAGGTTGTCGATGCCAACGTAGACGATGCTCAGGGCGATCGCCGGCTCGATGATGCGCGACGAGGGAGAGACGAGGCCGAGCGCCGCCAGCGTCAGGGTCATGCTGTGCGCGATCGTGAACGACGTCACGATCTTCAGGAGCTGCATCACGCTGCCGCCGAGCAGCAGCAGGCCGACGAGGAACAGGATGTGATCGGGCCCGATGGCGATGTGCTCGATGCCGGCGAGGACGAAGCGGCGGATCACGGCCAGCGTACCCTGCGTCGAGCCGGTGTAGTGCGTGACGTGCGTGTGTCCCGCGTCGAGGATCGCCTGCCGCGTGAGCGCGCCATTTTCGTAGATGTTCAGAAACGTCTGGTGCGCGGCGTCGTAGGGAAACATCGCGGCGTCGACGCCGACTTCGCCGGGCCAGCGCTCCTCGCACCGAAACCTGACGCGAACGGCGCGCCGGTCGGGTAGCACCGTGACGTCAACCGGCGATGCCGTCAGTGCCCTTCCGTTCGCCGCAAGCCGGAGGCGCCCCGTCGCAAGCGCGGTCACGTCGCGGCCATGGGCCTGCACGAAGTCCTTCTCGAACACCGCGTCCTCGGACGCCAGCCCCAGGTCGTGCGCGACGTCGAACGCGTGCATCACGACCGTGACGTCCATCGACTGCGGCGAGAGCTGCAGGTCGACGTAGCTGAACGGCGCCGGGTGAGCATGGGCCGGCCGGGCTGCGACGAGCAAACAGAGGCACGCCAGAAGCGCGCCATGGAGCCGCATCGGAGAACCCCGATGCTACACTCAGCCGCTCGCCGGGGGCAACGGCCCGGATCCGTCTGAACCAAACGGTTCGCCGGCGCGTATCTGCTCCTCGTGGAAGCCATCCTCCAGGATCTCCGGTACGCGCTGCGAGCGGTCGTCCAGAACCGCGCGTTCACCTCGGTCGCCGTCCTCTCACTCGGCCTCGGCATCGGCGCGAACACGACGATTTTCAGCTTCGTCAACGGCCTGCTGCTGAAGCCGCCGGCCGTTGCGGAGCCCGAGCGGCTCGTCGAAGTCTGGGAACACAACGTGACGCGCGGCACCGGGATCGGGAGCAACATGCAGCTCTCGTATCCCGATTTCCAGTACTTCCGCGATCACAACCACGTGTTCTCGGGCATGGTCGCCTTCTCCGGCGAGACGAGCGGCGTCGTCTGGAACCGCTACGGCGAAGGGGAGATGCTGCAGGGCGCGATGGTTTCCGCGGATTTCTTTTCGCTGCTCGGCGTGCGGCCCGCGCTCGGACGCGGGTTCCTCGAAGAAGAGGGTCGCGGCGCGTCGGACTCGCCGGTCGTCGTGCTCGCTCACGCGTTCTGGAGCGATCGGCTCGGCTCCGATCCGCAGGTGCTCGGAAAGGAGCTGACGCTGAACGGCCGGAAGTTCACGGTGGTCGGCGTTGCACCCGCGACGTTCACGGGGTTGCTGGCGGGATTTGCCGCGGACTTCTGGACGCCGTTGTCCGTGCACGCGGCGGTCAGTCCGGCGATCGATCTCGAGGAGCGTCATCAGCACTGGGTGATTGGCGTCGGACGGCTGAAACCGGGTGTTACGCATGCGCAGGCCGCCGCTGATCTCGGTGTCCTGGGGCAGCAGCTCGCGACGGCGTTCCCGGATGCGCAGCGCAACCTCGCGCCGTCCACGATGGCGGCCGCCTTGATTCCATCGCCGTTCCGCGGCGTGGTGGGCGGCGCAGGTGGCGTGCTGATGGCGGTGGTCGGGCTCGTGCTGCTCATCGCGTGCGCCAACGTCGCGAACCTCCTCCTCGCGAAAGCGGCGGGCCGCCGGCGGGAGATCGCGATCCGTATCGCGCTCGGCGCGAACCGGCGGAGGGTCGTTCAGCAGCTCCTGACCGAGAGCGCCGTCATCGCGGCCCTCGCCGGATCGCTCGGGCTCCTGCTGTCGCTGTGGGCTGCGCCGCTGCTGCTGTCGATGAAGCCGGCATCGCTCCCGCTGTTCCTCGACGTCTCGCCGGATGCGCGCGTGCTCGCGTTCACGCTGCTGGCGTCGCTCGCCGCCAGTGTGGCGTTCGGGCTTGCGCCCGCGCTCCAGCAGTCGCGCACGAGCGAAGTCGAGAGCCTGAAGGAGGGATCGCAGCAGGTCGGGGCGGCGAGATCGCGGCTTCGCAACGCGCTCGTGATCGCGCAGGTCACCGCGTGCGTCGTGCTGCTGGTCGGCGCGAGCCTCTGCCTGCGAAGCCTGATGAACGCGCAGTCGATCGATCCCGGGTTCCGCGTCGACGGCGGGATCACGGCGTCGCTCGACGTCCAGACGTTCGGGTACGACGAAGCGCGCGGGCGCGCGTTCTACGCGCAGCTGCTCGATCGCGTGCGCGCGCTGCCCGGCGTGCAGAGCGCCGCCCTGGCGGATCATCTTCCGCTCGGACAGATGATGCGGATGGGCGGCGTCGAGATCCCAGGTGTCACGAACGAGGCCGTCGGCATCGAGCTGGCGATCGTCGCCCCAGGCTACTTCGACGCGATCGGCACGCCTTTGCTGCGCGGGCGAGACTTCACGGCGCGCGACGGCGAGGGTGCGCCGGCTGTTGTCGTCGTCAATCAGCAGATGGCAGAGAAGTACTGGCCGGGCCGGGATGCCGTCGGCCAGTTCATCACGCTCGTCGAGCGCGAGGGCAAGGGGACGCGCGCGCAGATCATCGGCGTCGCGAAGACCGGGAAATACCAGAGCCTGGGCGAGGATCCGAAGCCGTACTTCTACCGGCCGTTGCTGCAGGAGTACGAGCCGCATGCGCGCTTGATCGTGCGCGCGCAGGATCAGGCACGGACGATCCAGGTGCTGCGCGACGCGGTGCGCGGGATGGATGCGCGCATGGCGCTCGTGGGTGTGGAGACGCTCGAGCAGCACATGCAACTGCCGCTCTTCCCCGCGCAGGCGGCTGGCGCGCTGCTCGGCCTCTTTGGCGCGCTCGCGCTCGCGCTGGCGGTCGTCGGGCTTTACGGCGTGATCTCGTACTCCGTCAGCCAGCGTGCGCGGGAGATCGGCGTCCGCATGGCGCTCGGCGCGCGCGGGTCCGACGTCGTCAAGCTGGTGCTCTCACAAGGCCTGCGGCTCACGCTCATCGGCCTCGGCGTCGGTTTCGCCGGCGCGCTGCTCGTCAGCCGCGTGCTGTCCAGTGTCCTCTACGGGATCAGTCCGACCGATCCGGTGTCATTCGGTGCGGTCGCGGTCGCGCTCACGCTCGTGGCACTGCTTGCGAGCTACCTCCCCGCGCGCTGGGCCACGCGAGTCGATCCCATTCGCGCGCTGCGGTCCGAGTAGCGCGCAACTTCACCTCCCGGCTCAGCAGGCACCCGCCAGGATGCGGGCAGCCGTCAGGTGAGTCCGGATGCTACACTCAGCCGCTCGTCAGCGGTAACGCCGCAAGAGGCTTCAGGGAGACGAAGTATGCGGATTGGCGCCATTGTAGCTGCGTGCGTGCTGTCGATCCTTGCGTCCGCGACCGGTTCTGCACGGGTGGAGGACGATCGCAATGCCGTGCTCAGCGTGGTCCGGCAGCTGTTCGATGGCATGCGGGCGCGAGATGCCGCGGCCATTCGCGCCCTGTTCCACCCGTCCGCCCAGTTGTTCTCGGCATCCATTCGTGACGGCACGCCCTTGGTCACCGTCGTTCCGATAGAGACGTTCGTGAACGCGGTTGGACGCCCCGGCATGGAGCTGAACGATGAGCGGACGCGCAACGAGATCGTTCACATCGACGGAACCTTTGCGAGCGTCTGGGCGGAATACGCGTTCTATCGTGGGACCACGTTCAGCCACTGCGGCGTGGATGCGTTCCAACTGGCGAAGGACGCTCACGGGTGGAAGATCGTGTCGGTCGGCGACACACGGCGAACCGACGGGTGCGAGGGCTGGCCGAGGTGAACTGCGACTGAGGCGGGTTTGTGGCCGCCGCGGGGAAGTCGCTATAATTAAGGTTTCCCGCCTACGTTGGGAGGTCGTTCAACGGTAGGACACGTGGCTCTGGACCACGTTATCGGGGTTCGAATCCCTGCCTCCCAGCCAGCTCAGCAGTAATTCCTCACCTCTTTCGGCTTACTACATGGCGCATCACCCGTGTGCGTGAACCATCCTGCCGGACCGCCGATAACAGATTCCTACGCGGCCGTCGCGAGAGCATTACAGTAAGCCGCATAAAAGGACGATACGCTGTATGGCTATGGCAGATATCGACCTCAAAGACTTCGCCGTCATCGGGCTGCGATCCGAAATCGCGCGGCTGGAGTCTGAGCCAGCCGGCTTACGGACAAAGCTGGCGAGCCTGATAGGCGGGAGGCTCGACACACCTGCGCCAGG
>JBKPTE010000148.1:0-18846 GCA_046735335.1 Acidobacteriota bacterium | reverse complement strand
CGTCCGTACCGGTCTCGACCTGCACGAACTTGTTCCCCACGAGCCCGTCGTTCTGGATGGACGCAACCGAATTAGTGCGCACGAGCGGATGGAGATCGCTTCTGATCTGCATCACCACGAGGAAGCGCGACGAGGGTCCCGCCGGGACGTGGATCCCCTTCACCTCGCCGGCGTCCATTCCGGCGACGCGGACCTTCGCGCCAACCTGCAGCCCCGCGATGTGCGCGAACGACGCGTGCGCCTCGAAGTGATCGCTGAAGAGCATGCGCCGGCTGCCGATCATGAACAGGCCGAGCGTGAACAGGAAGAGGCCGCCGATCACGAAGGCGCCGACGGCAATTGCGCGCGCGCGTGGCATGGGTCCCTCAGCCCGCGTTTTCCGAGGTCATGAACGCGCGGACGAGCGGATGCGTGCTGCGCTGAAAGTCCGCCAGCGTCCCCTCGGCGACGATGTGCCCGCCGTCCAGCATCAACAGGCGATCCGCCAGCTTGCGCGCGCTGGCGATGTTGTGGGTGACGACGACCAGGGTCGTGCCGGCCTTCTTGAGCGACAGCAGCAGGTCGTCGATCTCATCCGCGGTGATGGGGTCGAGGCCCGAGCTCGGCTCGTCCACGAGCAGCAGCGGCGGGTTCAGCGCTATCGCGCGTGCCAGGCCCGCGCGCTTGCGCATTCCGCCGGAGAGCGCCGCGGGCATCCGGTTGAAGTCCGCTTCGAGTCCGACCTGCGCGAGCTTGCTTCTGGCGCGTTCGCGGATATCGCCGTCCGGAAGGCTCGTATGGCGGCGCAGCGGGAACGCCACGTTCTCGCCGACCGAGATCGAGTCGAAGAGCGCGGCATTCTGGAAGAGGAATCCGATCCGCCGCCGGGCGCCGGTCAGCTGCTTGCCGCGCATCGTGGAGATCTCCGCGCCGTCCACCATCACGCTCCCCCGGTCGGGCCGCACGAGGCCGACGATGTGCCTCAGGGTCACGCTCTTTCCGGTCCCGCTGCGCCCCAGAATGACCAGCGCCGATCCCTTCGGCACCGCGAACGACACATCGTCGAGCACCGCTCGCGAGCCGTACCGCTTCGTCACGTGCTGCAGTTCGACGGCCATCATGCCAGCTGCGGGAAGAGGAAGAAGATGATCCGGACGAGCAGCACGTTCGTGACGATGATGAGAATGGAGGAGAGCACGACCGCCCGCGTCGAGGCACGGCCGACGCCCTCTGTGCCGCGCGACGTGGTGAACCCGAGGTACGACGAGGTCACCGCGATGATGTAGCCGAACACCATCGTCTTGACCGTGGCGGGCACGTAATCGACGACGTCGATCAGCGAGAAGGACTTGTCGAAGTACAGGCGCAGCGACATGCCGGTGGCCGCGTGTTCCGCGATGAAGCCGCCGAACATCCCGCAGAAATTCATCACCGTTGTCAGGATCGGCAACGCGATGATGCAGGCCACCGTGCGGGTGACGACGAGGTATTTGAATGAATCGACCGCAGAGGCCTCGAGCGCGTCGATCTGCTCGGTGACGCGCATCGCGCCGAGCTCCGCACCAATGCCTGCGCCGATCCGTCCCGAGAGAAGCAGCGCGGCGGTGAGAGGTCCCGTCTCCCGCACCAGCGCGAGCGCGAGGCCGGCAGGGATCATCGATTCGGCGCCGAACCGCTCCAGCGAAGCGCGCGTGTGCATTGACAGCACGATGCCGACGGCGACGCCGGAGACCGCGATGAGCGGAGCGGACCGCAGGCCGAGATCGAACACCTGCCGCGTGGTCTCCCGGAATTCGTATGGCGGGCGGAAGAGATCCCGTATCGCCCGAAGGCCGAAGAGGGAGAACTCGCCCGTGGTGCCCAGCGCACGGACAATCACCTGAGCCGCTTCATCGAGCACGCGAGCCGGGGCTGCAAACGATGAGCCCGCGCCTACACGGGGGCCGCGCGCCGTGCGCCCGCCTTTCCGCCGTCCTGGATGTCGTGCTTCTTCATCTTGCTGTACAGCGTCGGGCGGTACAGCCCCAGGATTTGGGCGGCTTCCTGCTTGTTCCAGTTCGTGCGCTGCAGCGTCTGGACGATCGCCATCTTTTCGATTTCCGCCAGCGTCCGGTGCGGCGGGATCACGAACTCCGTCGTCGTCGCGCTCTCGGTGCGCAGCGATTCGGGCAGGTCGTTGACCGTGATCTCCGGCCCCTTTGCGACCAGCACGCCGCGCTCGATCACGTTCTCCAGTTCGCGGACGTTGCCCGGCCAGCGATGGCGAATGAGGACGTGATAGGCCGCCGGAGCGATCGACTTCACGTTCCGCTGATGGCGCTGGCGGTACTTTTCGAGGAAGTGCTCGCAGAGCAGCGGAATGTCCTCCGTGCGCTCGCGGAGGGGCGGCACCCGCAGCGTGATGGTGTTGATCCGGAAATACAGATCCTCTCGCAGCTTGCCGTCGCGCAGCGCGGCATCCAGATCGATGTTGGTCGCGCAGATCAAGCGGAAGTCCACACGGACGATGCGGTCGCTGCCAATCGGCCGGTATTCGCGCTCCTGCAGGACGCGCAGCAGCTTCGTCTGCAGATACGGCGGCATCTCGCCAATCTCGTCGAGCAGCAGCGAGCCTCCCTCCGCCATCTCGAAGAGTCCTTCCTTGTCCGTCGCGGCGCCCGTGAACGCCCCCTTCTTGTACCCGAACAGCTCCGACTCAATCAGGTCCTTCGGGATCGCCGCGCAGTTGATCTTGATGAAGGGCCCCTTTGCGCGCTTGCTGTTGTAGTGAATCGCGTTCGCGATCAGCTCCTTGCCGGTGCCGTTCTCCCCCTCGATCAGGATGTTCGCGTCGCTGGCAGCCACGCTCTCGACGAGCTCCAGCACCTCGTGCATCTTCTTGCTCTTGCCGATGATGTTGCCGAACCGGAACTGCCCCTCCAGCTTCTGCTTCAGCAGCAGGTTCTCGCCGACCAGATCGCGCCGCTCGATCGCGCGCTCGAGCATCGCGAGCAGCGTGTCCGGCTCGATGGGCTTCTCGACGAAGCTGTGCGCACCGGCCTTCATCGCTTCGACGGCCTTGGGAACGCTCCCGTGCCCGGTAATGACGATGACTTCCGTATCCGAATGCGTCTGCTTGAACTTGCGGAGCAGCTCCAGCCCGTCTGCGTCCGGCAGCATCATGTCCGTGACGACCACGTCGGGCTTCCAGGTCTTGAAGATGTCCTCGCCGCGGGTGCCGATCATCGCGGTCCGGACCTCGTATCCTTCGTGTTCGAGCAGGATCTTGAGCCACTCGATCATCGCGGGCTCGTCGTCTATCGCCAGCACGCGATATTTCTTCTTCGTGGTCATAGGGTCTCCGGCCCGTTCAGTGACGTGCTATATGACATCAACTGCTGCCATTTCACCACAAAATTATACAGATCCTCGTGCACGTGACCAATATATTGACATTTGTTTGCTTTTCATACGCGAAGGTTCCTCTATAATCAATCCGCCCGTGCCCGAGCCGTCCCAGCCATCACTGGCTCCTCCGCCCCTCGAACCCTTCGACCCGATTTTCTTTTGCTGATGGACAAGCTGGACTCGCACGTCGACACGGCCGCCGATGTGTTCCGGAGCAATCGTGACCGGATGTCGGCCCTCGTGGCCGAGCTTCGCGAGCGGGAGGCTGCGATCCGGCGAGGCGGCGGCGGCAAGTATGTCGAACGGCATACCGCACAGGGAAAGCTGTTCGTTCGCGATCGGATCGACAAGCTCCTCGATCCCGGCTCGCCGTTCCTCGAACTGTCTCCGCTCGCCGCCTGGGATCTCTACGACAACGACGCGCCGGCCGCCGGCATCGTCACGGGGATCGGGCGCATTGCCGGACGTGAAGCGCTGATCGTCGCAAACGACGCGACCGTGAAGGGTGGGACGTACTATCCGCTCACCGTCAAGAAGCACGTCCGGGCGCAGGAGATCGCGCTTCAGAACCGGCTGCCTTGTATCTATCTCGTCGACTCTGGCGGCGCGTTCCTGCCGCTCCAGGCCGACGTCTTTCCCGACCGCGATCACTTCGGACGCATCTTCTTCAACCAGGCGCGGATGTCCGCGGAGCGGATCCCGCAGATCGCCGTCGTGATGGGTTCGTGCACCGCGGGCGGCGCGTACGTACCGGCGATGTCCGACGAAACGATCATCGTGAAGGGGACCGGCACGATCTTCCTCGGCGGGCCGCCGCTCGTGAAGGCTGCGACGGGCGAGGAGGTTTCGGCGGAAGAGCTCGGCGGCGCCGACGTGCACACGTCGCTGTCCGGAGTCGCCGACTACCTCGCCGAAGACGACGCGCACGCGCTGCACGTCGCGCGCACCGTGATGCAGACCGTGCACACGTCCAAACATCTGCCGGCCGACGTCGCCGCTCCGGAGGATCCCGCCTTCGATCCGCAGGAGATCTACGGCATCGTCAATGCCGACACGCGTAAGCCGTACGAGGTGCGCGAAATCATCGCGCGCCTGGTGGACGGCTCCCGCTTCGACGAATTCAAGGAGCGGTACGGCACGACCCTCGTGACCGGCTTCGCGCGGCTGCACGGATTCCTCGTCGGCATCGTTGCGAACAACGGCGTGCTCTTCTCCGAGTCCGCCCTGAAGGCCACGCACTTCATCGAGCTGTGCAACCTGCGCGGCATTCCGCTCGTGTTCCTCCAGAACATCACGGGCTTCATCGTCGGGCGCCAGTACGAGCGAGCGGGCATCGCGAAGGACGGCGCGAAGATGGTCCACGCCGTCGCGAACTCCGTCGTGCCGAAGTTCACGATCATCATCGGCGGCTCGTTCGGCGCGGGCAACTACGGAATGTGCGGGCGCGCCTACGAGCCGCGGCTGCTCTGGATGTGGCCGAACGCGCGAATCTCCGTGATGGGCGGCGAACAGGCGGCGGGCGTGCTGACGACCGTCAAGCGGGACCAGCTCGCGCGCGCCGGCCGGGTCCTGACGGACGAGGAAGAGCGGGCGATCCGGGACCCTATTCTCCAGAAGTACGATGAAGAAGGGTCGCCCTACTACTCGACCGCCCGCCTATGGGACGATGGGATTCTGGACCCCGCGCAGACCCGGCAGGCGTTGGCGCTCGGTCTCTCGATGGCGTTCAACGCACCGATGCAAGAACCCACGTTCGGCGTCTTCCGGATGTGAGCGGGATCACCTCGACGCTCGTCGTTGAGGCGAACGGGCCCGTCCTCCACGTCAGGCTGAACCGTCCCGCCGTCCGCAACGCCTTCAACGAAGAGCTGATCGCCGAATTGACGTCCTGGGCTCAGGGCATCGACGCCGGTGCGGGCGCGAGGGCCGCCGTCCTGGAGGGAGCGGGCAAGGTCTTCTGCGCGGGCGCCGATCTCTCGTGGATGTCGAAGACGATCGCGTATTCGCGTGAGGACAACGTGCGTGATGCGCGCGCGATGGCCACGATGTTCGACGCGCTCGATCGCCTTCCGATTCCGCTCATCTGCCGGGTCCACGGGGCGGCGCTCGGCGGAGGCGTGGGTCTTGCCGCCGTCTGCGACATCGTCGTCGCAGCGGAAAACGCGACCTTCGGATTCACCGAGGTGAGGCTGGGAATCATCCCGGCCGTCATCTCGCCGTACGCGATCGCCAAGATCGGCCGATCGGCCGCGCGCGAGTTGTTCCTCACCGGCGCGCGCTTCACGGCCGCCCGCGCGAAGGAGATCGGGCTCGTTCACGCCGTCGCGAGCGAAGACGATCTCGATCGCGTTGTTGCCGAATACGTGGCGGGCATTCTTGCGTCCGGACCTGAAGCCGTCGCCGCCGCGAAGGCGATGATCGCGCACGTCTCCGACGGGCGGGTCACCGATGTCGGCGCACACACGGCCGATGCCATCTCCGCACGGCGCGTCTCGGCAGAGGGACAGGAGGGCATGCGCGCGTTTCTCGAGAAGCGCAAACCGTCGTGGACCGAAGGGCTCGAGTGATCCGGCGCCTGCTGATCGCGAATCGCGGCGAGATTGCGCTGCGCATCATCCGCGCGTGCCGCGAGATGAGCATCGAGGCGATCGCCGTCTACTCCGACGCGGACGCCAGCGCCCGCCACGCGCGCGCGGCGGATCGGGCCATCCGAATCGGACCGGCTCCGGCAACAGAAAGTTACCTGAACATCGAGGCGATCATCTCTGCCGCCCGGCGCTCCGGCGCCGACGCCGTGCATCCCGGGTACGGATTCCTCTCCGAGAACGCTCGGTTCGCGTCGGCATGCGAGGCTGCCGGCGTCCTCTTCGTGGGTCCTCCCGCTCCGGCCATTGCGCGTATGGGCTCGAAGATTGCCGCGCGCGAGCTGATGGACCGCGCGGGCGTGCCGGTCGTACCCGGGCGAACGCCGCAAGATCAGTCGGATGCAGGCGTCGAAGCGGCGGCGGCTGCGGTCGGCTACCCCGTGCTCGTGAAAGCGTCCGCGGGCGGCGGCGGCAAAGGCATGCGCACGGCCACCGATGCCGGCGAACTCCGCGATGCCGTACCCGCGGCGCGTCGTGAGGCGGTTGCCGCCTTCGGCGATGGCACACTCTACGTCGAGCGGCTGATTCAGCGGCCGCGCCACGTGGAGATCCAGGTTCTCGCAGACGCACACGGCAACGTCGTGCACCTCTTCGAGCGCGAGTGTTCGATTCAGCGGCGCCATCAGAAGATCATCGAAGAATCCCCGTCACCCGCTCTGACGCCGTCGCTGCGCGCGCGGATGGGCGCCGCGGCCATCGCGGCGGCGCGCGAAGCCGGCTACCGCAACGCCGGCACGATCGAGTTCCTACTCGAAGGGACGGGCGACGAGGCGCGGTTCTATTTCCTCGAGATGAACACGCGCCTGCAGGTCGAGCATCCGGTGACGGAATCGGTCACCGGGATCGATCTGGTGCGGGCGCAGATCATGGTGGCCGCGGGCGAGCGGCTGCCCTGGCCTCAGGAGGCGCTGTCGCTGCGAGGACATGCGATCGAGTGCCGCGTATACGCGGAGGATCCGGCGGACGGCTTCCTTCCTCAGGCCGGCACGTTGCGCCTCTATCGCGAGCCCGACGCGCCGGGGATCCGAATCGACAGCGGCGTCGAGGAAGGCGTCGACGTTCCCGTCCAGTACGATCCGCTCCTCGCGAAGCTGATCGCGTCGGGCGAATCACGTGCTGCCGCGGTTGCGCGTGCATCGTCCGCTCTTCGTGCCTTTCCCGTACTCGGCGTGCGCACGAACATTCCTTTTCTCGTCAGCCTCCTCGATCACCCGCGCTTTCGAGACGGTGCGCTTGACACGGGTTTCGTCCCGGAGCACCTGGACCAGCTGCTGCGAACCGACGATCCACCGGCTGCCGTGATCGCCGCGGCGGCGGCTCTTCGCGGCAGTGCGACACCCGCGGCGACGATGGCATCAGCTTCGCAGGCGCCGGAGCCCTGGAGCACGCTCGCCGGCTGGGGACGACCGTGAGCGCACGCACGCTGTCGGTCGCGCACGGCGACCGCACCTACCGCGTCACCGTCGCAGACGACGGGGCTGTGTCCGTCGATGATGTCAGCGTTCGAGTAACGCGGGCGCCGCTGCGCGGTGAAGTCGTCGTCGAGCGCGGTGAGCTCGTCCAACGTGTGTTTGCGGAGGCGGTGGGCGATGCGATATGGGCGTTCCATGACGGGCGCGTCTATGAGCTGGCGGTGGACTCGGAAGAGAACGGCCGCCGGCGGACGACGCGCCATCAGGGCAGCCTCGTCGCTCCGATGCCGGCCGCGGTCGTCGCGGTGCTGGCGACCCCTGGAGCATCCGTGAAACGCGGCGACGTCCTGATGATCCTGGAAGCGATGAAGATGGAGCTGCCGGTTCGCGCTCCCGGGGACGGCGTGGTGAAAGCGATCAACTGCCGCCCGGGCGACATGGTCCAGGCAAACGCCAGCCTGCTCGAAATGGAATGACGCTCCCCCGCCGCGTCCGCATCGTCGAAGTCGGACCGCGCGATGGTCTGCAGAACGAGCCCGCGATGGTCTCGACCTCCGACAAGGTCGCGTTCGTCGATCGCCTGAGCGAGGCGAACTTCGACACGATCGAAGTGTCCGCCTTCGTGAGCCCGAAATGGGTGCCGCAGATGGCCGACGCCGGGGACGTCCTGTCGCGCATCGTCCGCGAGCCCGGGACCAAGTACACCGCGCTCGTGCCGAACCTCACGGGCCTCGATCGCGCCGCGACAGCAAAGGTCGACGAGATCTCGATCTTCGCCGCCGCGTCCGAGTCGTTCAGCCAGCGGAACATCAACCAGTCGATTGCCGCGTCGCTCGACGGCTATCGCGCCGTGTGCTCGGCTGCGCGCGAGCGCGGCCTCGCCGTGCGCGCCTACGTGTCGACGGCGTTCGGGTGTCCGTTCGAGGGGGCCGTCGCTCCCTCCAGGGTCGCTGACGTGTCCGCGGCGCTCGTCGAGATGGGCGCGTACGAAGTGGCGGTGAGCGACACGATCGGCATCGCGCATCCCGGGCAGGTCCCATCCGTCGTGTCCGCCGTTGCGCGCCGTGTGCCGATCGAGAAGATCGCGCTTCACTTCCACGATACGCGTGGTACGGCGCTCGCGAACGTACTGACGGCGCTGCACCTGGGCGTTCAGACCTTCGATGCTTCTGCCGGAGGCCTTGGGGGATGTCCGTACGCTCCGGGGGCGACCGGCAACCTCGCGACCGAGGATCTTCTCTACATGCTCGATGGGCTCGGCATCGACACCGGCGTCAGCCTCGAAAAGGTGCTCGCGGCTTCGCGATTCATCGAAGGCGCGCTCGGACATCCGCTTGCATCGCGCTACGCGGCAGCCGTTCGCCATCAGACGTAGCGCACCCACACGTAGGGCACCTCTTTAGAGGTGCCTCAGAGACTCGAGGAGTGCCTCAGCGACGCCGTGACGCGAGCCACTCGTCGAATCGAGCCTCGTCCCAGCAATTGACGACGCGATCGGCGGGAACCCGGGCGAGCCGCGCGTGCGCGATCGCGTAATCGGTGAACGGAAGCTCCGGCAGGCTGTGTGCATCGCTGTCCAGCGCGAACAGGCAGCCGGCATCGAGCGCGCGGGCGGCCAGCTCGTAATCGATGTCCTGGCGATGCCAGTTGCCATCCAGCTCGATCGCCACCTGGCGTTCCGCGGCTTCCTCGAACACGCGATCCCAATCGGCCGAGACACCCGGCCGGCTGTTGTACATGCGCCCCTGCGGATGGCCCAGGATCGCGACACCGCGCTGCCGCACGGCGCCCAGCATCCTGGACGTCTGGTCCGTGTCGCGGCGCAGGAGCGAGTGCGGCGACGCGATCACGTACTCGAACACCCGGCGTTCCGGCTCCTGCAGATCGAGCGAGCCATCCGCGAGGATATTCGCCTCCACGCCCTTATAGACGCGCACGCGCCCGGCGAACTGCTGGTTGACCTCGTCGATCTCGCGATGCTGCCGCTTCGCGGCATCCATGCTCATCCCCCCCGCGATCGGGAGCCCGTACGAGTGGTCGGTCACGCCGATTCGCGTCCAGCCGAGCGCGAGCGCGGCGCCGGCGAGCGACGCGATCGTCTCGACGCCGTCGCTCCACGTCGAGTGCATCTGGAGATCGCCCCGATACTGCGCCGCCGAGACGATCGCCGGCGGCAACGCCATATCGAACGCGAGCCGCAGCGCGTAGCGGCTGAGATATGCCCGGCGGAATTTGCGCCGTTTCTCCACGTCCGCCCGGTGCGTGGACGCGGCGACCGCGCGATCGACGATCGTCGAGGATCCGGTCGCGATCAGCTCGCGAACGATTCGCTCGGTCGCAGCTCCCAGAAACGGCACGTCCCGCAGCGTTCCTTCCTCGACCAACTCGGCGACCGATCGATCCAAACCCGCGGCGAGCACCTTCGCGGCTCGCTTGTACCCGAACCGGCTCCGCTCGGACGTCTGGATGATCGCCATATCCTGGAGCAGCCCGGCCGCGATGATGTTCGGGTCCGGTGCTGGCGCCCCAGGTGCCGGCGATCTGCGCCGGGATTGTGTAACGCGTTTCACATTCGCGCGCTTCGGCATCGGAATCTCACGCGGCCGCGCCGGAAATCCGCAGATCCGGCCAGCCGAGCCGCGGCACTTCGCTTGCTCTTCTCCCAGCGCATGGTGATGCGGGTCCTGACAATCGCCGCCCTCGTCAGTCTAACGGCATGCGGCGTCCTGCCGGGCCGCGGCCGCGACGCGCAGCGCGACGCGACGAAGCGGTCGGTCGAGAGGCTGCTGTCGGCGCGCGAACTGCCCGTCTTCGTCAGCCGCGATCGCGAAGGGACCCGGCTCTGGTCCATGACGCGGACGTTTTACAAGGATCGAGCATACGAGCCGGCATGGATCGACGGCCGGCGTCCGCGCGGGCAGATGGACGATTTCATCGGCGCGCTGCAGAAGGCGGATCGCGAAGGGCTGGACCCGGAACTCTACAGCACGTCCGCGCTCGCCGAGCGGCGAAAGGAAGCGGGACGCGGCTTTCTGACGGCCAAGGGCTTCGACGAAGCAGAGGCCGTTCGGCTCGACGTCTGGCTCACGTACTTGTACCTGCACTACGCATCGGACCTCGCGAACGGCCTTGCCGACCTCGCCCATGCCGATCCGGACTGGCAGATTCGCGATGACCCGTTCGATCCCGTGCGCACGCTCGCGGACGCACTGGAGCGCGATCGCGTGGCGCAGTCCCTCGAAGATCTCCTGCCGGTCACGGCTGAATACGGCGCGCTGCGGGACGCGCTCGCGCGGTATCGCGAGATCGAGCGCCAGGGCGGCTGGCACGCACTGCCGAGGAATCTTCGTCTCGACCCGGGTCAGCGCAGCGCCGCCGTGCCAGCGCTCGCGAAGCGTCTCGCGACGACTGGCGATTACGCTGGGACCGTCGACGACCACGCATCCGTATACGACAACCGACTGCAGGAGGCCGTTCGGCGATTTCAGCGCAGGCAGGGGCTGGAAGCGAACGCGAAAGTTCGGCCGGCGCTGGTCAGCCAGCTCAATGTGCCCGTGGCGGCCCGGATAAAGGAGATCGAGTTGAGCCTCGAACGCTGGCGCTGGCTGCCGCGAGATCTCGGATCGAAGTACATCCTCGTCAATATTCCGGAATACCGCCTCGAGGTGTGGGATCACGGGCGCGTGCCGCTCGCGATGAACGTCGTCGTCGGAAAGACGGACACGCCAACGCCAATCTTCTCGGATCGCATGACCTACCTCGTGTTCGCCCCCTACTGGAACATGCCCGCCGACATCGTCGAGCAGGAGACGCTCCCGTCCGTCATGTCCGACCCGGGCTTCCTCGAGCGCGCGAACATCGAAGTGCTGGACAAGGAAGGCAAGGTGATCCCGGCG
This sequence comes from Acidobacteriota bacterium, assembly GCA_046735335.1. Taxonomy (GTDB): domain Bacteria; phylum Acidobacteriota; class Vicinamibacteria; order Vicinamibacterales; family 2-12-FULL-66-21; genus JBKPQB01. The sequence continues at coordinate 7,527 of JBKPTE010000148.1, read as the reverse complement.
TCGGACGTGAATCTGGAGGATCCGTCGGCGTACCGCTTCCGTCAGCGTCCCGGGACGGCCAACTCGCTCGGCCTCGTGAAGTTCATGTTTCCCAATCAGTACAACGTGTACCTGCACGACACGCCGGCCGATTCGCTGTTCGCACGCGCAACGCGGTCGTTCAGCCACGGATGCGTCCGCCTCGAGAACCCGGAGGCGCTGGCGGCCTACGTGCTGTCGGACCAGCCGTCGTGGAGCGCCGATCGGATTCAAGAGGCGATGCACGCCGAAGAGGAAACGACGGTCAAGCTGAAGGAGCCCGTGCCCGTGTACCTCGGCTACTGGACAGCCCGGGTCTCACCGGACGGCGTGATGCAGTTCCGCGACGACGTATACGGCGTCGACGCGCGGCAGACGTCCGTGCTGGATGCGCGGCTGGCAAAGCTGAAGCGCCGCGCGGATGCGGCGGCCACGACCGCGCTGGTGGAGAAGAAGCCGCGTCAGGCGGGCCGCTGACGCCGGTGCTCGTCGATCAGATTGCGAATCGCGGACTCGAGATCTTCGGGTGAGCACGGCTTCTCGAGCACGGCATCGCAGCCGGCGCGATCGGCGCGCGACGGATCCTGGGTGAACGGGCCGTATCCGGTCACCGCCAGAATCGGGATTCCGCTCGTCCGCGCGTCCGCCTTGAGGCGGCGCGTCAACTCGTACCCATCGATTCCGGGAATGTTCAGGTCGGTGACGACGACCGACGGAAGGAGATCGAAGGCGCGCTCGAGCGCCTGAAAGCCGTTGTGCGCCTGCTCGACGCGAAACCCGGCATCGGCGAGCCAGTGGGCGTACATCATCCGCCCTTCCCTGTCGTCTTCGACGAGCAACACCAGCGGCCGGTCGTGGTCGACGCCCATAAAAGGCCCGTGCTTCCGAGTATATCAACGGTACAGGTCTGGATCTGGTTATTCCCCTTCCATTTGGTTCGATTCTGCTGAATGCCCGATCTTCGACCAACTCTGCCCTGGCCACGCGAAACTCGGTCTACAATCTAGATTCGTGACCAAACCCAAGCGACTGGCCATTCTCGTCGGCGGAGGCCCCGCCCCCGGCATCAACAGCGTCATCAGCGCGGCCACCATCCGCAGCCAGCTCGCAGACGTCGACGTCCTGGGCGTTCGCGAAGGGTTCGAGTGGATCATGCGGGGGGACACCGAGCACATCGTGCCGCTCGGCATCAACGAAGTGAGCCGGATTCACTTCCGCGGCGGATCCTTCATCGGCATCTCGCGCGCGAACCCGACGACCGACCCGCAACTGCTCGAGAACGCGGTGCTCTCGCTGCTGCGCCTCGACGTCGGCATGCTCATCACGATCGGCGGCGACGACACGGCCTTCTCGGCGATGAAGCTCGAAGCGCAATCGAAGGGGCGCATCCGCGTCGCGCACGTGCCCAAGACGATCGACAACGATCTGGACCTGCCGCCGCACGTGGACACCTTCGGCTTCCAGACCGCGCGTCACCACGGCGTCGAGATCGTGAAGAACCTCATGGTCGACGCGAAGACGACGTCGCGCTGGTATTTCGTCGTCGCGATGGGGCGCAAGGCGGGCCACCTCGCGCTCGGCATCGGCAAGGCGGCAGGCTCGACGCTGACGTTGATCCCCGAAGAGTTCGAGGGCCGCGTTCGTCTGAAGACGATCGTGGACACGCTGGTCGGCGCGATCATCAAGCGTCTGAGCTACGGCCGTCGCGACGGGGTGGCGATCATCGCCGAAGGCCTCGTGCTGGACATCGATCCGGAAGATCTCGCGGAAATCGAGCACGCTGAACGCGACGCGCACGGCCACGTGCGGCTCGACGAGGTGAACATCGGCGAGATCCTCAAGGTCGAAGTCCTGAAGCGGCTGAAGGAGATGGGGATCAAGACGACGATCTCGGCGAAGAACATCGGCTACGAGCTGCGCTGCGCCGACCCGATCCCGATGGACATGGAGTACACGCGCGATCTCGGCTACTGCGCGGCGAAATACCTGCTTTCGGGCGGCAACGCCGCCATGATCTCCCTTCAGGGCGGCCACTTCGTGCCGGTGCCTTTCACCCAGCTGCTGGATCCGCGGACCGGCCGGACGAAAGTACGGATGGTCGACATCCATTCCGAACGCTACGCGATCGCCCGCCGCTACATGATCCGCCTGCGGCGCGACGACTTCGAGGATCAGGAGGAGCTGGCGCGCTTCGCCGGGATCGCGGGCATGTCCGTCGACGACTTCCGCAAGGAGTTCGAGCACCTGATCGATCTCGAACCGCCGCGGCTCATCGTCGATCCCATCCAAGGGCTCGTCGAGGCCCCGCAGGAACATCACAGGTAATGTCTGACAGTCCCAAGAGCGCGCTCGAACTGGTCATGGAGCGGCTGCGCCGCAAGGACGCCGAAGCAGGCGTCGAGGAGCAGAAGCTCACGGACGCGCAAAAGGCCGCAATCGCGGAGGCGCGATCGGTCCACGACGCAAAGGTCGCCGAGCGCCAGATTCTCCATCGCAGCACGGTGGCAAGCGTGTTCGACCCGCAGGAGCGGGAGAGGCTGGACGACGAGTACCGCCGCGATCTCGATCGATTCGCCTCCGATCGCGACGCGAAGATCCGCAGGATTCGCGAACAGACGCCACAATGACGGGCTGTGCCGTCTAGGGCCGCGGAAGACGCGGACAACGCGGAACGTTCCCCCGACACCGTGTCGCGCCTGCTTGGACGTGCTCCCGGGATCCGTGACGCGGCGCGGCGGGTCGCGCGTCCCGACACGTCCGTAGCCGCCGGTATTCTGGCCAGCCGCCTGGCCGGCCTCGCGCGCGTCAGCCTCTTCTCGGCGTTCTTCGGTCAGGTCAGCGAAGCGGCCGACGCGTTCAACGCCGCGTTCCGAATCCCCAACCTTCTGCAGAATCTCTTCGGTGAAGGCGCGCTCTCCGGCTCCTTCATTCCGGTGCACGCCGGCCTGCGCGCGCGCGGCGAGGACGAGGCCGCGGCGCAGATGGCACGCACCGCATTCGCGATCCTCATGCTCCTCATGTCGGTGCTCGTGCTCGCGGGCGTGGCCGCCACCCCCGTCCTCGTCGACGCCATCGCGCCGGGGTTCGACGAGAGCAAGCGCGATCTCACGATTCGGCTCGTCCGGGTGCTGTTTCCCGGCGCCGGGCTGCTCGTCGCCGCCGCCTGGTGCCTCGGTGTCCTGAACAGCCACGGCAAGTTCCTGCTGTCGTACACGTCGGGCGTTGCGTGGAACGCGGGCATGATCGGCGCGCTGCTCCTCTTCGGACCCGGCCGTCAGCTCAGCTCCCTCGCCTGGTACCTGGCGTGGGGATCGGTCGTCGGCAGCTTCCTGCAGTTCGCGGTGCAGGCGCCGGTGGCGTTTCGCCTGACCCGCGGCGGGGGCGCGCTCGGGTTCACCGCTCCCGTCCGGCGCGCGATCGACAACTTCATGCCGGTGCTCGTCAGCCGCGGCGCCGTACAGCTCTCCGGCTACGTCGACACGCTCATCGCGAGCTGGCTGCCGACCGGCGCCGTCACCGGATTGACCAACGCGCAGCTCCTCTACACGCTGCCCGTGAGCCTGTTCGGCATCTCGATCTCGGCCGCGGAGCTTCCGGCGCTCTCGGGAGAAGCGGCCCGCGACGCGGTGGACGCACTCCGCGCGCGCATCGACGCGGGCCTCGCGCGCCTCGCGTTCTTCGTCGTCCCTTCGGCCGTCGCCTTTGCCGCCCTCGGCGACGTCCTCGCGGCTGCCCTGCTGCAGCGCGGACGCTTCCGTCCGCAGGATTCGATTTACCTCTGGGGCATCCTCGCCGGCTCGTCGATCGGCCTTCTGGCCACGACGATGGCGCGGTTGTATTCGGTCGCGCACTATGCGCTCGGCGACACGAGACGGCCGCTGCGCTACGCGCTCGTGCGGCTCACCGCGGTAACGGCGCTCGGCTTTCTCTTCGCCATCGTGCTGCCGCCACGCCTGGGTGTCGCGCGCGAGTGGGGTGCGGCCGGCTTGACGGCCTCCGCGGGCATTGCGGGGTGGATCGAGTTCGCGCTGCTCCGCCGCAGCCTGAACGCACGCGTTGGACGGACGGGACTCCACGCGGGGTACACCGGTAAACTATGGGCCGCCGGCGCGGTTGGAGCCGCCGCGGCCTGGACGATCAAGCTGGTGCTGCCGCCGCTCGATCCGACGCTGCGCGGCATCGTCGTCCTCGGCGGCTTCGGACTGGTGTACCTTGCTGTCGTCAGGCTGCTGCACGTGCCGCTGGCGGGCTTGCGACGCGGCTGATCGGACATGGAACTCAAGCGCTGGTATTTCATCGCCGCGCGCCGCCGCTCATGAGCGGTCGCCTTCAGACGGCGCTCCTGTGGGCGCTGCTCTCCGCCGGATGCTCGGTCGCGCGCGGCCCGGCTCGCCCGGTGCGCGTGCTCGTCCTCAACATGCACGCGGGAAAGGACGCGTCGGGAGCGGACAATCTGCAGCGGATCGCCGATCTGATTGGCTCCAACACTCCCGATCTCGTGCTGCTGCAGGAAGTGGATCGCGGGACGAAACGGTCCGGCGGCGTCGATCAAGTCGGGCGCCTCGAGGAATCGACCGCGTACGACGGCGCGTTCGGCGCAAGCCTGATGTCGTACGACGGAGGCCAGTACGGTATCGCGGTGCTGTCGAAGCGTCCGATTGCGTATCAATCCACGATCTCGCTGCCGGTCGCGCCGGCGCAGACGCGCGCCGGCGGATCGCACGAACCGCGCGTCGCGCTCGTCGTGCTGGCAAACATGGATCGGCGCGTCATGTGGCGCGTCGTGAACACGCATCTGGATCCCGCGGACGAAGCGGCACGCGAGCAGGAGGTCGCCAGCCTTCTCACCGTGACGCGGGAGCAGGCCGCAACCGGAACGCCGTTCGTGGCAGGCGGCGATCTCAATTCCACCCCGGAGTCGCCCGTCCAGCAATCGCTCAAAGCCGCCGGGCTGCGCGACGCGTGGCTGGAGTGCGGCAAGGGAGACGGATTCACGTACCCCGCGGATGCCCCCGCAAAGCGGATCGATTACCTGTTCCTTGCCGGGAACCTCCACTGCAACGACGCGCAGGTGCTCGACACGACGTCGTCCGATCACCGGCCGCTCCTTGTCACGATCCAGTAGTGCATCGACGAAAGGTCTGCTGATGAACCGAGGCGCGGTTCTCCTGCTCGTGATGGTCTGTTTCACGCGCCCTGCTCTAGCGCAGCAGGCGCAGGATACGGCGCCCCCGCGAGCAACCGTTTTCTCTGAACAGCCTGCGACCCTCGGCAGCGCGATTCGCGATCTGCCACGCCGCGCAAAGCACCTGGGTGATCGATCGAACCTCATCGCGATCGGAACCGCGGGAGCAATCGCGCTGAGCCTTGCTCCCGCTGACGCCCGAATCACCAGGAACATCGCCGGGTCGCGCCTGGACACCGCACTCGACGCCGGGGACGTCATCGGCAACGGGTTCACGCAGTTTGGCATCGCGCTCGGGACGCTCGCCGCCGGACAGCTGTCGCACAGGTCCGTCGTCGCAACGACCGGCGCAGATCTGCTCGACGCACAGATCATCAGCGGCGTCGCAACGCAGGCGCTCAAGTACGCAGCGCACCGGCGGCGGCCGAGCGGCGGGCCGCACTCGTTTCCGTCGGGCCATGCCTCGGCGACATTTGCGACGGCATCCGTGATCCAGCGGCGGTTCGGCTGGAAGGCCGGCGCACCGCTGTATGCTCTGGGAGGCTACGTCGCCGTATCGCGTCTGCAGGAGAACCAGCATTACCTCAGCGACGTCGTCTTCGGCGCCGCGCTCGGGATCGTGGCCGGGCGCGCGTCGGTCTACAGCAACAAGGCGGGAGTGACCGCGGCGTTCGTGCCGCTCGATCGCGGAATGGCGGTCGTCGTGGTCCGGCAGGCGGGGAGATGATCCCGCCGAAAAGCGGCTGACTCGTCCAATCGGCGCGTAGTAGTATGCGTGCCTATGAGCGGACACGTTCCGGAAAGGCGTATGGGTGGTGCAGACAGACGGAGAGTGGCGCGCGGCGGGCGGCGCCCAGGCGATGTCCAGGGATTCGCACCGCTGATCCTCGTCGCCGACGACGATCTCGACAACAGCGCACGCTGCGAGGCGATCCTCGCGGGGCTGCGTTTCGCGGTGGCGCCCGCGCGCACGAGCGAAGAGGCGCTGCGCGTGATGCACGCGCTGAAGCCGAACCTCGTCGTGATGCACCTGAAGGACGGCGCCGGACTGCAGGAACGCATGGCCGCCGATCGCGCGACGGCCGACGTGCCCGTCATCAACGTCACGCCGGAGATCCGCGAGCCCACGGCCCTTATCGAAGAGATCCGCCGCGTGCTCCGCGAACGGCGGAGCGCGCGCGTGTGATGCGTCCGGCGGTCCTTACCGTTGCCGCCGCGGCATGGCTCGCGGCGTCAAGCGCGGCCGCCCAGGTGCCCCCCACCCTGACGCTCGAAGACGCGCTGGCGCGCGCCGTCGAATCGAACCGCACGATTGCTGCCGCGCGAACGGCCCGCGCCATCGACGTCGCCGGCATTCAGGCAGCCGGCCAGCGCCCGAACCCCGAAATCACGGTGGAGGGAGAGCGCGAAACGCCTCACTGGTCCGTCGGGGGCGCCCTCCCCGTCGAGATTTCGGGAAAGCGTCAGCGGCGGATCGACGTCGCACAGGCTACGCTTGCGGTGACCGAGGCGGAGACCGCGCGCATCACCTCCGACATCCGCGTCGACGTCAGGCGCGCGTATTACCAGGCGGTTGCCGCATCCCGCCGCGTGGACATCGCGCGGGAACTCGAGACCATCGCGACGCGCGCCCGCGATGCTGCCCAGGAGCGGTTCCAGACGGGCGCGGCGCCCCGGCTCGACGCGCTGCAGGCGCAGCTCGCCCTTTCCGCAGCACAGAACGAGGCGTCCCTCGCCCAAGGCGAGCTCTCCGCCGCGCGCGTCGATCTGAACGCGCTCCTCGCGTATCCGCCGGACGCTGCCCCAGCGCTCGTCGATCCCCTCGAGGTTGGGCCGCTCCCCGCCGTGGACCAGGCCGCCCAGGTTGCCGTGCAGCGCAACGCGGAACTGCAGGTGCTCGCGCGCACGATCGACGAAGATCGCGCGCGCGTGCAGCTCACGCGCGCGATGCGCCGGCCGGATCCAAGCGTTTCGGGAACGCTGACGTACGATTCACCGCCCGAGTTCATGTATGGCTGGCGTCTGGGCGTCGCGGTGGCCCTGCCGATCTTCACGACCGGGCGCGCCGACGTCGCCGTCGCGGAGGCGACGCTCAATCGCGCGATTGCCGATCGTGACGCTCGCATCGCGCAGATCACGGGAGCCGTCTCCTCAGCGGTCGCGCGCGCCGCGGCCGGGCGGCAGGCGGTCCTGCGCTATCAGAACGAGATTCTTCCCGCGTCGCTGCAGGTCGAGCAGATGGCCGACGAATCGTACCGTGCCGGGCAGACGGGTCTGCCGGCGCTGCTCCAGACCGTACAGGCCGCCCGCGAGCTGCGCCTGCG
>JBKPTE010000147.1:0-33527 GCA_046735335.1 Acidobacteriota bacterium | reverse complement strand
GGGGTCAACCTCTCTCACATCGCAGACGACCGCCGACGTGACGATCGAAATCGTGCGCAGTCTTGCGCGTCACGGCCCCCGGCGTTTCTACGTGCTGAACACGGGTATCCCAACGCTCGCGCCGCTGCAGATCGCCGCTGCCAGACTCGCGTCCGAAGGGATCCTCCTCCGGTTCACGGACGTCAGAAGTCACCTCGCGACGGCAGGTATTTCAATCCAGCAGACACCCGCGCGCACGACGCATGCGGACGAAATCGAGACCTCGATGATGCTGTACGTCGATCCCGTGGCTGTCGACATGACGAGGGCGGTTCGCGAGTACGGCGAGGGCTCGGGCCCGCTGACGCGCCAGAAGGGCGCTGCGGGCGTGTTCTCGGCGAGCGGCGTCCTGGGAGATCCAACGCTCGCCACGCGGGAAAAGGGACGTGCCCTCGTCGATGCGCTCACCGCGGGCATTCGCGGCGACATCGAAGCGCTGCGGCGAACACCAGCACCCGAGCCGACGTCGCCACGGCAGTGGTCTGCCCGCGCGGCACCGGCGCGGCCGTCGACCTTCGCATCCCAGGCCACCGGCTGCACCGAGGGCGACGAACGGGCCATTCGCGAGATCGGGAACAGGTTCAGCACGTTGTGGCGGCAGGAGGACGCGCAAGGGATCGCGCTCCTGTTCACGCCCAACGGTGACATCCGGCATCCGGACGGATCCATCGAGCGCGGACGCAACATCATCATGGTCAATCGCCGGGCGCTCTTCATGCGCCGCGACTATTCCGGGTCCGTTCACGTGCTGCAGTTGAACGACATTCGGTGCCTCGGACCGATCTATGCGCTCGCCGACGGGAAATGGGAGCTGCGCCTCAACGACGTGTCCGCGTCGCCTCCGGAGGGCCGCGGATCGAGCGGTCACGTCTATTCGGGGTGGTGTACGCTCGTCGTCACGAACAGCGGAGGATCGTGGGCGATCGAGGCGTGGCGCTATACCGTCAATCCGCCTGCCGGTACGCCGCTGCCGAGCACCCTCAAGCAGCCGGGGTTCATCGGGAGGCAGGATCGCTGACCCGCGTGTTTTCGCTCGATCGGGATCGGACGCTCTGGGCCTGGATCTTTCTCGCAACGGAAGCGGCGCTCGTCGCTGGATTGTTCGCCGCGTACTTCCGGCTGCGCGCCGGGTCCGTCACGTGGGGCTGGTCGCCGCATCGCCACCTTGCGCTGATCAATTCCGCAATCCTGTTTGCGTCGACCGGTTGCTTCGCCTCGGCGGTTGCGGCGGCACGGCGCGGCCATCCTGCAGTGTTCCGCCGGCTCACGACGGCCACGCTCGTGCTCGCCGCGATCTTCCTGGCGGTGAAGGGGTACGAATACCAGGATGACGTTGCGCTTGCACTCTACCCGGGCACGAGCACGCGAATCGGTCTCTACTATCTGACGACGGCCGTGCTCGCCGCGCACGTGGTGGGCGGCATGATCGTGACGGCCTGGCTCGCACGTACGCTGCCGCCGATGAGAGCGCATCGGCGCTTCGGGCGCGCGGAACTCACCCTCTTGTACTGGGCATTCATCGACATCGTCTGGATTGTGCTGGTCGTATTCTTCTACGTCTGGTGAGCCGTGAGCGACCCAGGGTACCTTTCGGACGCGGCGCATTTCCCGGGTGGCCATGCCGCAGGTGTTGCGACGCCCGCCAACGTCGGCGAGATCAGCACCCTCGTGCGCAGCGCCAGGAGCGTTCTCCCGATCGGCGCGCAGTCGTCGCTCACCGGCGGCGCGACGCCGATGGGCGAGCTGGTGGTGTCGACGGCGCACATGACGCGCATCGTCGACATCAGCGCTTCCGGCGAAGGCGGCCCTGAAAGGACCGCCCTGCATCCTCCTGAGCAAGGCGGCCGTGAACGGGCCGCCGTGCGGCGGCAGATCCGCATCACAGTCGAAGCGGGCGTGCCGGTCGCTGTCATGCAGGACGCGCTGCGCGCTCACGACGCATGGTTTCCGCCGGCGCCTACGTGGGCGGGCGCAACGGCAGGAGGCATCGTCGCAACGAATGCCGCCGGCGCCGCCACCTTCAAGTACGGCGCCGTGCGCGCGTGGGTCGAGGCACTCACCGTCGTGCTCGCGGACGGCTCGGAGCTGCAGGTTAGGCGCGGCGATTGCCATGCGGACGGTCATGTGTTGCGGATACCGGGACCGCGGCCGCTCGCGATTCCCGTTCCGACGTATCGAATGCCGGACGTCGTCAAGCGCTCGGCGGGCTACTACGCCGAAGGGGGGATGGATCTGATCGATCTATTCATTGGTTCGGAAGGGACGCTCGGCGTGATTGCATCCGCGACGTTCCGGGCCGCATCTCCCATGCCGGCGACCGCAATGGCGCTCGTGCCGTGCCGCACCGAGGCTGACGCCCTCGCGTTGGTGGGTGAACTGCGGGAAACCTCACGCGCAACCTGGAAGCGCGGCGACGGGACGGGAATCGATGTCTCCGCAATCGAGCACATGGATCGGCGCTGTCTCGACATCCTTCGAGAGGACGGCGCGGACCGACGCAACGACGTCGCGTTCGCGGACGAGACGCATGTCGTCCTTCTCGTTCAACTGGAGCTGCCCGCGACCTTATCGCAGGAGGATGCGTTCGAGGAGATCCAATCCGCGTTCGAGGACCCGCCGTCCATCGGCGCGCTTGCCGGCTTCTGCCGTCTGCTTCAGCGGCATGGCGTGTTCGATGCGACCGAGCTCGCGCTGCCCGGCAACGCGCGGCGTGCGGAGCAGTTCGTCGCGATCCGCGAGGCAGTGCCGGCTGGCGTCAACGCGCGGGTGGGACGCGCGCAGCGCGACGTCGATGCACGGATCGCCAAGACGGCAGCGGACATGATCGTTCCCTTCGAACGCTTCGGCGAGATGATGGCGATCTATCGCGACGGGTTTGCGGCGCGAGGACTCGATTTCGCCGTGTGGGGCCACATCTCTGACGGCAACGTGCATCCGAACGTGCTGCCGCGGTCCTATGACGACGTGGAACGAGGCAAGGAGGCAATCCTGGAGTTCGGCCGCGAGGTGACGCGGCTTCAGGGCTGCCCGCTTGCGGAGCACGGCGTCGGGCGCAACGCCGTCAAGCAGGCACTGCTGCGCGAGCTTTACGGGGACGCAGGGATCGAGCAGATGCGCGCGGTGAAGCGCGCCCTCGATCCGGAGTGGAAGCTCGCGCCCGGCGTAATCTTTCCGCGCTAATCCTGCGGTCAGCGCGGGCCCGTGCTCCCCGCGTAACGTGCGGGGTCCGCGTCGAACTTCTTCTTGCACCCAGGCGCGCAGAAGTAATATGTCTGGCCCTTGTATTCGCTCTTGCCGGCCGCCGTCTTCTCGTCGATTGTCATGCCGCAGACGGGATCTTTCACCATCGGACGCACTCCTGCCGTTGTCACGGCTGCGCGGCGACGCGCACTTCGGTCGCCTTCAGCGGCTCTTTTCCGGTGCCCACGCTGACGACCACGCGCTCCCCCACGCGGAGGTCGGATCGCTTCGCCGCCTCGTCGCCGCGGCGGATCTTCGTGGTGCCGTTCAGCGAAATCGCCACGGCTTTCACCTCGTGCGTCTTCTCGTCGGTCGTCTGCACGACGATGTGCGTGGCATCGATCGTCTTGATCGTGCCGAGCACGTGATGCTCGTGGCCGGCGTGGGCCGCGGCCGCGACGGGAATCAGCGCGAGCCATGCGCTGAACAGCGCGATCCTACTTATCACCTCGTCCTCCGTGCGAATGGGCCGGCGGCGGCGCCAAGCCGCGGCCGCCGAGAAAGTCGTCGATCTTCTCCTGCTCCTCGCGCTCGTCCGGTCCGCGCGGGTTGAGTCGCTCCATCTCCGACAGCTCCTGCTGCGTGAGCTTCGGCAGATGACGGATGAACTGGACGAGCTTCCACGTGTCCTCTTCACTATGATGCTCGTCCTCGCCATGATGTTCCCCGGCCGCGGGTGCGTGCACGTGCGCGTCAGCAGGCGCGTGCGCGTGTGCATCTGCCTGGGCGGAGGCGTCTTCGTCTCCGCCGCCGAACGCGGGCATTCCCGTGAACCGCACGCCGTTCTGGATGATCCAGAAGATCTCGCCGTCGGAGAGCGACTGCGTGCGCTGCTGGCGCATGTCCGGCGGCTTGGGATACAACCCCTTGCCGAGCTCGCTCTGTCCGCTTCCGTCGTTGCCGTGGCAGATGGCGCAGTGATCCGCAAAGTGCTCCATACCGGCGCGAACCGCGTCCGCGGAAGGTGGAATCGGGCTCGTGCGGGATCGCGCATCCGCAGGCATCATCAGGCGGCGGGCTCGCAACGCGATCGCCGTCTCGAACGCGGACGGCTCCGCGCGCGCGCTGAACCCACCGCGGCGCTGCGTGTACCACCGCGTGACGAGAACCGCCGCCACGATGGCCACGATGAGCAGAAGGAGCGCGCGAAGCAATCGAAACACAGAATCACCGGCGCCGACTCGACGGCCAGTCAGCGTCCCGTGTTCTATGATACGTCTCGGACTGGATCGTGCCGATCAACTTGCCGAGCTGGCCGTTGCTGACCCAGGCCACGACGGGAGCGGATGGAACCGGGGCGGAGTCGATGACCGCCGCCACGCGTGCGCTCCGCCCGCGCAACGACGGCACCGAAGCGGCTCGCTCGGTCTGTCCGTACTGCGGCGTCGGTTGCGGACAGCTCCTCTTCCATCGCAAAGGACGTCTCGTTTCAGTCGAAGGCGACCCGGGATCGCCGATCTCGGAAGGGCATCTCTGCCCGAAGGGTTCGGCGACGTTCGAGCTGCTGACGCACTCCGGACGCGCCATGGGCGTCAAGTACCGTGCGCCGTTCGCAACCGCCTGGCAGGAGATCGAGCTCGAAACGGCGATGGACATGCTCGCCGATCGCGTCTGGCAGGCGCGCGACCGCCACTTCCGGGAGCGCGGATCGATCGACTCGCGTCCCGACGCGCCGCTGATGCAGTGCCCCTCGATCGCGCACCTCGGCGGCGCCACGCTCGACAACGAAGAAAACTACCTGCTGAAGAAACTGTTCACGGGAGGTCTGGGTATGGTTGCCGTGAGCAACCAGGCCCGGATATGACACAGCTCCACGGTGCCCGGTCTGGGCACCTCGTTCGGGCGCGGCGGCGCCACGACCGCGCAGCAGGATCTCGCGAACGCGGACGCCATCCTCATCATGGGATCGTCGATGGCGGAGAACCATCCGGTTGGATTCCGGTGGGTCATCAAGGCACGCGAGCGCGGCGCCACGATCATTCACGTCGATCCGCGGTTCAACCGCACGTCGGCGATGGCCGACATGTGGGTGCCACTTCGCGCCGGCTCCGACATCGTCTTCCTCGGCGCGCTCGTCAACTATGTCATCTCGCATGACCTGATCTTCCGCGACTATGTCGTCGCGTACACGAACGCGCCGACGATCATCACCCGTGAGTTTCGCGACACGGAGGACCTGGCGGGATTGTTCTCCGGCTGGGACGCGGCGAAGCGCCAGTACTCTCCCGAGTCGTGGGCATACGAAGGATCGCGCCCAAAGGGCGGCATGGACGCCACCGACCCCGATCGTGCCGGCCATGCACAGGAGCGCGGCGGCGAAGCGAGCGAGATGCCGCACGACCCGCCTGCCGATCCCACGCTGCAGGACCCGCGCTGCGTCTACCGGATTCTCGAGCGCCACTTCGCGCGGTACACGCCGGAGATGGTCGAAGAGATCTGCGGCGTACCGGCGGAGGCCTTCCTGCGCGTCGCCGACGCATTCTGCCGCGCGTCCGGCCCGGAGCGGACGGGCGCGATCTGTTATGCCGTCGGCTGGACGCAGCACTCGACCGGCGTCCAGATCATCCGTACTGCCGCGATCCTGCAGCTGCTCCTCGGCAACATCGGACGGCCCGGCGGCGGGATCCTCGCGCTTCGCGGGCACGCGTCGATTCAGGGCTCCACGGATATTCCGACCCTGTACGACATCCTGCCCGGCTACCTGCCCATGCCGCGACTGGCGGACGAAGGACGATCGCTCGACGCGTACATCGAACGTCATCGTCTGCCGCGCGGGTGGTGGAACAACCTCGACAAGTACATCATCTCGCTCTTGAAGGCATGGTACGGCGGCGCCGCGACGCCCGCGAACGAGTTCGGATTCGGCTGGCTGCCGCGCATCAGCGGCGATCACTCGCACTTCGGCTACTGGCTCGAGATGGCCGACGCGAAGGGCACGCTCGAAGGCCTGTTCGTCATCGGCCAGAACCCCGCCGTCGGCGCGCCGAACGCGCGGCTGGAACGGCGCGCGCTCGCGAACCTCAAATGGCTCGTCGTGCGCGACATGGTGGAGACGGAGACGGCAACCTTCTGGCTCGATTCGCCCGAGGTCGCCCGAGGTGAGCTGAAGACGCCGGAGATCGGCACCGAGGTCTTCTTCTTCCCCGCCGCGTCGCACGCGGAAAAGGATGGCTGCTTCACGAACACGCAGCGCCTGCTGCAATGGCACGAGAAGGCGATCGAGCCGCCCGGCGACGCACGCAGCGAATCCTGGTTCGCCTACCACCTCGGACGTCGTCTCAAGGAGAAGGCCGCGCGCGATCCGCGGCCACGCAACGCCGGACTGAACGCCCTGACGTGGAAGTACCGCACGATCGGTCCGGACCAGGAGCCCGACATCAACGACGTCCTGCAGGAGATCAACGGGCGCCGCGTCGCGGACGCGTCGCTCCTTCCCGGCTTCCACGCGCTCGCCAGCGACGGCAGCACGCTGTGCGGCTGCTGGATCTACTCGGGCGTCTATCCCGCGCCGGATCGCAATCGCGCCCGCGAACGTCAGCCCGCAGGTAAGTACGGCCACGGGTGGGGATTCGCGTGGCCGGCCGACCGACGCATCCTCTACAACCGCGCGTCCGCGCGTCCTGACGGGAAGCCCTGGAGCGAACGGAAGAAGCTCGTGTGGTGGGACGCCGAGCGCCGGGAATGGGCCGGAGACGACGTTGCGGATTTCGGGCGCACCAAGGCGCCCGACTACGTCCCGCCGCGCGACGCGAAGGGGGACCAAGCGCTGCGCGGGGACGCGCCGTTCCTCATGCATGCCGACGGCAGGGGATGGATCTGGGTCCCGAGCGGCCTGAAGGACGGTCCGCTGCCGGCGCACTACGAGCCGCTCGAATCGCCCGTCCAAAATCGCGTCTACCCGCAGCAGGAGAATCCCGTCGCCGACCCGAAGAAGCGTCCGGACAACGCGTACGCCAGGTCGCCCGGCGACGATCAATATCCCTACGTGCTGACGACGTATCGCCTGACGGAACATCACACGGCGGGAGGCATGTCGCGAACGCTCTCGCACCTCGCGGAATTGCAGCCGGAGCTGTTCTGCGAGATGTCGCCGGAGCTGGCGCGCGAGGTCGGCGCGGGGCACCGGCAGCCCGTCGTCATCTCGACGCCGCGCGGATCGATCACTGCGCGCGCGCTCGTCACGACGCGCATCAGGCCGCTGCGCGTACAAGGCCGCGTCGTGCACCAGATCGCGCTCCCGTACCACTGGGGTCAACGCGGCATCGTGCGCGGCGACGTCGTGAACGATCTGCTCGCGATCTCCGAGGAGCCAAACGTCAAGATCATGGAATCGAAGGCGCTCGTCTGCAGCATCGATCCGGTGCGCGATGCCGTCTGAACAGCGGGCGACCGCGTTCCTCACCGATTCCACGCTGTGCATCGGCTGCAAGGCGTGCGAGGTGGCGTGCAAGGAGTGGAACCAGGTCCCGAGCGATGGCTTCACGCTGACCGGCTTCTCGTACGACAACACCGCCGCGCTCGGGCACTCGACGTGGCGGCACGTGAAATTCGTCGAGCGCACGGGCGGCCTCGGAGGGCTCGCCACGGGAGATGCCGGCTATCGAAGCGCGTTCCGATGGGACTTCTCCTCCGACGTCTGCAAGCACTGCGAGCACGCCGGGTGTCTGGAAGCGTGTCCCACCGGATCGATCGTCCGCACCGAGTTCGGCGGCGTCTACATCCAGCCCGACGTCTGCAACGGCTGCGGCTACTGCGTCGTCTCGTGCCCGTTCGGCGTCGTCGATCGCCGTCCGGACGACGGACGCGCGTTCAAGTGCACGTTCTGCTACGACCGGCAGAAGGTCGGGCTGAAGCCGGCGTGCGCCACCGCATGCCCGACGGAATCCATTCAGTTCGGGACCATCGAGGACATGCGGGCGAAGGCACAGGCGCGCGTCGCGGAACTGAAGACGCGCGGCATAGACGACGCGATCGTCTACGATCCGGTCGACACGAGTGTCGGCGGGACGCACGCGATCTTCGTCCTCCGCGGCGCACCGCAGGATTACAACCTGCCTTCCGCTCCTGAAGTTCCCACCGTGCACCTGCGCGACGGCTGGTCATCGGCCGCGATCGCGGCCGGCCTCATGCTCCTCGGCAGCGCCGCCGCGTTTCTCGGCCGCAAGCCATGAGCGATTATTATGGGCTGCCCCTGCTGAAGGCGCCGGTGTGGACGTGGGAGGTCCCGGCCTACTTCTTCGTCGGCGGCGCCGCGGGTGCCTCGGCGGTGATCGCCAACGCCGCGAAGCTCGCGGGCGGACGCAACGATCTCGTGCGGGATGCGCGCTGGATTGCCGCTGCGGGGAGCATGCTGTCGGCGCCGCTGCTCATTGCCGATCTCGGGCGTCCCGAGCGTTTCCTCAACATGCTCCGCGTCTTCAAGCTGCAGAGCCCGATGTCGGTGGGAGTCTGGACGCTCGTGGCGTTCTCGAGCAGCGCCGCGGCGGCGGCCTTCGCCGATGCCGTCGCCTCCGCAAGCGGCGACGCCGTGGCGGTGCGGCTCGTACGCGATGCAGCGGATGCGCTGGCGGCGGCTACGGGCGTCGTACTCTCGACCTATACCGGCGTCCTCATCGGCGCAACGGCCATCCCGGTGTGGTCGCAGAACGTCCGGCTGCTCCCGATTCATTTCGGCGCGTCGGGTATCGGCGCTGCCGCGTCACTGCTCGAGTTGATGGGCCATCGGGATCCGGCGCTCAATCTCCTTGCGGCGGGTGCTGCGGCGGTCGAGACGTTGATCGGCGCGGGGATCGAACTGCGCGAGAGCGACGCGCTCGTGCCGCTGAAGGAGAACGCCAGCGGCACGATCACGCGGCTTGGCGGATTTCTCTCAGGTCCGGTGCCGCTCGGGCTGCGGCTGCTCGGCGGCGGGTCGACGGCCGCTCGCCGTACCGCGGCGATCTCGACGATTGCCGGGTCCCTGCTGACCCGCATCGCGTGGATCCACGCCGGCCGCGTGTCGGCTCACCGGAGTTCAGGAGATCGAGCGGGGTAACAGGATCCCCTAACCTCCAATGATGCGTCAGGCGGTGGCGGTCAGACGCGCCGTCGACAAGCATCCCGCGAGCTTCCGGATGCTCTCGTCCATCGCCTGCGGCAGCACGCTGGTGAAGCAGAGCCGCAGCTCCGAATCGCCCGCGGGATCCGCGTAGAACGCGCTGCCCGCGACGAACGCGACGCCTGCGGCGAGCGCGCGATCGAGCAGCGCATCGGCGCTCGCGCCGAGCGCGAGCCGGCACCACAGATACAAACCGCCGGCAGGGCGGCCGAATCGAAGCGTGTTCGGCGGGACGTGACGCTGAATCGCGGCAATCATCTGCGCGCAGCGCCGCGCGTGCTCCGCACGAATCGTCCGCAGGTGCGCGTCGAACGTCCCTTCGCGAATGAGCCGCGCGACCGCGAGCTGCAGCAGGTTCGGCGTGTGCGGGTCGAGGCGCTGCTTGATGATCGCGATCTGGTCGACAATCGAGGGCGCCGCCGAGATCCACCCGAGTCGAAGGCCCGGCGCCATCACCTTCGAGAAGCTGTTCAGATAGATGACGAGGTTGTGCTCGTCCAGCTCTCGGAGCGACGAGGGGGGCGGCTCGGTGAAATACAGATCGCGATACGTCGCGTCCTCCACGATCGGCACGCGGTAGCGCTGCGCGAGCGAGAGCAGCTCGCGACGCGTGCGGATCGGCAGCGTCGTCCCCGTCGGATTCTGGAACGTCGGATTCGTGTAAATCAGCTTCGGCCTGTAGCGGACGAGGAGATCCTCCAGCTCGTCGCTGTCCGCGCGCAGGATGTCCCATCCAATCAGCTTCGCACCCGCCGCGCGGAACGACTGAATGGCGCCGAGGTATCCGGGCCGATCGATGATCACGGCGTCGCCCGGATCGACGAGGCACCGCGCGAGCAGATCGAGGCCCTGCTGCGCGCCCGACAAGATCAACACGCTCTCGCGCGGCATGCCGTACCGATCCGCGATCGCCTCGCGAAACGCGGGCTGCCCTTCCGTTGGCGCATGGCGCCACGCCGCGGCCGGATCGTTCCGGAGCAGGTGCGCAATCGCCTCCTGGAACGCCTCGTTGGGGAACTTGTCGATCGCCGGCTCGCCCGCCGCGAGCGACAACAGCCGCGCGTCCGACGAATGGCGGACGATGTCGCGCAGCGTGGAATCGCTGGAGCGCAGGGCCGCCGCCGCGATCTTGCCGCGCCACGCGAAGGGCGTCCCTTCCGGCTCCGGCGCGGCGCACACGAACGTCCCGCGTCCCACGTAGCCGCGCAGCAGCCCGCGCGATTCGAGCTCGCGATACGCGCTGACGACGGTGGTGCGGCTGATCTTCAGGTGCTGCGCGAGCGCCCGCTCCGGCGGCACGCGCGTGCCCGACGGCAGCTCCCCGCGCGCGATCGCCGATTCGAGCAGCGACACCAGATGGCCGTACAGGGGGCGTTCGGTCCTGACGAATTGACGCTCGAGCGAAGAAAGCATGAGCAACCTCGTTCCGCACTATGGATCGGAACCCTCCGATGTAGGAGGTCCAATTCTGGCCTGGATGCGCCCAAATTCGATACCAATCTGGGACTAATGGCGGGATGAAAGGCCAAGTCACCAGTCCAATGGAGGTTGGGGTATTTGGAGGTTGGAGGTTGGAGGTTGGAGGTTGGTAGTTGGAGGTTGGCCAGCCTTAGCACGACCGGCGAAGGCGGAAGGTTGGCCCGTGCCGTAGCACGACGTGCGAAGGCGGGCCGCTAGGTGCCGGCTTCGATGCGCCGGAGGTCGTCCTTCAGCAGATCCGTGTTGATCGCGAAGGCGGCCTCGGCCCCTTCGGCGGCGGCGACGATGACCCACTGTACGGCGCGTGAGGCGTCGCCCGCGACGTAGAGCCCGGAGAGGTGCGTCGACTCGTACTTGCCCGTCCTGACCGTGCCCTTGTCGTTGAACTCGCAGCCAAGCGAAATCGCGAGCGCCGACTGCTGCGTCTGGCCGGTCGTGAAGAAGAGCGCCCGCCGTGCGAGCGGCTCGCCCGCGTCGAAGACGATCCGTGTGAGGCGGCCGTCCTCGCCGTCGAGACGGAGCACGCGCTCCTCTCGCACCTCGATGCCGCAGCGCCGGAGCCGGGCGCGGCCCGCCTCGTCGATCTCCGCGGCGCCGTCGCTGCACAGCACCACGTCGCGGCTCCATCCGGTGAGTTCCAGCGAGAGACCGAGGCCGCGCTCGCCGCGTCCATAGACCGCCAACGGCTCGTCCCGCACCTCCCAACCGTCGCAGTACGGACAATGAAAGACGCTCGCGCCGTAGAGCTCCGCGAATCCGGGAATTCCGGGAAGGTTGTCGAGAACGCCCGTCGCAATCAGCAGCTTGCGCGCCGTGAGGCGCTCCTCGTTCTCGATCGTGACCTCGAACCGCGCGTTGGTGCGGCAGATCGCCCCCGTGACCTCGCAGTTGCGGATGGCGACCGTCTCGTACTGCCGGAGCTGCTCACGAGAGAGGCGGAGGAATTCGTGCGGGTTGACCCCGTCGCGGGTGAGAAAGCCGTGCATCGCGTGCGACGCCGCGTTGCGCGGACGCCCGCTGTCGCACACCAGGACGCGGCGCCGGCATCGGCCCAGGATGAGTGCCGCGCTCAGGCCAGCCGGGCCGGCCCCCACGATGATCACGTCATACATCTCAGCGCTTGCTCCCGAGCCAGCTCGCTCGGAACGCCTTCTGCTCCGCCGTTGGCGTCGCGCCGGTGGACTCGATCGGCAGCGCTTCGAACGACGGATCCTCGCCAAGCGGGACCGTCGCCGTCTGCGGTCCGTCGCGACGCGTGAACGCGATCGTGACGCGATCGCCGGGCCGATGTGCGCGCAGGATCTGCTGGATGTCCTGCACGGAGCCGACGCTCTTTCCGTCCATTCCCGTCACGACATCGTCCTGATCGAGGCCCGCGTCGTACGCGGGCGTGCCCGGCGGAACCAGCTCGGTGATGCGCGCGGATTGCGCGTCGAATCGCAGATCGCCAATCCACGCCTCGCCGCCGCCGCCGCGCTTCCGCACGAGGACGCCGGCGCGCGCGAGCAGGCGCGGATAGTCCACGACGTCGCGTCCGGTGATGTAGCGGCGCATGAACTCGGCGGCAAATGCCGCGTCGCCGCTCACCTCGGCGAGGCGGTCCTGCACGTCGTCCAGCGAGTACGGCTTCGCGACGAGCCCCGGCTCGGGACCGCCAGGCTTGCCGTGCGTCCGCCACATCGCGCGCATGAAGTCGTCGAGCGTCACCTTCCCGTTCGATCGATCGCGCAGCGTCAGATCGAGGCCGAGCGCGACGGCGCCCCCGTACGTGTAATAGGAGATGAACGTCACGTCGAAGTTCGTGCGGTCCACCGAACGCGCGGCGTCGACGAACGGCGCCAAGCGGCTCATCTCCACCGCCGATCGAAACTGCCGTCCCGAATCGTTCACGACCGCGTCCGCGAGCTGGCCGAAGTTCCGAATCGTCTGCGCCTCGTCGGCGAGCCCCGCGCGCTGCTGGATGAGCGGTCCGTAATACTGCGTGAAGCCTTCGGCGAGCCACAGCGAATCGGTCATATTCGCTTCTTCGAAGTTGAACGGCTCGAGCCCCTGCGGGCGGATGCGCTCGACGTTCCAGCAGTGGAAGAACTCGTGGGCCGCCGTCCCGAGCGCCCGGCGAATCGATCGGCCGGTGACGACCGTGCTGTTGCGATGCTCCATCCCGTCGCCCTCGGCATACGGGAGGTAATCGGCGAGGAATGTGTAGGTGCCCGGTTCGTACCGCGGGAACTCGCCGTAGACCGCCTCTGCTTCGTTCACGATCTTCTCGACACCCGCGGCGTATTCGTCGATGTCCGCCTTCGATGCCTCCGCATGGGCGGCAATGCGCACCGTGAACGGCTTGCCGTCAGGGTTCCGGACCGTGAACTCGCGCAGCGCGTAGTCGCTCAGCTCCGTCGGACTGTCGAAGAGGTACTGCAGGTTGGGCGCGGTGAACGTCCATGGATCGGAGGTCGGGAACAGCTGCGTCGCGGGCTTCCATTTCGTTCCGGCTGGAGGCACGAACGTGATTCGGACCGGACGATCGTCCCAGCCGCG
Organism: Acidobacteriota bacterium; assembly: GCA_046735335.1. Taxonomy (GTDB): domain Bacteria; phylum Acidobacteriota; class Vicinamibacteria; order Vicinamibacterales; family 2-12-FULL-66-21; genus JBKPQB01. Next base: position 20,134 of record JBKPTE010000147.1, on the reverse strand, counting down.
CGCCCACATCAATGCCGCAGGCAGGTTCATGTGGGCGTGCGTCATGTCGACGGCGAGGTACGTGCCGTCGACCCGGTCGCCGTAGACCTTGTACGTCACGCGGATCGTCTCCGCCGACTGCGGTGCCACATCCCATTCGTACGGGTTCGGGCGCGACGGCGCCAGCTCGCGTCCCTGCCCGTCGAACGCGTGCACGTCGTAGACGTTCTTCGCGGATTCGTGCAGCGCGTACCGTCCGGGCGACGAACGGCTCATGCGGAGTTGGAGCGGCCCGGGCGGGACGCTGTGGAAGGTTGCGTCGACCTGCGCGTAGCGATGTTCGGGCGCGGGGAACGAGACGCGGTATTCAACCGTGCCGCTCGGGCTGCTCTGCGCCGTCGCCCACGTGCCCAGCACGACGAACAGCGCGGCAGAGGGGATCAGCGCTCGAATCCCCGCGATCATTCGCCATTCATCATTCGGCATTCGCCATTCGTCTTTCGCCGTTCGGCTTTCGTCATTCTTCGCCGTTCGTCCTTCGTCGTTCGCCTTTGACACTCAGCCCGCACGCACCCAGCGCCACATCTCGCCGATCGTCGCCGCCTTTCCCTGCATCAACAGGCCCGTGCGGAAGATCCGTCCCGCCGCGTAGACCGCCGCGATCACCGTGAGGAGCGTCGCGCCAACGGACAGGGCCACCTGCCAGGCGGGCGGCCCGGGCGGCACGGCAATCCTCATCAGCATCAGAAACGGAGACGCCGTCGGAATCATCGACAGGGTGACGGCCATCGGACTATCGGGCGCCTTCGCAACGGGAAACCAGGTGAAGGCGGGCAGCATCAAGAGCAGCATCGCCGGCGTCATCATGTTCTGCGCGTCCTTGAGATCGCTGCACGCCGCGCCAATCGCGATGAACACCGAGCCGAAGATGAAGAGCGCGAGGATGAGGAACAGGATCAACAGCGCGACCGCACCGGGGCTGATGAGCCCGCCGTATCCCCAGTAGTGCGCGACGGCGAGTCCCCCGGCAAGGTACACGGACGCGAGGAGGAGCGAGACGGAGGCGCTCCCTCCGAGCTTCCCCATCATCAGCTGGAACGGGGTGACCGACCCGATCAGCACTTCGCTGATGCGGCTCATCTTCTCCTCGATCGTGCTGTTCAGGAGCTGCGGCGACGTGGACATCACGGCGAACATCATCAGGACCATCATCGCGGCGGGGACCACGAGCGTGCGCACTTCGTCGACGCGTTCCGCCGCGCGCAGTTCGCCGCCCTCGCCGCGGGTCACGAGACCGAGCTGTTCGAGCCGGACCGGGCGCGTCAGCGCCGCCACGGTCGCGCGATCGATGGAGGCCGCGCGGAAGCGCTGGTTGACGACCTCGCGGTTGATCGTGCTCGAGATCCAATCGGGCAGCGCACGGTACGCGGGATGGTTCGAGTAGTAGCGAAGCGTATCGCGCGCGGCGGGGGCCAGCGCGTCCGCTGGAATCTCGACGAAGGCGTAGATCTCCTCGCGTCGGACGCGGTCCGAGAGCGCGGCCCGGAGCGCCTCCGGCTCCGCCGCTCCGGGATCGACGGCGTACGGCAGAAAGCGCGGCCCGTTTCCCCCGGCGGCGACGCCCGCGTTCCATTCGTCAGCCGCCGTCTTGAGCGATTGGTACAGCGCGCCGGTCCGATCGATGACCGCGAAGTGCCGATCCGCGCGATCGGTCTGATCGCGCATCGAGCGCTGGAGGAGGATTGCGGCGCCCATGAACACGGGCATCAGGAACAGCCCGAGCAGGAACGCCTTCGAACGCGTCAGGGTGGTGAACTCCGAGGCGGCAACAATCAGCGTCTTCCTCACGGCCGTCCGTTTCCCGCAATGCGAACGAAGATGTCGTGGAGCGACGGCCGCGCGACTTCGAAGTGGTAGACGGCCGTCCGTTCGCTCAGCTTGCGGAGAAACGCCTGCGGATCGCCCGTCAGGCGCACTTCCTGAAGCTGCCCGTAGTCGTTGACCGATTCGATCTCAGGCAGGTCCGCCAGTGGCCCCGCGCCTCCAGCCGTTCGAACGCGTACAGTGTCGAAGCCGTACTGCGCCTGGATCTCCTCGAGCGTGCCGTCCAGCACCTTGCGTCCGCGGAAGATCATGAAGATGCGATCGCACATCTTCTCCGCGGTGCTCATGTCGTGCGTGCTGAAGACGACCGTCGTGCTTCGGCGCCGCATCTCCAGCACCGCGTCCTTCAGCACTTCGGCGTTCACCGGATCGAGGCCCGAGAACGGCTCGTCGAGGATCAGCAGCGACGGCCGGGAAATCACCGCCGCGATGAACTGGACCTTCTGAGACATGCCCTTCGAGAGCGCCTCGACCTTGCGATCGGCCCACGCCTCGAGTCCGAGCCGCGCCAGCCAATCGTCGATCACGGGATCGAGCTCGGCGATCGTCCGCCCTTTGAGGCGTCCGTAGTAGCGCAGCAGACGCCGCACCGTCATCCGCTTGTACAAGCCCCGCTCTTCGGGCAGGTAGCTGACGCGATCGCGCGCCGCCGCGGTGTCGGTGGACCCGAGCACCTCGATGCGCCCTTCGTCGGGCAGCAGGATGTGCATGATCATCCGCAGCGTCGTCGTCTTGCCCGACCCGTTCGGTCCGATGAAGCCGTAGATCGAGCCGCTCGGCACGGCGAGCGTGAGCGCGTCGACGGCGCACGTGCCGCCGAACCGCTTCGTCACGTTCGAGAGACGAATCGCATCCATGCTGACGCTCGCCATTCTATGCGGGGGGCGTCTGCCGCCGTTGACACCTTGTGAAAACTTTCACATCATATGGACCGGCTGCCTGACACACGGCGGACGTTTGCACTCCGCACCGCGTTCCGTCTTCGCAAAGCCATCCTGTTCGATATACCCTTAAGGCTTTTGGGGAGCGTGCAGACGCCCGGACGATGAGCCAAGTCTTCCACCGCAGCACGAACTACTGGTCGCGAGCCAGCATCATCGGCGTTCTCGTCTTCATCGGTTTCGTCGCCTGGGCCGTCGTCGCCGTGTCGTGGTCCGGCTACGTCACGGGTCAGGGGGTGACCGTCGATCAGCCCGTCCAGTTCAGCCACGCCCACCACGTCGGATCCATGGGCATCGACTGCCGCTACTGCCACACGACCGTCGAGGAATCGTCGTTCGCGAACATCCCGCCGACGAAGACGTGCATGAACTGCCACTCGCAGATCTGGACGAGCGCGCCGATCCTCGAGCCGGTGCGCGCGAGCTTCCGCGACAACCGTCCGCTCGAATGGCAGCGCGTCCATGACCTGCCCGATTTCGTGTACTTCAACCACAGCATCCACGTGAACAAGGGGGTCGGCTGCGCCACCTGCCACGGCCGCGTCGACCGGATGCCGTTGATGTATCAGGAAAATTCGTTGCAGATGAGCTGGTGCCTGAACTGCCACCGGAATCCCGAGAAGTACGTCCGGCCGCGCGACCAGGTGACCAACATGGCGTGGGAACCGCCGGCCAACGATCCCGGACTCGGCGAACGCCTGGTGAAGGAATACAAGATTGCGGACGTCCGGCAGCTCACGAGCTGCTCGACGTGCCATCGCTAGCCGACTTTATGGATTTCGCCGCCATTCGATCGCGCCTGGCCGCTACTGACGGACGCCTGTACTGGCGCAGTCTGGGCGAACTCGCCGACACGCCGCAGTTTCGCGAATACCTGCACCGCGAGTTCCCCGAACAGGCCTCTCAGTGGAACGATCCCAAGGGGCGCCGCCAGTTCCTGAAGCTGATGAGCGCCTCGCTGGCTCTCGCCGGCGTGGGCGCGTGCACGAAACAGCCGCCCGAAAAGATCATCCCCTACGTGCGCCAGCCCGAGAACATGGTGCCGGGCAAGCCGCTGTTCTTCGCGACCGCGATCCCGTTCGGCGGCATCGCAGAACCGGTGCTGGTCGAAAGCCACGAAGGTCATCCGACCAAAATCGAGGGAAATCCAGAACACCCGGCCAGCCTCGGGGGGACCGATACGTTCGGGCAGGCCGCCATCCTTGATATGTACGACCCGGACCGCGCGCAGACCGTGCAGTTCAGGGGGCAGGTTCGCGGCTGGAGCGACTTCGCATCCTCGATCAGATCTGCCCTCGGCACCCAGAAGGGGAAACAGGGCGCCGGGCTGCGATTCCTGACCGAGGCCATCACCTCGCCGACGATGGGCGAGCAGATCACGCTGATTCAGCAGGCGTATCCACAAGCGAAGTGGCACCAGTGGGATCCGGCCGGAGCTGCGACTGGCCGGCCCGACATCGACGCGATTTATCACTTCGACAAGGCGGATGTCGTCCTCTCGCTCGACGCCGATTTCCTGACGTGCGGTCCGGAGAGCGTGCGCTACTCCCGCGATTTCGGGGCGCGCCGCCGTGTGACGGACGACAAGAAGGAGATGAACCGGCTCTACGCCGTCGAGAGCACGCCGACGCTGACCGGCGCCAAGGCGGATCATCGGCTGTCGCTCCGGGCCTCGGAGATCGAACCGTTCGCGCGTGCGCTGTCGTCGGCGCTCTCCGGCGGCGCCGCATCGACGGCGGCGTTCTCGAACGGGAATGCGACCCGATGGCTCGCCGCAATCGCGAAGGACCTGCAGGCGCACCGGGGACGCTGCCTCATCGTGGCCGGCGACTACCAGCCTGCGGCCGTGCACCAGCTCGCCGATGCGATGAACCAGTCCCTCGGCAACGCAGGGACGACGGTGACCTACGCGCCGACGATTGTCGTCAACCCGGCGGACCAGCTCGCGTCGCTCCGTGACCTCGTTCAGGCGATGGACGCCGGACAAGTTGACGTCCTAGTGATGCTCGGAACCAATCCTGTCTTCACCGCGCCGGCTGATTTGAAGTTCCGCGAGCGGCTCGGGAAGGTCGGGCTCTCGATTCACCACTCGCAGTACGCCGACGAGACGTCCGCGTACTGCCACTGGAATCTGCCCGAAGCGCACCCGCTCGAGACGTGGGGAGACGCGCGCGCGTTCGACGGGACCGTCACGATCATGCAGCCGCTGATTGCGCCGCTCTACGAGGGGCGAGGCGCGATCGAGGTGCTCGGGTCGTTCATCGACGCGCAGAACGGCAAGTCCGCGCACGACCTCGTCAAGGACTACTGGACGCGCGCCCACGCCGGCGCGGTCGGCGGCTGGACGATTACCGATCCGAGCGGGCAGCCGTTCAAGAGCGCCGACAGCTTCTGGAAGCACGTGCTGCACGACGGCTTCATTCCGGGAACGGCGTCGCAGGCTGGAGCGCCTCCAACCTCCAACAACCAAGCTCCAACAACCAACCTCCAACCTCCAACCTCCTCGTCCGGCGCAGCCGGCGGTCTGGAGATCATTTTCCGTCCGGACCAGACGATCGGGGATGGCCGCTACGCGAACAACGGCTGGCTGCAGGAATTGCCGAAGCCCCTGACGAAAGCGACCTGGGATCCCACGGCGTGGGTGAGCGTCAACCTTGCGCAGCAGCAGCGGCTGCAGGACGGCGATCTGATCGAGCTGCGGTATCGCGGCAATACGGCGCTGCTGCCGGTCGCGATCGTGCCCGGGCATCCCGACAACGCGGTGACCGCGTTCTTCGGCTACGGCCGCGAGCGCGTGGGGCGGGTCGGCTCGGCCACCGGCGACGAAGCGAAGCAGTTCGACGTGTACAAGCTGCGCACCTCCGATGCGCCCTGGTTCGGGCAGGGACTCGAGATCGCGAAGGTCGGGCGCCGCTACCTCGTCGCGCGTACGCAGGAACACCATCTGATGGAAGGGCGCAACCCGGTCAGGGTCGGGACGCTCGAGGAATACCGCGCGCGTCCGGAATTCGTCGCCGAAATGGGCGAGAAGCCGCCGCGGGCGCTGTCGATCATTCCCGACTGGGAATACAACAGCTACAAGTGGGCGATGGCGATCGATCTGCAGTCCTGCACCGGCTGCAGCACGTGCACGCTCGCGTGCCAGGCGGAGAACAACATCCCGGTCGTCGGCAAGGAGGAGGTCGATCGCGGGCGCGAGATGATGTGGATCCGGGTGGACCACTACTTCAGCGGTTCGCCCGAGAATCCCGAGACGTACCACCAGCCGGTACCGTGCATGCAGTGCGAGAACGCGCCGTGCGAGCTGGTCTGCCCGGTCGGCGCAACGGCGCACAGCGCGGAAGGCCTGAACGACATGGTGTACAACCGCTGCGTCGGCACGCGCTACTGCTCGAACAACTGCCCGTACAAGGTGAGGCGATTCAACTTCCTCCTCTACTCCGACTGGAACACGCAGAGCCTGTATCCGCTGCGCAATCCCGATGTGACGGTCAGGAGCCGCGGCGTCATGGAGAAGTGCACGTACTGCGTGCAGCGGATCAACGCGGCGCGGATCGACGCGAAGCGCGAGGACCGGAGCATCCGCGACGGCGAGGTGGTGCCCGCCTGCGCGGCGGCCTGCCCCGCGGAGGCGATCGTGTTCGGTGACATGAACGACCCGAACAGCCGCGTCAGCAAGCTGAAGGCGCAGCAGCGCAACTACGGCCTCGTCGAAGAGCTGAACACCCGGCCGCGGACCACGTATCTCGCGGCGCTCAGAAACCCGAATCCCGAGCTCGAGGCCGCGCGCGGCGCGTCGGCGACCGAACACTGATGAATCCGAAACCCGCCACCTACAAGCCCGCGCCGCTCATTCAGCCCGGGTATTCGCTCGGCTCAATCACCGACAAGATCAGCACGATCGTGCTCTCGACGCACCAGCCAATCAGCTGGTACGTCGTCGTCGCGATCGGCTTCCTGATCACCGGCATGCTCGGCATGGCGGTGAGCTACCTGGTCCTGAAGGGCACCGGGATCTGGGGCGTCAACATCCCGGTTGGATGGGGCTTCGCGATCGTCAACTTCGTCTGGTGGATCGGCATCGGCCACGCCGGCACGCTCATCTCGGCGATCCTGCTGCTGCTGAAGCAGAACTGGCGGACGTCGATCAACCGCTTCGCGGAGGCGATGACGATCTTCGCGGTGATGTGCGCGGGGCTGTTCCCGCTGATCCACACCGGACGTCCCTGGCTCGCGTGGTACTGGCTGTTCCCGTATCCGAACAGCATGGCGATCTGGCCGCAGTTCAGGAGCCCCCTGATCTGGGACGTCTTCGCCGTGTCCACGTACTTCACCGTATCGCTGCTGTTCTGGTACGTCGGTCTCATTCCGGACCTGGCGACGCTGCGCGACAAGGCGAAGGCCCGCTTCGTCAAGGTGTCCTATGGCGCGCTCGCGCTCGGCTGGCGCGGATCGGCGCGGCACTGGCAGCGCTACGAGCACATCTATCTGCTCCTCGCGGGTCTGGCGACACCGCTCGTCCTGTCGGTGCACACGGTCGTCAGCTTCGACTTCGCCATCGGCATCGTTCCCGGCTGGCACACGACGATCTTCCCGCCGTACTTCGTCGCCGGCGCGATTTACGACGGATTCGCGATGGTGCTGACGCTGGCGATTCCGCTGCGCGTCATCTACCACGTCGAGGACTTCATCACGCTGCGGCACCTCGAGAACATGGCGAAGGTGACGCTCGTCACGGGCCTGATCGTCGCCTACGGCTACACGTCCGAAGCGTTCTTCGGGTTCTACAGCGCGAACCGGTACGAAGGGTTCATGATCTGGAACCGGATGACCGGCCCGTACTGGTACATCTACTGGATGCTGATCTTCTGCAACATCATCACGCCGCAGTGGCTGTGGTTCAAGAAGGTCCGGACGACCCCGATCCTGCTGTTCATGGTGGCGATGGTCGTCAACATCGGCATGTGGCTCGAGCGCTTCGTGATTGTCGTCACCAGCCTGCACCGCGATTTCCTCCCCTCTTCGTGGGGCATGTACTTCGGCACGAAATGGGACTGGATGACGTACATCGGCACGATCGGGTTCTTCGTGTTCATGTTCTTCCTGTTCGTCCGGCTGCTGCCGATGATTTCCATCGCTGAAATGAAGGGGCTCACCACGCAGATGAAGCTCCGCAGCCAGGAGCGGGTCTGATGGCGGCGGAGCCGATTTACGGCTTGATGGCCGAATTCGACGATCCGACGGCGCTGGTCGCCGCCGCGAAGCGCGTCCATGCGGAGGGGTATCGGAAGATCGACACCTTCTCGCCCTTTCCGATCGAGGAAGCCTGGGAAGCGATCGGGCATCACGATCGGCGGCTCTCGGCGATCGTGCTGGGCGGCGGGCTCGCCGGCCTGCTCACGGGCTACGGCCTGCAGTACTGGGTGCACGCGATCACGTACCCCACCAATATCGCGGGCAAGCCGCTGAACAGCTGGCCGCAGTTCATTCCGGTGACCTTCGAGCTGACGATCCTCTTCGCGTCGATTGCGGCCGTCGTCGGCATGATCATGCTCAACGGCCTGCCGATGCCGTATCACCCGGTGTTCAACGTGCCGCGATTCGAGCACGCGAGCCGGGACCGCTTCTTCCTGCTGATCGAATCCGCCGATCCGCGTTTCGATCGCACCCGCACGTTCGACCTGCTCAAGGGGCTGAATGCGAGCGAGATCAATGAAGTCCAGCCGTAGCCTCGCAGCCGCGCTCCTCTACCTGGCGATGACGGCCGGCTGCCGGCAGGACATGCACAATCAGCCGAAGTACATCCCGCTGCGCCACAGCGAGTTCTTCAAGGATGGCTCCAGCGCGCGGCCGCTCCCCGACGATACGGTGGCGCGCGGCACGCTGCAGGACGATTCCCCCTTCTTCACGGGCAAGAACGGCAGCGTCCTCGTCGATACGCTGCCGCTTCCGCTCACGCAGCAGGTCCTCGACCGCGGCGAGAATCGCTTCGACATCTACTGTGCGCCGTGCCACGACCGCAACGGCACCGGCAACGGGATGATCGTGCGGCGCGGCTACCGCCAGCCGCCGTCGTACCACATCGATCGGCTGCGGCAGGCGCCGCTCGGCCACTTCTTCGACGTGATGACGAACGGGTTCGGCGCGATGCCGGACTACCGCGCGCAGATTGCGCCGCGCGATCGGTGGGCGATCGCCGCCTACATCCGCGCGCTGCAGTACAGCCAGAACGCCGCGGCCACGGACCTCACGCCGGAAGAGCGTCAGAAACTGTCGGAGCCGGCGCGTTCGCCGTCGGAGGGGGCGGCGAAGCACTGATGGAGACTCCCGTTCTCACCTCGGACGTGGCCGAGATCGAGCGCCTGCAGCAGCGGGGGCTGATCGTCGGCATTGCGGGCCTGATCGTCGGCGTCGTCGGATCGCTGCTGCAGCCAGCGCAGTTCCTGCAGTCGTGGCTGATCGGGTTCATGTTCTGCCTGGGCCTCTCGCTCGGCTGCCTGTCGATGCTGATGACGCATCACATGTCGGGCGGGCAGTGGGGGCTCGTCACGCGGCGGATCTTCGAGGCCGGCAGCCGCCTGATTCCGTACTGCCTGCTGCTGTTCATTCCCATCGCTGTGATGCTGCCGAAGCTCTATCTGTGGGCGAGACCGGACGCGGTCCGCGCCGACGAGATCCTGCAGCACAAGCACATCTACCTGAACGTCCCGTTCGTGCTGATTCGGGCGGCGATCTACTTCCTCGTCTGGTGGGGATGCTCGTACTACCTGACCCGCTGGTCCATCCAGCAGGACCGCGGGGAGGTGGCGGTCACCATACCTGATACGCGCCGGTTCCGGGTCGTCAGCGCGCCCGGCCTCGTGATCTACGTCGTCACGATGAGCCTTGCGGCGATCGACTGGCTGATGTCTCTGGACCCGCACTGGTATTCGACGATCTTCGGCTTCATCATGGTGGGCGGCCAGGCGCTCTTCGCGCTGTCCTTCGCCGCCGTCATGCTCGCGCTGCTCGCACCGCGAGAACCGATGGCGTCCGTGCTGCGGACGGAGAACGTCCACGACATCGGCAAGCTGATGCTCGCCTTCGTGATGTTGTGGGCCTACTTTTCCTTCTCGCAGTTCCTGATCATCTGGGCGGGGAACCTCCCCGAGGAGATCACCTTCTACCTGGAGCGGCTGCGCTACGGATGGCAGTACGTGAGCCTGCTCATCGTCGTCGGGCACTTCGCGCTGCCGTTCTGCCTGCTGCTCTCGCGCGATCTGAAGCGGCGTCCGCGCCTCCTCGCGCGCGTCGCATGGTTCATCATCGCGATGCGCCTGGTGGATCTCATCTGGATCGTGGCGCCCAACTTCAACCACGAACCGTTCCCGGTCAGCATCGCGAACGTGTTCCTCCCGATCGGCCTCGGCGGCATCTGGCTGTATCTGTTCGCGGGTCAGCTTCGCCGCTACCCGCTGCTGCCGTTCAACGATCCCAATTTCAAGGAGATGCTCGCGCATGGGCAGCACACCGGGCACTGACGCCCACGCGCATCCGCACGGATCGCTGCAGAACGTGGACGTCGCGCACGAGCAGAGCGACGTCAGCGTCCGATCGGTCCTGTGGTTCGCCGCGACGCTGGCGGCCGTGTGCATCGTGATCGCGGCCGCGATGCGGGTGTTGTTCGTCGCCTTCGATCGCTCCGAGACGCGCAACGATCCGTTCGTGACGCCGTTGGCCGCGCCGGCCGGGCAGCTCCCGCCGGAGCCGCGCCTCCAGACCACGCCGTGGGCGGACATGGAACAGTTCCGAGCCGACGAAGTGGCGCACCTGCACAGCTACGGCTGGGTGAATCAGAGCGCCGGCGTCGCGCACGTGCCGATCGAACGCGCGAAAGAAATGCTGCTGAAGAAAGGACTGGGCGCGCCAGCGGGTGCGACCGATCCAACCGAGGGCACCGACTTCGCGGCGAGCGGGGAATCCTCCGGCGGCCGGATCATTCCGGCGGGCCGGCCGGATCAGTCATCCGGCGCCGCAGCACCGCCGGGGCCGGCGTCATCGTCGCCGCCGCCCGCGTCGGCCACGCCCCCGGCACCCAAGGGACCCGGAGGGGGAACGTGAGGACGATCTGGATGTCGCTGTTGGTCGTGCTGATGCCGGCCGTCGTCGCCGCGCAGGGCATGGGCATGCCGGCGCCGCCGGAGATCAACCCGGCGAGCCGCAAGCCTGCAATCCTCGACAAGGTCGGGATCGACCAGAAGATCGGCCAGCAGCTCCCGCTCGACCTCGCGTTCAAGGACGACACCGGACGCGACGTGAAGCTCGGCGACTTTTTCGGCAAGCGCCCCGTCGTGATGGCGCTCGCGTACTACGAATGCCCCATGCTGTGCACGCAGGTGCTCAACGGCATGACGGGCTCGCTCAAAACGCTCTCGTTCGAAGCCGGCAAGGACTTCGACGTGGTCGTCGTGAGCATCAATCCGCGGGAAGGGCCTCGGCTCGCGTCCGAGAAGAAGCACACGTACGTGGAGCACTACGGACGTCCGGCGACCGCCGCCGGCTGGCATTTCCTCACCGGCACCGATCCCGCGATCCAGCGGCTCGCGGCCGCGCTCGGCTTCCGCTACGCGTACGACGAGAACATCCAGCAGTACGCGCACGCCGCGGCCATCTACGTGATCACGCCGGCGGGCATCGTCGCGCGTTATTTCCTCGGGCTCGAGTACGCGCCCAGGGACCTCCGGTTCGCGCTGGTGGAGGCTTCGCACAACCGGCTCGGCACCGTCGCCGACAAGCTGCTGCTGCTCTGTTATCACTACGATCCGGCAACGGGGAAGTACGGCTCGGCGATCATTGGCGCGGTCCGCATCGGCGGCATCGCCACGCTCGCGAGCCTTCTGGCGTTCGTGTTCGTCAGCCTGCGGCGCGATCGGCAGCACGCGGCAATGGGCAGCCGCATCTAAACCATGTTTGAGCTTCCAATCTTTCCGCAGCAGGCGTCAGAGCAGGCGGTGCAGGTCGACGCCCTGTACTTCTTCCTCCTGGCGGTCTCGGCATTTTTCGGGCTGCTCATCGCAATCCTGATCGTCGTGTTCGCGGTCAAGTTCCACCGCAAGCGCGAGAACTCGATCGGCGAGGCCATCCACGGGTCGATCCCGCTCGAGCTGCTCTGGACCTTCATCCCGCTCGGCATCACGATGGTGATGTTCGTGTGGGGCGCGCAGGTGTTCTTCCACCTGACGCGCGCCCCCAAGGGCGCCATGGAGATCTACGTCGTCGGCAAGCAGTGGATGTGGAAGCTGCAGCACATGGACGGCGCGCGCGAAATCAACGAGCTGCACGTTCCGGTCGGACGTCCCGTGAAGCTGATCATGGGCTCGGAGGACGTGATCCACAGTTTCTTCATCCCCGACTTCCGCGTGAAGGCGGACGTCGTGCCCGGGCGGTACAACACGCTGTGGTTCACCGCGACGAAGCCGGGCCGCTATCACATCTTCTGCACGCAGTACTGCGGCACCAAGCACTCCGCGATGATCGGGTGGGTGACCGCGATGGATCCCGCGGACTATCAGGCATGGCTCGGCGGAGGACCGACCACGGGCACGATGGCCGACGCGGGCGCGAAGTTGTTCCAGGATCTCGCGTGTTCGACCTGCCACCTCGAAACGACGCAGGGGACGTGCCCGACGCTGAAGGGCGCGTACGGCCAGCCGGTGCGGCTCACGGGCGGCGGGACGGTGACGATGGACGATGCCTACATACGCGAATCGATCCTGAATCCGCAGGCCAAGATCGTCGAAGGGTTCCAGCCGGTCATGCCGACGTTCCAGGGGCTCGTGACGGAAGAGCAGGTCCTGCAGCTGATCGCCTATATCAAGTCGCTCGGCTCGGGTCCGGCGACGGCAGCACCGGCCGGGGCGGCCGGAGCGGCGCCGGCAAAGTAACGATATGGATACCACCACCACCAGCAGCGTGAATTATCTGAACGACGGCTACGGCCTCAAATCGTGGCTGTTGACGAAGGATCACAAGCGGATCGCGCTGCTGTACCTGATCTCGATTACCTTTTTCTTCTTCCTCGGCGGGTTCTTCGCGCTGCTGGTGCGGCTGGAGCTGCTGACGCCGGCCGCCGATCTCGTGCAGCCGGAGACCTACAACAAGCTCTTCACGATGCACGGCGTCGTGATGGTGTTCTTCTTCCTGATCCCGTCGATCCCGGCCGTCCTCGGCAACTTCATGATTCCGATCATGATCGGGGCGAAGGATCTGGCGTTCCCGCGCATCAACCTCCTGAGCTGGTACATCTTCGTGCTCGGCGGGATCTTCACGATCGTCGCGGCCGCGACGGGCGGCGTCGACACGGGATGGACGTTCTACGCGCCCTACAGCACGGCCTCGTCGAACTCGCACGTGATCACCGCGGGCCTCGGCGTGTTCATCACCGGGTTCTCATCGATCCTGACGGGCCTGAACTTCGTCGTCTCGGTGCACCGTATGCGCGCGCCGGGAATGACGTGGTTCCGGCTGCCGCTGTTCGTCTGGTCGTTGTACGCCACGAGCCTGATCTTCATCCTCGGCACGCCGGTGATCGCGATCACGTTGCTCCTCGTGGTGGTCGAACGCGGCCTGCACTTCGGCATCTTCGACCCCGCCCTCGGCGGGGATCCGATCCTGTTCCAGCACCTGTTCTGGTTCTACTCGCACCCGGCGGTCTACATCATGGTCCTGCCCGCGATGGGCGTCGTGAGCGAGCTGGTGCAGGCGTTCGCGCGCAAGAACATCTTCGGATACGCCTTCGTGGCGTTCTCGAGCCTCGCGATCGCGATCATCGGGTTCCTCGTGTGGGGGCACCACCTTTTCGTGTCGGGCCAGTCGACCTACGCCGGGATGATCTTTTCAATCCTCAGCTTCTTCGTGGCGATCCCGTCGGCGGTCAAGGTGTTCAACTGGACGGCGACGATCTACAAGGGATCGATTTCGTGGGACTCGCCGATGCTCTACGCGTTCGGCTTCGTCGGCCTGTTCACAATCGGCGGCCTCACGGGCCTCTTCCTGGCCACGCTCGGCGTCGACGTCCACGTGCACGACACGTACTTCGTCATCGCCCACTTCCACTACATCATGGTCGGCGGCGCAATCATGGGGTACCTCGGCGGGCTGCACTACTGGTGGCCGAAGATCAGTGGCCGCATGTATCCGGAGGGCTGGGCCAAGTTCGCGGCGCTGAACGTCTTCGTCGGGTTCAACCTGACCTTCTTCCCGCAGTTCATCGTCGGCTACCTCGGAATGCCGCGGCGCTACGCGATGTACGCGCCCGAGTTCCAGGTATGGAACGTCCTCTCGACGGCAGGCGCGACGATCCTGGGCGTCGGGTATGTCATACCGATGGTCTATTTCCTGTGGTCGCTCCGCAACGCACCCATCGCGGGCACGAACCCGTGGGGCGCCCGCGGGCTGGAGTGGGAGATTCCATCGCCGCCGCCGACGTCGAACTTCGAGGTGACACCCATCGTGACCGAAGGAACGCACCAGTACGCTCCGAGCCGGGAGGTCGGCATTGCCTGACGGACACTTGCAGCCGCGGCCGGTCGCGATTCATCCGGCGCCGCACGCCGATACCGCGGTCCATCACCCGAAGCTGCAGCACCATTTCGACACGATGGGCCAGCAGGCCGAGGCCTCGAGCCTCGGCATGTGGGTGTTCCTCGTCACCGAAATCATGTTCTTCGGCGGCCTGTTCATGGTGTACATCGTGTATCGCCATCTCTCGCCGGCCGGGTTCCAGGAAGCCAGCTTCGAGTTGAGCCGCGTCTGGGGAACGACGAACACCGCGGTGCTCATCTGCAGTTCGCTGACGATGGCGCTCGCGGTCAGGGCGGCGCAGACGAGCCAGAGCCGAGGAACGCAGGTGACGTTCCTGCTCATCACGATGGCCTTCGGGTTCGTGTTCCTCGGAATCAAGGGCATCGAGTACTACGACAAGTTCGTGCACCATCACGTGCCCGGCCCGTACTTCCACTGGGACGGCCACTATCCGAAGGCGGCCGAGCAGTTCTACTCGCTGTACTTCGCGATGACCGGGCTTCACGCGATCCACATGATCATCGGCATCGGGATCATGACGGTGATCTCGATCATGGCCTGGCGCCGCACGTTCGACGCGGAGTACTACACGCCGATCGAGGTCGCGGGGCTCTACTGGCACTTCGTCGACATCGTGTGGATTTTCCTGTTTCCGCTGCTCTATCTGATCGGCGGACATTTCAAAGGCTGAGACATGTCCGATCACGTCGCGCCCAAGAGCCTCTACTACACCGTCTTCATCGCGCTCATCATCGGGACGGGCCTGACGGTCCTTGCCGCGGAGATCGATCTCGGGGCGTTGAACAACGTCGTCATGATCGCGATCGCCGGCACCAAGGCTCTGCTGGTCATCCTCTTCTTCATGCACGTGCGCTGGAGCACGCGCCTGACGTGGGTCGTGGCCGGATCGGGATTCTTCTGGTTGTTGATCCTGTTCGGGATCACGATGGCCGATTACATGAGCCGGGGCTGGGTCGAAGGCACCTGGAAGTAGGGCCGCGGACGACACGGATAACGCGGCAATAGGCGCTCCGACCATCGCGCGGTCCTTTCAGGCCCGCGGACTCTCTCCATTCACCGCCGCCGGTCCGCCGTTCACCGAACGCCCCGGACCCTCGGGCGTCCTTCCTTCGTATTGTCTATACTGAACGGACCGGATATCGGCAGGACGTCCCCTCCTGATCCGGTTCAGCCACTCTTCATTGTTCATGGTCGATCTGTCGAAGGATCTCTCGTCGCTTCGCATTCCTCAGGCAGAGCGCGGCGGACGCCGCGGGCGGACGGGCGTCGTCGTGACCGTCCTGATCCTGCTCGTGCTCGTCGCCGGCGGCGCGTGGCTGTGGACGGCGAAGCTGCAGGCGGAGCCCGTCAAGGTGGCGCCGGTGGCGGCACGCGCCGGGGGCGCGTCAGCGCCGGGGTCCGTCCTGAATGCGTCGGGGTACGTCACGGCCAGGCGCCGCGCGACGGTCTCCTCGAAAGTCACCGGAAAGGTCGTCGACGTCCTCGTCGAGGAAGGGCATCCGGTGAAGCAGGGGCAGATTCTGGCGCACCTCGACGACACGCAGGTGCGAGCCGCGCTGGCGTATGCGGACGCGCAGCTCGCGGCCGCGCACAAGAGCGCCGCTGAAGACATGGCGCGCCTGCAGGAGGCGGAGCTGACGCTGCGGCGCCGCCAGCAGCTCCTGACGGAGAACGTCGTGGGAAAGGCGGAGCTCGATCAGGCCCAGGCGGACGTCGATTCGCTGAAAGCGCGCATCGCCTACGCGCAGCAGCAGGTGAACGTGGCCGAGACCCAGGTGAACATGCAGAAGACGAACCTCGCGGACATGGTCGTCCGCGCCCCGTTCAGCGGCGTGGCGATCACGAAGGATGCGCAGCCGGGCGAGATGATCTCGCCGGTATCGGCCGGCGGCGGGTTCACGCGGACGGGCATCTGCACGATCGTCGACATGACGTCGCTCGAGATCGAAGTCGACGTCAACGAGAGCTACATCAACCGCGTGCGGCCGGGGCAGAAGGTCGAGGCGATGCTCGACGCCTATCAGGACTGGAAGATTCCGGCGCACGTCCTGACGACGATTCCTTCGGCGGATCGGCAGAAGGCGACCGTCAAGGTGCGGATCGCGTTCGACGACTCGGTGCGCACCGCATCGACGACGGCCGGGTCGGCCGGTGCGTTCGATCCGCGCATTCTTCCCGACATGGGCGTGAAGGTGTCGTTCCTGCGCGACGAGGATCCGTCGGGCCAGGCACAGCCCGTCGCGCGCTTCGTGGTGCCCAAGGCGGCGATCCGCTCGAGCGACGGACGGCCGATCGTCCTCGTCGTTCACGACGACCGCGTGGAGCGCCGGGCGGTCTCGCTCGGCCTCGAAAACGGCGATCAGGTGGAGGTGCTCGCGGGCGTCTCCGCCGGCGAGCGCGTCGTGGTGGACGGCCCGCAAACCTTGAAAGACGGGGATAGAGTGAAGGTGCAGTGATCTTGGCGGGGTGCAGGGGTCCCCGCCATTCAAGAGAAGTGAGCTTGGCGGGGTGCAGGGGTCCCCGCCATTCAAGAGAAGTGAGCTTGGCGGGGTGCAGGGGTCCCCGCCATTCAAGAAAGGTGCAGTGATGTCCAGCGCCCTGGTAACGGTTCGCGATCTCCACAAGGTGTTCCATCGCGGCGGCGAGCGCATCGACGTCCTGCAGGGCGTCAACCTCGACATTCCTGCCGGCGACTATCTCGCGCTGATGGGCCCGTCGGGCTCGGGGAAGACGACGCTGTTGAACCTGATCGGCGGACTCGATACGCCAACCGGCGGGTCGATCACCGTGGCGGGCGATCGTCTCGACCGCATGTCGGGAGGACGCCTTTCGGCGTGGCGCGCGCGCCACATCGGGTTCGTCTTCCAGCTGTACAACCTGCTGCCGGTGCTCACAGCGGCGCGCAACGTGGAGCTGCCGCTGCTGCTGACGAAGCTGTCGAAGGCGGAACGCCGCAAGCGCGTCGAAGTCGCGCTCTCGGTCGTGGGGCTTCGCGAGCGCATGAACCACTATCCACGGCAGCTCTCCGGCGGGCAGGAGCAGCGAGTCGGCATCGCGCGCGCGATCGTCACGGATCCGACGCTGCTCCTGTGCGACGAGCCGACCGGTGATCTCGATCGCAAATCGGGCGACGAAATCCTCGACCTTCTCCAGGCGCTCAACGAGCAGCACGGTAAGACGATCGTGATGGTGACGCACGACCCGCATGCGGCCGCGCGCGCGAAGCGGACGCTGCACCTCGACAAGGGCGTCCTCGTGTCGGAAAGAGAGGCTGTCGCATGAGGTTCCTGCCGCTCGTCTGGCGCAACCTGCTGCGCCGGAAGGTCCGGACGATCTTCACCGTCCTGTCGATCTTCATCGCGTTCCTCCTCTTCGGCGTCCTGATGGCCATCCGCATGGCGTTCAGCATGGGCGTCGACATGGCCGGCCAGGGCCGGCTGATGACGATCGACAAGGTCTCGATCATCAATCCGCTCCCCGCCAGCTACGAGAACCAGATCAAACAGGTCGAGGGAGTGAAAGAGGTCACCCACGCGAACTGGTTCGGCGGCTATTACCAGGACATCCGCAATCAGTTCGCGACGTTCGCGACCGATCCCGAGAGCTGGCTGCGTGTGTACCCGAAGGAATACGAGGTGCCCGAAGACCAGAAGAAGGCGTGGATTGCCGACCGCACGGGCGCCATGGTCGGCAGCGACACCGCGAAGAAGTACGGCTGGAAAGTCGGCCAGCGCGTGCCGGTCCAGGGGACTATCTACCGCCGTCCGGACGGCGGCCCGTGGGAATTCACCATCGACGCCATCTACGACTCGAAGCAAAAGGGCGCCGACAAGACGCAGTTCCTCTTCAACTATCAATACCTGAGGGAGACGATTCCGGAGGCGAGCGGCTTCCGCGATCGGTACAACTGGTACGTCTTCACGATCGACGATCCGGATCGCGCCCCGCAGGTTGCCGCGAAGATCGACGCCATGTTCGCCAACTCCCCGTCGGAAACGAAGACGAACACCGAAAAGGCCTTCGTCTCCGACTGGGCCAAGCAGGTCGGCGACATCGGCAAGATCATGATGTGGATCGTCGCGATGGCGCTGTTCACGATCCTGCTCGTGGCGGGAAACACAATGGCGCAGGCGATTCGTGAGCGGACGAACGAGCTGGCCGTGCTCAAGACGCTCGGCTTCGGCGACGGCCGGATCCTGCGCATGGTGCTGCTCGAGTCGCTGCTCATCGCCGCGGTCGGCGGCGGACTCGGCCTCGTGGTCTCGTACATGATCATTACGGCCATGGGAGATCCGACCGGAGGCCTGCTCCCGGTCTTCTTCTTTCCGCCGAACGATGTCGTGCTGGGCGCGTTCCTCGTCATCGCGCTCGGGCTCGCGGCAGGGCTGCTGCCCGCCTTGCAGGCAGGGCGCCTGCGCATCGTCGATGCGCTGAGGAGGAACTGATGCTCTCGCAGACCATCGCCGTCACCGGCGTTACGCTGAGGTCGATTCGAGAGCGGCTGGGCTCGTCCGCCGTCGCCATGATCGGCATCGCCGGGGTCGTCCTCGTGTTCGTCGCGGTCCTGTCGATCGCGGAAGGCGTGAAGTCGGTCATGGAGTCGTCGGGCGATCCGGATACGGTGCTGATCCTGCGCGCGGGCAGCGACACCGAAATGACGAGCGGTCTCGCCGGCGACGCGGTCCGCGTCATCCAGGACGCGCCGGGCATCGCGCACGACAGCTCGGGGACGCCGCTGACGTCGCCGGAGCTGTTCGTCGCCGTCGATCATCCGCTGAAGCGATCGGGCACGACGGCGAACGTCCCGCTCAGGGGCGTCACGCCCGAGGCGTTCAAGGTCCACAAGGACGTCAAGATCGTCGAAGGGCGCACCTTCGCGTTCGGCCAGAACGAGCTCATCGCCGGGCGCGCCGCGGCCAGGCAGTTCGTCGGGCTGAACGTCGGTACGACCCTGAAGTGGGGCGAGAGCACGTGGAAACTCGTCGGCATCTTCTCCGACGAGGGTTCGGTCTCCGAGTCGGAGCTGTGGTGTGACGTGAGGGTGCTGCAGCCCGCCTATCGCCGCGGCAACAGTTACCAGTCCGTCTATGCGACGCTGGCGTCGCCAGGCGATTTCCAGCAGTTGAAGGATTCACTGACGTCGAATCCTCAGATCTCGGTCACCCCGATGCTCGCGCAGGATTACTACGCATCGCAGACGCAGACGCTGCAGGGCATCATCCGGACGATTGGCGGGATCATCGCGATCCTGATGGGCGTCGGCGCGGTGTTCGGCGCCGTCAACACCATGTACAGCGCCGTCGCGAGCCGGACGCGCGAGATCGCCACGCTGCGCGCGCTCGGGTTCGGCAGCGTTCCGGTGGTCTTCTCCGTCCTCGTCGAGGCGGCATTTCTGAGCGTGGTCGGCGGCCTGATCGGCGGCGCGATCGCGTGGCTGGCGTTCGACGGCTACGAGACGGCGACGATGAACTTTCAGTCGTTCAGCCAAATCGCGTTTTCCTTTGCCGTCACGCCGCGGCTGCTCCTCGTCGCGCTGACGTATGCGCTCATCATGGGATTGCTCGGAGGGTTCCTGCCTGCCTACCGGGCCGCCCGTCTCCCCGTCGTAACGGCCCTTCGGGAACTCTGAACGATGTTCGTTCTGGGCTTCTGGGGTTCTAGGTTCTAAGGTTCGCCGGTTCTAGGGTTCTCGGTTCGGAGGGCGCGGGTTTTGAGATGTGAGCGAGAACCCTAGAACCCTAGAACCC
>JBKPTE010000146.1:0-15322 GCA_046735335.1 Acidobacteriota bacterium | reverse complement strand
CAATCGGCGGTGGATCTCCCTGCTGGTGGGTGTGCAGGTTGCCCTCGCGATGCTGCTCCTGGTCGGATCGTTTTTGCTGCTCGGCAGCTTCGCGCGGCTCACGCGCGTGGATCCCGGCTTCGACGCCGCAAACGTCCTGACCGTTCCGTTGCTGCTGCCGGATCGCGATTACTCGGAATCCGCGCGGGTGGTCTTCTTCGATGCGCTGATCGAAAAGGTGTCGAACGTGGCAGGCGTCGAGTCGGCTGCGGCGACCGCGACGAATCCGTTCCGCCAGTGGGGCTTTGCGAACGACGTGACGCCGGAGGATCGGGCGGCCGACGCTCCGCCGAGCGGCTTCACGGAAGCGGGATGGCGCAGCGTCACGCCGGGCTTTTTCGCGACGCAGCGGGTCCCCATCGTCCGCGGACGCGCGTTCACGAGCGCGGATCGTGAAGGCGCTTCCGGCGTGGTGATCATCTCGCAGAGCCTTGCGGCGCGGCTCTGGCCTGGCGCGGATCCGATCGGGCGCCGTGTCTATTGGGGCGGGGTCGGCGGACGCACGCGCACGGTCGTCGGAGTCGTCGGAGACATTCGCGACGTGCAGCTCGACGCGCCGCCCACGCCGATGCTGTACCTGCCGTATGGGCAGCTGCCGCTGAACGGCATGACCTTGCTCGTCCGCACGCGTGGTGAGGCCGCCTCGGTGGCGGATCGCGTGCGGCAGCAGATTCGCACGTTGGATTCCGCACTGCCCGTGCCCGAAGTGCGCCCGCTCGAGACGAACCGCGCGGCCGCAATCGCCGGCCCCCGTTTCCGGACGATCCTCCTCGCGTCCTTCGGCGCCGTGGCGCTCCTGCTCGCGTCAATCGGACTCTATGCGCTCGTGGCGTTCACCGTCGCGCAGCGTTCGCGCGAGATTGCCATTCGCGTCGCCATCGGCGCACGCCCGTCGCAGGTGGCAGGCATCTTCTTCCGTCGGGGCGTGCGGCTGACGCTCGCCGGGGCCGCCGCGGGGCTGTTCGGCGCCTGGGTGCTCGCCGGCGTCCTCGGATCGCTCCTGTTCGAGACGAACGTGCGCGACGTCGGGCTGTTCGCGGCTGCCGCGCTGCTGCTCGGCCTCGTCGCTGCGGCGGCCAGCTATCTCCCAGCACGTCGTGCCGCGCGGCTCGATCCTGTCGTCGCGCTCAGCCGGGAGCAGTTGTAGGCGAGGCGACTCAACGCTGGCCACCTCGCGCCGCGCGTCTCAGCTTTTCGACTTCCTGCGGTGTCAGCGGCCGAGCGCGTCCTGGCGGCAGCTCCCGATCTTCAATCGGTCCGATCCGGACGCGCCGCAAACGCACGACGGGATGGCCGACGGCATCGAACATTCGCCGCACCTGCCGCTGTCGGCCTTCGTGCAGCGTGATCTCCACGGTTGATCGCTCACGGCTCCCGTTCTCATCGACGTCGCGCCTGTGCTTCCGCGGCGGCCCCGGCCGCTCCTGCACGAGCCGAAGGCGCGCGGGTGCCGTCCGCCGTCCCTCGATCATGACGCCGCGTGCGAGCCGTTCGAGCGCATGCGCGTCTGGCACGCCGCGCACGCGCGCTTCGTACACGCGCTCGACTTCGTGCCGCGGGTGCGTGAGCCGCGCGGCGAGGTCGCCGTCGTTCGTCAGGATCAGCAACCCTTCCGAGTCGTAGTCGAGCCGACCGACAGGATAAACGTACTCGCGCACGTGCTTCACGAGGTCCAGGACGGTCGGCCGTCCCTGGGGATCGCGTCTCGTCGTCACGTACCCGCGCGGCTTGTTCAGCAGAAGATAGATACGGCGCGCTTCGAGCCGGATGCGCCGCCCGTCGACGCGGATGTCGTCCTCGGTCGGATCGGCTTTCGTTCCCAGTTCAGTGACGACGGTGCCGTTCACGGAGACGCGGCCGCCGCGTATCAGATCTTCGGAGGCACGTCGCGACGCGACGCCCGCGGTCGAGAGAATTTTCTGCAGCCGCTCCATCATCGATGTGATCCGCGCAACTGAAGTTGCGCGCCACGAACCTCCAACCTCCAACCTCCAACTTCCGCCCTCATTCCTCCAACAGCGCAGTCCAGAAGCGCACGAGCCGCCACACGTCCATCGGCGTCGACCGCCGATCGACCTCCGCGTGCGTGATGAGCGGCGTCTCGAGGAGGTGCACGTCGATCCCTTTCGCCCTGAACTCGCGTGCGAGGAGCGTCGACTCGATCGCGGGGACGACGTTGTCGTCGGCGCCATGGAGGAGATACACCGGGCAGCGGGGCGCGGGAGATCGGGCGGGGGAGAGCGCTGGATTCGATGCGCGGTTCGCCAGATGCGGCAACAGGATGGGGCCGAGTTTGCGCACATCTCGCGCGTTCACGTACTTCATGTACTCGTGGGCCGGTTCGGGCAGCGAGGCTTCGAGCGCCTTTGCACGTTCGAACTCGACGGCCGCTTTCGTCTTGTCCACCATGTCGAGGCGCGACGCTTCGAGGAACGAGAGGATCGCGGTCCGAAGCGGCTGCACCTGATCGGCCGGCACGGCCGTGTCCGCCACGTTCAGCAGCACGATCGCGAGGCCGTAGTCGTGCGGAGGACGCAGTGTACCGTCGGGCTGCACGCCGGTGCACAGGTATTCGAGCGTTCGCAGCAGGTCGCCATGGCCTCCGAAGGACATCGCGAACGACACATTCTGTGCGATGGACGGCCGCCCTGCGGCGACGAGCGTCAACCCGCCGCCGAAGCTGATTCCCATCATCCCGATACGGCCGTCCGCCCCGCGGTATTCGGCTCGGTGCAGCATCCACGCCGCCGCATCCTCAATCATGTCCGCAGTGCGCGGCGTGATCTCGTAGTGTGCAAGATCGGGAAGTTCCACCGTGACGACTTGATCGCCGATCCCGGCGAGATCGTGTGCGAAGCCGACGAGCCGCGGCTCGTCGATGCCCGCGGCGTGGACGCCGGGGACGAGGAGGATCGTGCGCCCGCCCTTGGAGCCGGCGGGCCGATACCGGCGCGCGCGCAGCGGGCCGCCTCGCCAGGTGACATCGGGCAGGTCGGTGATCGCGACCGGCTCGAACTCGATCGACGCCGCGCGGCGCTCGATCCCGTCGAATCCGGCGGCTTCGATGACGAACGCCGCGCCGCGGGCGTACGGACGTCCGGCCGCGACCAGCGCCGTGAGCGTGGCCGCGGCGATGAGGAGGCCCGCGACGCGCGCTCGAGAGCTGGGGAGAACGGCCATCAGATAGGATGGTGAGGAGCAGAGGATAATACAGCGTGCCGAAGCCGTTCGTGATCGCGATCGACGGGCCGTCGGGGGCCGGCAAAGGGACCGTCGCGCGCGCGGTGGCGTCGCGGCTCGGGTATCGCCACGTCGATACGGGCGCGATGTATCGCGCCGTGGCCTGGAAGGCGCTGCACGATCGCCTGGATCCGCAGGATGAGGGAGCCGTTGCCGCGATCGGGGAGCGTGCCGTCTTCGATCTCGACGAGGGCCGCGTGATGATCGACGGCCATGACGTGGCGCGCGCGATCCGGACGCCGGAGATCGATCGCGCGGCCGCGGTCGTGGCGCGGCACCCCGCGGTGCGGCGGATGCTCGTCGCGCGTCAGCGTCTCTATGCGCAGCACGACGGTGTGGTGATGGAAGGGCGCGACATCGGCACCGTCGTGTTCCCCGGCGCCGACGTGAAGATTTATCTGGATGCCTCGCCGGACGAGCGGGCGCGGCGCCGTGCGGCGGATCCGGCGCACACGGCGCGCGGGCGGCAGCTCGCAGACGTGGCCACCGCCCTCGCCGAGCGCGATCGCAGCGATTCGACGCGCGCGGTATCCCCGCTCGCCGTTGCGCCCGACGCGTTCGTCATCGACACGACCGAGCTGCCGATCGACGAGGTCGTCGATCGCGTGCTGGCGATCGTCACGGAGAAGCGCGGCTCGTAGCGGCGCAACTCTCGGAGCGCGCAACGTTAGTTGCGCGGACGCGCGCGACGCCTAGTCGCGATCTCGATAATCCTCCGACGAGGCCGGATCGAGCTCCCAGCGATGCTTGTCGCGGGACGCGATCTTGTCCGATCCCTTCAGCTCTTCGTTGTCCTGGTACTCGACGCCCAGCGCGCGCCCGATGTCGTCCACGCGATCCTGATCGGGCGTCGGGTTGTCGCCGCCGGGCGCCTCGTCGCCCACCGCGTAGGCGTCTTCCCAATCCGCATCGACGTCGCCGCCGGTCATCGCAGGGCTGGTCTCGGTGTGCTCGCGGCGCGCCTCCCGCATTTCCGCGCGTCCGGTGCGCGCTGCGGAGGAGTGGCGATCCATGTTCAGGCTCGACGGAGGGCCGGGCAGCGATTCTTCGACCTCGCGGAGCTGCTTGCGCTCGCGCTCGAGCCCCGGCGCCCGGCGCGAGCTGCCCGCGCCCGCGGGCGTGCCGGTCGATCGTTTGGTGGGACGACGATTCGTAGGGCCTTTGACCGTGCGCCCCGTTTCCGGCGTTTGTGCGAGCGTCTCCTCCATGCCGCGCCCGCCGCGTCGAGGGGTCCGTTTGGAGGCGCGCGTCTGCTTCCGCTTGCCGGGGCGGGGAGCATTCCGGGACTGCTTCCGCGCCGCTTTCCCGCGCGCGGTCTTCGCGCCGGCCGACCGCCGGCGCCCTCCGGCGCTTCGTGCCGCTGCACGACGTCCCGCTCCCGCTTTGCGCTTCGCGGAGGGGGTATTCCGCCTCTTCGGCTTCCGCGCCGGTTTCCTGGCCATTGGTTCTCGTCCTTTCCTGGCGGCCCCGACCTCGCCGTTTTCCGCGTCTCGCGGCCGTGCTTGACCTTCGCCCGTAAGTGTCAGATAATCTACTGCTTATCGCAACTCAGGCGATTCGACACTACAGCCCGCCGGAGCTGAGATCCGGTAGTACGTGAGGAGGACCCGCTGAGCATGCCGCAAGCAGACGATTCAAAGAACAACCCAACACGAGGAGGTGCATCGACCGCGACCACGAGAAGGTCACCGGGTTTCTCCCCGCTCGACGATCAGGTCGATCCGCAGGAGTATGCGCGCCTTCTGGACCTTTACGATAACAGCTTCCGCAACATCGCGGAAGGCGAGGTCGTGAAGGGGACGGTGCTGAAGGTCACGCCGTCCGAAGTCATCGTCGACGTCGGATACAAGTCCGAGGGAATCATTCCCGTCGACGAGTTCGTGGACGAGAACGGCCAGATCACCGTGCAGCCGGGCGACATCGTCGACGTGCTGCTCGAGCGCACCGAGGACCGCGACGGCTACGTCGTCCTCTCGCGCGAGAAGGCCGAGAAGATGAAGATCTGGGACGAGGTCGAGAAGGCCTACGCCGAGCGCAAGGTCGTCATCGGCCGCGTCATCGAGCGCATCAAGGGCGGCCTCGCCGTGGACATCGGCGTCCGCGCGTTCCTGCCCGGATCGCAGATCGACGTCCGTCCCGTGCGCAATCTCGACGCGCTGCGCGGCCAGGAGCTGCGGATGCGCGTCATCAAGGTGAACAAGAAGCGCGGCAACATCGTGCTGTCGCGCAAGGTGCTGCTCGAGGAAGAGAACGCCGAGAAGAAGAAGCACACGCTCGACACGCTCGCCGAGGGCAAGGTGCTCCGCGGCGTGGTGAAGAACATCACGGATTACGGCGCGTTCATCGATCTCGGCGGCATCGACGGCCTGCTGCACATCACCGACATGTCGTGGGGCCGCGTCTCGCATCCTTCCGAGCTGTTCCAGGTCAATCAGGAGATCGACGTCATCGTCCTGAAGTACGACGCGGCGACCGAGCGCGTCTCGCTGGGACACAAGCAGCTGCACAACGACCCGTGGTCGAACGTGACGGAGCGCTATCCGGTGGGTGCGCGCCTCACGGGCAAGGTCGTCAGCCTGACGGACTACGGCGCCTTCGTGGAGCTCGAATCGGGCGTCGAAGGGCTGATCCACGTCAGCGAGATGTCGTGGAGCAAGCGCGTCAAGCACCCGTCGAAGATCCTCAACGTCGGCGACACCGTCGAAACGATGGTGCTCGGCGTCGATCAGGGCGCGCGTCGCATCTCGCTCGGCCTCAAGCAGGTCGAGAGCAACCCGTGGCACGAGCTGGCGGAGAAGTATCCGATCGGCACGCGCATCACGGGCAAGGTCCGCAACCTGACCGAGTTCGGCGCGTTCGTCGAGGTGGAGGAGGGGATCGACGGTCTCATCCACATTTCGGACATGTCGTGGAGCAAGCGCCTGAAGCACCCGTCGGAGGTCCTCAAGAAGGGGGACACCGTCGAGGCGATGGTGCTCAGCATCGACGCGGAGAATCAGCGTCTGTCGCTGGGGCTCAAGCAGCTTCAGACCGATATCTGGGACGAGTTCTTCACGCACCATCACGTCGGCGATGTCGTCGAAGGTAAGGTCGTGCGGATGACCAGCTTCGGCGCGTTCGTCGAGCTCGCGGAAGGGATCGAGGGGTTGATCCACGTCTCCGAGTTCGATGAATCGCACGGCGCGGGCAAGGACGAGAAGCTCGATCTGAAGGTGGGCGAGACGTACCAGATGAAGATCATCAAGCTGATGCCGGCGGAGCGGAAGATCGGCTTGAGCGTGCGTGCGCTGAAGAGCGACGAGTTCCGCGCCGACTGGGAAGCCTATACGGAGACGACGGGACGTCCGGAAGTGACGCTCGGCGATCACTTCAAGCACCAGCAGTAAGGTAGCGCGGAACGTTGGTTCCGCGTTGGCTCGTAGCGCGGAACTTCAGTTTCGCGTCCACCGGCAGCACGTCAGCGAAGAGGGCTTATGACCACCGGAAGCATGACGAAAGCGGAGCTCGTCGAGGAAGTGTCGCGCGTATCCGATCTCACGAAGAAGCACTCCGAGGTCATCGTCGACACGGTCTTCAAGAGCATCATCGACGCGCTGCATCGCGGTGAGAAGATCGAGCTGCGCGGCTTCGGCAGCTTCCGGTTGCGTCGGCGCGAGCCGCGGAAGGGCCGGAATCCCAAGACCGGCGACAAGGTCGACGTCCCGCCGAAGAAGGTGCCGTACTTCAAGCCCGGCAAGGAGCTGAAGGAGCTGATCAACAAGGAGCCCGAGCCCGCACCCGCGCCGCCGGTCCCGCCGGCCGTGGCGGGACCAGATCTCGCCGGCGTCTGATCGAACGCGCCAGTCGTCGTTCGTCCTTCGTCGTTCGCCTGACATGGATCACCTGTGGAGTCCCTGGCGCTTCGACTACATCACAGGGGCTCGTCCCATGAGCGGCTGCGTCTTCTGCAACGCGATTACGGACGGATCGGCGGATCTGCTGATCGTGTTCCGCGGGCGCGCATGTTTCGTCATCCTCAATCTTTTTCCCTATAACAACGGTCACCTCCTGGTCGTTCCCAACCGTCACGTCGCGACGCTGGCGTCGGCGTCGGCGGAGGAGCTGAGCGAGATGATCCAGCTCGCTCGTCGCGCGGAGCTGGCCCTGAGGGAGGTTTATTCGCCCGAAGGGATCAACGCCGGCTTCAATCTCGGCAAGCCCGCGGGCGCCGGCATCCTCGATCATCTCCACATGCACGTCGTGCCGCGCTGGAACGGCGACACGAGCTTCATGACCGTCGTCGGCGAAACTCGCGTCCTGCCCGAGGAGCTGCCCGTGACCGCCGAGCGTCTCCGTCCCGTCTTCGCCCGTCTCGCCGCTGCCGACGGAGTCTGACCCCGTACCCTGTCCCCGCGGGGGTCCGACCCCGCTCGACCCACACGTCGAGCAGTTTCTGCGTACAAATCCGCCGCAACCCGGGGTCAGAGCCCTAGGCCTCGATCGCGCGCAAAGTCCGGCGCCCGAAGCGTTTGTCACGATGGCGCACGCTCAGGCTCTGACCCCAACGGCGGCACGATTGCCTCAGATCGGCACAACCGCGGGGTCAGAGCCCGCGGGTTGCTACACTGGGGCAATGGTGCTGGACGTGACGGACGAACAGCGACGCTTTCACAAGGACGTCGCGGAGTTCGCGGCGGCGCGCATCGCGCCGGACGCCGCGCAGATCGATCAGGACGGTGTGTTCCCACGCGGGATCGTTCGTGAACTGGCCGCGAAGGGCCTTCTCGGCATCACGATCCCGACGGAGTGGGGCGGCGGAGGACGCGATTACGTCAGCTACGCGCTGGCGCTCGAAGCGCTCGCCCATGCGAGTGCGGCCGTGTCAGTGATCGCCGGCATCAACACCTCGCTCGTCGCCGAACCAATCGCAGAATTCGGCTCGGATCCCCAGAAGGCCACGTGGCTGCGGCGGCTCGCGACCGGCGACGCGCTGGGCGCGTTCGCGCTGACCGAAGAGCAGTCAGGCTCCGACGCGGCCAATCAGCAGACGATCGCCCGGCTCGACGATAGCGGCTACACGCTCGCCGGTCGCAAGGTGTGGGTGGCGAACGCGGAAGCCGCGGACGTCGCGATCGTCTTCGCCGCCACTGAGCCCGGCACCCGGGCGCGAGGAATCGGCGCCTTTCTCGTGCCGATGGACACGCCCGGCCTGACGCGCCGCAGCCGCGCCCACTCGCTGGGCGTCCGCGGACTCGGGTGCATGGATCTCGAACTCAACGACGTCCGGCTCGACGCTCACGCCGTGCTCGGCGGTCCCGGCCGCGGTTTCCAGATCGCGATGTGGGCCCTCGTCGGCGGACGCGTGGCAATCGCGGCTCAGGCGCTCGGCGTCGGACAGGCATCGCTGGACGCGGCAATTGCATACGCCAAAGAGCGGGAAGCCTTCGGTCAACCGATCGCAAACTACGAAGCGATCCAGTGGATGCTCGCCGACAGCGCGACGGAACTGGAGGCCGCCCGGATGCTGACGCTGAAAGCCGCCGATGCGCGCAGTCGAAGCGCCCACAGCGCCGTCGACGCCGCAATGGCGAAGCTCAGCGCATCCGAGGCGGCGCACCGCGCGGCCGATCGTGCCATGCAGATCCTCGCGTCGCACGGGTACGAGCGCGGCTCGGTCGTCGAACGCCTGTTCCGGGACGTCCGCGCCACGGAGATCTACCAGGGCACCTCCGAGGTGCAGCGGATGGTCATCGCCGAGCACATTCTCGGTTGACCATCGGCCAGCGGCTCGGTTCTTGCGTTCCTCAGCCGCATGGCTATTGAAAACTACGCTTCACGTCTCCGTTACCTCGACGCAGACGACCTCGACGATTCGACGGTGTCGTTCGACGGCCTCGACGTCCGCGGCGCCAACGACGACAAGCTCGGCGATCTCGACGGCTTCGTCGTCGATTCGGGTTCCGGCCGTGTGTATTACGCGGTCGTCGATTCCGGCGGGTGGTTCTCTTCGCGCCGCTTCCTGCTCCCCGTCGGCCACGCGACGATCGACGACGATCGGCGCGCGATGCGCGTCGACGTAACGAAGGATGCGGTCAAGCGCTTCCCGGAGTTCGACGCCGATCGTTTCCGCAAGTTCACCGACGACGAGCTGCGCGCATTCGAGCAGCGGATGGCGGTTGCGTGCTGTCCGGACGATGCGGGCACGGTGGCGACGACGCTGGGGTACGACACGCTGCGGCACTACTCGCAGCCCGGTTGGTGGAAGGCGGAATACAGCCGCACGGAACGTTACCGCCCGCTCGACCGCTCCGAGCGTGAGGGGGCCGAGCCGGCCCGCAGCTCGTTCGATCGCGAGCACGTGACCGCGCGCGAGCCCGAGAGCGATCGCGATCGCACGGGCGACGTCAGCCCGCACTACGAAGGGCGCGCGCAACCCGGCGACGTGATCGGCGTGGAGACCGCCGGCGAGCGGACGTACATCGGCGACACGTCGGAAGACGAGAACGAGCGCCGCCGCGACGCGGAGCGCGATCGGAAGTAGCCGCGGCCTCTTGTCGGGCGGTCCTTTCGGGGCCGCCCTTATCCCAGAAGCTGCTTCGCGATGGTCTGAAGCTGTAGGTTGGACGTGCCTTCGTAGATCTGACCGATCTTCGCGTCGCGGAACAGCTTCTCGACGGGATATTCCTTCACGAAGCCGTTGCCGCCGAACAGGTTCACCGCGAGCGAGCTGACGCGCTCGGCGACCTCGGACGAGAAGATCTTGCAGACGGCGGCTTCGGTGAGAAATGGCCGTCCGGCGTCCCGCAGCCGCGCGGCGTTGTAGACGGTGAGCCGCGCAGCTTCGACGTCCACCGCCGCGCGCGCGAGCTGGTGCCGGACCGCCTGGAACTCGGCGATTGCCTTGCCGAACTGCTTGCGTTCCTTCGTATAGCGGATCGCATGATCCAGCGCGCCCGACGCGAGGCCGATCATCTGGGCGCCGATGCCGATTCGTCCTTCGTTCAATGTCTCGATCGCGGTCTTGTAGCCCTTCCCGACCTCGCCGAGGACGTTCTCCTTCGGCACGCGGCAGTCCTCGAGGATCAGCTCGCACGTGCTGCTCGCGCGGATCCCGAGCTTGTCCTCTTTCTTGCCAACGGCAAATCCGGGAAAACCTCGCTCGACGACGAACGCGGTGATACCGCGATAGCCCGCCTCTGGGTCGATCGTGGCGAACACGAGGAAGACGTCCGCTTCGTTCGCGTTCGTGATCCACAGCTTGCGGCCGTTCAGCCGATAGGCGTCGCCGTCCTCATGCGCGCGGGTGACGAGCGCGAAGGCGTCGCTCCCCGAGCCGGCTTCCGACAGCGCGTACGCCCCGACGGCGCCTTCGGCCAGCCTGGGAAGGTAGCGGCGCTTCATCTCGTCGGTGCCCCAGCGCATCACCGCGTTGATGACCAGCGTGTTCTGCACGTCGACGAAGACGCCGATGGAGGGGTCGACGCGCGAGAGCTCCTCGACCGCGAGGACGGCATGGAAGAAGGTGCCTCCGGACCCGCCGTACGACTCGGGAATTTCAATCGCCATGACGCCCAGCTCGAACAGGCGATCGATCAATGCGCGCGGGATTTTCGCGTGCTCGTCCATTTCGCGGACGAGCGGCCGCACCTGCGCGTCGGCGAACTGGCGCACGGTGTCGCGGAGAATGGCCTCGTCTTCCGTGAGTACCGTTAGTGGCTGGATCTGTTCGAGCGTCCGTTCCGGCACGGCCCCGCCTCCCCGTTTCCCAATGCTATCATCGGGTTTGCGCCTTCCTGCCCGGGGTTCCGGCTCCGTTTCGAGGCAGCCATCTGAGTGCTTTATGGGAACCTACGCACGCATTCTCGCCACCTCCTGTCTCGTACTCGGCGTAGCGCTCTTCGCGCCG
Source organism: Acidobacteriota bacterium (assembly GCA_046735335.1). Taxonomy (GTDB): domain Bacteria; phylum Acidobacteriota; class Vicinamibacteria; order Vicinamibacterales; family 2-12-FULL-66-21; genus JBKPQB01. The sequence continues at coordinate 4,158 of JBKPTE010000146.1, read as the reverse complement.
GCGTTCGACGCGGCGCACGCGCAGGCGCAGCAGAATCCTCCGTCGCAGGGGCCGCCATCGCAGCCGCCGCCAGGCGCCGCACCGGCGGGGCAGCCGCCGCCCCAGGAGCAGCCGCCGCCGCCTCCGCCGCAGGGACAGCGTCCGCCGGTCATCAAGCAGGGGATCAATTTCGTCAGCGTCGACGTCATCGTCACCGACAGGCGCACCGGTGATGTCGTTCTGAACCTCACCAAAGACGACTTCGAGGTGCGGGAGGACAAGAAGCCGCAACAGGTGGAGACGTTCGACGTCGTGAAGATCGATCCGCTCAAGGAGCAGGAGACGACGCCGAAGGAAATCCGCAGCGCGTTCGACGAGGAGAACGAGGCGCGCCAGCCGAACGTCCGGCTGTTCATCATCCTGCTCGACGACTACCACGTGCGGCGGGGCAGCGACCTCGCAGTCCGCAAACCGCTGATCGACTTCGTGCAGAACCAGCTCGGCCCGCAGGACATGGTCGCCATCATGTATCCGCTGACGCCGGTGACCGAGCTGACGTTCACGCGCAACCACGACTCGCTCGTGGCCGCGATCAACGGGTTCCTCGGGCGCAAGGGCATCTACGAGCCGCGCAACGATTTCGAGGAGCGCTACTTCTACTATCCGGTCGCGACCGTCGAAGCGATCCGCAACGACGTCTCGATGGGCGCCCTGAAGGGCGCGGCCGTGCGCCTCGGCGGCATGCGCGAGGGGCGCAAATCGATCATCTTCGTCAGCGAAGGGCTCGTCAGCTCGGTTCCGGCGCAGCTCAACGATCCGTCGGCCGCGATGCCGGGCTTCGGCAATCCGGCACGCCGCAGCCCCGGTGTCGATCCGCAGCTCGATCCGCGCGCGCAGTCGGCGGAGTTCTTCAACGAAGCGGACCTGAACAGCCGCCTGCGCGAGGTGTACGATATCGCCAACCGCAACAACACGTCCATCTATGCCGTCGATCCGCGCGGCCTCGCCGCGTTCGAATACGACGTCAACCAGGGCGTCGGCTTGCAGACGGATCGCAAACTGCTGAACGCATCGCTCGACACGCTTCGCGTGCTGGCCGACAACACGGACGGCCGCGCGATCATCAACCGCAATGATCTCGCGGCGGGCATGAAGCAGATCATGCGCGACTCGAGCGGCTATTACCTGCTCGGGTACACCTCGAACGCGGCGCCGACCGACGGCAAATTCCACAACATCGACGTCCACGTGAAGCGGCCGAACGTCGAGGTGCGCGCGCGCAAGGGGTACTGGGCTTACACGAACGAGGACGTCGCGCGAGCGACCGCACCCCCGAAGCCGGATGCGCCCGCCGCGGTCACCACCGCACTGAACAAGATCGCCGAGCCCGCAGGCTCGGGACGCGTCGCACGCTACTGGGTCGGGACCGATCGAGCGCAGTCGGGAAGTGCACGCGTGACGTTCGTGTGGGAGCCGTTGACCGGCGCCGGATCGAGCGATCGCAGTGAGGGCAGCACCGCCGCGCGCGCCATGCTGACCGCCACCGCGCAGGACGGCCATCCGCTGTTCCGCGGCCGCGTCCCCGACGCGGATGCGGGGACGGCGCCGGTGGCGACGGATGGCGGCTCGGCCTCGAACGGGGCGAACGGCGGCACGCCGGCGGTCGCCGTGACGTCCGCCACGTCAGGTGCGTCGTTCGACGCGCCGCCAGGCCCGGTGGAGCTTCGCATCGTCTTCGAAAACGCACGCGGGCAGGTCATCGATTCGACGACGCAGGATCTGACGATTCCCGATTACGGCCGCACGCAGGTGTCGATCGGGACGCCGCGCGTATTCCGCGCGAGGACCGCGCGCGACATGCTGCTCATCCGCAAGGATCCGAAGGCGCTGCCCACCGCGACGCGGGATTTCAGCCGGGCCGAACGCCTCCTGATCCGCTTCGAGGCCTACGCGTCGGATGGATCGGCGCCGCAGGTGACCTCGCGTCTTCTCAACCGCGCCGGGCAGGCAATGGCCGACGTGCCGGTGCAGACGAACGCCGGCCAGCCCTATCAGATCGACTTCCCGCTCGCGTCGCTCGCGGCGGGGGAGTACTTGCTGGAGCTCAACGCGAAGACGGCGGCGGGATCGGCGCAGCAGTTGGTGGCGTTCCGGATTGGCACCTAGTCAACGACGAATGATGAAAGACCAACGACGAAGCAACGGCGAAGGACGAACGACGAATCACGAACGACAGATCGCAAATGACGAATGGATTTCTGCCATCGACACGGCTGGCGGATGCGCAGATCTTGCGTCGTTCTCCCGCAGCCGATCCTGATTTTCCGAGAACAATCGACGGGCATGGTAGCTGCTATCGCAGCTCGCCATGGAAACGCCGTACGACATTCATGACCGCACCTTCCTGTACGCCTGCCGGATCGTCGATTTCTGCAAGCCGGTCCTTCCGCCCGGGGCTGCGGTGCGGGAGCTCGCCCGCCAGCTGATTCGGCCGGGCACATCGGTCGGCGCCAACGTCGAAGAGGCGACCGGCGCGGAATCGAGACCCGACTTCAGATCGAAGCTCGCCATTTCGAGCAAGGAGGCGCGCGAGGCCCGCTTCTGGCTGCGCGTCATCGCCCACGCGGAGCCGCGGCTGAAGACAGATGCGGTCCCGCTCATCGACGAGACCCGGCAACTGATTCAAATCATCACGACGATGAAGCTGAACTCGGAACGAAACGACGAACGATAAGCATTCGCCATTCGTCTTTGACGATTCGTCATTGGCCAATCGTCTTTGACGATTCGTCATTGGCCATTGGTCTTTGACGACTCGTCATTGGTCATTCGTCTTTGACGACTCGTCATGACGATTGGTCTTTCGACGTTCGTCGTTCGTATTTGACGCGGTTCAGGCGTACATGCCGCGCATCTTCGTCACGGTCGCCACGCGGCTGATGGCGACGATGTACGCCGAGGTGCGCATGTCCGTCTTGTAGCGCAGCGACGTGCCGACGACGTCTTCGAACGCCTCGCACATCTTCGCTTCGAGCCGGCGGTTCACCTCGCCTTCCTCCCAGAAGTAGCCGTGGCGGTCCTGCACCCACTCGAAATAGGACGTGGTGACGCCGCCGGCGTTGGCAAGGATGTCGGGGATGACGAAGATGCCGCGATCGTGGAGCGCCTTGTGGGCGTCCGGCGTGGTGGGGCCGTTGGCGCCTTCGACGACCATCTTCGCGCGAATGTCCGGCGCGTTCTCCATCGTGATCTGGTTTTCGAGCGCCGCCGGGACGAGGATGTCCACGTCGAGCGCGAACAGCCGCGCGTTGTCGATCGGCTCCCCGCCGGGGAAGCCGTCGATGCTCTTGTGCTGCTTCGCGAAGTCGAGCATCTTCGCGATGTCGAGCCCCTTGTCGTTGTAGACGCCGCCGCGCCAGTCGGTCACGGCGATGACCTTCGCGCCGAGCTTCGAGATGAGATCGGCGGAGACGGAGCCGACGTTGCCGAATCCCTGCACCGCGACGGTGGCCCCCTTCATGTCGAGCCCGAGGTGCTTGGCCGCTTCGCGCGTCACGATCATCACGCCGCGGCCGGTTGCTTCGCGGCGTCCCATCGACCCGCCCATCTCGATCGGCTTTCCCGTGACGACGGCCGTCGCCGTGTGGCCGACGTGCATGCTGTAGGTGTCCATCACCCACGCCATGACCTGATCGTTCGTGTTCACGTCCGGCGCCGGAACGTCTTTTTCGGGGCCGATGGCGTCGATGATCTCGGCGATGTAGCGGCGGGTGAGTGCTTCCAGCTCGCGGCGGGAGAGGCGGTTCGGGTCGACGATGACCCCTCCCTTCCCGCCGCCGAACGGGACGTGCGCGACGGCGCACTTCCACGTCATCCACGCGGCGAGCGCCGTCACCTCGTCGAGCGTCACGTTCGGGTGATAGCGGATACCGCCCTTCGCGGGCCCGAGCGTGATGTTGTACTGCACGCGGTAGCCGGTGAAGACCTCGATCTCGCCGTTGTCCATCTGCACGGGACAGGACACGGTGATCTGCCGCTTGGGATGGGTGAGGATCTTCCAGATGCCGGGGTCGAGGCCCAGGAGCCGGGCTGCGCCGTCGAACTCCTCGAGCATCGCGTTGAAAATGCTGCCGCCTGCGTCCATGAAGCTCCCGTCAATGACGAACGACGAACGACGAA
>JBKPTE010000145.1:0-29777 GCA_046735335.1 Acidobacteriota bacterium | reverse complement strand
GACCCCGGATAGTCCATGAACGCAGGGTAGAAAGAATAGAGCAGCGGCGGCGCCATGACGACGTCCGTTGTTGCGCGGATGCGTTCGGCGGGGTAACGGGCGAGCCGTTCGTTGTGGTTCAGCTTCAGATGCCGGCCGTGCTCCACTGCCGCAGCGCCGAGCGGAATCACGACGACCGACGCCGGCGTCAAGACGGCTTCGGCGTCGACCCACGACAGGTCGGACAGGGAGACCCCGGCGGGCACCTTCGGGGCTTGTGCGAAGGCCCATGCTCCCGTAACGACCACTGCGAGCCCGAGCTGCGCGACGGCTCGACGCATGCCTGCCTCCCGCATTCGATCAGACGCCGGATTGCACGCGGAGGACTGTACACTGGAAGCTTTTCGCCAGCGATGATGCACGAGCACGCGCCCGCATGACGCCGCGGGATTGGTACACGGCGCGCCAGCACGAGTGGGCGCAGGAGCGCGATCGCCTCGATCGGCGCGCGACCGGCGTCTCGCGGCTGCGCCTGCTGACGTTCTTTGGCGCCGTAGCGGCGTTCGGGTGGGGCTCGCATGCGAGCTCGATCGTGGGTGCGATCGCGGGGCTGTTGCTGCTCGCGGTGTTCGCGGCCCTGGTCGCGAGGCACGCGCGCCTGCTGCACGCCATCGAATGTGCCGAAGCGAAGCAATCGTTCGCCTCGCGCGGCATCGCCCGCCTGGATCGCCGATGGGACGCGCTGCCGGAGGTCCTGCCGCAGCGCGCCGCGAATCTCGACGCGCATCCGTACGCGCGCGACATCGATCTCTTCGGCCGCGTTTCGTTGACGAAGTGGCTGGGCCCGGCGGCCACTACGGGCGGTGACGCCCTGCTGCAGGCGGCGCTCCTCGAACCGGCATCCGCCGGCGACATCGGCAAGCGGCAACAGGCGATTGCTGAGCTGGCGGATCGACTTGAATGGCGCGAGCGTCTGGCGGCGGAAGGCCAGATCGCGCGGCTCGATCCCGGCGATCTCGAACGTTTCCTGGCGTGGGCGGAAGGATCAGCGCGTGTGCTGCCCGCACCGATGCGCATCGTCGTCGTCGGGCTCACGGCCGCGATCTGGGTGGGACTCCTGCTCCAGATCTTCGAGGTCACCGATGAATCGTGGTGGCTTGCCCCGCTGATCGCAGGCGTCGTGCTGTCCTTCGTCTACGCGCGCCGCGTGTACGACGTCTTCGATCGCGCGTCGATGGGCCGCCGCATGCTCCAGCGCTACTCGTCGATGCTGAGGTTGGTCTGTGACGAAGAATGGGGATCGGCCGAGCTGACGGCGGCTCGCGATCGCTTGAGGCAAGCCGCCGACGCGCCAACGCTGGTGGCGCGGCTGTCGCGGCTGGTAGAGTGGTCGGAGCTTCGGTCCGGCGCCGCGCTGCTGCACTTCCCGATTCAGGCGTTCTCGCTCTGGGATTTTCACGTGTTCTTTCTGCTCGAACGCTGGCGCCGCCTGCACGGCCGGCGCATTCGCGGATGGCTGGCGGCGCTCGCACACGTCGATGCGCTCTCCGTGCTTGCGGCCGTGAAGTTCGACAACCCGGAGTGGAGCGCGGCCTCAGTTGACGGCGCGCAGCGCCTCTTCAGCGCGTCCGCGTTGGGCCACCCGCTCATCGCGGACGCCCGGCGCGTGCCGAACGATATCGAGATTGGGCCCGGCGGTACGCTCGTCCTCGTGACGGGTTCCAACATGTCGGGAAAGAGCACGCTCCTTCGCGCCGTCGGCCTGAACATCGTGCTTGCGCAGGCGGGCGCGCCGGTGTGCGCGCGTTCCTTGTCGATGCCGCGCATCGATCTCCAGACCAGCATTCGCGTGCAGGATTCGCTCGAGCTGGGCCTGTCCTACTTCATGGCCGCGCTCGCCCGTCTGAAGGCCATCGTCGATGCGGCCAACGATGAACGCCCCGGGCGGGTGCTGCTGTACCTGCTCGATGAAGTCCTCCAGGGCACCAACAGTGCAGAGCGCGCGGTTGCGGTCCAGGCGATCGCACGGCACCTCCTCGATGCCGGCGCGATCGGCGCGATGACGACGCACGACCTGTCGCTCGCAGACGCGGAGCCGCTTGCGTCCCACGCGCGGCCGGTGCACTTTGCGGAGCAGGTGCACCCAGACGGAACGATGACCTTCGATTACCGGCTCAAGCCCGGTATCGCCACCTCGCGCAACGCGCTTCGGCTGATGCAGTTGATCGGGCTCGCGTCCTCGTGATGAGCGGCACGCGTCTAATCCTCGCGGTGATCGGCGTCCTTGTCGCGCTCGCGTTCGTGATTGCGTGGCCGCAGGGGCTGCACTTCACGAGCAGCGCCTATCCGCACCAGGACGTCTACTTCAACATGTGGCGCCTCGAGTGGTTCGCGCACGCGCTGGCGACGCACCCATCCCACCTGCTCGATGGCAACATCTTCTACCCCGAGACGAGGACGCTGACGCTCTCGGACGCGATGATCGTGGAAGGCGCGGCCGCCGCGCCGTTCATCTGGATGCGCATCGAGCCGGTGCTCGTCCACAACCTCATCATGTTCGGGGGCATGGTCCTCTCGGGCGCGGCGATGTTCGCGCTCGTGCACTACCTCACGGGCAGCCGCGGCGCCGGATTGCTGGCGGCGATCGTGTTCGCGTTCGCGCCGTACCGGTTCGAGCACATCATGCACATGGAGATGCAGTGGACCATGTGGATGCCGCTTGCATTCCTCGCGCTGCATCGTGCCCTCGATACCGGCAAGCTGCGCTACGGCCTTGGCGTCGGGGCGTTCGTCGCGCTGCAGATGCTCTCCTGCATCTATTACGGCGTCTTCCTCGCGACGATTGTCGGAGCCTGCGGCTTGCTGCTCCTGCTCGCGGACCGCCGCGTGCCGTTCCGGCGTCTCGCGCGTCCGCTGCTGGTCGGCGGGCTGCTTGCCGCCGTCGTCTGCGGCGCGTACGCCGTTCCCTACCTGCGCACGCGGTCGTCGGTCGGGGAACGGCCGCTCGATCAGGTCAAGATGTTCAGCGCGCGGCCGGGGAATTACGTTGTCGCCACGCACATGCATCGCGTCTACGGCGACATGTTCGAGACGCGCGGGCGTCCCGAGCGGCGGCTCTTTCCCGGCGTTGTCGTTGTCGTGCTCGCCATGGTCGGGGTCCTGCTGCGCGTACCCACGACGCGGATCATCGTCTACGTCGTGGGCCTGGTCACCGCGTTCGAGCTGTCGATTGGCTCGAACGGGTACCTGTTCCCATTCCTCTACGAACACGTGGCCGCGTATCGCGCCCTTCGCGCGCCGGCGCGCGCGGGCATCTTCACAGTGATGTTCCTGGCGGCGCTCGCCGGCTATGGCTACACCGCCCTGATGCGGGGACGGAGCGCCATCACGCGGCGGATCGCTGTCGCGCTCATCGGTGCCGCGTTCGTCGTCGAATACAGCGTGGAGATGGAGCTGATCCCGTATCCGAATTCGGCCCCGGCGGTCTATCGGTATCTGACGCAGCAGCCCCGAGGCGTCGTCGCCGAGTTTCCCGTGCCCCGTCCGAACGTGCTCCCCGGGCCCGATGCGGAGTACAGCTTCATGTCGATTTTTCACTGGTTCCCGCTCGTGAACGGCTACAGCGGCATGTATCCGCCGTCGTACCTGAAGCGGCTGGAGCGCCTGCAGGGCTTTCCCGACGAGCGGTCTCTCGCGCAGCTTCGGCACGACGGCGTCCGCTACGTGATCCTTCACGGCAGCCGGTACGAACCCGACGTCAGCGTCTGGCTGAGAAACGAGGTCGAGAAGTCGCCTTTATTCCGCCAGCTCGGCGCTTTCGACGACGGCTCCGGAGTGGCGTACCTCTACACATTCCGTTGAGCCCGGCGATGGCACTGCCGTTGCGAACGCGACAAAAAGGAGGCACATCGTGACGAAACGGACGCTTGGGATCTTCGCGGTCGTCGGTTCGGCCCTTGGGGCGTGGTGGCTCACGCGGCAGCGTCGAGGAATGCCGCATCACGCGCAGGGGACGTCGGCGCACGAGCGCGGAACGGTGATTTTCGACAACACGCCAACACCATCGGATGTGGACGCAATTATCTGAACGCCCGCGGTCCCGGGGCTGATCCCTGTGGCCCCGGGATTGCAGCGGAGTGCCGCGTGAGCAGGTTTCGACCCACGTCCGTTCGCCATTGTTCGCTTTGGTTGACCACCGTGTGGCTGCTCGCGGGCAGCGCGGCGCTCGTGCTCGTCGCGAGCTGCGGCCGCGCCCTGCCGGCTGTGTCCGCATCTGCACAGGCGTCCGCCGCGCACGCGACCATCAAGGGAACGGTTCGGGGGGCCGAAGCGAACTCACCCGTCTCCGGACGGACGGTGTCAATCGTCGATCTCAAGACCGGCGAGCGGCGGTCCGTCCAGACCACGTCTACCGGCGCTTTCGCGGTCGATCTGCCCGCGGGGGAGTACCGGCTCGACGTCGACATCCGCGATGGCGAAACGGTGCTCAAGCACCCCAACGTGGTGGCGCTCGACGCGGGCGTTGATTCCCACGTGGAATTCGTCGTCGCCTCGGCACGCCTGGCGCGGCCGCGCGGTCCCGCGTATCGCGTCGACAACGGGCTCGGTTCGCCCGTCGTCTGAACGCCTCGCCTTAGCGGCTCCAAACATCGGTATACTCCTCGCGTGGTGTCCCCCCGCGCGCAGGATGACGAACGCATGTCGAGCGTCTACGCGCTCGTCATCGTGTGTCACGCCGTCGTGATCGCCGCACTCTGGCTGTTCGGCCGCGTCTTTTCCACCTGACGGCCTCCACGTTTCATGCGTCCCCTCGACTGGGCCGTCATCGCGGCGTACCTCGTGTGGATCGTGGTCGACGGCCTGCGGCGCACGAAGGCTGCCGACAAGGTCGAAGGGTACTTCCTCGCGAACCGCAGCTTGCCATGGTGGGCAGTAGGTCTCTCCGTGATGGCGACGCAGTTGAGCGCGATCACGCTCGTGGGGACGACGGGCCAGGCGTATGCGGACGGCATGCGCTTCATCCAGTTCTATTTCGGACTGCCGATCGCGATGGTCGTGCTGTCGATGACGCTCGTGCCGTTCTTCTATCGCTCGGGCGTCTACACGGCGTACGAGTACCTGGAACGGCGCTTCGACGTGAAGACGCGGACACTCGCCAGCCTGCTCTTCCTCTGCGGCCGCAGCATGTCGACAGGCGCCATCATCTCCGCGCCCGCCGTCATCCTCTCGATCATCTTTGGCTGGAATCTCACGCTGACGATCCTGGCGATCGGCGGCCCGACGATCCTCTACACGATGTTCGGCGGCGTGCAGGCGGTCACGTGGACGGACGTCAAGCAGATGGGGGTCGTCGTCGGCGGGCTCGTGTGCGCGGTCGTCGCGCTCGTCCTCGGCCTGCCGGACGATGTCGGGGTCGGCAAGGCGCTGCACATTGCGGGTGCCGCAGGTCGCCTGAACACGATCGACTTCCATTTCGATCCGCGGCAGACCTACACGTTCTGGTCCGGGCTGATCGGCGGGTTCTTCCTGCACCTGTCGTACTTCGGCTGCGATCAGAGCCAGGTCCAGCGATATCTGACGGCGAAGTCGCTCTTGCAGGCGCGGCACTCGCTCTTGCTGAGCGCCTTCGTGAAGATCCCGCTGCAGGTGCTCGTTCTGCTCGTCGGCGTGTTCATGTTCCTGTACTACGTGTTCCACCAGCCGCCGATGCTGTTCAACGCGGAGCGTGCACCCGAGATTGCGCAGAGCGCGCGCGCCGGCGACTATCAGACGCTTCAGGGGCAGTTCGATCGGGCATTCGAAGAACGGCGGACGGCAGCGCTGGCGCTTGCTGGCGCGGACGAAGCGGAGCGCGCGAACGCACGCGACCGGTTCCGCGCGTCGACCGCGGAGCTGCGCGACATCCGCACTCGCGCCGCCGTTCTCGTGGGAGACGTGACCCATGCGCCGGGCTACACCGAGCGCACCGGCGACACGCCCCGGCCCGACGTCAACTACGTGTTCCCCACGTTCGTCACGACGCGCCTGCCCCAGGGGCTCGTCGGCCTCATCATCGCGGCCATCTTTGCGGCGGCCATGTCGGCGACCGCCGGAGAGCTGAGCGCGACCTCGTCAGCGACGGTCATCGACATCTATCGCCGGCTGATCCGGCCGGCGGAGACGGACGCGCATTATCTGCTCGTGTCGCGAGCCGCGACCGCGTTCTGGGGCCTGTTCGCGTGTGTGGTCGCGCACTTCGCCGTGCAGCTCGGCTCGCTCATCGAGGTCGTCAACCGGTTCGGCTCGATCTTCTACGGGTCTCTGCTGGGCGTCTTCGTGCTCGCGCTCGGATTCAAGAAGGCGAACGGCACCGGCGCGTTCGTCGGCCTGCTTGCCGGGCTGGTCGCTGTTCTCGTCTTTGCGTTCCATCCGCGCACGCGCGGAATTTCCTATCTCTGGCACAATCCGATCGGCGTGCTCGTCGTCGTGGTCGTCGGCATGGCCGTGAGTCTGGTGACTGCGCCGGCGCGCGAGCCGGCCCGGAACTGAGAACCCGGTGTTGTAGGGCGCGTCTTCAGACGCGCCGGAGTGCAGGTCGCATCGACATCTGGATCGTTCGGCCGTTCGTTGTGCTTTTCGCATTCGCGTTCGTGCCGAACGCCCCCGCGCGCTACGACCTCGTCCTCGCCGGCGGCACGATCGTGGACGGGTCCGGCCGCACGGGACGCCGCGGCGACGTCGCCGTCCGCGACGGACGCATCGCGGCCATTGGAACGATTCCGCGATCGCAGGCTGCCCGCGTCATCGATGCTGCAGGCCTCGTCGTCGCGCCCGGGTTCGTCGACGTCCACACGCACGCCGACGCGATCGCCTCGCATCCGGCTGCCGAAAACTTCGTGCGGATGGGCGTCACCACCGTCGTCGCCGGCAATTGCGGGACGTCGGCGCTCGACGTGGCCGACGCGCTCTCGCGCATCAAGGACGCGGCCCCGGCAGTGAACTTCGCCACGCTCGTCGGTCACAACACGATCCGCCTTGCGGTGGTCGGCACCGAGAACCGGATCGCAAAGCCTGCCGAGATGGCGCGCATGAAATCGCTCGTGTGGAAAGCCATGGCCGATGGCGCCATCGGATTCTCCACGGGACTGCAGTACGTGCCCGGTGTGTACGCGAGGGACCCGGAGATTATCGAGCTCGCGCACGTCGCGGCGAACGCTGGCGGGATCTATGCGTCGCACATGCGCAGCGAAGGGACGGCGCTCGAGGATTCGATCGCCGATACGATTCGCGTGGGCGACGTGACCGGCGCCCGCGTCCAGATCTCGCACCTGAAAGTGGACAGCCCGCGTAGCTGGGGCCTGAGTAGGAAAGCGCTCGCGATGATCGACGCCGCGCGCGCGAGAGGTATCGACGTCGACGCGGACCAATATGCGTACGCGGCCGCCAGTTCATCCCTGAGCATCCGGTTTCCCGGCTGGGCGCTCGAAGGAGGGCAGGACCGCATCCGCGCGCGGCTGAGGGATCCCGAGACGTGGGCGCGCATCAAGAAGGATATGGCAGTGCTCCTTGCCGATCGCGGGCTGCCGGATCTCTCGTTCGCCGTCGTCGCGCTCTATGCTCCAGACCGCGCGCTCACCGGACTCTCGATGAAACAGGTTGCGGCGCGCCTGCAGGGAGGCGACGACGCGGACTCGCAGTTCGAGGCGGCGCGCGACATGATGCTCGCGGGCGGCGCAACGATGGTGTACCACCTGATGAGCGACGAGGACGTCGATCGGATCATGCGGCACCCCCAGGTCGCCGTGGCGTCGGACAGCAGCGTCCTCGTGCCGGACGAAGGCCTTCCGCACCCGCGCGGGTACGGCAACACGGCACGCGTGCTCGGCGAATACGTGCGCCGGCGGCACGTGCTGTCGATCGAAGCCGCCGTTCGCAAGATGACGTCCTTGCCGGCCGAGCACTTTCGCCTGCCGGGTCGAGGATGGATCAGGGTTGGTTACGCGGCCGATCTCGTCGTCGTCGATCCGCTGCACGTCGATGACACGGCAACGTTCGAGAAACCGCAGGCGTACCCGACGGGGATTCCGTATGTGATTGTCAACGGCGTGCCGGTGGTCGATGCGGGCGTGCAGGGCAGCGCACGACCGGGGCAGGTGATTGCGAAATCCCTGATCGCGACTCGCTAATCGTCCGCAAGTGCGAGATACAGCGCGACGGGCCCGAGGATGGCCATCATGAGCAGTGCGGCCGCGAGGATCGGGCCCCACTGCTGCGCGAGTCCCAGAGTTGGCAGCGAGGTGATGTTCTCCCCGGACTGCACCAGCCGGATCACGAACGGGCGCAGCCACGGCACGACGATGGACATCAGGGCCACCATAAGGCCAGATCCCGCGGCAACGGCGAGCGCGTGCGCGATCGTGATCGGCCGATCCGCCGCGTGGGCTGCTTCGTGCCTGGCACGCATCTGCGCGCGCCACCAGGCGATCGCGGACGTCGGGGGTGTTGCGGCGCAGCGCGCGTCGATGCCATCCGCGTGCACGGCACCCGCCACCTCCGCGAACTCCCGGCACGTGCCGCACGACTCGACGTGCGCGCGAAGCTCCGCTGGCGCCGTCTCGGGCCAACGGCCCCTCGCGATGGCTTCCCACAATTCGGTTTCGCGAGCGCACGTGATCACGAGCGGCCCTCCTCGTTCGGGCGCGCGCGCAAAAGGCCCGCCATCTTCCGGCGCGCACGAAACAGCAGAAGCTTGACGCTGCCGGTCTTCACGCCCAGCACCGTGGCGATTTCACCGTGCGAGGCGCCTTGGGCGTATGCGAGCCAGAGCAGCGCGCGCTCGCGCGGCTTCAGGCGTGCCATCGCGCGGCGCACGTCAGTGTGCCCTTCGCGATCTTCGCCGGCGGTCGCGATGTCCGTGATGGGCTCCGCGGTGTGAAGGACCCGCTCGGAGCCGCGGCGCGAATCGTGAACGAGATTGGTGGCGATCCGGTACAGATAATGGCGCCGGTGCGCCTCGGTTTCGAACACCTCGCGCGCCTTGAGCAGGCGGTAATAGGACTCCTGGAGCAGATCGTCCGCGAGCTGCCGGTTGCCGCTGATGCGGCACAGATACGCGAGCAGCGGCGACGCCGTCCGGTCGTAGAACGCGCGAAACGCATCTTCGTCCATCGCGAGCGGCACGTCGGCAGTTCCGGCTTCCGCCTGCAGGCGTTGAACGTCGCTGAACGTCATCTCAGCCACGGGTTTCGGATACCGTCTCGGAGGAAGGCCCGACGAGCCCCAGCCGTCGCGACAAGACGTACGCCAGCAGCGCGGACACGCCAAACCCGATTCCGATCGCCAGCACGACGATCCCGACCGCCGACAGCGGCTGCGCGACTTCGTCGATCGATCGCGCGCTGACGATCTGCAGCCCGAGACCCGCGACCGTCAGCACCGCACCCGCCTGCGTGGACCAGAGGATCCGCCCGAGCGGCGCGCCAATCGAGCGGGGACTCTCCGTGGGGATTGGCGCGGATTCGAGGAACCGCCGGCCCGCCGGCGTCTGGATGTAGGCCAGCAGATCTTCGTTCGAGGTGAAGCGGTCCAGCAGCTTGTTGTGCACCTCGGTCTGCACTCGGGAGAGCCGCGTCCACCGGCGGTGATCGATCAGCGTCTTGATCAGCCACGCAAGCGCGCCGGCGACCGCGACCATGACCGCGGTGATCGTGAAGCCTTCGATGGTACTCCGCCACAGTTCCGCCGCGCGCTGCTGCGGATCCGATCGATAAAAGTTGTCGTTCTGGTAGCGGCTGAAGAAGAACGACGGGTTGTGCGCGACCTCGGGATGCTGCGTCAGGAACGCGGCGAGCGTCGGGTACGGCTGCAGATACGCCGAGTCGGTCAGCAGCGTCGGGTCGAGCCTCAGCACGCGCGGGAGCGATGGCGGGTACTGGTCGAGGACGCGCTCGAGCTGCTCGCGGGTCTCGTCCGCCGCCTGCGTGGGCACCGGTGCGCTCGTGGCCTCCGGCCTTTGCTGCACCTGTGCCGGTTCGGGCCTCGGCCGCCCCCTATCGTCTTGCGGCAGAGGCTTCGCCTGTGCCATCGCCGGACCGGCAGAAAGAATCATCACCGCAAGGGCGGCAGCAATCGTCGTAACAGGTCGTGTCATCACGTGGGGGTCCTCATCTGTCAAATACGCGGGGCCCCCACCCGAGGTTAACAATTCAATCGAACAAGGCGGTCAATTCGGTTCCAATGCGACGCAGGCCCTCCTGCAGAAAGTCCTGCCGTGCACCCAGCCAGACGCGCAGGTGCCCTTCGATCCCGACGTAGCTGCCCGGCACGATCAACGTGCTCTGGTTGACGCGGACGCGTTCCGCAATCGCGGCGCTCGGCGTATCCGAGGTGTACTTGACCAGACCGATTGCGCCCGCACGGGGTGGCGTCCACGCCAGCCGGCCGGCGAATCCACGGACCCAGTCGTCGGCGATGACGACGTTCTCCTGCAGGATTTCGCTCGTTCGCGCGTAGCAGCGGTCGCGCACGCGCGATTCGACCGCGACGCGTGCCAGGCGGTCGGACAGCTTCGACGGACAGATCGTGATGTAGTCGTGCTGGCTCCAGCAGTCCGCGGCCAGCCGCGGCGGGCCGACCAGCCATCCGATTCTGACGCCTGGAATGCCGTACGCTTTCGACAGCCCGCTGGTGACGATGACGCGCTCGCTCATGCCCCAGAACGACGGCGTGCGCGGCGCATCGAGTTCGGCGCCGAGGTACACCTCGTCGGCGAGCAGCCACGTGCCGGTCCGATCGCAGCGCTCGACGATGCGCTCCATCGCGTCGCGCGACAGCACCGACCCTGTTGGATTGTTCGGGTTGGAGATGTAAAGGAGCTTCGTCTTCGACGTCACCGCGCGCTCGAACTCCTCCCAGTCCGGCTCCCACGACGCTTCCGTGCGCAGCCGGAACGTCCGGACCTCCGCGCCGAGGCTGCGCGCAAGGCCCCACATCTGCATGTAGTTCGGGACCTGCATGGCCACGGTGTCGCCGGCGGCGATCTCGGTGAGCGCGATCAGGTAATTCGCCTCCGAGGTCCCGTTCGTCACTTCGATGTGCTCGCGAGTGGCGGCGGGATACAGGGCGGCAATCCGCTCGCGCAGCTCGATCGTGCCGTTCGACTGGCTGTAACCGAGCGGCTCGTCGAGGAACGCGTCGAGATCGAACCCGAATTCGACGAGCTCCCTGAGCGTCAGCGGTCGTACCCCGCTTTCGCTCATGTCGTAGTCGACGAGGTTCTCCCACGTCGACTGCATCCGTTCCATGGCGAAGACTTCGATGCGCATGATGCGTTCTGTTGTAGGGCACACCTGAAATGTAGGGCACACCTTCAGGTGTGCCGCACAGACGTGTACTTCGCCAGATCCGCAGGGCCTACGTTGCCGCCGCTGATCACGGCGACCACCGGAGGCGTGAACCGCGCGATGGACAGCGCGGCGGCGACGGCGGCCGCGCCACTCGGCTCCGCGACGATCCGCGGGCCGTGGAAGAGCCACGACACGGCCCGCGCGATCTCATCGTCCTCGACCGTGACGATTTCGTCGACGAACGTCCGGACGTGACTGAAGTTCAGATCTCCGGGGCGTACGGCCATCAGGCCGTCCGCGATGCTCTGCGTGTGAGCGAGCGTGACGGGCTTCCCCGCGTCCATCGATGCTTTCATCGATGCTGCGCCCGCAGGCTCCACGCCGACGATCGCGACCGCGGAAGACGTCTGCTTGATCGCCGCGGCCACGCCAGACACCAGGCCGCCACCGCCGATCGGGACGATGACGGTTCGAACGTCGGGCGCCTGTTCCAGAATCTCCAGGCCGACCGTCCCCTGGCCGGCGATGATCCACTCGTGGTCGAACGGCGGCACCATCGTGAGCCCGCGTGCCGCCGCTTCGGCGGCCGCGCGTTCGAGCCGATGCAGCGTCGTCGTGCCGGCGAACAGGACCTCGGCGCCGTGCTTGCGCGTGCCCTCCACCTTGATCGCTGGAGCCGTCGTCGGCATGACGACCACGGCTGGCGCGTTCAGCGCGCGCGCGGCGATGGCAACCGCCTGCCCGTGGTTGCCCGACGAGTACGTGACGACGCCCCGCCGGCGCTGATCGTCCGTGAGCTGCGCGATCATGTTGTACGCGCCGCGAATCTTGAACGCTCCGCCCGGCTGAAGGCTTTCGCACTTCAGGCGGAACGGACGCCCGGCTTGCGCGCTGACGTCGATCATCGGCGTGAGCTGCGCGACCGGCCGAATCCGTTCGCGGGCCGCGCGAATGTCGTCGATGGAGACGAGCGTCGTGCCAACTGGCCGCACCATGGCTAGCGTTCGCCCTTCCCTCCGATCGGCTCGCCTGCCGGCGTGGCAAGCGGCTCGGTCTTCTTGAACGGCTCGGCGGGACGTTTGAGGAAACGGTCGATGTCGTCGCGCGTCGCCGCCAGGTGCGCGCTGCGGCCGGATGTCGCACTCCGCGTGAACGATGCGATCTCGCGGAGCCCCTGCGTGGCGTGCGCCCGTACCTGAGGCGCCGCATCCGCGTTCGCCGCGAGCTCCATCAGCCGCGTCACGAGGAGCGTCTCGACCGCGCGTTGGATTGCCGCCCCATACGCGTCGGCCGGCTCGGGCGTCTTCCACGTCTTTGCAACGAGGGCGGCGACGACGTCGCTGAACCCGGGATTGCGCGGATTGCGCGCGGACTGATCTTCCAGGCGCGCGGCCCGCTGCGGGTTGAGCAGGGATGAGATGGAGATGTCCGCCGCGATCGTCGCTGCGCTGATCGCATCGAACGTTGGGTCGGTGCGCCGCTCGAATGGTTCCGCAGTCCCCCCGCCGTACCCGAAGGCGGTCGGCGGAATCAGGTTCAGGATCCGCTCAGGAATTTTCAGCGTATCGACCGAGATGGTGTCGAGGATCGCCGTCAGCGCGGCGCGCTGCTGCGCCGCGGGTACGATCTCTGCGACCGTTCCCGGATTCGGCCCTCCCGGCGTGCGCACCGTATACGTGAAGTTCACGCCACCAACGGATTTCGCTGCGGCGATCGTCTGGTAGCGGTGGTGCAGATAGAGCGGAAGCAGCTTCATTTCGAGATCCGAAAGCGGCGTTCCCACCGGGATCGTCGTCAGGCCGAATTCCGAGAGCCCGATGCGCCGCACGTCCATCTCGTGCTTCAGCGTTGCCACGGGATCGCTCCCGCTGTCCCACAGGCTCGCCAGCGGATGCGCCCCGCTGAGCGGCCGTGCGTCGGCGTCGCTGATATAGAGCATCCCCTTCCCGACGGCTTCCTCCAGAATGTGCTCGAGCGCCGCCGGTTCGTCGGTGTCCGCCGGGAATTGCGAGTAGGCGTAGCGCACGGCGAACTTGTCGAACTCGCCGATGCCGGTCGCGTAGGCGTTCGAGAGATCGAGCTTGCCGTTCTTGATGTCGACCCACGGCGCCGGATAGTCCATCACCGACGCGCGTCCGTACGTGCTCGCGGCGAAGTTGTGCGCGAAGCCGAGCGTGTGGCCTGTCTCGTGCGCGGCGAGTTGCCGGACCCTGGCGAGCGACATTGCCGTGGCGTCGACAGTGGGGTCGAGCGCGGCGAGATAGGACGCGTCGGGCGACATGTCGGCGAAGCAGGCGCGAGGGTCGTCTCCCTCGGCGTACTGCGGGATGAGGCCGGAGCCAATCGTGAAGTCCTGCCGCACGCGCAGCGACCCGAGCGTCACGTTGCCTTTGATGATCTCGCCGGTCCGCGGGTCCGTGATGCTGCCGCCGTACGACCATCCGCGTGTCGATCGATGCACCCAGTTGATCATGTTGTAGCGGAGGTCCATCGGGTCGGCGTCCGCCGGCAGGACCTTCACTTGAAAGGCGTTCCGGAATCCGGCCGCCTCGAACGCCTGGTTCCACCACGACGCGCCCTCGATGAGCGCCGTACGGATCGGCTCGGGGGCGCCGTTGTCCACGTAATAGACGATGGGCTTGACCGGTTCGGAGGTCGCCGCCGACGGGTCCTTCTTCTCGAGGCGGTGGCGCTCGATCCAGCGCTTCTCGATCGGCTGACTGATGGGCGAGGCGTAATCGTAGAACTCGATCCCGAACGAAGGCGCGCGAGGGTCGAGGCGGCGCGGCTTGTAATTTCCGTCGGGCAGCTCGACGAACGAATGATGCTCGCGCAGCGTGATCGCGCTGGGCGTCGGCGTCGTCTGGCGGATGTAGCGGCCGGGGTCCTCGTCCGTCGTGAACGTCAGGATCGACTCCACCTCCGTATTCTTCGGAAACGCTTTCGTGCGCGCGAGGTACAACGCGCTGCGGCTGTCATCCAGCTTGTATTTCCCCTGCTTCGCCTGGCGCAGCCGATCGACGACGCCATGCGCGTCGCGCATGAAGAACGCCGTCGCATCGACGAGGGCCCGCGTGCCGTCCTCGGCTTCGACCTTGAAGCCCCAGAGCACGGAGCGCGCAAACGAGTCCTCGACGGCCCGGCGCTCCGCTTCGTCCCTCGTGATCGCGCGGTACTGGTAGTTCGGCTGCATCATCAGGATCTTCGTCCCGATGCGCTCGAAGGTGACGATGCTCGAGTCGCCGAGCTGACCGCGATCGAGGCCGACGGGGTTCGATCCGAGGCCGGCAGGCAGCGAGACCTGATAGAGCAGTTCCTGATTGAAGCGGGCGATCTCCAGGAACAGCTTGCCTGTCGAGGGCTGCCAGTAGAGCGGGATGTAGCCGTCCATCTTCTGCAGCCCCTTCGTCTTGGCCGCAATCGACGGGAGCGTCTCGTTCTTTTCGTTCTGCGGCTTTTCGGCCTGAGGCTTGTCCGTCTGTTGGGCGGCGGCTGGAGCAGCCAGCATGACGCAGAGCACGAGTGCGAAGGATTGGGCGGCGATCATATGGACAGACTCCGAGTGCGCGAGGCGCAGGGTGGATGGCAAACGCGATTCTACATCGGGCGGATGGGCTCGGCGTCACGGTTCAGGTGCGCTCACGGCGCGTGGGTTGCTTCTCGATGAGCAGCATCTGAAAACGCGAAAGGAGATCCCATGGCCCGAAGGACCAGCGGCCCGAAACTCAAGCGCGTGCGCGAACAGGTGATCGTGATCACCGGCGCGTCGAGCGGGATCGGGCTGGCAACCGCGCGTCTCGCGGCAAGGCAGGGAGCACGCGTGGTGCTCAGCGCGCGGAACGAAGAGGACCTGCGCGCAGTGACGGAGGAGATCAACGCCAACGGTGGACGCGCGATGGCCGTCGCCGCGGACGTCTCGAAAGAGCAGGATATGGATCGGCTCGGCGAGGCCGCGCTCCGCACGTACGGCTCCATCGATACGTGGGTGAACAACGCCGGCCTGTCGATCTACGGCAAGCTCGTCGACGTTCCCATGGCCGACAAGCGTCGGCTGTTCGACGTGAACTTCTGGGGCGTCGTGAATGGCTGCCGGACGGCCGTCCGCTTCCTGAAGCATGGAGGCGGCGCCATCATCAACATCGGAAGCGAAGTCTCGGACCGCGCGATCCCGCTGCAGGGCATCTACTCGGCGTCGAAGCATGCGGTCGCCGGCTACACCGATGCGCTTCGGATGGAGCTGGAGCACGACAACATTCCCATCTCGGTCACGCTGGTGAAACCGTCCGCGACGAACACGCCGTTCACCGAGCACGCGCGCAACTATCTCGACGAGGGGGTACCGGCGCTGCCGCCGCCAGTCTATGCGCCCGAGGTCGTCGCCGAGGTGATCCTCCGATGCGCGGAGAAGCCGGTGCGCGACATTCAGGTCGGCGGGGCAGGGAAGAGCCACGTCCTGATGGGGCGCCTGGCGCCGCGGCTCACCGATTTGTACATGGAACGATCGATGTTCGATCAGCAGAAGACGCACGATCGAACGCAGCCGCGCGAAGGCAGTCTCGATCGCCCGCAGCGCGATGGCCGCGCGCACGGCGTGAACCAGGGCCGCGTGATGCACTCGAGCGCGTATACGAAGGCCGTCCTGTCGGACATGACGCGCATCGTGCCGTTCGTCGCCGCTGGTGTGGCGTTCGCGGCCGGCGTCCGCCGCTGGCGGAACGCGGCGTGACACAAGGTCCGCAACAACTGCGTACTTCGGGGTCAGAGCTCCAGGCCGCGCGATCGCGGCAAGTCCCTGCGTCGACGCGACATCGCGTCCGCGGCGTCTCGGGGCTCTGACCCCAC
Organism: Acidobacteriota bacterium; assembly: GCA_046735335.1. Lineage (GTDB taxonomy): Bacteria > Acidobacteriota > Vicinamibacteria > Vicinamibacterales > 2-12-FULL-66-21 > JBKPQB01. Next base: position 13,632 of record JBKPTE010000145.1, on the reverse strand, counting down.
GACTGTGGCAATTTGCCCCGATTGGGGGTCAGAGCCCTCAGGACGGCGGCAGCTCGACGCTGAAGAGCGTGCGGCCGGAGAGGTCGTGCAACTGCACGGTGAGGGTCCGCTGACGCGCGTCCGCTTTCAGCGTGCCGAAGAATTGGAACCCATCGCTTGGCGGCCGGTTGCCCTTCATGCCCGGCGGGACGCCGACGAACCTTGCTTCCGGACCGAACGTGGGATCGAGCTGGTTGGGACCGAACGTGCCGGCGTTCAACGGGCCCGCGACGAATTCCCAGAACGGATCGAACTCGGTGAACGTCGCGCGCGCGGGATCGTAATGATGCGCCGCGCAGTAGTGGACGTCGGCGGTAATCCACACGACGTTGCGGACGCGCTGCGCCTTGAGATGACGCAGCAGATCGGCAATCTCCAACTCGCGGCCGAGCGGCACGCCCGCATCGCCGTTCGCGACCGCTTCGTACAGATCCGGACCGTCGCGGACGATGAGCGCGAGCGGTAAATCAGCCGCGACGATCTTCCACACCGCGCGGCTGTTCGTCAGCCCGTCCTTCAACCAGTGAAGCTGCCGCGCGCCGAGGATCGCCGCGGCATCGCCCATCGCACCCTGCCGATTCGCGCTGTTCGCGCTCTTGTAGCTCCGCATGTCGAGCGCGAACACCTCGACGAGCGGACCCATCGGAATCGATCGATAGATGCGCTCCGGATCGTCCCCGACGAGCGGCAGCGGATAGTGCTCGAAGAACGCCTGCCGTGCGCGCGCCGCCAGCAGCGCGACGGACTTGACCTCGTAGCGCGCGTCGCTGTCCTGGCGCCGCTCCCAGTACCAGTTGTCCCGAACCTCGTGGTCGTCCCACATCACGATCTGCGACACCTCGGACGTGAGCCGCCGCATGTGCTCGTCCACGAGGTTGTACTGGTGACAGCCGCGGAAGTCCTCGATGGTCTGCGCCACTTTCGATTTCGCGGGCGTGACGACGTTCTTCCAGACGCTCCCGTCGTCCAGCTTCACTTCCGGCACGAGCGGCTGATCGGCGTAGATCGTGTCGCCGACGTTGATGAACACGTCGGGCTGCGCGCGACGAATCGTGTCGTACAGGCGCAGGCCGCCCCACTCGGGATTCCTGCCCCAGCCCTGGCCAACCGTGTCCGCGGACCACGCGAGCGTGAGGTCGCGTGGCGTCGAGGCCGGCGTCGTGAAGCTGCCGGCGACAGGGTCGCTCCACGTCCGCAGATCCGATAGATCCTGAAAGAGCACCCGATAGAAGACGCGTTGTCCCGGCGGCAGCTCCGTCAGCACGGTGCGGCAGGTGAAGTCGGACGTCTCGAGCGCTGCCGGTCCTCTCACGCGCCGAGCATCCAGGAAGCGCTCGGTCGTCGCGTACTCGACGAACATCCGGGACGGTCGATCGGCGCGGCTCCAGATGATGGCACGTCCTGCGCCGGCGTCGCCCGCTGCAAGACCCAACGGCGCTGACGGCTTTGCCCCCGGTGCGGAAACGATCGCGGGCGCCTGGCCCATGACGGGGCGCTGGAACGAAGCCGCGAGAGACCCCGCCGCCGCGGTCCACAGGAAATCGCGCCGGGTCACATCCCGTCGTCTCATTTCGCCAAGCGCGCGGGAATCGTCCCCAGCTCCCGCGCGGACGGCAGCCCGTGCGACGCGGACGCCTGTGTCGCCGCGCGAAGCACGGCATCGGCCATCGCTTCGGCCGCAAGCGCGCCGATCGTGCCGTAGTTGGCATCGCCATCCCACGTGCCGGTCGCGAGCGAGAAGATCGTGTCGCCGTCGTACGGCGTGTGAATGGGCGAGATCGCACGTGCGTACCCGTCCTGCGCCATCTGCGCCATCTTCTGCGCCTGCACTTTCGTGAGGCGCGCATTGGTGGCGACGACGCCGAGCGTGGTGTTCTCGCCGGTGCGTCCGCCGGTCGATCCCATGTGACGCAGCAATTTACGCGCGTCCGCGAGCTTGCCGTCGGAGCCGCGTACGCCGGCGACGACAGCTCCTGTTTCGGGATCGATGATGTCGCCGAACGCGTTCACCGCGACCAGCGCAGCAACGATGAGACCGTTGGGCAGCTTGATGGCGGACGATCCGATCCCCGCCTTCATCGGGCCGCCGTTTCCGCTGCTCGTGACGCCGTGGAACTTGCCAATCGTCGCGCCCGCGCCGGCGCCCACGTTGCCCTCCTGGACCGGCGCTTCGGTGGCGGCCTCGATCGCGCGATAGCCGCACTCGGCGGTGGGCCGGATCTTTGGATCGCCGCCGAACCAGAGGTCGATCAGAATCGCGGCGGGCACGATCGGGACCACGCCGGCGGATCCGACGGGATAGCCGATGTGATGCTCGTCCAGCCAGCGTACGACGCCGGACGCGGCGTCGAGGCCGTAGGCGCTCCCACCCGCGAGCACGATCGCGTTGACGATCTGCACCTCGTTCACGGGATTCAGCAGATCGGTCTCGCGCGTGCCGGGCGCGCCGCCGCGGACGTCGACCGCTCCCACCGTACCGTCCTTCACGAACACGACGGTGCAACCGGTTGGCCGTTCGGTCCGCGTGAAGTGCCCGACCTTGATGCCATCGATCGCGGTCAGCGTCGCGTTGTCCGCTGACGGCGTCGCGAAGGTCACGCCTGCTGCGCGCATGGCTGCCTTGGCATCCTGCCTCACCGGGCCGGATGCGGCAAGGGCAACGGTCAGCGCGCCCGACAGGATGGCCGTTGTAAGCTGGTGCGATCGCATCGCGTCCGTCGTTCAGTATAGCGAGTGCCGGCGGGGCAGCCGGCGCCGATGCCATACCTTCTCATCATCGTCTTGTATTCCGCCGGCCAGATCGCGCTTGGCCTCTGGGTCGCGAGGCGCGTCCGCGGCACCGGAGATTTCTTCGTCGCCGGACGGCGGCTTGGCCCGGGGCTGCTGTTCGCGACGCTGCTGGCGCCGAACATCGGCGTCGGATCGACCGTCGGCGCGGCCGGCCTTGGCTATCAGAACGGCCTCGCGGCCTGGTGGTGGGTCGGCTCCGCAGGGATCGGGTCCCTCGTCCTCGCGCTCTGGGTCGGTCCCCGGATCTGGCGCATCGCCGCCGCGCACGACCTGCGGACGGTAGGCGATTTTCTCGAGTGGCGCTACGACGCGCGCGTCCGCGCGACCATTGCCGTCCTGCTGTGGGTCGGGACGCTCACGATCCTGGCAGGGCAGTTGATCGGCATCGCGTGGATCCTCGAGGTCGTAACGGGCGCGCCCAAGATCGTGGGCTGCGCGCTTGGCGGCGTGCTCGTGATCGCGTACTTCGCCGCGGGCGGGCTCGTGTCCTCCGCGGCGGTGAACGTCGTGCAGCTTGCGGTGAAGATGCTGGGATTCGTCGTCGCGCTGCCGCTCGTGCTCAGCGCCGTCGGCGGATTCGGAACGCTGCACGATGCGGTTGCGGATCCGGCGATGTGGAACCCGTGGCGAAACGGCACGTCGGGATGGATGTACGTGGTGCTCCTGGCGCCGAACTTCATCGTCTCTCCCGGGCTGCTGCAGAAGGTGTACGGCGCGCGCGACGAGCGCGCCGTACGAGTCGGCGTCGGCCTGAACGCGCTCGCGCTCTTCGCGTACGCGCTCGTCCCCGCGCTGCTCGGGCTGTCCGCCCGCGTGCTGCATCCGGAGCTTGCGAATCGGGAACTGGCGCTCCCGATCCTCTTCATGCGGGATGTTCCGTTTGCCGCTGGCGCGCTGGGGCTCGCGGCCGTCTTCTCCGCGGAAGTGAGCGCCGCGGACGCGACGCTCTTCATGCTGGCGACATCGCTCTCGAAGGATCTGTACCAGCGGTTCGTCAGGCCCGACGCCGAAGATCGGCAGGTGCTGTTCGTCGCCCGGGCCGCGGCGGTTCTCGGCGGCGTCTTCGCGATTGCGGTGGCCTTCGTGTCGAAGACGATCATCGACGCGCTCTCGCTCTTCTACACGATCGTCGCGGTGAGCCTGTTCGTGCCGCTCATCTCCGGACTGTACCTTCGCCGTCCGCGGGCCATCGACGCGCTCGCGGCGATTGGAGGAGGCGTGGTGGCGATCGCTGTCGGCCAGGCGTCCGGGAGCGTCGGCGGCCTGACGCCCCCGATGTTGGGGCTGCTCGCCGCCGCGGCCGCGTTCGGCGTCAGCGTCTTGGTTGCAAAACGAATACGAAGGTCGCGCGTTACGTCAGCGCCCTGCTGAACAGCAGATCGTGATCTCCTGGCGCCTCGAGTCCTGCGCGCCGCAGCGCGAGCGCGATCTGCGCCCAGTGCCGCGTCTCGTGAATCAGGCAGTGGAAGAGGAGCTTGCGCGGCGTGGCGCTCAGCGTCGCGCCGGAGGCAAGCGTGAAAGCTCTGGGCTCGTCGGCGACGTCAGCATCCAGCTCCGCAACGAACTGATCCAGCTCACGCCGGACCGACGCGCCGTAGTCGAAGAGCGGCGGCGCATGCCTGCCGCTCAGGCCCGTCTGCGTGTCGAGCGGTGCGCCGTGCAGCCGCTGAAGATGCCGGCGCTCCACCAAGAAGATGTGGTCGATGAGGGAGCCGACCGTTGGAAATCGGCCGCCTGGCTGCACTTCGACCGCAAGCGCGTCAGGATGTGACGCGAACCACGCACGCCACTTCTCCCGCTCTTCCTGCGTGTACCGGCGCAACTCGTCGAAGGCCAGCTGCATGGTCTATTTCATCACGTCTTCGGCGCTCACGACAGAGACCGGCCCGAGGTTCAACGCGCGGACGCCCGCCTCGATGACCTTCCGGTCGCCGACGATGACGACGGCGAACTTATCCGGCTGGATGTACTTGTCGCCCACGCGCTTCACGTCGCCGGTGGTGATGGCAGCCACGTGCTGGCCGTAAGTGTCGTAGTAATCCGGCGGGAGATTGTAGACGAAGATCTGCGAGAACGCGCCGGCAACCCGCCTCGTCGTTTCGAAGACGCGGGGGAGTTGGAGGGCGAGAAAGCTCTTGGCCTTGGCGAGTTCTTCCGGCCCTATGGGCTGATGAATGCGTGTCAGCTCGTTGAAGAACTCCTTCAGCGCGTCGGACGTCTTGTCGGTCTGCACTCCCGCGGCCGCGTAGAACGGCCCCGCGGCCTGCCGCATGTCGAACGTCGATGCGGCGCCGTACGTGTAGCCGTGCTCTTCGCGGAGATTCGCGTTCAGCCGCGACGTGAACGTCTCGCCAAGGATCGTGTTCAGCACGCGCAGCGCGAAGTAGTCCGGCGTGGACCGCGCGACGCCGACCCAGCCGATCTGGATCTGCGACTGCGCCGCACCTGGCTTGTCGACGATGTACACGTGACGGGAAGTGAGCTGCGGCGCGTTCGGAACGGCTGCCGGCGTGGTGGTCGCTCCGCCCTTCCACTGCCCGAGCGTCCGTTCGAGCATCGGAACGATCGTGTTCGCGTCCGTATCGCCCGCGACGACCAGCGTGGCGTTCGACGGACGATACCGCTCGGCGTGAAACGCTTTCACGTCCGCAACCGTGAATCCCTGTAATGACGCCGCGGTTCCGATTTGAGCCGTGCCGTATCGATGATGCGGTCCGTAGACGATCCGCGGAAACGCGAATCGAACGAGCTGCTCCGGATCGTCGCGCGCCTGAATCAGCGATGTCAGCCGCTCCTCGCGGACCCTCTTCAGTTCGGCATCGGGAAAGGTTGGGCGCGCGACGACATCCGCGAGGACCGGAAGCGCATCGGCGAGCCGCGCGATGGGGACGTGCAGATCGGCGAACGCGGCGTCCACGGCTGCCGTTGTCGTCAGGTCCGCCCCGAGAAAATCGATGACGTCGGCGATCTGCAGCGCGGTTCGATCTCCGGCGCCTTCGTCCAGCATGTCGGCGGTGAGGCTCGCCAGGCCGAACTTGCCCTCGGGATCGGTTCCGCTGCCTGCACGAACGGCAAGCTCGATCTGCACGGTCGGGACCTTGTGCATCCCGACGACCCACACGGGAAGGCCGTTCGACAGCGTCCGCTTCTCCACGGCCGGCACGTGGACCGCCGGGACCGGCCCGATAGCGGGCGGGTGCGATCGGTCCGGCGCCTGCTGCGCGAAAACGGCGAGCGACGCCGCGATGAACAGTGCCAGGGTCGAAACGATCGAGATGACGCGCCTCATTTCGCCGGCTCCACGATCAGCTCGACGCGGCGATCGAGCGGCAGATACCGCGTCGCGATCGCCTGGAGGTCCGCAGGCGACAGCGCGCGATATCTCGACAGGTCCTCGTTGAAGTACCCGGCGTTACCCGCGTTGAAGTCGTACGCGTTCAACTGATCGCCGACCCCGCCGAAGCCGCCGACGCGCTCCATGCGATCGTAGAACGACGCCTCAACCTGATTGAGTGCCCGCTCGAACTCACGCTGGTCCGGCGCCGACTCCTGCAGTTTACGGATCTCTTCGTCGACGATGCCGCGAATCCTGTCCATCGTCGCGTCAACGGTCGTACCGGGCTCCGGAGGTTTCGCCGTCACCGTGATCTCGAACTGGGAGTTGAGGCGCTGCGACGCCTGTCCGGCGGACACGTCCTGCGCGATCTGCAGCTCGTAGACGAGGCGCTTGTAGAGCCGCGAGTTCTTTCCTCCGGCGAGCACGAGGGCGATCATGTCCAGCTCCGCGTCGCCGGGCGAGAGGAGGGGCGGGGTAATCCAATCGAGGTACAGCCGGGGCAGCTGTACGCGATCGTGAATCGTCTTCCGGTGCGTCTCCGTGAGGAAGGCGTGTGGATAGTCGATTGGAGGGATCGGGCCGGACCCCGGCCTCACGTCGGAAAACCACTTCTCCACCGACGCCTTCGCGGCCGTGGTGTCGATGTCGCCGGCGATGACGAGGCTGGCGTTCGCCGGCTCGTAGTACCGCCGGAAGAACTCGAGGACATCTTCGTAGCTCGCCGCCGAAAGATCTTCCATCGATCCGATCGTGGGCCATCGGTATGGGTGCCCTTGCGGATAGAGCATCTCCGCGATCGCGATCGACGCCATGCCATACGGCGCGTTCTCGTAGTTCTCGCGCCGTTCGTTCTTTACGACGTCGCGCTGCGCGTCGACGGTCTTCGGCGACATCGCGTCCAGCAGATAGCCCATCCGATCCGATTCGAGATACAGCGCGAGGTCGAGCGCATTCGAGGGGACGTCGATGTAGTAGTTCGTGCGGTCGTCGCCGGTCGACGCGTTGTTCGTGCCGCCGGCGGCTTCGAGCAGTTGATCGAAGGCGCCGTACTTCACGTGTCCCGATCCCATGAACATCAGGTGCTCGAACAGGTGCGCGAACCCGGTGCGGCCCGGCTTTTCGCGCGCGGATCCGACGTGGTACCAGACGTTCACGGTGAGGAGCGGGACCGTGTGATCTTCGTGCAGAATCACGTGCAGGCCGTTCGGCAGCGTGAATTGCGTGAACGCGACGTCGAAGCGCGGTCCGGCAGGCGCAGTTGCGGGAGCCTGCGCTCGAAGCGTCGGAGCCGCAGTGAGCAGGATGGCTCCAAGCAGCCAGCGACCAATCGTCGTCTTCATTCGGACGATTCTAATACTCTAAGGAGGATGTTCTCGGATCGCGTGCCGGCCGAGCGTGAACCGAATCGCGTCGCGGCCGCGCTGTCCCGCATTCGCGGCCGTACGCCGATCGTCGACCTCACCGTCACGAACCCGACGCGCGTGAGTCTGCCGTATCCGCGAGATCTGCTGATGTCCCTCGCGGATCCGGCAGGCCTGACCTACGTTCCTGAGCCGCTGGGGCTGATCACGGCGCGGGAAGCGGTTGCCGCTGAATTCGAGCGCCGCGGCATCAGGATTCCGGCCCGTCAGATCGTCCTCACCGCGAGCACGAGCGAGGCGTACTCGCTCCTGTTCAAGCTGTTGTGCGATGCGGGCGCTGGCGCAGTTCTGACGCCGGTTCCGAGTTATCCGCTGTTCGATCACCTCACGCGTCTCGACGGAGTTCAGCAGCGCCGGTACGCGCTGGACTATCACGGCCCCTGGACCGTTGATTTCCAGATCGTGGACCGTCAATGGACGTCCGACACGCGTGCCGTTCTCGTCGTGAGCCCGAACAACCCCACGGGCTCCGTCGTCGACCACGGGGACATGTCCGGACTCGTCGAGCGGTGCCGCGCGCGCGGCGCGGCGTTGATCATCGACGAGGTGTTCTGCGACTATCCGCTGCGGGAAGGTTTGCCTGCTCCCCTGCAGAGCAGCGGGTGCCTGCAATTCCGGCTCGGAGGCCTGTCGAAGAGCGCGGGGCTCCCTCAGGTGAAGCTCGGATGGATTGGCGTCGATGGCCCCGCCGATCTCGTCGAGGAGGCGCTCGATCGTCTCGAGCTGATTGCCGATACGTACTTGTCCGTGTCGACGCCCGTGCAGTGTGCGCTGCCGCGGCTGCTGCACGAGAGCCGTCCGGTGCGAGACGCGATTCTGGCGCGTATTCGGGAAAACGATCGAACTCTGCGGCGGATGGCTGCAGACTTGCACAGCCTCACCGTGCTCGAAGCCGATGCCGGCTGGTCGGCGGTCGTGCGTGTGCCGGCCGTGTCGAGCGAGGAGACAGTGGTGCTGGATCTGCTGGAGCGCGGCGGTGTACTCGTGCACCCCGGATTCTTCTTCGATTTTCCTTCTGAAGCATTTCTCGTCGTGAGTCTTCTGCCGGAACAGCCCGTGTTCACCCGAGGCATCGAGATCGTTCTGGAGCGGACGCGTGCTGCCTGATTTTCGAACCGGCCGTCACGCGGGGCTGCTGGTTCCGTTGTTCTCGATCCCCTCGCGCGAGAGCTGGGGTGTCGGCGAGATTCCGGACCTGGTGCGCCTCGCGGAGTGGATGCGCGAGGCGGGGTTCGGCTTCGTGCAGCTGCTGCCGGTGAACGAGATGGCGGACGGACAGAGCTCGCCGTACTCCGCGTCGAGCGCGATGGCGATCGATCCGTTGTTCATCGCACCCGCGGCGGTGCAGGACGTCGTTGCGCTCGGCGGGGAGGCGCGGCTCGACGCGACGGAGCGGGGCCAGCTCGACGAGGCCCGGCGATCGCGTTCGGTCGCCTACGAGCCGGTCCGCGTCGTCAAGGAACGCATCTTCCGTGCGGCCTTCGACAGATTTCGCGCCGTCGAGTTGGATGCGGACGGTCCGCGTGCACGCGAGTTGCGGGCGTTCGTCGAGCGCGAGGCCTGGTGGCTGCACGACTACACCCTCTTTCGCGCGCTGCATGCCCGTTACCGCGGCCGGCACTGGCGCGATTGGGATCCGCCGCTCCGCGACCGCGATCCGGATGCCCTCGAACGCGCCAGACGCGAGCTGTCGGACGAGATCCCGTATTACGCGTATCTCCAATGGATCGCCGCCGACCAGTGGCGCGAGATGCGCGCCCGCGCCGGCGTCGGCGTGTTCGGCGATTTCCCGTTCATGGTGAGCGGCAACAGCGCCGACGTGTGGTCGCGCCAGCAGGACTTCCGGTTCGACGCAAGCGTCGGCACACCGCCGGACGCGTTTTCGTCGACGGGCCAGGATTGGGGCTTTCCCGCATATCGATGGCCCGAGGTCGCGGCAAGCGGGTACGCGTGGCTCGCGGCGCGCGCGCGACGGAGCCGTGCGTTGTACGACGGATATCGCGTCGATCACCTCGTCGGCTTCTTCAGGACGTACGTACGCGAGCAGGACGGCACCGCGGCGTTCGTCCCCGCCGGCGAAGAGGAAGAGATTGCACAGGGCACGAAGCTCTTGACGTTGTTCACCGCCTCCGGCGCGCGGGTGATTGCCGAGGACCTCGGCGTGATTCCCGACTTCGTCCGCGCGGCGCTGGCCAAACAGGCCGTGCCTGGATACAAGGTGCTCCGATGGGAGCGCGAGTGGGACGCGGAGGGGCAACCATTCCGTGATCCGCTTCGCTATCCAGCATGCGCGGTGGCGACGACGGGCACGCACGATACCGAGACGCTCGCGGAGTGGTGGGATGCCGCAAGCGAAGAGGAGCGCTCTGCTGTCGTGGAGATTCCGTATCTGCGCGATCTCGGGTGCGATCCTCGCGCATCCTTTGATGCCGCCGTTCGCGACGCGCTGCTGCGGCTGCTGTTCGCGTCGAACGCGGATCTCGTGCTGCTGCCCATCCAGGACGTGTTCGGCTGGCGCGATCGCATCAACACTCCGGCAATCGTGAGCGACGAGAACTGGACATGGCGCCTGCCGTGGCCTGTCGAGGACCTGCTCGTCGAGCCCGAGGCGCGCGAGCGTGCAGCCTTCACGCGCGAGCAGGCGGCGCGGAGTCGGCGCGGTTCGCACAACTGAAGTTGCGCGCTACGGCTCGTGCGCGGTTACCGACCCTAGGCCGAGGCGCGGCACGTTTACGCGAAGGTAGCTCGCCGTTACATCCGGCAGGACGATGCGGAGCGGGATTTCGCGGGGAACGGCCAGCGCGCCCGCGAGCGCCGCGCCGCCGGGGCCTTCATCGAACACGAGAGTCCAGTTGACGCCGTCCATCGACGCCTCGATGTGGAGTTGCCTCGGCAGATCCAGGAAATGCCCGCTCGTCCGGATGTCGACGACGCGCACGGTGTGCGGCGCGGCGAACGAGAGCGTGATCGCGTAGCGATCGGCGGCCTGCGATGCAGCGATCGATGCGCCCGGCACGATCGGACGCGAAAATGGCCTCGCCGGGAGCTTGAACACGGTCCCACCGCCGTGGACCCCCAGGAGCTCGGCTCCCGGCTGGGATGACACGAACCGGCTCCACAGAGCGCCTTCCTCGGCCGAGGAGACGATCACATATAAAGGATGGCCGCGCTGCAGCTCACGAAGCACGGACGCATCCTGCCGCCGCAGCGCCCATTGGATCACGGCGGCGTGCGGCGGCACATACCCGGCGTATCCGTTGATCACCGGCATCCCGTGCGCCATCGCCTGGTACATCGTCCGGAGGGTCAGATAGGAATCCTCGAAGGGGAGCGACATCACCTGAGCGCCCGTTTCCGAGATGCCGAGCTGCCCCGGAGGGATCCCCAGCGGCATGTGGTCGATTGCGCCGTCGACGGCAAGGCCCGCAAAGACCAGGGATGCCAGCACGCGGCGACTGCGAACCCGCGGCGTGAGATACGCGAACGCGAGACCGGATGCGACCGCGAGGAAGAGGGCGGCGATCATGAAGAACCGCGCCGGCACGCGGATGCCGTTGTATCCCGGGAGCCGGGCGAGCGCTTCGTAGGGATGCCAGAGGACGGCGAACGAGACCGGCTCGCGCGCCGGTCCGAGACACAGCAGCGCGAGTGCGGCAGCGCCGATTGCATAGAAGAGGAAGGCGCGCGAGCGAAGACCGGCGGCAGCGCCGAGCACGATGAGCGCGAGCACCGTGACGCCGGGGAACAAGTACACCTCCGTCGTCGCCGGCGGCGGCGTGTGCCAGAAGCGGAGCAGCGGCGTAGCGCTCAGGAACGACGGGAACGTGGCGCTGTAGAACACCATGTCCGACCGCGCGCGGAACAGTCCGAGGTGGGTTTGCACCCGCCGGTATTCGAGCAGCACCAGCACGAGCGGGAACGACGCGACGGCCCAGACGATGGCGATGGAGACTGCGCGCCGCGCATGGGAGCGCCATGAGGTGAAACACAGGAGCCACGCGGCAAGGACGACCGGAAGGAAGAGGATGAAGTAGCCGTTCGTCAGCGTCTGAAGGAGCCACGCGGCCCCAAACACGACGAGCCACCGCGCGTGCCCGGTTTCGATGTACGCGTGCAGCGCGAGAAACAGGACGGGCAGCCACCAGCACGCGTACATCTGCAGGTGGCCCATCTGGCTCGTTCGGTACGGCGCGAACGCGAACGCCAGCCCCGCACAGTAGCAGGCGGCGGTGCTGGCCGTGAGCCTGCGGACGAGCGCGTGCGCGGCGGTGCCGCTCCACCAGATGGACGCGATCAGAATCAGGTTGTACGCCGCAAGCGGTGTGGCGCCGGCCCACTGGAGTGGCGCGGCGAACGGCCACAGGCCGGCGAAGTGTTCCGTCAGCGCGAGCGCGTCGGGCAGCGGCCGGAAGAACGGCGCGTTCCACCATGCCTGCGTGAACGGCACGGCGTGGGCATTCCACCAGAGCAGGTACGTCACGAGCAGCGGATCGCCCGGATCGTGCGTGAACCGGTTTCCGAGATGCATCGCCAGCGGCCACGTCCACACCAGCGTGATGGCCAGGTAAACCGCGGGAACGATGAACTGTCGGCGAGAGACTGCCCGGGACGGCAAGCGTGCCCAGCATAGCGACGCGGCCACGACGCGCGCAAGGCGCGATCACGGATTCGCAATTCGGTCGACAGCGATGTAAACGGTCCGAGCGCGTTTCACGGCCGCAACCAGGCCCGAAGTGCCGCTGCGCCAGCGGGTTGGCGCATCCCACGGCGCTGATGCCGTTTCCGGTGCGGCCGTTGCACGCGCGCACGCGAGACGTCCGTCGAAGCGACCCCGTTTGCTGCCGGTCCGGCCGGCAGACGAAAGCTGCACCGAACCCTATGACCAGCGTGCCTGCGTCCTCCGAGCGCCCTGAAGCGCCGCTCTTCTCCGACGGTCTCGGCGACCGCGTGGTTGCCGTCGACGGCGCGACGGGCGACCTGCTGCAGATACTTCGCCTGAGGCCGCAGCTCCTGGCCGTGCCCTCGTTCGAGTTCGCGCTGCGCGAGCGCGCCGCCCGGCTCGCGAATTTCCGCCATGCGTACTACGCGCGCGTTCGCCGCGTGGATCGGCATCCCGGCGGGCTTGCGATCGTGTCAGACCATGTCGAAGGCACGCGGCTGTCGGAGATCCTGCGCGTCGCCTCGGAGCGCCGCCTGCACCTCGACTTGAGCGCTGCGCTCTGCCTGATTCGCCAGCTCGTGCCGTCCGTCGCGCTGCTCCACGAGAACGCGCGCGACGTCGCGCACGGCCTGATTGCGCCCGAGCGGCTCGTCGTGACGCCGCACGCGCGGCTCGTCATCGCGGAGCACGTGCTCGGGTCGGCCGTCGAGCAGCTGCAGTACAACCGCGATCGCCTCTGGCACGACCTCCGCGTCGGGCTTCCGCCTTCGGCCGGCGCGCCGCGCTTCGACCATCGCGCAGACGTGACGGCGATCGGGCTCGTCGCGCTCGCGCTGATCCTCGGACGCCCGCTCGGGAACGACGAGTATCCGAACCGGATCGCCGCCCTCCTCCACGAGGCGCGCGCGAAGTCGGCAATGGGCGAAGAGCAGCCGCTGCCGTCGACGCTGCGCGCGTGGCTCGCGCGCGCGCTGCAGCTCGATTCCCGTCACGGATTCGCGTCCGCGACCGAGGCGCAGGTCGCGCTCGAGGACGTGCTCTCCGACGACACGGGGATTGTTGCCGCGCCGGTGGCGCTCGAAACGTTCCTGTCCCGTTACATCGCCGCACTGCTCGAGCCGATGCCGCTTCCGGTTCCAAACACGCCGGCGCCGCCATTCGTCGCGCCCGCAGTTCAGGCTCCGGCCGCGCCTGCCGCGGTGAGCGAGTTCGCGAGCGAATTCCTGACGCCGCCTCCGCAACCCGCGCCTCGCGTCAGCCCCGAGCCGGTCGCCGCCGTTCCTGTTCATCCGGCGCCGGCGCCGCAGCCGGAGCCGCAGGCGAAGATGCCGGCGCCGCTACCGCCCGTGATGCCCCCCGCGCCACCGATGCCGAACCAGGCATCT
>JBKPTE010000144.1:0-17132 GCA_046735335.1 Acidobacteriota bacterium | reverse complement strand
TCCCGAGGGTGAGCAAGAGGTACGCAATCTGGGGATGGGCAATCGCGCTGAGGATTTGCTGGGAGCGCGTCATCGTGATCACCCGGACGTCCGCATTCGCGAGATGCAGCGTCGTCTTCGCGCCGTTGAATCGGCGGATCTCGCGCCCGTCGAGCTTTCGAAGGAGATCCGGGACGTCCGATGCGATGACGTCGATGAGTGGAGGGGACGCCTTCATCGCTTCCTGCTCGGTGTAGGACCGGCTCTCGAGGACGGCCTGTTCCACGAGCGTGACGTTGCGCCCCCGCTGCGTAGCGAGCGTGCGGGCGTAGGCCGCCGTGTCGGATGCGGCCTTCTTCGCCATCACCTCGTCCATCTTCTCGCCGTTGCCCTGCACGGGATGCGCGGCGCCGATGTGCGTGCCCGGCGCCATCGCGGCGACGTCCGCGGCCATCGTGATCAGAAACCCGGCGGATGCGGCGCGGTTCCCCGCCGGGCCGACGTAGACGGCGATCGGCGTCTTCGCGTTGATGATGGCGTTGTTGATGTCGCGGGTGGAATCGAGCAGCCCGCCGGGCGTGTGCAGCGTCAGGACGAAGAGCGCGGCCCCCTCGGCATCCGCGCGCGCAATCGCGCCGCGGATGAACTCGGCCGACACGGGATGGATGATGCCGTCAAAGGTCGCCGTCTCCACGACCGGGCGCGTGTCGGCCGCTGCGACGAGACCCGTCGCTACGACGATGCCGAACAGCGAAATGCACTTCACCATCAACGCGAGAGGCGCTCCTGCAGCCGGCGAGCCTCGGGAAGCGCGGGGTCGAGGGCAAGCGCCCGCTGGAGCTCGGCACGCGCGGCGGCTGCGTCCTTGAGCTGCAGAAACGCTTCCGCGAGCGCGGCGTGCGCGGCGGCGCTGTCGCGGCTCCAGATCGAAATCTTCAACGCATCGACCGCTTCCTTCGGGCGACTCGCCCGGAGGTGAATGCGGCCGATGAGCAGGTGCGCCTCGGCTTCGTACGGCGACAGGAACACCGCCCGGCGCAGCTCCGCCATCGCTTCGCGATCCTGCTCGTGCTCGAAGAGACGGCGCCCGCGATCGAGGTGGAACTGGGCGACGTCGCGCTGATCGCGCTGTGTCGTGCTCGTAATCGCCTGGTCGATGGCCAGGTCGGGCCGCGATTCGAGATCCTCGCGGACGCGCTCGAGGCCGCGGGGCAGCGCCTCGCGCCTGCTGGCGTCAGCGTACTGCGAGTTGAGCTGCGCCGCCAGCTCACGTTCGCGGGACGCCTCGGTCTCGCGGCCCGCCTGCTCCAGCGCCGCCGCGAGCACGATATGCGCGTCGCCGTCGGCCGGGTTTCTCCGGAGCGCCTCGCGAAGCCAGTAGATCGCCGCCTGCGGGTCCCGATCCAGCGCGTAGGAGTAGCCGAGATTGAACAGGAGATTGGGATCGTCCGGCTCGGCGTTCGCCGCCTTGGTCAGGTAATACGCCGCCTTCCCGCTCTCTGGCGGGGAACCGCGCCGAATCTGGACGACGCCGAGGTTGTTCAGCACGGCGGCCTCGTTGCGTTCTGCTTCCAGCGCCTTCAGGATTCCGAACGCCTCGTCGTACTGCCGCAGCGCGATTAGGGAGACGGCGCTCCGGAACCGCGCGCGCCGGGCCATCGGCGACGAAGCCGGGACGGGGCGAACGGCGGCGAGCGCGGCCGCGTGGTCGCCCTGGGTCGTGCGAACATCCCAGAGCGCGAGACGCGCGCGATCGTATGACCGGTCGAGCTTGATCGCCGTCTCGAGAAACGACGCCTGGGTGGCGGGCTGTTCCGCGAGCAGCCCCTTCACGTACTGTTCGAAGGCCTCGAGCGGCGGCGGCAACGGGTCAATCGCGTCGCCGCCCGTTACGGCGCGTCGCGCCACGCGGCGCGCGAGCGCGAACACGTCCTTCAGCGGTCCCCGCTCGCTGATCTCCGGACCCGCGCGGCCGACGTCGATCCGAATCGGACGCGCGTGAACGACCAGCGTGTCCCCGTCGATCGACACGTCGCCGACGATGACCTGGGAGGCACCGGCGAGCTGCCCCACGCGGATGACCGTCGCCCGGCTGAGCACCGCGTGTGGCGGCAGGTGCAACTGCTCGTACGCACGTTCACGAGCGGCGCGGGAGATGGCGCCGAACCCGCGCGCGTCGATGTCGTCGGTCATGAGCAGCGGCACGGCTTCCCCGAGCCAGTACGCGCGGCTGTCGTGCGGCGGCGTTTCGAAAGGCGCAATCAGAATCCGCGGCGCCGACGCGATGGCTGGAACGGGAGCGATGGGCGGCTGGCCGCCCGCAGCGGAGCTGGTCCCCGCCGCTTGCGCGGCGGCGGCAACGGTCAGCGCCAGGACAAGCGCGCCCACCATCAGGCGGCCACGGCGCTGTCCGACTGGCGCCCGTTCAGCGTCGCCAGCAGCAGGCATCCCTTCTGCCCGCCCGAGGCGCGGCAGTGATTGACCCGCACGTCGGCCCCGACGTCCAGCAGGTGCAGCACGCGCGCGAACGCCGACGCATAGAATCCGCACAGCGGCAGCATCGTCGCTTCGCGCACTTCACAGAAGAGCGACCCGCGCAGGTCGATCGCGATCGAGCCGCGCTTCATCCTCGTGATGGCACGAGAACCCGGATACGTGCCGCGCACGAGCGCCCGGCCGGTCCGCAGGGCCGCGCGCGCCCGCAACGGCATCGGCAGCGCGCGGATGACGCGGCGTTCGAGCGGCGCGACGTTGTCGATCGTCCAGGCCGCGGCATACTCGCCGGCTCGTGCCGTGATCGGATTGTACGCCTCTCCCTCGCTGCGGAGGAAACTGAGCACCGCCGAGAGCGGCGCGAGCCCGATCGTGCCGTCGCGCAGTCCGGAGGCGTTCAGCCAGTTCTCGTAGAACTCGAGGCGCGCGGGCAGCAGATCCGCGATCGATTGATGCAGGCTGGCGACCAGAACGCGTCCAATACGGGGTTCGCTCATAGGAGGGCGGCGTGATACTGTCGGGCGTGCGGCCTCGTGTCTCGGCGGCCATTCTCGCCGGCGGCCGGGCGCGGCGCTTCGGCGGCGCGGACAAAGCCGCCCTGCGCCTCGGCGCGGCGCGCGTCATCGATCGTCAGCTCGCGGCGCTCTCGGGCGTGACCGACGACATCGTGATCGTCGGCAACGATCCCGCGCGATACGCGACGCTGCGGCTTCCCGTTCTTCCGGACGTCATCCCCGGCGCGGGCGCTCTGGGCGGCATCTATACGGCGCTCGTGCGCGCCCGATCTGACGTCGTGCTGATCGTGGCGTGCGATCTCCCGTTCGTCTCGGCCGCGCTGTTGGAGCGCCTCGTCGGCGACCTGACGGACGACGTGGACGCCGTGATTCCCCGGTCGCCGCGCGGCCTCGAGCCGCTGTGCGCCGTCTATCACCGCCGCTGCGCGGCCTCCGCAAGGACGCGAATCGATCGCGGCGAGCTGCAGGTCTCCGACCTGGCGCGGGAGATACGGGTGCGCGAGCTGGAGGGGGCGGCGCTCGCGGCGTACGATCCGGACGGACGGCTGTTCGTGAATCTCAACACGCCGCATGATTACGCGCGCGCCCGGGCCTGGATTGAGGGGAATACGGAACCGCCGCAAAATCCTATCACGAACTAATTTACCACTCCGCAGCAGCCCTGATGATTCTTCCGATTCACGATCTCGTTCGCAGCCGTATGGCCGAGTCGGTCGCACGGGTGTACGGCATTCCCGCCGACGACCCCGTCGTGTCCGATATGTCGCTCGAAGCGCCTCCCCGCCGCGCACTCGGGGATGTGGCGGTGCCGATCGCGTTCGCGCTGGCGCGCCGGCTGCGCAAGGCGCCGCGCGCGATCGCGCAGGAGATCGTTGCAGCACTCGGCACCGTCGACGGCTTTTCGCGCATCGAAGCCGCGCCCAACGGCTATGTCAACTTCTTTCTGGATCGTCCGTACTGGGTGAAGCGGTGGACGTCTGTCCTTCCGCCTGAAGGCGGAAGCCACGGGTTTGAGCCCTCTCGTGGCGTCCCCCTTCAGGCGGAAGGACCACAGGCGAACGCACAGAAAGTCATCGTCGAGCACACCGCCATCAACCCCAACAAGGCGGCGCACATCGGCCATCTGCGCAATGCCGCTCTGGGCGATGCCTTCGGACGGCTGCTCCGCTTCCAAGGGCGCCCCGTCGAAATCCAGAACTACATCGACGACACCGGCGTCCAGGTCGCCGACGTCGTCGTCGGCTTTCGCGAGGTGGAACATCGGACAGTGGCGAACGTCAAGGCGCTCGCCGAGTCGACGCGGTTCGACTACTACTGCTGGGACCTCTACGCCCGCGTGACGGAGTGGTACGAGGAAGACAAGGCACGCCTGACCATCCGCGGACAAGCGCTCCACGCCATCGAGCATGGCGGCAACGACACGTCGGAGATGGCAGCCTTCATCGCAGATCGAATCGTGCGATGCCATCTCGCCACGATGAAGCGGATGAACATCGAATACGACCTGCTCACATGGGAAGGTGACATCCTGCGGCTGCACTTCTGGGCGCACGCGTTCGAGTTCCTCAAGAAGAGCGGCGCCGTCTTCCTGCAGACCGAGGGAAAGCTCGCGGGCTGCTGGGTGATGCGGATAGAAGACGAAGAGGCGGGCGACGAGCCGGAAGACGCCGCGGAAGAATCGGGCAAGGAATCGCGCGAGAAGGTCATCGTCCGCTCGGACGGAACGGTGACGTACGTCGGGAAGGACATGGCGTACCAGCTCTGGAAATTTGGGCTGCTCGGCCGGGATTTCTTCTACCGCGTCTTCTCTCACCAGAACGGCGGACGGCCCTTGTGGTCCACGACCTCGTCGGATGGTGCCGGCGACGCTCCGCCGTTCGGACACGCGTCGATGGTGTGCAACGTCATCGACACGCGGCAATCGTATCTCCAGAAGCTGTTGAAGCAGGCGCTGGCCGTGCTCGGATATGCCGAGCAGGCGAAGAACTCGGTCCACTATTCGTACGAGATGGTCGCGCTCTCGCACGAAACGGCGCGAGAGCTTGGCTACGACACGAGCGACGAGTCGGGGAGGCCGTTCGTCGAAGTGTCCGGGCGGAAGGGTCTTGGTGTCAAGGCCGACGACCTGCTCGATCGCCTGTCGCAGAAGGCGAGAGAGGAAGTTTCGAAGCGGAATCCGGAACTCTCGGATACGGAGGTGCGCCGGACCGGAGACATCATCGCCACCGCCGCGGTGCGCTACTTCATGGTGAAGTTCTCGCGGGGCAAGGTCATCGCGTTCGACATCGACGAGGCGTTGAGCTTCGAAGGAGAGAGCGGGCCGTATCTCCAGTATGCCGCCGTGCGCGCGAACAACATCTTCGCGAAGCTGAAGGATCGCGAGAGCGTCGACGCCGCGGCCGTCATCGCGGCGCTGGAGGCCACGGCTCCGGCAAGCCTGGCGGACGGCTCCGAAGACGCCGACGAGCTCTGGGCGCTGGCGTTCGAGGCCGCGCGCCTCGACGAAGTCGTCGATCAGGCGGTGCGCACGCTGGAACTGTCCGTGCTGGCGAAATATGCGTTCGCGCTCGCGCAGCAGTTCAACGGGTTCTATCACCGTTTCTCGATCCTGAACGAGGAGCGCAAGGACGTCCGTACCTGGCGCGCCGCGGTGGTGGAGTATTATCGCCGCCAGATCACCACGGCGCTCTCGCTCATGGGATGCGAGATTCCTGATCGGATGTAGGGCGCCTCTTTTAGAGGCGCCTGGTCAACTTCAATGAAACCGGTAATCGGCCTTACCCGCTGCTCGACGCTCGACGACTACATCGAATCCGTCCTCCGTGCTGGCGGCGAACCGCTCGTGCTCGAAGCGGACGACGATCCCGCAGACGTCCTCACGCGTATCGACGGCCTCCTCCTGACGGGCGGACCCGACGTCGAACCCGCGCTCTACGGGCAGGCCCCCCACCCAACCACCGACGTGGACGCCGCGCGCGACGCCTTCGAGATCCCGTTGACCCGACAGGCGCTCGAACAGGATGTGCCGGTCTTCGCGATCTGCCGAGGCGCGCAGATCCTCAACGTCGCGGCGGGCGGCAGCCTCGTGCAGGACATCCCGAGCGCCGTCGAATCAGAGCTCCCCCACTCGATAACCGAGCAGAAGGATGCCGTCGCGCATCCAATCCGCGTCGCCGAAGGGAGCCGCCTCGCCGGCGCGATGGGCTTCGCGCTCGATCTGGAGCGCTGCGGCGTCAACAGCCGGCATCATCAATCCGTCGCGGAGGTCGCGCCGTCGCTGGTCGCGTCGGCGCACTCGCCCGACGGCATCGTCGAAGCGATTGAGCGGCCGGAGGGCGCGTTCTGCCTCGGCGTCCAGTGGCATCCGGAGAACTTCTGGAGGACGGGCCGGTTCGGCGCGCTCTTCGACGCGTTCGTGCGGGCGGCGCGTCAGCGCGCCGAAGCGCGGTAGAAGCTGACGAGCGTCTCGACGTGCGGCGTATTCGGAAAGAAGTCGAACGCGCGGAGCCGCTCCAGCGCGTATCCCGCGTCGAGTAGGCGCCGCGCGTCGCGCGCGAGCGTCGGCGGATCGCACGATACGTAGACCACCCGCGGTGCCTGCTGCCGAATCACGTTGAGAATCGCCTCCTTCGACACACCCGTTCGAGGCGGATCGATCACGATGGTGGCGGCGCGCGCGGTCGTCCTGCGGAGGTAATCCTCCACGCTCCTGACGATCGGCTCCAGGCGCGGCGCGTAGGGGCGGGCGTTCTCCACGAGATCCGCGCCGCTCGATCGATCGCCTTCCACGGCTGTCACGTGCACATCGGTCGTCGCGGCCAGCGCGACCGAGAACAGGCCCACTCCGGCGTAGAGATCGAGCACGGGGCCCTCGTTCACAACGTCCAGCACGCCCTGAACGAGATCCGGCAGCAGATAGCGGTTGCCCTGAAAGAACGATTCGGGATGGCGGCGCAGTTCGCCCCTCGCGCGAGGCCCCGCGAGCGCGTTCAGCGGATCGGCGATCGACGGAGCGCCCGCTGAAAGCGATGCGGCGCCGCGTGCGGTCAGGCCCGCGACCCCCGAATCGGCACACACGCGCTCCAGTACGCCGTCCGCGATCGGCGCCGCGAGATCGAGGTGCGCTGCTCGCTGGGTACCTGCGAGGTTTTCCGTCATCGCAATCGATCGCGCGGCGCCAGTCGCGTGCGTGTTCAGGCTGTCGGTCACCGCCTGCATCGCGAGCAGCATCTCCTGAGACAGTTGACCCGTGGGTGCCGCATCGCACAATTGATGCGTCCCTTCCCTGTAATAGCCGGATCGAGTTCCCTGAATATGGAACCTCGCGCGCGTGCGGTAGCCGTGCTCCGGAGATGCCGCGACGACGAGGACCGATTCCAACGGGTATCGCGCGAGCCTCGTGAAGGCGTCCTGGATCACGTCGGCTTTGATGGCGAGCTGGCGGGGATACTCGATGTGGTTGTAGAGCGCGCCGCCGCACAGCGGATCGACTTCAGCGGGACGGCGATCAGGCGATGCCTCGATGACGTCGCGTGTGACGGCGAACGCGAGCTGTCGGTCGGCCTTCTCGATCAGCGCGGCCACGCGCTCGCCGGGGATCGCGCCGCGGACGAGCACGACCTGCCCGTGATGCCGCGCGATCATCCGCCCCCCGGACGCGGGCTTTTCGATCGTCAGCTCGACCTGTTGGCCTTCGTGGAGCAACGGAAGATTCTCTGGCGGGTCCGAGAGACCCGCCCTACAACTTTATGTAGGCCGGGTCTCTTAGACCCGGCACTATTCGAAGGCTATCACCGGGAGCCCGAGCGCATCCCTGATCGCGCGGTCCAGCGCGACACGGACGGCCTGCGCGTGCGCCTCTTTCGTCATCCTGAGCGCGAAGGGAGCGATCTCGGCCCGCGCTTCCTCTTCGAGCGCGGCGCGGCGACCGCGAAGCTCCTCCGATGCCGCCTCGATCAGCCGCCGGTCGAGCGCGGCAAGTTGCTCCAGCAGCAGCGTTCGCGTGTCGCCCCTCGCCTGCCGCGCGCCGCTTCGCATCGCGTCCAGCTCTCGCGTAATCGCTGCGACGTTCTCATCGAAGCGCGTCGAGCGCGCGGGGCCGGCGCGCAGTGTGGTCAGCCGCGCGATCGCCCGATCGAGATGCGTGGGCAGCGTGTCGCGCCGGTCGGGTCCGGCATCCGACGCGCCCACCCCGACCGCGCGCCGCCAGTCGTCGAACAGCTCGAGGATGTCGGCCTCGCAGAACTCGATCCGCACGGGCCGTCTGCGCGGACCTTTCGCGTAGTACCGCTCGCAATAGCGATCGATCCCCCTGCACGCGATGGTCAGCGGGACGCCCTGCGCCGCCCACCCGCACACCTGCTCGAACACGGGCCCGACAATGCGAATCAAGTGGCCCTCGTTCTTGCGGCAGAGATACGTTTCGAGCGCGCGGCAGTACTCCGACGGTTCCATCGCTGCGTTGGGGATCGGGGGGTCCGGATTCGGGACTCGCATTGGGGATTGAGGATTGGCGGTTCGCGTCAGGGACTTGGGCTATTGCGGCGTTCCCAGATGAGACGCAGCCCGTCGAGCGTCAGATTGGGATCGACGTGTTGAATCGCCCGGCTCTCGCCCGAGAAGACGTCGGCGAGGCCGCCGGTGGCAATCACGCACGCCGATGCACCGTCCTCCAGTTCCTCGCGCGCGCGGCGCACGAGGCCATCGACCATCTCGACGTACCCGAAGAACAGCCCGGACTGCATCGCGCCAACCGTCGTCTGCCCGATCGTCCGATCGGGCTTGCGGACGTCGACCCGCGGAAGCCGCGCGGCGCGCTGGAAGAGCGCTTCCGAAGAAATCCCGATCCCCGGACAGATGATGCCGCCGAGATACTCGCCGCGCTTGGAGATTGCATCGAAGGTCGTGGCCGTCCCGAAGTCCACGACGATCAACGGAACGCCGGACGCGCGGCCGTACTTGTCCCACGCGGCAATCGCGTTGACGATGCGATCGGCGCCGACGTCCCCGGCCGGCGTGTAATGCACGGGCATGCCCGCGTTGATCGCGTCCACGGTGAGCGGCGTGAGCCGGAAATATCGCTCTGCCATCTCCTCCATGGGACGCGTCAGCGTCGGCACGACCGAGGCGAGCGCGACGCCGGACAGTTTCGAGACGTCCACGCCCGCCTGCCCCAGCAACCCGTTCAGGAAGATGCCCATCTCGTCCGCGGTTCGCTCGCGCAGCGCGGCGAGACGCCAGCTGTGCACGAGACGGGAACCGTCGAAGACCCCGATCGTCACGTTCGTGTTGCCGACGTCTATCGCAAGGAGCATGTCGTCACATCCAGCGCACTTCGCCGGATCGAATCCGGACGATTCCCGCGGACGTCTGCATCAGGAGCGCCCCGTCGGAAGCAAGACCGCCGGTCGTCCCCTGGAGTGGTCCTCCAGGACCGTCCCACTCGATCCGCGCACCGCGGGCGGACGGAGCGTGCGCGAGCCACGCGGACAACAGCAACTCCGGCCCTTCCTGCACCAATACCTCCATGATGCCGTTGAGCGCGACGAGCGTCTGCGCGAGCACGTCGCCGCCATCGACGTCGCGTCCCAGCTCGACCTCGATCGCGCTCGCGCGATCCGCGAGCTCCGGAGGAAACGCCGCGCGCCGCAGGTTGATGCCGATTCCGAGGACGGCGTACGGAGAGCCGTCGTGGCCAGCCGAGGCTTCGGCAAGTATGCCCGCCAGTTTGCGTCTGGACCGGAACGCCCGCCCCGTGGCGATGACATCGTTGGGCCATTTGATTTCGACGGGAAGCCCGGTCGAGGACTGGATCCCATCGGCGACCGCAACGCCGGCGGCGAGCGTGATCCAGGGCATCACGGCCTCCTGGCGGACGACGATCGACATGTACAACCCGGCGCCAGGTGGCGAAAACCACACGCGGCCCAGGCGCCCGCGTCCGGCAGTCTGGGATCCTGCGACAAAGACGCTGCCCTCGGGTTCGCCGCGCTCGGCGGCACGGATGGCCAGGTCGTTCGTCGAACCCGCTTCGGCGAAGTAGTGCACGCGGCCGCCCAGCGCGCCGCGCGCGTCGGCAGTGCGCTCGAGCGCCTCGGCGATGTCCCGGGGGACGTCAACGGTTCGCGTCATCCACGCTCGTCGGGTTCGAGCTCGAAGCTGAGATCGACGGCCGGAGCGGAGTGCGTCAGCGCGCCCACCGAGACGTACTCGGCCCCGCTCGCCGCAAGCTGCGGCAGCCGCTCGAGCGTGACGCCGCCCGAGATCTCCACTTTGGCGCGGCCGCGCGTGCGGCGCACCGCCTCCCTGATCTGATCGCTCGGCAGGTTGTCGACCAGGATGACGTCGGCGCCCGCCTCGATCGCTTCGCTCACCTCCTGCAGGCTCTGCGCCTCGACCTCGATCGGCATTTCGAGCTTGCGCTCGCGCATGCGGCGCACCGCCTGTGCGACGCCGCCCGCCAGGCGGACGTGGTTGTCCTTGATCAGCACCCCGTCGTCCAGGCCGGAACGATGATTCGTCCCGCTGCCCGCGCGTACCGCGTATTTCTCGAGGACGCGGAGGGTCGGCGTGGTCTTTCGCGTGTCGAGGATCGTGATGCGGCCGCCCGCGGCATCTACGAACCGCCGCGTGAGCGTGGCGATGCCGGACAGGCGCTGCAGGAAATTGAGCGCGGTACGCTCCGCCGTCAGCATCGATGCCGCCAGGCCGTGGAGCTCGGCGACGACGTCCCCGGCGGCGCAGCGTTGGCCGTCCCTGCGCCTCACCGTCATCGTGCAGCCGGGATCGAGCTGGCGAAAGGCCTCAGCGGCGACGTCCAGGCCGGCAATGACACAGTCGCACTTCGCGAGAATCACCCCCCGCGCGCGCAGATCGGACGGAACGGTCCCGTCGGTGGTCACGTCTCCCCACCCGAGATCTTCGGCAAGCGCCCGGCGGACGATTTCGCGGTACAGCGCGGGGTCGAGAGGCTGGAACGGAACCGTCCTCATACCGAGGTCGGGCTCGGCGCATTTTCGGGCGGCGCGAGCTCGACGACGACGCTGAACGCTTCGTCCTGGTGGACCTCGAAGTGGCGGATCAGGCCCGCCGCGCGGAGATCTGCCTCAGCGCGATCGAGCAGGGGACGTTGTCGATCGGGAAGCCGCACCGCCGCGCGGGCGACCGGCGTCTTGAGCGGCCGCTGCTCCTCTGATTTCTTCTTGCGGATTTCACCGAGCACGGCCGCCGCGAGCTCGAGGGCGCTGATATCGTCCTCGCGCTCCCCGCCTGCGGGCTCGAACAGCTCCTCGGGATCGGGCCAGCGTGCGACGTGGATCGATCCGTCGTGCCACCAGGACCACACTTCTTCCGTCACGAACGGGAGAAAGGGCGCGAACTGACGCAGGAGCGCGGAGAGCGACGTCAGCAGCGCGGCGTTGGCGGAGCCTGCGGCCGCCGGACCTTGATCGCCATAGCGCCGCGATTTCACCAGTTCGAGGTAGTTGTCGCAGAAGAACCAGAACAACGATTCGGATCGCTCGAGGACGCGCGAGTAGTTGTAGTCCTCGAGATCGCGTGTCGAGTCGCGGACGAGGCGCCCGACCATGCCGAGCAGCCCGCGGTCGACGGCTTGGGTGACGGCTCCCTGCGGCTCGGGGTTCGAGAGCACGAACTTCGACGCGTTGAGCAGCTTGATTGCCAGGCGGCGTCCGACGCGCATCTGTCCGGTGTCGAACGCCGTGTCGGCGCCGGGCCGGCCGCTCGCCGCCCAGTAGCGGACGCCGTCCGATCCGTGCTCCTGCAGGAGCGCCATCGGTGTGACGACGTTGCCCTTGGACTTCGACATCTTCTTGCGATCCGGATCGAGGATCCACCCGGAGATCGCCGCGTGCCGCCACGGCAGCGAATCGAACTCGAGTTGCGACCGGAGCACCGTGGAAAACAACCACGTGCGGATGATGTCGTGCGCCTGCGGCCGCACGTCCATCGGAAACACGCGGGCGAAGAGATCCGGATCGCCCAGCCAGCCGCCGGCGATCTGCGGCGTGACTGACGAAGTAGCCCACGTGTCCATGACGTCGGGATCGCCGCTGAAGCCGCCCGGCTGATCGCGCTGCTCGGCGCGAAACCCGTCAGGCACATCGCTGGACGGATCGATCGGCAGCCGATCCTCCGACGGGACGATCGGATGCGCGTAATCGCGGCCGCCGTCGGCGAGCACGGGATACCAGATCGGAAACGGCACGCCGAAGAACCGCTGGCGGCTGACGCACCAGTCGCCGTTCAGGCCGTTGATCCAGTTCTCGAGGCGCGCCTGCATGTAGGCCGGGTGCCACTGCAGCTCCGCCGCGCGCGCGAGGAGCGTGTCCCGGAACGCCATCGTCTTGATGAACCATTGGCGGCTCGTGACGATCTCGAGCGGCCGGTCCCCTTTCTCGTAAAACTTGACGGCGTGCGTGATCGGGCGCGGCTCGCCGACGAGATCGCCGCTTTCGCGCAGCAGCTCGACGATCTTCGTACGCGCCTTCGCCGCCGAGAGCGACGCGAGCTGATCGTACGCCTGCTGCGCACGAGACGCGTCGAGGCTCTCCCACCCTTCCGTGCCCCAGGCCACGGGACGCAGCGCGCCGTTCGACTGGATGATGGCCCGTACTGGCAATGACAGCGCGCGCCACCAGACGACGTCGGTGACGTCGCCGAACGTGCAGATCATCGCAATACCAGAGCCCTTTTCCGGATCGGCGAGCTCGTGCGGCTTCACCGGCACGCGCACGCCGAACAGCGGCGTGACGACGTCCGTTCCGAAGAGCGGCTGGAACCTCGGATCGTCCGGGTGCGCCACGAGCGCGACGCATGCCGGAATCAGCTCGGGCCTCGTCGTCTCGATTTCGACCGGCGCGCCGCCCGCTCTGCCGAACCGGATGCGGTGATACGCGCCCGGCTGTTCACGATCTTCCAGCTCCGCCTGGGCCACGGCCGTTCGGAAATCGATATCCCAGAGCGTCGGCGCCTCCAGCTGGTACGCGAGCCCCTTCTCGAGCAGCCGGAGAAACGAGACTTGCGAGACGTGCTGCGCGCGGCGCCCGATGGTGGCGTAGGTCATCGACCAGTCGACCGACAGCCCGAGGTAGCGCCAGAGCGCTTCGAACGCTTTCTCGTCCTCCTCTGTCAGCTTTGCGCACAGCTCGATGAAATTCGGCCGGGAGATCGAGATGGGCGGTTTCGGCGCGGACTTCGGCGGCTCGAACGACGGGTCGTACGGCAGAGAAGGATCGCACCGGACGCCGAAGTAGTTCTGCACGCGGCGCTCGGTGGGGAGGCCGTTGTCGTCCCACCCCATCGGGTAGAACACGTCCTTCCCGCGCATGCGCTGGAAGCGCGCGATCACGTCGGTGTGGGTGTACGAGAAGACGTGGCCGACGTGGAGCGACCCGCTGACGGTCGGCGGCGGCGTGTCGATCGCGTAGATCTCCGCGCGAGGACGCGTGCGATCGAAGGCGTAGACCCGGCCCTCGTCCCACCGGGCCATCCATTTCGCTTCGAGGCCTTCGAGGGCGGGCTTGTCAGGTACGGTCATTCACGTCGCGGATCAGTGCGCCTGCTGTTTGATGCGGTCGATCTCCTCGCGCACGAGACGCTCCGCGAGATCCAGCACGGTCGGCCGCACCGTGTGCTCGGCCAGGCGGTCCAGGACGCGCCGCGTGATGTCTTCAATGACATCTTCGCTCACGGGCGCGCTTCCGATCGCCGCGCCGGAGGGGGCGAGCGGCATCCGCTGCTCTGCGGCGAGGAGCGCGGCAAATGCGTCGACGAGCGACGGGGGGGGCGGTGCGACTCCGGCCGCCGCTGATGCGGGCGGTGCGGCCTGAAGCGGCACGGCCGCGGGCGGCGAGGTCGCGGCTGGCATCGCAGCAGCTGGCGTCGCCGGAGCTGACGCAGCTGCAGCGGGCGCTGGCGGAGGCGGCAGCGCGGGCGGAAGCGTGCCGAAGAACGCCTCGAGCGGATTCGCCGAGCCGGTGCGAGGCGCGGCCGCTGCAGACGGCGGAACGGGAGCCGCCGCTATCGGCGCTCCGGCCGCCGGACGCACTGGATCTCCTTCGATGTCGGGATCCCAGGCCGCCAGATCGTCCCCCGGCGGCGTCGCATGCGCAGCGGCGACTCTGTCGCTTCCGCCTTCAGGTGGAAGCGGCTGCGCGTCACTGGCGGATGCTCTCGACAGCGGAATCGGCTGCCGCGCCGGCGCAGCGGGCGCAGGCGGAGCGGGAGCCGCGTGCTCTCCTGGCGCGCCGCCGATCGATGAAAACGCGGCATCGAGCCGATCGAAGTACGCCTCGAGCGGATCCGCCGTCGACGCAGACGCCGCGGGCGCGCGCAGATCCGGAACCGGCGTGGCGGGCCGGAGCGGTCCGTGCGCAGCGGGCCCGCCGCCCCACAGCTCCGCCGGCCGCTTCCCTGCGAGCAGATCCTTGACGCGGCTGATCACCATCTGCGGCTCGAACGGTTTGACGAGCACGCCGTCGCAGCCGACCGCACGTGCGCGCGTTTCGTCGATCGGCTCGAATGCGCCCGTCAGCAGCACGACGGGCACGTGCGACAGCGTCGGACTTCCCTTGATGAACGCGGCGACCTCGTACCCATCGCGCTCGGGCATCCCCACGTCCGCGAGCACGATGTCGGGACGGTCCCGCTCGGCGCGCTCGATCGCCTGCTGCCCGTTCCCGACCGCGATGACCTGCACGTCCTCGTCGGCAAACGTCAGCTCGATCACACGTTGGATGGTCACACTGTCGTCGGCGAGCAGTAACTTGTGGGGCATGGGTTAGGGTCTGGGCCAATTTTCGGCCCAGTTAGGAGGGTAGCGGGAGGGATGCGGGAAGTCAACCGGCGGCGGGGACCCTTTCAGCGCCGCGAACCCTGCTCATACCCGCTCGGCGCGACGGCGGACGTTCGCGTTGATGTAGTCGATGATGTCCTGCATGGGCGTGCCGGGCAGGAAGATGCCCTTGATGCCCATCGCCTGCAGCTTGGGAATGTCGACGTCGGGAATGATGCCCCCGACGACGACGAGCACATCGTCGAGACCCTTTTCCTCGAGCAGCTCCATCACGCGGGGGCAGATGTGCATGTGCGCTCCCGAGAGGATCGACATCCCGATCACGTCGGCATCCTCCTGAAGAGCGGCGGCGACGATCTGCTCCGGCGTCTGGCGGAGGCCCGTGTAGATGACTTCCATCCCCGCATCCCGCAGCGCGCGCGCGATGACCTTGGCGCCGCGGTCGTGGCCGTCGAGGCCGGGCTTGGCGATGACGACGCGGATCGTGTTCATGTGGTGCTCGCGAGGGCCGGGAACGTCATCATCGGAGTTCTAGATCGTCGCGCGTTCTTCCCATTCGCCCCACACCTCGCGCAGGGCATCGCACATCTCGCCGACGGTCGCGTAGGCGCGGGCGCAGTCGATCAGCGGGTACATCGTATTCCCCGCGCCGCGCGCGGTCTCGCGCAGCACGTCCAGCGCGCGACGGACGCGATCGTTGTCGCGCGTCCGCTTCAGCTCGCCGAGCCGTGAGAGCTGCCGCTCGGCCGTGGTCTCGTCGATGTAGAGGATCGGGACCGGCTCCTCGTCCTCCTGCACGAAATCGTTGACGCCGACGATGATCTTTTCCCGCTTCTCGACGGACTGCTGGAAGCGATAGGACGCCTCGGCAATCTCCTTCTGGGGGAAGCCCTGCTCGATCGCTTCGACCATCCCGCCCATGCGGTCGATGACGTCGAAATACCGCTTCGCCTCGCGCTCCATGTCGAGCGTGAGCCGCTCGAGGAAGTACGAGCCGCCGAGCGGATCGACGAGGTTCGTCACGCCGCTCTCGAAGGCGATGATCTGCTGCGTACGCAGCGCGAGGGTCGCTGCTTCCGCCGTGGGCAGCGCCAGTGCTTCGTCGAGCGAGTTCGTGTGCAGCGACTGGGTTCCCCCGAGCACCGCCGCCAGCGCCTGCAGCGCGGTCCGCACCACATTGTTGTACGGCTGCTGCGCCGTCAGCGACACGCCGGCCGTCTGCGTATGGAAGCGCATCTTCCACGAGCGCTCGTCCTTCGCCTGGAAGCGGTCGCGCATGACCTCGGCCCAGAGCTTCCGGGCCGCGCGGAACTTTGCAATCTCTTCGAAGAAGTCGCTGTGGGAATTGAAGAAGAAGGAGATCCGCGGCGCGAACGCGTCCACGTCCAGGCCGGCGTCGACGCCGTATTGCACGTACTCGATGCCGTCGCGCAGCGTGAACGCCAGCTCCTGGAGCGCCGTCGAGCCGGCCTCGCGGATGTGATAACCGCTGACCGAGACGGCGTTCCAGCGCGGCACTTCCTTCGCGCAGAAGGCGAACACGTCCGTGATGAGCCGCATCGACTCGCGCGGCGGGTAGATGAACTCCTTCTGCGCGATGAATTCCTTCAGGATGTCGTTCTGGATCGTGCCCGAAAGCCGCGCCCAGCCGGCGCCCTGCTGCTCGGCGACGACGAGGTACATCGCGAAGATCATCGGCGCCGGCGAGTTGATCGTCATCGACGTGGTGATGTCCGCAAGCGCGATGCCGTCGAACAGGCGCTCCATGTCGGCCAGCGACACGATGCTGACGCCGCACTTCCCCACTTCGCCGAGCGACAGCTCGTGATCGGGATCGCGTCCCATGAGCGTCGGCAGATCGAACGCGACGCTCAGCCCCGTCCCGCCCGCGTGCAGCAGCGCCTTGTAGCGCGCGTTCGTCTCCTCCGGCGTGCCGAAGCCCGCGAACTGCCGCATCGTCCACAGCCGGCCGCGATAGCCGGTCGGGTGAATGCCGCGGGTATACGGGAACGCGCCCGGGGCGTCCAGATCGCGCGCGTAGTCGAAATCGCGGAGGTCGTCGGGGGTGTAGAGCCGATCGATCGGCCGGCCGGAAATGGTCGTGAACGGAATCGGCCGCTCCGGCTGCTTCTGCAGCGCCGGCGCGAGCACGTCGCGCTCCCAGCGCTGTTTCTCGGTGTCCGCGGCCGTCTTCATCGTCTCGATCGATTATATGCCCGCGGCTTGACACCCCGTAACGGCGCACGCTACGGTGGGCTGTTTGCGCGCAGCTCCGAGCCTTCAGCTCTCAGCTCTCAGCATTCGTCGTCGTTCGTCATTCGTCGTTCGTC
>JBKPTE010000143.1:0-41579 GCA_046735335.1 Acidobacteriota bacterium | reverse complement strand
GTGTAGCAGTCACCCGTCCGCGCATTCGTGAAGACATACTGGTGCTGCCGCGCCGATGCCGCCGGGGACAGGGGAAATTCCTTCTGACTTTCCTGTTCTTTGTTTCTAGGAACCCGAGCATATGGCCCAGCCTGGCAGGCTTGGCATTCAGGCTGCTTTCGTTCGCGCTGGGGGGCGACCCGTGCGGAAGGTGGAGCGACGGAAGGCTAGGCGTTACACAGATCGTTTAAAGGCCGTCTCAGATCGGCTCGACCGCCTCATCGCGGATGCACGCCAATTGCGCGCGCAGATGGAGGCGGCTCTTGCGCGGGACCCCCTCTACCATTTCCGGCAGCTCGTGAGCCGCGACACGTCCCCCTTGATGCCGTTCTCTTCGGGGTTGGATTGGCGGGAGAACAACTAGCGCTTCTTGGGTGCGATGGCCTCGACCGCCTGCGCGCGCGTGGGTTCAGCCGTTTCGGGTGGCGGCTGTCGCACATGAAAGACGCGCTGGCAATCGTGGCACCTGTACGAACTCACGTCCTCCGTACGGGTGAAGACACGAACATCATAGGACCGACACTGCGGACACGTGGGCAGGGTTTCCATGGTGCGCCGCCTTGGGTGTTGGGGGAAGCTTAACTTATGACGGGACGGTTGGGTTGTCAATCCTAAGCGGAGCGCGGATTCTGCCAGCCATCTGGTAAGACAATCGTGCGGCGATCATGCTCCCAGCGCTCCCGCACGAGCCGATGTTCCAGGTCCAGCAAGTAGCCTCGGAACGTGGATTCGTCGCTGAAGCGTTCGATCTGCTGGCGCCCGTCTGGATAGTAAAGTTCGGCAACGTAATCGCCGACGGCAGAATCAAATCGGGTGACGAGACGGAGTTCGACGGGGCCCTTGTGGAAGAACCAGATCATGGGGAACGCGCTCCTGCGCGATGCGCGTGAATCGCTGGGGACGAGCGTGATCGATATCGGCGGCAGTCGCGAGGCGCAGTAGGGCGCGGCGGCAAACTAGCCGAGCCTCTGGGCCTCCTCCTCCAGGTCGCCTTCGACATGATTTTCTGCCGAGGCGAGCGACAGAAAACCTTCGCAAGTGATGTGTGCGGTAGGCGCGCAATAATCCCGCTCCTTCGTGCGTCGACCCGAAGAAGGAGAACGTCCCTCCCACTCCTGCGCATCTGACGCCTGGTATCGGATCTAATTCCCAGCATCTCTCTGGCTCTCCGGCACCACGCGGAGCTCTCCATGTATCCGTCTTGGGCGCGACTTACCTCCGTGACTATTCTCGCGTTCCTGCTGCAGGGCGGAATGACGGTCACGCTCGCCTGCGAGTGCGACATCACGGCTGCGCCATGTCGTGCGCTTTGGCAGGCAGATACCGTCTTCATCGGGCGCGCGGAGAAGGTCGAGCTCGTCCACGCGACGCCGCCGGAGTACTCGCACTACCGCGTGACGTTCACGGTTGCCCGCGTGCTGAACGGCAGCCCGGTGTCACAGATTCTCGTCAAGACGTCCGAAGGCGGCGGAAGCTGCGGCTACACGTTCCAAGAAGGCGGCTCGTACGTCGTCTACGGGCACAAGCAGCGAGGCGAATTGTGGACGGGTCGATGCGAACGTACGAGGCCCCTGATCGAAGCCGACGAGGATCTCGCCTATGCGTCGACGATCGGGACGCCCGGCGCGACTGGATCGATCTCTGGACGCCTCAGTCGGTGGGACGACTACCTGGGGCGGTCCCCCACGAAGAGTCTCGGCGGGTTGGCGAATGTGCCGATCCTCGTCGAGGGACCAGGCGGACCGTTCCGCACCGTCTCCGGCAACGACGGCCGCTTCGAGCTGACAGGGCTTCGGGAGGGGTCGTATCGCGTGTCGTTGCAAGTACCAGACACCCTGATGTACCGGGGCGCCACAGAACCGATTCGCCTAGCGAACGCCCATGCCTGTGAGCGCGCTGACTTCAGCGTGCATTTCAATGGAAGAATCTCGTGGACGCGGCGGGTACGCCCGTCGTTGGGGCCAACATCGTGCTGGAGGTTGCGTCGCTCGCGGACGATCCCTTTGTCATTCGCTACGATCGCCGCACCGCGACCGACGTGAACGGAGCCTTCGAGCTGGTACGGCTTCCCCCGGACGACTACGTCCTCGGACTGAATATCGACCCGCATTTCGAGAACATGCCGCTCGGCCGAGGGTTACCGCGACATTGGGTCTCCCCGCGCGTCTTCCACCCCGGCTCGTACGACCTGGCGGCCGCAACACGGATCACGCTCGGCGGAGGAGAGAAAAGGGTACTGCCGCCGATGCGGCTGCCCGACAACCTCGTCGTCCGGGCAATCACGGGCGTCGCACGCTGGCCCGACGGCAACCCCGTCTCGGAAGGTTGGATCAGTTCCCATGATGCGGATACCAAAATCCTCATCAGCGCGATTGTGAGGACGTCGAGCTCGGGTCATTCGACGTGGCGGGCTTCGCCGGACAGCGACTGTTCATCACGGTCGAGACAAGGACGGCGATCGCAAAGGCTACGCCGAATCCGCGCCAATCGCACTCAGACCAGAGACCGCGGCGACGGCCGTCGTCCTAACCGTCACGCCGCGATGAGCAGGACTCCAAGGCCGGCAGGTGCTCGTCTGTCGGCATTGCCATTCGTGATGCGCCTCACCAGTCAGCGCCTGCGATCTGCAGCTGCTCTGGCAGGGGTGATCCAAGCTCGCGAGAGGCGGACGGTGGTGGAGAACAATGAGCCTTCAAGCATTGAGACACCACAACCGTTCGTGCAGACGGTTTTTCCTCTCGTGCTAGCCTCGCTCGTTCCCGCAGTAATGGGGTTCGGATTCATGGCAATCCGAGACGGCGCCTTGATCGGCGGATTGCCATTCGTATTCGTCTTCGCCTGGGTGTGGGGCTTCTCTCTGGCCGCGAGCGCGCTCTTCGTGTTGCCGCTGTTCGCGCTGGCGCCCCGATTGCGGGTTTTGCCACTGTGGCTCACGACCGTTTGGGGCGCCTTGGTGGCGTTTGTCTGGATGCGCCTGCTGGCAGGCCTGATGGGTTTTCCGAATCTCTCCCGCGGCGGCCGGGCGCAACTGGTCTCGGGCGGCACGGCCGGCGCGACGTACGCGTTCCTGATTCGACGCGTGGTGGGCCCCGACTCTCGGTCAAGAACGAGTTGCTCGGCCGCGACGGGACCGAACACTACGAGCTGAGAGTCGCGGACCGACGGTTCGCGGCAGCCACTTGGAGGTTGCGCCCTGATGTCGACGTACTTATGTAGCGGCGACGCACACGGCGATAATCATCCTGAGTGGTAACATGCCGGTCTGTCCGACGGGCAGTCCGTATCACTGAATGCAGGAGAGCCTCGCATGAAGGGTGCGTTCATCGCTCTCGTCATCGCGGCAGCCATTCTGTCTCCTGCGGGCCGCGTCAGCGCGGCGCAGCGGGGAGCCTTGCGTGAGGCCGTGCGGGCGCACGGCGACATCAACCGCTTGACGATCAGTTGCCCTCCAGTCACCGGCCTCCGCGAAGTTGTGAAGTTCACTTCACTCACCGTGGAAGGCTCCATCACGGTCGTCGAGAGTGCGTTGCATGAAGATGACCGGGATGGAATGCCCGGCGCGATAGGACCGTCGCCGTTTGTTGTGGATGATCCGCTCTCTCGAGCTGGTGCGACGGCAACTCGGGTCCGGCTGCGTGTTTCAAATCAGGGCCGTGTGATTGTCGATGGCGGCAGCATCACCGAGAGGTCCGGATTCCCGGCGCTGCGGGTGGGCCAGCACGTCATCGTCTCGGCCTACTTCAACCGGGACGTCGGACAGTGGGTGCCGTTCGGTGTCTTTGAAGTGCGTGAGGGGCGCGTCATCCACCTTGACAAACGTCTGCAGACGCTGGACTACGACTCCGTGGGAGAGTTTGCGACGGCACTGGCCAATCCGCCGCCCACATCCGCTCGCTGAGTACCGGCGCGGCGTCCACATCCGTCGCAGTCCCGCCAACTGCCTCGTCGATGTTCCGGCGCCGCCGCTCCGACGCGCTCATGATATGGAACTGGTCGCTTCCCTGAGCATCGAAGTGTAGGAACCCAACCCGTACTCGCGCGACGGCCTTACGGTTTGAGTCGGTAGCTGATCCCCAGTGGCCCCGCGCCATGCAGATACTTTCTGGCGCGCACGAGTTCCGCAATCTGCCGAATGTGACCCAGATCGTGAAGCGCCCACTCGTGGAGCATCTGGTCCAACGTGATCTCCCCGGCCTCCTGGTGCAGCGCTACGCGGCCGCCCACCTCGGGAGGCAGGCCGCGCAGGTAGTCAACGTTCGCTTGGCGCTGCTCTTCGAAATGGTCAAAAACATCCTCCGGATCGGCGCCCCGGTACAGGTCCAGGTACATCTGTGCATCGTCCGGCTCGAATGTCGGACGCGTTTCCCCCACGAACCGATCGAGGCGCATCCGGTAGCAGTGCCCCTCCGAGTGCGACAGGTGCGCCAGGACCTCGGCCACCGAAAAGCGGTCAGGCGCCGGCTTCCAGCACGCGTCATCCTCCGTCAATTCCGCCATCAGGCCGCGGAGAATTCCGGGAGTCGCCTGCAGCAGGTCGAGGCAAGGCAGTCCGTTGTGGGTCATGTCGTCATCCCTGAGCCGTTCTCTCCGCCATCGACACGTGGAGGACTCGCTCCGCTCCCCGCACCGAATAGCCTCCGGCGACGTTCAGGATCAGGAGCGTGAAGAGAATGATTGGTGCCCACCAATACGTGCGAGGTCGCGTCGTCTTGCGGAGACCTCGAAGATCAGCAGATAGCCGACCAACCGACACCCGGGATGACGATGAACAGGATTCCATTCAAGACGTCCGGGATGGGGTGAACGGCATTCAGCCTCACCTGAGGCTGCTCAGCACCATCGATTGTTGTCGAACCTCGTGGATTCCCGCATCGAATCACTCCTCCCCCATCTCCGTTCCGGTTCCCGCAACGGCCTCCTCGATCCTCCCGCGCCGCCGCAGCATCGTGACCACCAACCCGCGCAGCGCCTGGGCGGCAACCGCGTGCGCGAGCGTCAACCGGCGCAGATCGTCGAGGTCCGCATCCGGCACGTCGGTGTGCGGATCGAGCCCCTCGACGCGCGGCGAGAGCGCACTCAGATCCTCGAATGCGCGGCGCACGCCTCGCAGCGAAGCCTTCAGGGCCTCAATTTCGTTCGCCTGGCTCATGACGGCCACTGTAACGCAATTACAACTTGGACATCGGAAACCGGTTTTGGGACACCGACCCGTCGATCGTGTCCTCCAGACGCGCGTAAATGCATGCACGTGCGCGCGATGCCGCACACTCACACAACTGACACCGGTGGTGCGCGGGTTGCAAAGTCGTAGCGGTTCCAACGATGTCCGGGGCAGTCCTCAGCACCGATTCGTCCCTTTCGTCCTCAGGCTACGAAGACGGCCTCGGACGGCGTCTGCTCGTGATCGAGCGGCAGACGGGCGAGATGCTCGAGCACCTCGTGCTCCGTCCGGAGCTGTGTGCGTTCGAGCAGGTGCTGGACGCGCGGATCAGCGCGTTGGCCGCCCTCGAGGACGAACGCTTCGCGCGGCCGCGCGGCCTCGAACGCGACGAGGACGGCCGCCTGCTGGTCGTCTCCGAATACGTCCCGGGCCGCCGGCTGATCGAAGTGCTCGATGCGGCGGTCGAAGCGGGCATCGCGCCGGGGATCGACGCTGCCCTCGGTCTGCTGCTCGAGCTGCTGCCCGCGCTCGCCAACCTGCACGGCCTCGCCAAGTTCGCGCACGGTGCGCTCGCGGCGGGCCGCGTGCTGTTCACGCCCGGCGGACAGCTCGTCATCCTCGACGCCATCTATGCGGCGCCGCTCGAACGCCTGCAGTTCACGCGTCAGCGGCTGTGGACCGAGTTCGATATCGCCGCGCCCGCATCCGCGGGCCTCGTCCGCCTCGATCCCGCGGCTGATCTGACGCAGGCCGGGATGATCGCCGCCGCGTTCGTGGTCGGGCGTCCGCTCAAGCGAACCGACTATCCGGGCGGTCTGGACGCGCTTCGCGGCGAGATCCTCGAAGTCGCGCAGATCCGCGGGTCCACGATGTTCGCCAACGGCGTCCAGCGGTTCTTCGATCGCGTCCTGCCGATCGCCGGCCGCAAGCCCTACACGTCGGCCGACGACGCGGTGCTGGACTTGCGGCAGTTGGTCCGGCGCGAGCTGGGCATCGACGCGTGCCGGACCGCTCTCGTCGACTTCCTGCAGCAGGTGGACGTCGCCGAGGTCGAGCGCGCGACAAACGAAGCCGCCATGCTCGACGCGCTCCAGGAGGAGCGGCGCCGCGAGCGCGAGCGCGCTGAGGCTGCGCGCCGCGAAACGGAGCGTCTCGAGACGGAACGCCGCGAGCACGAACGGCTGGACAAGGAGCGCGCGGAAGCGGCGCGGCGTCACGCAGAGCGCCTCGCGACGGAGCGCAAGGAGAAGGAGCGCAAGGAGAAGGAGCGCGCCGAACAGGAGCGCATCAAGCGCGAGCGCGCCGAAGCGGAGCGGAAGGAGCGCGAGCGGCTCGACGCGGAACGCAAGGAGAAGGAGCGGCGCGAGAAGGAGCACCTCGAACGCGAGCGTCGCGAGCGCGA
This sequence comes from Acidobacteriota bacterium, assembly GCA_046735335.1. Taxonomy (GTDB): domain Bacteria; phylum Acidobacteriota; class Vicinamibacteria; order Vicinamibacterales; family 2-12-FULL-66-21; genus JBKPQB01. The sequence goes on along the minus strand of JBKPTE010000143.1, from coordinate 34,977 downwards.
GCGCGTCGAAGCGGCACGCCGCGAGGCGGAGCGGCTGGCAGCCGAGCAGAGCGAGCGGGAGCGCCTCGAAGCCGAGCGCCTCGAGCAGGAGCGCCTCGAGCGCGAACGGCTCGAACAGGAGCGTATCGCGCGCGAGCTGGCGGAGGCCGCGCGCCGGGAGGCGGAGCGGCTGGAGGCCGAGCAGCGCGAACAGGAGCGGCTCGAGCAGGAGCGGCTCGAACGCGAACGGCTCGAACAAGAGCGCCGCGAGCAGGAACGCATCGCGCGCGAGCAGGCCGAAGCGGCGCGGCGCGAAGCGGAACGGCTCGAAGCCGAGCAGCGGGAGCGCGAGCGGCTCGAGGCGGAACGGCTGGAACGCGAGCGGCTCGAGCTCGAGCGCCGGCAGCGTGAGCTGCTCGAGCAGCAGCGGCTGGAGCGGGAGCGGGTCGAAGCGGCCAAGCGCGAAGCGGAACGCCTTGCGGCGGAGCAACGGGAACGCGAACGGCTCGAGGCCGAGCGCCGCGAACAGGAGCGGCTGGAGCGCCAGCGTCTCGAGCAGGAGCGCATCGAGTGCGAGCGCGCCGAAGCGGCGCGCCGCGAAGCCGAACGTCTCGAGGCGGAACGGCGCGAGCAGGAGCGCCGCGAAGCCGAGCGGATCGAGCGCGAGCGCCTGGAGAAGGAGCGCCTCGAGCGTCTGCGCGCCGAACGTGAGCGTGTCGAAGCCGCTCAGCGCGAAGCGGAACGGCTCGAGCAGGAGCACCGGGAGCGGCTGCGGCTCGAAGCGGAGCGATACAAACAGGCCGAGCGGCAGAAGAAGGAAGAACAGGCGCGGCTCGAAAAGGAGCGGCACCGAAAGTTGGAGGCCGAGCGCCTCGAGAAGGAGCGCCGGCAGAAGATCGAACAGGAGCGCATCGAGCGCGAGCGCGCGGACGCGGCACGGCGTGAAGCAGCGGAACGCGAAGCGCGCGGGGAAGCAGCGCGGCTCGAGAAGGCACGTGCCGAAGCGCGCGCGGAAGCGGCCCGGCGCGAAGCGGTGGAACGCGAAGCGCAGGCTGAAGCGGAGCGAGTCGAGAAGGCACGTGTCGAGGCGGAACGCGCCAAGCCGCAGGGCGCCCAGGAGACGCATCCGTCCGCAGGCGGCAAGCGGCGCAAGCGCGAAAAGTCCGCGCGCGCGAGGAAGGATCGACTGCGTTCGTCGGACACCCCAGCGTCTCCGCCCGCAGCACCCGCGGTACAGCCATCGAATTCATCGTGGCTCGTCGCGCCCGATCGAGCGGCGGCGTTCGAGCCGCCCGTGCCCGTCCAACCGGCGGCCCCTGCGAACGTGCCGGCGCCGCCCTTCCCGACGCCGCCGCGCCAGTACCCGGTTTACGTGCCGCCCGGTTCGGCGGCCGCCGCTTCTCCCTCACCATCCTGGACAATGACGCCACCGCAGAGCGTACCGGTGCCGCCGCCGCCGGCGCCGCGCGCGCTGCCGCCGCCCATCACCGAAGTGCCCGGCTTCAGAACCTCGCCTGGGCTTCAGCCAGCGGGCGCACCAATTCGCCTCAAGAACGATGGGGGCGCACCGCGTCATTCCGGTCCCGGACCGCGTGTCGAGACGCGCCGCGCTCAGGAACCGCCGCCGCGGGATCTGTTCGAGCCGGTCGACACGAGCGGCGTAGGGAACCCGTTCCCGTGGAAGTTCGTGGGCGCCGCGGCTGCAGCCCTTTTGATCCTGGGTGGCGGCATCTTCTATTTGATGGACCGGAAATCGGAGCCGTCGCCCACGAAGGTGAACGTGAGCGCGCCCGCTCACCCCGCGGAGCCGGCGCCCCCTCCGACGACCGGGCAGATCGTCGTCGCGACGCAGCCGGACGGGTTGCGCGTGCTGCTGGACGGCAAGCCTACGGGCGAATCACCCGTCACGCTGGAGGGGGTTCCGCCAGGCCGGCACGTGGTGACGCTGATCAGCGCGACCGGCGCGGTCAAGCGCACCGTTCGGGTCGAGGCGGGCAAGTCCGTGTCGCTCGATGTGCCGATCTTCTCCGGCTTTGTGGCGGTCTCGTCGCCAATCCTCGTCGATGTCAGCGAGAACGGCCGATCGCTGGGCACCAGCGAGAACCAGATCATGCTGACGCCCGGACACCACGAACTCCGATTCTCGAACAAGGACCTGGAGTTCACGGACAGGCAGGGCGTCGACATCGAGCCGGGCGAGGTCCGGCGCGTCGAGCTCGACCCGCGCGGCACGATCAACATCAATGCGCAACCGTGGGCGGAGGTCTGGATCGATGGTCAGAAAGCGGGCGAAACACCGCTGGCGAACCTGCCGATCCCGCTCGGGGTGCGCGAGATCGTGTTCAAGCATCCGCAGTTCGGCGAACGCAAGGTGTCCGTGACGATTACCGCGGGCACGCCGGCGGCGGTCTCGATGGACTTCACGAAGCAGTAGCCGCTGATCGCCGCGGAACCGAAATTCAGGGGCAGGATCGTAACGGACGATACGATTCGGGTGTTTGCCCGTCCTTCCGTCGTGGGGCGCACCGGCAGCGGATCGCTCAATTTCTAAGATTCCGAGCGTACCACCACTGCGCCGGCCGTATGGCATCTTCCTTGCCGCTGCGGCGCACGTAACGTCTTCAGAGCAAGGTGCGCTATGTGGCATTGGATTAGCTGCTTCGTCACGGGACACGAGTACAGTGTGAGCTGCGGGCACGGGCGGATGTTCCTCAGATGCCTCGTCTGCGGACGACGGTCGGAAGGCTGGCGCGTCAGGGATTAGCGATCGAGGATCAGTGATAATGGCGGTATGCCCGCCATCCGCTACGCTGTACGTCCAGGTCTTTCGTTCACCCATTCAGCACCGCGCGTCGAGGATTGAGCCGCCCTCCGTTCCTGCTGCGGCGCCTGCGCGAGCTTTCAGCGGTCAACGCAGCCGGCGTGGACGCGCTCGCAAGAGATGGAATCCTCACGCTCGCTGATCTCGAGCTGGCGCTCCTCGAAGGGCGCCCCTCCGCGTTCAATCCGGCGATTCGGCGTGCGGCAGACGCACTCGCGCACGAGCGGGGGCCGCTCACGCTCGGCCGTGCGGCGGACGTCCTCGAAGGCTTTCTGCCGGGAATCGCCGAGATCGGCGTCCTCGACGACATCGAACCGGCTGGAGACGTCCGGCGCTTCGAGCCCACGCCTCGCGATCTCATCGTAGTCGCCACTAGCGCGGATCCCCCGGGCGCGCTCGACGCCATCGCCGGGCTCTCGACCGTGAGCGACGTGCTGCATCGGACGGCGCGACGGGTGATCCTGGTGTTTCAGGGACACGAGATCGACGTCCGCGTCGCCACGCGCGACGAATACGGCAGCGTCCTCTTCACCACGACGGGACCTCCTTCTCACGTTGTCGAACTCCAGCGGCGTCGAGGCCCGCGCCTGGGGTCGACCGAGACGGAACTGTACGCGCAGGCTGGCATGCGCTTCTTGCCGCCGGAGGTGCGCGGGACGCCGGGATCGCTCGAGGCGGCGATCCACGGCGGGTTCCCGCCGCTCGTCCGCCGTCAGGACATCCGCGGAGACCTCCACATGCACACGACCTACAGCGACGGGGCCGATCCGCTTCGCGACATGGTCGCGGCGAGCTGCAGGCTGGGCTACGAGTACATCGCCATCACCGATCATTCCGAGCATGCGGCGGCATCGCGGACGCTCACCCGCGATCTGCTGCTCCGTCAGCGCGACGAGATCGGGCGCGTCCGGGAACAGTTTCCGCAGATTGCCATTCTCCACGGCATCGAGGCCGACATCCTCGCCGACGGCCGCATCGACTGCCCCGACGAGGTCCTCTCCTCGCTCGACATCGTCCTTGCGTCGCTGCACGAGCGGCACGGGCATGACGGACGCCGATTGACGGAGCGGTGCCTGAGCGCGATCCGCCACCCGCTCGTCTCCGTCATCACGCATCCGGAGAATCAGCTCGTCGGCCGTCGTCCGGGGTACGACATGGACTATGCGGGGATCTATGAGGCCGCCGTCGAAACGGGGACGGTGCTGGAAATCGACGGAGCGCCGGCGCATCTGGATCTCGACAGCGAACACGCGCGCGAGGCCGTCGAGGCCGGCGTCACTGTCAGCATCGACAGCGACTGCCATCGGGCGCGCTGGCTGGATCGTCAGATGCGGTTCGGCGTCGGCACCGCGCGTCGCGGCTGGGTGGAACCGCGTCACGTCCTGAACACCCGATCGCTGCGCGAGGTCCGCGCCTTTCTCGCCCGCAAGCGTCGCCGCGTCTCTGGGCTCTGACCCCAAAACCGAGGCAAATCGCCACAGTGGGGGGTCAGAGCCGGTTCGTGAAATCGCCCCGAAGGCCTTCGGAATCAACGGCGAAGCGCGATTAGATCGAACGGAGCTCTGACCCCAACGGCGCCCAAAAGCGGGGCGAATCGCCACGGTTTGGGGTCAGAGCGCGCGGGACGCCGGAGTGCTACACTCAGCGGGGCGCCTGCCCCAGTGAATCGCTGATGTTCCGAATTCCGGTCGTTTTCACGCTCCTCCTGGCGGTCGCCATCGCGCAGGCGCCGAGCAGGCCCGCCGGCGAGACCGCGCGGCTGATTCAGCAGAAATACGACAAGGTGCGCGACTTCACGGCGGAGTTCACGCAAACGTATCAGGGAGGCGTGCTCCGGAAGACGTCGACCGAGACGGGCACGCTGCAGGTCAAGAAGCCGGGCCGCATGCGCTGGGAGTACACCTCCCCCGAGCAGAAGCTCTTCGTCTCCGACGGCCAGAAGATCTACTCGTATATCCCGGCCGACCGCCAGGTGATCGTCAGCTCTGTCCCGACGGACGATCGCGCGACGACGGCGGTGCTGTTCCTCGTGGGCAAAGGCGATCTGGCCCGCGATTTCACCGTCAGCTATGCGGATGCCGCGGCGCCGGACAGGATCGCGCTCAAACTCGACCCGAAGTCGCGCCAGGCGGACTACGACTGGCTCGAGCTCGTGGTCGATCGCGAGTCGCTGCAGATTCGGACGCTGATTGCGGCCGAGCGCGAGGGGGGCCGCTCGACGTTTCAGTTCTCGAACTATCGCGAGAACACCGGTCTCGCCGATAAGATCTTCACGTTCAAGATTCCGCGGGGTGTCGATGTCGTCAACGCCGATGCGCCGGGGCGCTGATCTCCGGACCGCAGCCGCGCTCCTCCTTGCCGTCGCGCTGACGGCATGCGCGACGGCCGCGTCGCTGCGCACCGCGCGGTCGGCCGAACAGGCCCAGGACTACGACCGCGCCGTCGTCGAATATACGAAGGTCGTGCGCGCGAACCCCGCAAATCGCGACGCGCGCGCCGGACTGGAGCGCGCGAAGCTGCGCGCCGCGCAGGAGCACACCGCACGCGGACGGCGGCTCGCCAGCCTCGATCGCTGGGAAGAGGCCGTCGTCGAATATCAGCTCGCGGCAGAGCTGAACCCGACGGATGCGCAGGTCGACGCCGCACTGAAGGACGCGCGGGAGCGCCTCCGGACGAAGCTGCGGATCAATCGCGGCGGCCACACGGATCTCGAAAGCCTGATCGATCGAACGCGCGACCTTCCCGCGCCCGGCCTCGAACTGCCGGACAACGCCAAACTCCCCGGATCGCTCGTCTTCGGCAGCGGTGCCACGGCCCGCGCGGTGTTCACAGCGCTCGCAAAGTTCGCCAATCTCAACATCGTCTTCGATCCCGCGTTCCGCGACCAGCCGCTCACCACGGATCTTCGCAACGTGACGCTCGAGGACGCCCTAGCGTCGCTGACCGCCAGCACGCACACGTTCTATCGCGTCACCGCGCCGCGGACCATCACGATCGTTCCCGACACGCCGGCAAAGCGGCGCGAATACGAAGAGGCGATCGTCCGGACCTTCTACCTGAGCAACGCCGACGTCAAGGAAGTCATCGACATGCTCAGGGTCGTGATCGACATCCGGCAGATCTCCGCGATCACCGCGACGAACGCGATCTCGATCAAGGACACCCCCGAACGCATCGCGGCCGCGTCGAAGCTGATCACGGCCATCGACAAGGCGCGCCCGGAGGTCATCATCGACGTCGAGCTGCTGGAGGTGAACCGGACGCGGCTGCAGGAGTACGGGCTTCAGATCGCGTCGCCGGGATCGGCGGGGATCTCGGGATCGGTCGACATCAACCGGCAGGACTACACGCTCGCGAACTTGCGCAACCTCACCGCCGCCGACGCGTTCCTCGCCGGAATTCCCGGCGTCTACTATCGGCTGCTGAAGAACGACACGGCAACGCGCACGCTCGCGAACCCGCAGCTGCGAACGGCTGACGGCATCGCCGCGCAGGCGCGCTTCGGCGACGAAGTCCCCATCCCGGTGACGACGTTCGCCCCGATCGCCGCGGGCGGGATCAACCAGCAGCCGATCACGTCGTTCAACTACCGCACGATCGGCGTCAACATCGACATCACCCCGAGACTGCATCACGACGACGAGGTCACGCTCGCTCTCAAGGTATCGCTCTCGACGCTCAATCCGGCCACGGGCTTCGGCGGCCTTCCGACGTTCGGCAACCGCGAGATCACGACGACGATCAGGTTGAAGGACGGCGAGACGAACATGCTCGCGGGGCTGATTCGCGACGAAGAACGAACGTCGCTCGCCGGCGTGCCCGGACTGAGCGATCTGCCGCTCATCGGGCACCTGTTCGCGTACAACCACAAGGACGCTCAGCAGACCGACATCATCCTGACGCTGACGCCGCACGTCGTGCGCATGCTGGACGTGAACGAGCCGGATCTCAGGCCTTTCCGCGTCGGCCGTGATGCGGGTGCCCCGCTCATCGAGGTGCCCGGCGGGATGGCGGCGCCGCGCGATCGTGAGGAGCCCGCGGAAGCGCCCGGGGCTGTGGTGCCCGGAGCGCCGCGTCCAGGGCAGCAGCCCGCTGCGCAACCAGCCCCGACATTCCCGCAGCCGCTCGAAGGGTTGCCCGGCGTTCAGGTGCCGATTCAGCCGCCACCGCCGCCCCCGAAGAAGCCGGGTGGAGGTTCGTAAGGCGCGGGCGATAACGCGCAACTAAAGTTGCGCGCTACGAGAAGTTGCGCCCTACTCGCTGCGCAACGCAATCGTCGGATCGATTGCGGCGGCGCGCCGCGCCGGCACGTAGGTGGCCAGCAGCGACACCGAGGCGAGCACCAGCAGGACCGACACGAACGTCACCGGATCCGCCGGCACGACTCCGAAGAGCCAGCTGCGGATGATGTTCGCCCCGACGAGCGCCGAGGCGAGACCCAGCACAGCCCCGAGAATCGTCAGACGCAGGCCGTCGCGCATGACGAGCGCCAGGATCTCGCGCACGCCCGCGCCGAGCGCGATGCGCACGCCAATTTCGCGCGTGCGGCGGCTGACCAGAAACGACATCACGCCATACAGGCCGACCGCCGCGAGCGTCAGCGCGATCGCCGCGAAGATCGTCAGTCCCGCCATCTCGAACCGATCCATCGCGAAGGAATGGCCAATCAACGCGGTCATGGGCTGGACCGGCGGCGCGGGCAGCGCCGGATCGAGCGCCGCAAGCTGCTGCTCGATCGCGCGTTCGATGCTGCGCTGCGGCGCGGTACTTCGGACGACGATGCTCATGAACGTCCACGGCGCCTGCGCGTAGGGCTGGTAGAACTCCGGTTCGATCGGGTCCCGGAGGCTTGCGTGCTTCACGTCCGCGGCAACGCCGACGATCTCCATCCAGTGGCCGTCGCCGATCCGGAATCGATGTCCGACAGCGCTCTGTCCCGGCCAGTACTCGCGCGCCATGGTTTCGTTGACCAGCGCCACCGGCGGCGAGCCTTCGCGGTCGCGATCCGTGAGGCCCCTGCCCTCGCGAATCCCCTGGCCCATGACGGCGAAGTACCCGGGGCTGACGACGCGAATCCCGGCCCATGGGCTCGACACCGGCGACGGATGGTCGACGGTGATGCCGCGCGTGCTCTCCCCTCCGACGAAAGGCAGGCGCGCTGCCGCTGCCGTGCGCTCGAGCCCCGGAGCCGCGCGCATTCCATCGAGCAGATGATCGAAGAAGTGCGCCTGCTGTGCAGCGGCTTGGTATCGATCCGCAGGCAGCACCACCCGCGCCGTGTACAGGCCGGACGCATCGAACCCGGGATCGACGTGCCGAATCGCGGCAACGCTCCGAATCAAAAGGCCGGCCGTCACGAGCAGCGCCATGGAGATCGCGAGCTCGAGGACGATCAGCGTGTGGCGCGCGCGTCGGCCTTGGCGGCTGTCCGTCGCCCGTCCCGCCTGCCTGAGCGAATTCGACAGCGTGATGCCCGCCACTGATTGCCACGCGGGAGCACAGCCAAACAGGACGCCGGTGAACAACGAGAGACCGAGGGCGAAGAGCATCACGGGTCCGGTGATGCCGGCGTGCACGTCGCGAACGCTCGGCGGCGACATGGACGTCAGAAGAGGTGTGATCCAGGACGCGCAAAGAACACCGGCCGCTCCGCCAAGCGTGGCGAGCAGCACGCTCTCGGCGAGCAGCAGCCGGACGATCCGCAATCGCGGCGCGCCCAGCGCGGCGCGGACGTTGATTTCCTGCGCGCGTGCCGCGGAACGCGCCAGCATCAGGCTGGCGACGTTCGCGCATCCGATCAGCAGGACGAAGATCACGGCCGCGAACAGCGCGAGCAGCGCAGGCTCGATATCGCCAACGAGCCACTCCCGCAGCGCAATGAGCGTGACGTCCGCGTCCGCTGGCTCCATGTCGTCGGGATGACGGCCGAGGAGCCGCTTGAATATCGTCCGCTGCTCGGCCTGCGCGCTCTGCATCGAGACGACCGGCTTCAGCCGCGCGTACATCCCCAGGTAATGGGAGCCGTAGTTGTGCGACGCGTCCTCTTGGGGACGCAGCGGATGTTCGGGGACGAAGCGTCGGGGCGGAATCCAGATCGACGTGGATTCGGGCAACGCGAACGACGGGGGCATGACGCCGACGACCGTGTAGGCGCGGCCGTTGATGGTCAGGCGCGCCCCGACGACCTCCGGATCGCTGCCAAGGCTGCGGCGCCAATAAGCATCGGAGAGGACGGCGACCAGACTATTGCTCCCTTCATCAGACGGTGTCAGGGGGCGCCCGAGCGCCGGGGGGACCTGCAGCACGTCGAAGAACGTTCCGTTCACGACGGCGCCGGTGACGCGCTCCGGCCGCTCGCGCCCGGTGACGTCGAGGTCCCACACTTCGTAGGCGCTCATCGCGCTGAAGCTGGCCGCCTCGCGGCGCCACTCGAGTAGTGCGCCCGGCGCGAGGTCTCGCGCGACGACGAGCCGATCGGCGTCGGGATACGGATGGTCTCTCAGCAGCGCCGCGTACACCACGGAGAAGACGGCGGTATTCGCGCCAACACCCAGAGCGACGGTGAGTACGACGACGGCGGTGAAGGCAGGGTTCTTCCGCAGGAGCCTCAGCGCGTAGCGGATGTCGTGGAGAAAGGTGTCCATGATCAGTGAGACCGGCGCGCCTGACGACACAGCGAGGCCCATGCCAATCCAGGAGGGCATTCGGCCGGCTTTCTACACGCAATCCCCCGGTCCGGTGTTCGCTTTCGCGAACGATCGTGCGGCGGCGGGCACTTTCATGGCTCCCGTTCGACCTGCCCGCCCAACGCCCGCAGGCGCTCGACGAGCGACGCATAGCCGCGTTCAACCGTCTCGAGCGGCATCACCCGGCTCTCTCCTTCCGCGGCGAGTGCCGCGGCGATGAGGGCCATGCCGGAGCGGAGATCGCGGCTGTCGAGCGTCCGGCCGCGCAGCTTCGTCGGCCCGTTCACGATGATGCGATGCGGATCGCACAGGAAGAGATCCGCCCGCATCGCGCTCAACTGCTCGAGCGCGAAGAGGCGCAGCTCGTACAGCCAGTCGTGGAGGAGCGTACGTCCCTCGGCCTGCGTCGCGAGGACGGTCACCAGGCTCACCATGTCGCTGGGAAACCCGGGCCAGAGGCCCGTTGTAATCCGCCTGGCCGCCGACAGCCGCGACGGTTCCACCGTCAGACGGTCGTCGTCGTACCGGCATGCGAGGCCCATGCGCCTGAGAGGCGACGCGATCACCTCGAGATCCGATGTGCGTGCGCCTGCAACCTCGATGCTGCCGCCCGTGATTGCAGCCACGACACCCCAACTGCCCGCTTCGATGTAGTCGCCGAAGAGCGCGTGGCGGGCGCCGCTCAACCGAGCCGGCGGATGCACCCGAATGGTGGACGTCCCGCCGCCCTCGACGCCGACGCCCAGCTGCTGCAGGAACTCGCACAGCTCGAAGACGTGCGGCTCGGTGGCGGCGTGCCGGATCTCCGAGCTGCCCCGGGCCGCCGCGGCAGCAAGGAGCGCCGTCTCCGTCCCCGTGACCGACGCCTCGTCCAGGTAAATAGATGCGCCCGTGAGACCGTCCGTTTCGAGCGCGTAACCAGGCTCGTCGAGCGCGCGGACGCCCATCGCGTAGAGCGCATCGAGGTGCACGGCAATCGTGCGCCGCGCGGGGAAATCGCCCCCGGGCTGCGCGAGCCTCGCGGATCCGCGGCGCGCGAGCAGCGGACCGAGCAGCAGCACCGACCCGCGCAGCTTGCCGACGAGCGCCGCATCCGGCCGATCGTGGCGGATCTCGCGGCACTCGATTCGCACCGCCGATGATCCTCGTCCGTCGACCCGGGCGCCGAGCCCTTCGATCAACTGCAGCAGCACGTCGACGTCGCGGATGCGCGGCACGTTCGTCAGCTCGCAGGGCTGATCCGTGAGCACGCACGCGGCAATCAACGGCAGCGCGGCGTTCTTGTTGCCCTCCACGCTGAGGCGTCCCGACAGGGCGCGTCCCCCTTCGATCCGTAATGTCGCCATCCGTTCACCGTGGCACAGCTGAAGCTGTGCGCTACAAGGGGCTGCTGCGATGACGCAGCTGAAGCTGTGCCCTACACCGTTTCAAAACCCGAGGTACACGATCTCCTCACGGAGTTCGACACCGAACCGCTCGCGTACGGTCGTGCGGCAGCGCTCGATCAATCGTCGGATATCCTCGGCCGTCGCCGAACCATCGTTGACGATGAAATTGCCGTGCGTTGGTGAAACGCGCGCGCCCCCTTCCCTCGCGCCTTTCAAGCCCGCGCGGTCGACGAGCGCTCCGGCAGACGGCGGGATGCCGTCCGGCACGCGCTCGTGGGCAGGGTCCGGATTCTGGAAGATACAGCCGGCGCTGGAGGACTCGAGCGGCTGCGTCCGCTTCCGGAACGCGAGCGACTCCCTGGCGGTTTGCCGCAGGACCGCCGGATCTCCTCGTCCGGTTCGAAACTCCGCGGACAACGCGACCTCGCGCGTGCGCTGCAGACGGCTGCGATCGTACGCGAACTCCATCTCGGGGGCCTCGATCCAGCGTTCCCCGGCGTCCGCTGAAAACACCTCGACGCGTTCGATTAGCTCCCCGATCAGTCGCCCCTTGAAGTGCGCGTTGCCATGAATGGCGCCGCCAACCGTGCCGGGTGTGCCCGCCCACATCTCGACCCCCGAGATGCCGCGGTTGATCGTCCATCGGACGAGGCCGTTGATCGTGAGCCCCGCGTCCGCCCGGATGCGAGACGCGCCGAGCGCGATGGCTTCGCCGCCGTGGACGCGAATCACAAGTCCACGAATACCGGCGTCGGCGATGAGCACGTTCGAGCCACCGCCGAGAACGGTCGTCTGAACACCATGCTCGTGCGCAATCCGCAGCGCGAGGCGCACGTCGTCGCCCCGTTGCGCGTGCACGAGCCAGTCCGCTGGACCGCCGACCCGGAAGGTGGTCAGCGGCGCGAGCGGCGCGTTCGCGTCGACGCGCACGTCGTGGAGGGCGTCCCGGAGCTCGGCGCGAACGTCCGCCATCAGATCAGCGGCCCGCAGCCAAGGCCTGCCTTCCGCTCCCGCAGAGCCTCGAGCGCGTCGGCATACGAGCACGGCGCGAATTCAATCCAGTTGCCGGGCGCGAGTTGTCCTGCGACGGGCAGATCCGCAGTGATGACGTCTGCAATCGTGGGATATCCGCCAGTCGTCTGACAATCGGCCATCAGGAGAATCGGTTGGCCGGCGGGCGGGACCTGGATTGCTCCCATGACCATTCCCTCTGACAACATGTCCGCGTCCCCTTGATGCCGCAGTGCGGGCCCGTCGAGCCGATAGCCCATCCGGTTCGACTGCGGACTAATCACGAATCGCTCGCCTGTCAGCGCCCGCCAGGCATCGTCCGTGAATCGCTCGCGATGAACGGCGGGCACGATCCTGACGCGCGCGCCGCCCGTTGCGGGAGCGAGAGGCGCGCTGCCTCGTCCGTGCGGGAGCGAAGCCGCGGCCGCAATCGGCAACCGGTCTCCGGCTGTGAGCGGGCGTCCTCCGAACGGACCCATCGCGCTCGGAAGATGCGTGGCGCGGCTGCCGAACACCGGCGGCACGTCGAATCCGCCGCGCACCGCGAGCGCAGCGCGTGCGCCCGAGCGGCGTTCTCCCATCCGCAGCCGCGCACCCGATGGCAGCACGAAAGGACGATTCGTCGACGTGTTGGCTCCGTCCACATCCACGCTGAAATCGGCGCCCCAGAGAGCGACCGTCGCCTCTCCCTCGGCGACGAGCTCCGCCCCGATCAACGTAATCTCGAGCGCGGCTGCCGACGGATCGTTCCCGACCAGTGCGTTCGCCGCGCGATGGGAATACCAGTCCATCGGTCCCGCGACGGGAACGCCTGACGCCTGATAACCGCGTCTGCCGAGATCCTGAATGGTCGTGAGCATCCCCGGACGAACGACGCAGAGCGCGCTCACGCGTCGCCCCACCGAGTCGTTCTGGCGTACTGGGCCGCGCTGATTCGATGAAAACGCACGCGGCAGCCGGGGTGGAACAGAAACGGCTCCGCGCGATCGGGATCGTACGGCTTGATCGGCGTGCGTCCGATGACGTGCCATCCACCGGGTGTGGACGCCGGGTAGATGCCCGTCTGCCCGGCGGCGACGGCAACAGATCCTGCGGGCACTCTGGGTCGCGGATTCGGCCGCCGCGGCGCGGCAAGCCGTGGATTCACGCGCGCCATGTACGCAAACCCCGGCACGAAGCCCACGACGTACACGCGGTACTCCGGCGAGAGGTGCAGGGCGACCGCTTCATCCGGACTGCAGCCCCCGAACGCCGCGACATCGTCCAGATCGAGCCCATACGGCGCGTCGTAGCACACGGGGACACGCACGAGCGGCCCGTCCTCGACGTCCGCCTCGATCGGCACGTTCGCGAGCGCGCGCAGCCGCTCATCGAGATTGGGGAGCCGATCGCCGAACGGATCCACGTGAACCATGACGGTCCGAAAGCCGACGACGATGTCGGTGACGGACGGGAGCGCGGCGCGCTCTATCGAGCGGGCGATGGCGGTCGCCTGGGCGTTGACGATTGGATCCAGCCGGTCCGGCAGTTCGACGAGCCACGCCGAATCGCCGGCGGCCGCGACCCGGACGTCACTCATCGGCGCGCCGCGCGCGCCTCGAGCGCCCGGAGGAGCTTCTGATGGATGTCGTCGAAGCCGCCGTTGGACATGACGACGACGAGATCGCCCGGAGCGGCCTCGCGAGAAACGGTCGCTACGATCTCGTCGACATTCGGGAGGTAACGGGCGTCGCGCCCGCTCGCCCGCACGTCGTCGACGAGCTGTTCGATCGAGAGGCGCTGATCGTCCGGCAGGTTGGAGCGGAACACGGGCGGCAGCAGGACGCGATCGGCCGCGGCAAATGCCTTCGCGAACTCCGACTGAAACACGCGCCGGCAGGACGTCGCCGACCGCGGCTCGAAGATCGCCCACACGCGCCGGTCCGGATACGCGGACCGCACGCCTTTGAGCGTTTCGGCAATCGCGGTGGGATGGTGGGCAAAGTCGTCGTACACCGACACGCCGTCGGCCGTCCCCCGAAGCTGCATGCGGCGCCGGACGCCCTTGAACTCGCGCAGCGCGTCCGCGATGGTGTCCGGGCTCATCCCGACGGCCGCGGCAATCGCAACCGCCGCGAGCGCGTTGCGCACGTTGTACGCGCCAAGGAGCGGCACCTCGAACGCGCCCGTCGGCGTCCCGCCGCGGCGGACGCTGAAGCGCGTGATGCCTTCGTCGATCCGGAGATCGTGCGCCTGCCAGTCCGCGCCGTTCGACAGGCCGAACGTCTCGACCCGGCAGCGAGCGGCCGATTGCATGGCGCGAGCTTCCGGATCGTCGGCGCTCAACAGCAGGAGTCCGCGACGCGGGATCAGGTTGACGAACCGGCGGAACGCCAGCCTGATCGCCTCGAGATCCGGATAGATGTCGGCGTGGTCGTACTCGATGTTGTTGATGACGCCGATGTCCGGCAGGTATTTGAGGAACTTCGCCGTCTTGTCGAAGAAGGCGCTGTCGTACTCGTCCCCTTCGATGACGAACTCGCGCCCGCCGCCCACGCGAAAGCTGCCCGAGAAGTTCTCCGCGATGCCGCCGATGAACACGCTCGGGTCCGCGCCGCCGTGGGTCAGGACCCACCCGGCCAGCGACGTCGTCGTCGTCTTGCCGTGCGTCCCCGTGACGACGATTGAACGGGCGCCCCAAAGGAAGTTGTCGCGAATGGCCTCGGGCAGCGAGCAATAGCGGATCTTGCGATCGAGGACCTCTTCGAGCTCGGGGTTGCCGCGCGAGATGGCATTGCCGACGACGACCATGTCGAGATCGCCGCTGATGTTCTCGGGCTTGTAGCCCTGGAACGTCGTGATCTGCTGCTCCGCGAGAAAATCGCTCATCGGCGGATACACGTTCTGATCGGATCCGCGAACGTCCCACCCGCGGCTCTTGAGCATGGCCGCCAGCGTGGCCATGGCCGTTCCGCAGATCCCAATCAGGTGAACGCGCTTCATGCAGAGACCGCCGCCTCCTCGATGATCAGCTCAGGCGTGCCCGACGCGAGGACGCGCGCCCGCACGCCGAATGGAAGTGTCATGGTCGGACCGGTGACGTGCCCTGATGGCAACCCGAACAGAACGGGGCCGGGAAAGTCCGCCATCAGATCCGCAATCGTTTCCCGTCTCGTCGGTCCCTCTTCGCCCGGCTCGTCGCAGCGGGGCAGCTCGCCGAACACGATCCCGGATGCGCGCGCCAGCAGGCCGGCATATCGAAGCTGCGTGATCATGCGATCGAGCCGGTACGGACGCTCGGCCACCTCGTCGACGAACAGAATGTGGCCGTCCGGCGGATCGAACGCAAATGGCGTCCCGAGCGACGAGACGAGCTTCGCCAGCGTCCCGCCGACGAGGACGCCAGCCGCTTCGCCGGGCCGGACGATTTCGAGTGCCGGATGCGTGATCGATCCCGCCGGCTCGGCGCGCATCAGGACGCGCCGAAACGTATCGAGATCGTAGCCCTGCGCGCCGCGGGCCAGCCGTCCTTCGAGCATGGGACCGTGAAACGATACGACATCGCAGCGCGTGGTGAGCCACATCAGGAGCGACGTGTTGTCGCTGAAGCCGATGAACGCCTTCGGAAAGCGCTGGATCTCCGCGGGATCGAGCAACGGCAGCAGGTGGACGCTCCCGTAGCCGCCACGGACTGCGATGAGACCAGCGACGGACGGGTCCGTCCACGCGCGGCGAAACGCGGCCGCCCGAAGGGCCGGGTCTCCGGCCACGTACCGCGTGCGCGCGAACACGCTCTCGTCATGGACCGGCTCGAATCCGAGCCGCCGCAGCTCGGTGAGGCCGGCGTCGAACTCGTCGCGCGCGAACGGGCTGGCGGGGGCGATGACGGCGATCCGATCGCCTGGACGGAGGACGCGCGGCTTCTGCATCCGTCTCAGGCGAACCTCGCCATCTCGTCGGCGATCGACTGGTGCTCATCGCTTCCGAGCACCGCCCGCAGCGGCGTGCGGGCAGGACGCTGCCGCGGCAGCGCCAGAAAACGCTCCTTCACCCGCCGATGCCGCGCGAGGGCATCCTCCACGCGGCGCTCGGGCAGCCTTTTCTGCTCGACGGCGTAGATGATCGCCTCCAGGGCGGCAACCTGTTGGTCTAGATCCGCAGTTCCAATCAGGACGGCGTCGCAGCCGGCGGCAACCGCCGCGACTGCCGCATCGGGGATTGAAAAGCCGGCCAACGCGCCCATGGACAGGTCGTCTGTCAGAACGAGTCCTCCGAACCGCAGCTTGTCCTTCAGCAGGTCCTTTACGACCGCGCTCGACAACGATGCGGGATTCTTCTCGTCGAGCGCAGGAATCAGCACGTGAGCCGGCATGATCGCGGCGACATCGGCGTCGATCGCGGCCTGGAACGGCACGAGTTCGACGGCGTCGAACCGGTCCGGCGGATGTTCGAGGATCGGCAGTTCGTCATGCGGATCGCCGGCGGCGTCGCCCATGCCTGGAAAGTGCTTGCCGCACGCGGCAACGCCCTCGGACTGCAGCGCGCGAATGATGATCCGCCCGAGCCGCGCGGCATCTTCGGCGCGATCCGCGAGCGCGCGATCGCCAATCGCCGTCTTCCCCGCCTCGCTGTGCAGGTCGAGCACGGGCGCGTAATCGAGCGAGATGCCCACCGCCCCCAGCTCCGCGGCGAGCGCCCGCGCGAAGCGATCGGCGAGGCGCTCGTCTCCGGCGCGGCCGAGCGTGATCATCGGAGGCCATTCGGTGAACGGGCGCTTCAGCCGGGCGACGCGACCGCCCTCCTGATCGACGGAGACCCAGAGCGGCATGTCGGCGGCCAGCGACTGGCATTCGCGCGACAGCTCGCTGACCTGCTCCGGCTCCGCGATATTGCGCGAGAACAGGATCACGCCGCCAAGATCCAGCTCCCGCGCCATCGACCGCAGCTCCCCGGGCACCTGGTGTCCGTCGAAGCCGACGATCGCAAGCTGCCCAGCGTGTCTCCGAATGTCACGCAGCGACATCGGTCCTGATGATAGCGCGTAACCGGCAGCCGATTCCCACTACAATTACGCTGGTGCACATCCGCGCCTCCGCTCCCACGCGCATCGATCTCGCCGGCGGCACGCTCGATATCTGGCCCTTGTATCTCTTTCACGAGGGAGCCCAGACGATCAATGCGGCGATCAGCCTGCGCGCGCATTGCGAGATCGAGCCGCGATCCGACCCGCGCCTGGTGATCGTCTCGGAGGACGAGCAGAGCCGCGTGGAGGTGGAGCATTGGTCCGAGCTGCGCGACCGCCACGATCTGAAGCTGCTCGGCCGCCTGCTGCACCACTTTCGCGCGCAGGGGCTCGAGCTGCGCACGCGCTGCGATTCGCCCGTGGGCGCCGGCATCGCAGGATCGTCGGCGCTGAACATCGCCGTCTGCGGCGCGTTGAACGCGTGGACTTCCGCGCAGAGGAGCCCCGACGAGATTTTCCAGATCGCGATGAACGTCGAGGCGCAGGCGATCGACGTCCCCACCGGCGTCCAGGATTACCGGCCCGCCTACTATGGCGGCATCTCGGCGGTGGAGCTTTCGGTGGACGGCGTCCGGAGGACCGCGATCGACGTCCCGACGCAGGATCTCCAGAGCCGTCTGGCGCTCGCGTACACGAACGCGTCCCGCAACTCCGGCATCAACAACTGGGAAGTCACGAAGCGCCACATCGACGGCGACGCGGACGTGCGCCGCCGGTTCGCGAGCATTTGCGATATCGCGATCGCGATGCGGAAGGCCCTCGAATGCCGCGACTGGGGCGCGGTTGGACGCGAGTTGTCGGCGGAGTGGGAGAACCGGAAAGGGCTCGCGCCCGGCGTCTCCACGCCCGAGATCGACGCGATGCTGGCGGCGGCGAAGCGCGCCGGAGCGGCGGCTGGGAAAGTCTGCGGCGCGGGCGGAGGCGGTTGCCTGTTCTGCTTCGGCGAGCCGGACCGCATTCCGGCGATTCGCCGCGCGCTGGCGGACGCCGGCGCCCGCGTGCTCGACTTCTGCATCGAATCGCGCGGCCTCTCCGTCGAGCGACTCGACTGAACAGGCTGTCCCCATGGACAACCTCGCCATCGCCCGCGTGCTCGCCGAAATCGGCGACCTCCTGGAGATCAAGGGCGAGAACCCGTTCAAGATCCGCGCGTATCGGAACGCGAGCGAGACGATCGCGCACGAAATCCAGCGCATAGCGGATCTCTCGCCCGCCGAGCGGCTCGCGCTGCCCGGGATCGGGAAGGACATCGCGGGCAAGATCGGCGAGCTCGTCGAATCGGGCGGCATGCAGTATCACCGCGAGCTGCTCGAACAGTTCCCGTCCACGGTTCTGGATCTCCTCAGGCTGCAGAGCGTGGGGCCGAAAACGGTTGCGCTGCTCTACCGCGAGTTGAACATCAGGACGCTCGCGGACCTCGAGGCGGCCGCGCGCGGCGGACGCCTCCGCGCCATCAAAGGCATGGGCGCGAAGAAAGAAGGGCTCATGTTGAAGGCGCTCGAGGAACAGCGCCGCTTCACGGGCAGGCGCCTCACGGCCGAGGCGCACGATACGGCCGCCGCGCTCGTCTCGCATCTGCGTGCCATCGCGCCGGACGCCTCCGTTTCCACGGTCGGCAGCCTTCGACGCGGCTGCGAGACGTGCGGCGATCTGGACATCCTCGCGGCAGGCGGGCCGCCCGGTCTCATGCACGCCTTCACCGAGTACACGCTCGTCGAGCGCGTCATCGCGCACGGCGACACGAAATCGAGCGTGCTCCTGTGGGGAGGATTTCAGGCGGATCTGCGGCTCGTGCCGCGCGACAGCCTCGGCGCGGCGCTGCAGTACTTCACGGGGTCGAAGAGCCACAACATCGCGCTGCGCGATCGCGCCATCGGCCTCGGCCTGAAGCTGAACGAGTACGGCCTGTTCAGGATCGCCGACGACGCGCGGCTAGCCGGCGACGAGGAGGACGGCATTTACGAAGCGCTCGGCCTGATGCCGGTCCCGCCGGAACTGCGCGAGGGCCGCGGCGAAATCGACGCGGCGGCCGCGCGATCCCTCCCTTTGCTCGTGCAGCTCGAGGATCTCCAGGGCGATCTGCACTGCCACACCAGCAGAACCGACGGGCGCGCCGACATCGAGACTATGGCGCGTGCTGCGCGGGAGGCGGGCCTTCGCTACCTCGCGATCACCGACCACACGCAGTCGCTCGCGATGGCGAACGGTCTCGACGAGGCGCAGGCGCTGGAGCACGCGCGCGTGATTCGCGACCTGAACGAGCGAGTCGAGGGGATCACGCTGCTCGCCGGCGTCGAGTGCGACATCCGTCCGGACGGCACGCTCGATCTGGCCGAGGAGTGCCTCGCGCAACTCGACCTCGTCATCGCGTCCGTGCACTCCGCCCACAATCAGGAGGCGCCGCAGATGACCGACCGGCTGCTGCGCGCGATCGAGTGCCCGTGGGTCGACATCCTCGGACACCCGACCGGACGCATCCTCCTGCGGCGGGATCCCGTCAAGGCCGACATGACCCGCGTGATTCGCGCCGCCGCGGACGCCGGCGTCGCGCTCGAGATCAACAGCCAGGTGGACCGGCTCGATCTCGACGATCTTCACGCGCGTCAGGCGCGGGATGCGGGCGCGAAGCTCGTCGTCAGCTCGGACGCCCACGGGCCGGCCGCCTTCGGCGCGCTGCGCTGGGGCGCGATGACTGCGCGCCGCGGCTGGCTGCGCGCAGAGGACGTCCTCAACACACAGCCGCTCGACGCCCTGCTCGCGTCATTGCGCCGCCACCGGCACTGAGCCTCAGCCTTCGCCCTCCGGGCTACGGCGGACAAGCCAACCTCCAACCTCCTCGCATTTCAGCGACTGCTCCACTCCTTGCGCATCTCGTTGAGCCCTTCCATGTAGACCGACGCCTTGCTGCGCTCCTCCTCGTTCGCGAGCGACTTGATTAGCTCGATCGCGCGCGCGAAGTCGCGCCGGATCGTCGCACGGGTCGTCTGGAAGTACAGGTGCCGGATCTCCTCGAGCGGCGTCACCCGTGCTTGGCCTTCGTGAGGTTCTTGCGCGCGATCCCGCGGAGCGCCTCCGGCACGTTCCGATCGATGGACAGCATCTTCAGATCGCGCTCGTTGAGGCGGTGGATGAGGCGGCTGGAGATGGCGAGCGGCGTCTTGGGATTCCGGCACAGGCCGGCGGCAATCGCGTAGTTCTTCCCCCAGCTCCGATTCATGCCGATCGTGCGGAGCACGTCTTCCGAGACGTTGCCCATCTTGGTGAACGCCTCCACTTCGGCCTCGGTGAGCTTTGGGCTGCTCAGCACCGCCGCGGCGACGAGACGATTCGTGTCCCGCACGAGCGCCGCGCGCTGCTCGCGCGTCCCTTTCATCGCGAGCTTCATCCGCTGCAGCACCGGCAGCGACGAGAGCAGCTTCCCCTCCTTCTCTCCTCCGGGCGCCTCGGGCGCATCCGGCAGGTCGGCGAGCGTGTCGACGAGCGGATCATCGCCGTTGGCGGCGCCCGGCGCGGGCTCGATCCCGCGCGCGCTGAAGAACGCGCGCATGTCCGAGGGGACGTCCGCCCGCGCCAGAAACGCGCGCAGCGGCTCGCGCGGCAGCATGCCGAGCGTCGATTCCGCCGTGCTCGCGATCTCCGTGTCTTCGTCGCCCGTCAACAGCACGAGGAGCGCGAGCTGTTCCTGCACCCGCGGGGCGAACGCGCCCTGGGCCGCCAGGAGCCGCACCTCGCGCGGGACCTCTCCTCTCCGGAAGAAATCAATCAGTGGTGATCTGAGCCCAGGGTCCATGGTCGTCGCGCAGTTCAAGGCCGCGAAGAGTGAAACGCCGTCCGCATCGATCGAACAGTCGAGGGCAGCGACGCTTCGTCGACGGATGCAAAGGCGCCAATCGCGGCGATGCCCGCCGCGCCCGCTTCCGCTACGGCTCCGGCGCGGGTTTCGTCGATGCCGCCGATCGCCAGCACGGGAACCATCACGCGCGCGCAGAGATCGGCCAGCGCCTCGTTGCCCGCGAGCCTGTGCTCCGGTCCCTTGCCGGACGACGGATAGATCGTCCCGAACACGAAGTAATCGCATCCACCCGCGCGTGCCGCGTCCTCTGCCTCTTCTCTCGAATGGACGGAGCGCCCGATTACGAATCCCGGCGGAGCAATCTCACGGACGCGGTTCGCGGCGATTCCATCGCCCCGAAGGTGAACGCCAGCGGCGCCAGCCGCCACCGCGACGTCGATGCGGTCGTTGACCAGCACCGGCACCCCGAGCCCGTCGACCGCAGCGATCGTGTCGCGAACGAGCGCCAGCAGGTCCCGGTCGGCGAGCGCGTGCTCGCGCACCTGCACGACGTCGACGCCTGCACTCGCGACCGCGCGAATACGCCGGACAAGCGCACCTGGAGACTGGTCGGCGAGCCTGGAGCGATCCGCGACGAAATACAGCACGGGTCGCGTGGACGGCCACCGCGTCACTGGCGAGCCTGCGGCGGGCCGGCAGGCTCGCGGCGCCGCGCCGCGACGACCGAGGCCAGCTCCGCGAGGCCGGCGAGGACGGTGATCACGCCGATGCCGCTGACGGCGCCGCGCACGTACGCGCTGCCCGCGAGCGCGGCGATGGCGGGATGCAGCGCCGCGAAATGGTTGTGCCCCCAGAACGCGGACCAGGGCGCTACGATGAGGATGAAGCCGGCTTCGAGGAAATACGCCGCGAAGAGCAGCCGGCTGATGGTCCTGATGATCAGCCTCCCGTCTGGACGCGCGCGAGCCGATTCACGCGCGCCGAGACGTCACGATACTCGCCCGCGTCCGCCTGCAGTTCCATGAAGACCGCGAGCGCGCGCGCCGCTTCCCCGGCGATCTCCAGCGTGGCGCCGAGATCGTACAGCAGCGCGCGCCCCTCCTCCAGGCCGGCCGCCGGCGCTTCGGCGGCGCGCTCGAGCCACTCGATCGCGTGCGCGATATCCTGCTGGTCCCGGTACAGACGTCCGAGCATCGCCGCGGCCTCGAAGCGGTGCTTCGGCGAGCGCGCGGCCGTTTCGAGAGATCCGATCGCTTCGTCAGTCATGCCCATCTCGAGATAGGTGCGGGCCAGCTTCAGGTGCTGCGCGGCGTCTTCGGCGCCCGTCTGACGCGACACTTCGTCGCGGAAATCCCGAAAGACCTCGTCGAGGTTCTGTCCCTCCGGCGGATCTGGCGGCGTCATCGTGGGTCCTCCTTCGAGATCGCCCAGCAGCGTCGTGAGATCGATCTCGACGGGCGGGGCATTCGTCTGCTGCACCCGCGGCGCAGGGGACGCCGTGGGCTGCGGTACATCTTCAGGGATATCGGTCGGAGCCGCATCGGGTTCAGTCCCGATGGCGGCTAGAGAGGGCCCCTGCGGCCGCTCCGCCACAGAGGGCTCCACGAAGTGATCGGTCGTCATGAACGGCGCGTGGCCGCTCAGCCGCTCGGCGATGTGCGTGTCGGGATCGGACACCTTCAACATCACGAGCGCACGCCGGAGCCGCTCGATGTGCGCCCCTTCCCACGGTTCGCGCGCCACGAGATCCTCGGCGATGACACGCGCCTCGCCGGCCTGGCCGCCGTCGAGGTAGGCATCCGCGAGCTCCGCCTGCGTGTCGTACATCGTGCTTTCGAGACCGCCGTCCACGCAGACTTCGACGAGCTTCAGCAGCGCGGGGATCTGCCTCGGCGCGCGCGAGAGAAAGTCCCGCAGCAGGGCCGCCGCCGCTTCATAGTTCGGGACCGCGAGCAGCGCGTCCGCGGACACTTCGATGCACGCGAACGCCGCCTCCGTGGACGTCGCCGTCAGCGACCAGGCCGTCTCGGTCACGCGATCGACGTGCGCGGGGTCGGACGCGACGAGTTGCTGCAACAGGGCGCGCCCGCGCTGGATCTCGCCGCGGCGAAGTTCCAGGCCGGCCAGCGCGAGCTGCAGCGCGGGATCCGATGCCGCTGTCTCCGGATCCAGATACTGGCGAAGGGCCTCGGCATCCTGCGCGGCCACGGCCTCGCGCGCGAGCTCGGCCCGGCCTTCCCTGTCCTCGGGGTTCAGCCGTACGGCGTTGCGCAGCGCCGCCAGCGCATCTGACCGGCGTCCCTTTTCGGCCAGATCGGCGTGCAGCTCGCGATAGCGGATCGCGGCGCCGATCGACTCGCCGGTGTCCTCCAGGACGCGTGCAGCGGCGAGGCGGCCCTCGACGTCGGCAGGATCGAGGCTGCCCAACCGCACGACCATCTCGTCCGCGCCGGGACGATCGCCGCGCGCGCGGCGCCGCTCGGCCACGACCGAGAAATATGACTTGGCGTCCGCGAGGAGCCCCTGCTTCGCCGACACCTCTCCCAACTGCAGCTGACACTGCTCGTCGTCCGGCTTGATCTTCAGGATTTTCTTGTAGAGCGCGGCGGCCCGAGGATAGAAGCCGTCGTGAAACAGGTGGTCCGCGATCTTCGTGTATTGTGCGGCGGCCTTGTCGGTCTGGCCCGCGCGCGCGTAGAGATCGCCCAGCGTGTTCGCGGTGTTCCAGTCGCGGGGCTGGTCCTCGATGACGCGTGCGTATTCCGCGATCGCGGCATCGAGCCGCCCCTGGCGGAGCAGCTTCTCCGCCTTCTTGAGCGTGTCTTCGCGGTCGAAAGCCAAGAGGAGTGGGGCCCGGCCGGGGAGCAGAGAGGCCGGGGCTTACGCTTCGATTTTATCAAACAACGAGGGGGGCCGGAACGAACGGCGGTGCACCTCCGAGTATCCGTAGCGGGCGACGGCGTCCAGGTGATCCCGCGTCGCGTAGCCCTTGTGCCGATCGAACCCGTACCGCGGGTCGCGGCCGTGCAGTTCGAGCATCATGCGGTCCCGCGTCACCTTGGCGAGGATCGACGCGGCGGCAATCGCCGTGCACCGCGCGTCCCCGTGGACGACGCTCCGCTGCGCCATGGGAATCTCGGGTATGCGGAAGGCGTCCACCAGCACCATGTCGGGCAGCGGGCTGAGGGACAGGACGGCGCGCTGCATGGCGCGCAGCGACGCCTGGTGAATGTTGATGCGATCGATCTCTTCGGGGTCGGCGCTCATCACGGACCACGCGACGGCCCGCCGCGTAATCTGCCCGTAGAGCCGCTCGCGCTCGAGCGCCGTCACGGTCTTCGAGTCGCAGACGCGCGGGATGTACCGCTCGGAATCGAGGATGACCGCGCCGGCGACTACGGGTCCGGCGAGGCAGCCCCGCCCGACCTCGTCGACGCCCGCGACGTACACGAACCCGAAGCGCCGCAGCGCGTTCTCCAGAGTCCGAAACGCCCGGACCTTGACCATGGCCGCCGACCCGATTCTACGCGCCCTGCTTTTTCACGGCCTCCTTCATCCGCGCGGCCTTCCCCTTGAGGTCGCGCAGGAAGTACAGCTTCGCACGCCGGACCCTGGCCGTGCGGAGGACGTCGATCTTGTCGATGACGGGCGAGTGCAGCGGGAAGATGCGCTCGACGCCCTGTCCGAACGACACCTTGCGGACGGTGAACGTGGCGCGCGCGCCGCCCCGGTGCATGCCGATCACCATCCCCTCGAACACCTGGATGCGCTCCTTGTCGCCTTCGCGCACCTTCACGTGGACGCGGACGGTATCGCCCGGCTTGATCGCCGGGCGCTGGGCCAGCTGTTTGCGCTCGACGGTCTCTACGGCAGTCATGGTCGGCTCCCTCCTGTAATTGGTGAATTCGTGAATTCGTGAATTGGTGAATTCGTGAATTCGTGAATTCAGATCACCAATTCACCACACCACCAACTCGCCAATTACTCGTTTCGCTTCCGTCCCGAAACCTCGTCAATCAGCGCCGCGTCCTCGGGATCGAGCGCCGCGCGTCCTTCCTTCAGCAGATCCGGCCGGCGCGCCAGCGTTCGCGCGAGTGCCTCGCGCCGCCGCCATCGCTCGATCTCGCGATGGTGCCCGGACAGCAGCACCGGCGGGACGGTGTAGCCGCGGAACTCCGCGGGTCTCGTGAACTGCGGAAAGTCCAGCAGCCCGCGCGCGAAGCTGTCGCCGCTCACCGACGCTTCGTCGCCCACCACGCCGGGCAGCATCCGCGCGACCGCATCGAGAATCACGAGCGCCGGCAGCTCGCCGCCCGACACGACGTAGTCGCCGATCGAAATCTCCTCGGTCGCCAGGTGCGCGCGCACGCGCTCGTCGACGCCTTCGTAGCGGCCGCAGAGGACCACGATCTGCTCGAGGCCGCTCAGCCGCCGCGCGACGTCGTGGGTCAGCCGCTCGCCGTCCGGCGAGGTCAACACGATCGCCGACGGCTCGCCGCGTTCCTCGCGAATCCGATCGACGGCCGCAAACATGGGCTCCGGCTTGAGCACCATCCCGGGGCCGCCGCCAAACGGGACATCGTCCACCGTGCGGTGCCGATCCGTCGTGAAGTCCCTCAGGTCGCGCACGCGCACATCGATCGTCCCGCGCGCGATCGCCCGCGCCACCACGCCTTCGGCCAGCGGCGCGCCGAACATCGCCGGAAAGATCGTGACGATGTCAATCCGCATGGGCCGAATTCAGCTCGATCAATCCCGGCGGCGGATCGACGACGATCCGCCCCTGTCGCGGATCGACGCTGACGCAGATGTGCGCGGCGAGCGGAATCTCCACGTCGCCAGCCGAACCCTTCACGACGAGGCGGCTCTGCTCCATCGGCCCCTCGACCGCAACCACCTGGCCGATGGCGGCCCCGCGTGTGTCGTACACCTCGCAGCCGACGAGATCGTGCCGGTAAAACGTGCCGCCGGGGAGCGGCGGCAGCGATTCCGCCGCGACGGTCAAGTCCGCTCCCGCCAACGCCTCCGCGGCATCGATCGTGTCGATCCCCTCGAGCGCCACGATCGGGCGGCCCTGATGGAACCGGACCGCTTCGATGCGGCGCGGCTCGCCGGAGGGGCCGACGAGCAGCACGCGGCCGGCGACGAATCGGTCCTCGGGAAAATCGGTCTCGAGGTTGACGATCACCTGCCCGCGGTTGCCGTGAGCGCGGGCGACGCGGCCGACGAGAATCGGCTCAGTCCCGGAAATCGACGGTTACCTTCTGACCGTCCAGATCCGCGGCGCAGCTGGCGAGCGTCCGCAGCGCCTGCGCCGTGCGACCCTGGCGGCCGATCACGCGTCCCATGTCGCCCGGGGCCATCGTCAACTCGATCACGGTCTGACCGCGCAGGGAGCGCTCGGTGACGCTGACGGCGTCCGGCTTCTCCGCGAACGCGCGGGCCACGACCTCGATCACATCGCGCGCGCGGCTCACGATGCGGGCGCTTCGGCCGCAGCGCCTGGCTCGGCCGCGGCGGCCGGTTCGGCCGGCAGCCGATCGACGAGCGTGCGTACCGTGTCGGACGGCTGCGCGCCGGCCTTCAGCCAGTGATCCAGGCGCTCGCGGTTCACCGTCAACGACTCCGGCTGCGTGCGCGGGTTGTAGTGCCCGAGCACCTCGACGAAGCTGCTGTCCCGCGCGGCCTGCGAATCGGTCACCACCACGCGGAAAAACGGACGCTTCTTGGATCCCGCACGCCTCAATCGTATTGCCAGCATGTGTCCTCTCGTGGCCGCCTCTCGGATCGGCCTTATCGCATCAAGCCCTTGAGCGCCGCCATGTTCGGGCGCTTCTTCGCGAGTCCTGTCATCCCGCCCATCGCCTTCAGCATCTTCTTCATCTGGATGAACTGCTTCAGCAGGCGGTTGACTTGCTCGACCGACGTCCCGGAGCCCTTCGCGATGCGCTTGCGCCGGCTTCCGTTGATCAACTGATGATTGCGCCGCTCCTTCGCCGTCATCGAATTGATGATGGCCTCGACGCGCAGCAGCTCGCGGTCGTCGATCTGCTCCCGCTGCTGCTTCAGCTCCTTCAGCGCGCCCATGCCGGGCAGCATCCCGATGATCTGCTCGAGCGGCCCCATCTTGCGGATCGTCCGGAGCTGATCGCGGAAATCCTCGAGCGTGAAGTCGCCGAGGCTGATCTTCTTCTCGAGCTTCTCGGCGTCCTCCTGCGAGACGGCTTCCTCCGCCTTCTCGATGAGCGAGAGCACGTCGCCCATCCCGAGCACGCGCGAGACGACGCGGTCCGCGTGGAACGCCTCGAGATCCTGCAGGCGCTCGCCGCTTCCGACGAACGCGATGGGCACGCCGACGACCGAGACCACCGACAACGCCGCCCCGCCGCGCGCGTCGCCGTCCATCTTCGTCAGCACGACACCGGTCACGCCGATGCGGCGATTGAACTCGCCGGCGCTCTTGATCGCGTCCTGCCCCGTCATCGCATCGGCGACGAAGAGTTGATCGACGGGCCGCACCGACGTCCTGATCGCCTGCAGTTCGTCCATCAACTGATCGTCGATGTGCAGGCGGCCGGCGGTATCGACAATCACGACGTCGAAGCCGCTGTTGCGCGCTTCGGTCAGGGCGCCCGTCGCGCGAACCACCGGATCCATCTGCCCCGCCGGGTCATACACGCGTACGCCCGCCTGCTTGCCGACGACGGACAACTGCTCTATTGCGGCGGGCCTCCGGACGTCGGTCGACACGAGCAGCGGATGCCGCCCCTGCTTCGTCAACCACCGTCCCAGCTTCGCTGACGTCGTGGTCTTGCCGGAGCCCTGGAGGCCGAGCAGCATGATGACGCGCGGCCGCTCCGCCGACGGCGGCAAGCCGCCCTGCGCGTCGCCGAAGAGCGCCAGCATCTCGTCGCGCACGATGCGAACGACCTGTTGCGCGGGCGTGAGGCTCTTGAGCACTTCCTGATCGACGGCGCGATCGCGCACGCGATCGACGAACGCCTTGACGACCTTGAAGTTGACGTCGGCCTCGAGCAGCGCCATGCGGATTTCGCGCAGCGCCAGCTCGACGGTCTCCTCCGTCAGGCGGGCTTCGCCCCGGATTTGACGGAAGACGTCCTGCAGGCGGTTGGAGAGCGATTCAAACATGGGCGGACTACGACCCTAAGCGGCTCAGGGGCAAACGTTTATGGTATTGGATGGGGGGGATTCTGTCAACGTGGGTTCGGGGGTTCACGGGGTTCAGGGTTCGGGGGGTTCGGGGTTCGGAGTCCGGGGTCCGGGGTCCGTAAGATCGCTGGGCGGGCTGCTCGGGTACGAGTGGTCGGTGTGGGGATCGGCGCCCGCGAATCTTTCGGAAGGATTTGGCCGCTATCGACCGCGCGACAACGCCCGTTTCGTGCGTACCGCGATTGCGTCGCTCATCGAAACGATCAATCACCTCGGGCACGCCTTCAAACAACAGATCATTTCGAAGACGAGCATAGGGACCTGGTGCACCTCGCCAAGCGGGCAAAGGGCGCGGCAATCGGCTATCTCGAGTATCTGAACTCGTGCCCCCCGGACGGCCCGAAGCCCCGCTGGACGCACGGCAAGAACCGGCAGAACAACCCAGAATCGAAGAACGCAGGGCCGGAGAACCCAGAACCGGCGAACCCAGAACCTGAGAACCCAGAACCCTGAGAACCGAGAACCCTGACAACCCCGTGAACTCTGTGAACTCCGTGAACCCTGCGAACCTACACGGATCGGAGTTTATGTCCCAACTTCTCCTTCTTCGTCGTCAAGTACCTCTTCGTGTGCTCCGACGCCGGAATCTCCAGCGGAAGCCACTCGGCCACTGAAAGGCCATATCCTTCCAGCCCTACGAGCTTGCGCGGATTGTTCGAGAGCAGCCGCATGCTCTTGACGCCGAGGTCCTTCAGGATCTGCACTCCGATCCCATAGTCACGCTGATCGGGCTTGAAGCCGAGCCGCTCGTTCGCCTCGACGGTGTCGAGTCCCTGATCCTGCAGCTCGTACGCGCGGATCTTGTTCGCCAGGCCGATGCCCCGCCCTTCCTGATTCAGGTACAGCAGGACGCCGCGCCCCTCCTCGGAGATGCGCGACATCGCCGCGTCGAGCTGCAGCCCGCAATCGCAGCGTGCGGAATGGAACACGTCGCCGGTCAGGCACTTCGAGTGCACGCGAACGAGGACGTTCTCGCCATCGCCGAGGTCGCCGCGCACCAGTGCGACGTGCGTCTCGCGATCGATCGGGCTCTCGAACGCGATGACCCTGAAGTCGCCGTGATCCGTGGGCAGGTTCGCGGCGGCGACGCGCCGGACCAGCGCCTCGGTGCGCATGCGGTAGTTGATGAGATCGGCGATCGTGATCATCAACAACTTGTGCCGCCGGGCGAACCGCCGGAGATCCGGAACGCGCGCCATCGTGCCGTCGGAATTCAGAATCTCGCAGATGACGCCGGCCGGATACAGGCCCGCCATCCGCGCCAGATCGACGGCCGCTTCGGTCTGGCCCGCGCGCACGAGCACACCGCCGGTCCTCGCGCCGAGCGGAAAGACGTGGCCCGGACGCGCGAGGTCCGATGGACGCGTGTTCGGGTCGATCGCGGCAAGGATAGTCGCCGCGCGGTCCGCAGCCGATATGCCCGTGCTCGTGACGCGCTTCGCGTCGATGGAGACGTGAAACGCCGTTTCGAAGCGCGTCGTGTTCTGCAGGACCTGTGGCGGGATGTCGAGCTCGCCGAGGCGCTCTTCGGTCATGGACAGGCAAATGAGACCGCGCCCGTGCGTCGCCATGAAGTTGACGATGGCGGGCGTAATCTTCTCCGCGGCGATCGTCAAGTCCCCTTCGTTCTCTCGATCCTCGTCGTCGACGACGATGATCATGTCGCCGTCACGGATCGCGTCAACCGCTTCGTCTATGGACGCGAACGGCGATTTCGGGCTGCGCCGGGATGTCTGTGTCATGACGGCCTCATCTTCCGCCTGAAGGCGGAAGCCACGTCGCCTGGACCGCGCGAACCGCGTACTTGCCGAGAATGTCGCATTCGAGATTCACCTGATCGTTCACGCGCGCCGCGTGCAGGTTCGTGTGGTGCCACGTGAACGGGATGATCTGCACGTCGAACTTCGCCGCATCGACGCCGGCGACCGTGAGGCTGATCCCGTCGACGGCAACCGACCCCTTGCGCACGATGAACGCTCCCAGGGATTCCGGATACTCGATCGTCAGCCACCAGGACTCCCCTTCCTGGCGGATGTCATCGATCCGCGCCGTCGCGTCGACGTGCCCCTGGACGAAGTGGCCTCCCATGCGCGCATCCGCGCGGAGCGGCCGTTCGAGGTTCACGAGCGATCCAGGCCGCAGCGTGCCCAACGTCGTCACGCGCGCGGTCTCCGGTGATACGTCCGCCTCGAGGTCACCCGATTCGCTGGGTACCGCGGTCAGACAGACGCCGTTGACCGCAACGCTTTCGCCGCCGGTCAATTCGGCCGCGAGGTTCGTCGTCACGCGCAACCGGAAACCGCTGCGGGCGGGCACCAGGTCCGCCACTTTGCCGATGCTTTCAATCAGGCCGGTGAACATATCCTTCGATCAGCACATCCTCGCCGAGCCACTGCAGGCGGCGCGCGTAGAGATCGCCGACGCTGAAGCTGCCCTCGGGCATCCATTTGACACAGGACGGGCCAAGCCGGCGAGGCGCGATGTACACCTGCACGAGATCGACGATCCCGCTGTCCAATGCCTCGCGATGGAGCCTGGCGCCTCCCTCGAGCAGGAGCGAGGTGATGCCGGCCTCCCGCAGCGCAGCGGCTTGCGCCGGGAAATCGGAGGCGGGGAGCAGCAGGAGTTTCGCGCCGGAATTTTCGAGCGCCCGTGCCTCCGGTTGACGCGCCGCAACCGCGGACTCGGTACTTACGATTATGACCGGACCTGCCTCGGCCGTCGAGAAGACCCGTGCGTTGGGCGGCGTGTCCAGCCGTCGATCGAAGATGACTCGCGTGAGCGGTCTCGCACGATACGCGCCGCGCGGCGTCAGGAGCGGATCGTCCGCTGCGATCGTCGCGGAGCCCACGCCAACCGCGTCGATCTCCGCCCGCTGCCGATGTACGAATCGCGCTGCTGGGGCCCCAGTCAATTGGACGCGTGTTCCGGGCGCGGCGGTCACGCAACCATCCGCGCTGATTGCCGTCTTGACGATGATGAAAGGACGCGGACGCCGGATGCTCGTGACGAACACCTGGTTCTGACGGGCAGCTGCGTCACGCAGCACACCGACGCTGACGTCGATGCCCTTTGCACGCAGGTACGCAATGCCCCCGCCATTCACGAGCGGATTGGGATCCTCCAGCGCGACGACGACGCGCCGGATGCCGGCCGACGCGACCGCCGGCGCACACGGGCCCGTGCGGCCGACGTGCGAGCAGGGCTCCAGGGTGCAGTACAGCGTCCCGCCGGCGGCACGGCCGCCGGCATCGCGCAGCGCGATGACTTCGGCGTGCGGTCCACCCGCGATGCGATGGGATCCGCGTCCGACAATGACGCCCTCGCGATCGACGACGAGCGCGCCGACCATGGGGTTCGGGCTCACGGTCGCGCGCCCGCGCTCGGCGAGCGCAATCGCCTTGCGCATGTAGTACACGTCCATCTCAACCGGGGCTCCGCCCCGGACTCCGGCTCGGTCGCTTGCGGGGGCCCAAGCCCCGCGACGCTCCCTCGCGGGCGCGCTGTGCGCGCCCAGGCCTGCGCTCACCACTTCTCTTCGAACAGCGCGTCAACGTACTCCTCGGGGGAGAACGGCACGAGATCGTCGATCCCCTCGCCGACGCCCACGTAGCGGATCGGCAGCTTCAGATCGTGCGCGATGGCGACGGCGATCCCGCCCTTCGCGGTCCCATCCAGCTTCGTGAGGACGATGCCGTTCACCCCGGCAGCGCCCATGAACTCCCGCGCCTGCGCGAGCCCGTTCTGTCCCACCGTTGCGTCGAGCACGAGGAGCACGTCGTGCGGCGCCCCTTCGACTTCGCGCGCCGCAATCCGGCGGATCTTGTCGAGTTCCGCCATCAGGTTCACGCGGGTGTGCAGCCGTCCGGCGGTGTCGACGAGCACGACGTCGCGGTTGCGCGCCTTCCCCGCCGCAATCGCATCGAAGACCACGGCCGCGGGATCGGCGCCCGCCTGCGCCCGCACGAAGTCGACGCCTGCACGCGTCGCCCAGACCTGGAGCTGCTCGACGGCCGCGGCGCGAAACGTGTCCGCAGCGCAGATCATCGGGACCTGCCCCGAATCCTTCATCAGCCGCGCGAGCTTGCCGACGGTCGTCGTCTTGCCGGTGCCGTTGACGCCCACCACGAGCGTCACGTGCGGACGCACGCCGTCCGATGGCGGCTGCTCCGCCGCGCGAAGGATGGAGAGGATTTCCGTCTTCACGAGGTCGCGCAGCGACTCCCCGCGCGTGCGCCGCTGCCGGACCGCGTCGACGATCTGATCCGCAGCCGCGACACCGACGTCCGCCGAGATGAGCGCCTCTTCGAGCGCCTCCAGCGTGTCGATGTCGACGGGCCGGGTCCGCACCTCGGGCTCGTCGGCCCGGCGGACGATGTCGTCGAAGCGCTCGACGAACTGCTGCTTGGTCTTGGTCAGCGACTGCTTGATCTTGTCGAAGAAACCCATATCAACCGGGAGTGTCACCCCGGGCTCCACCTCAATTATCAACCTCCGCCCGCTGGCGACGGAGCATCAGCATGTCGACGGCCTCGCGCGGCGAGACGATTCGGTCGAGGACGGCGGCCATCTGCGCCGCGATCGGCAGCTCGATGCCATGGCGCTGTCCCAGCGCGAGCGCCGCGTGGGTCGTTCGAATCCCTTCCGCGACCATTCTGGTTTTCGACAGCACGTCTTCGAGCGTCCGCCCGCGGCCGAGCTCGATGCCGAGCCTGCGATTCCGGCTG
The DNA here is from genome assembly GCA_046735335.1 of Acidobacteriota bacterium. Taxonomy (GTDB): domain Bacteria; phylum Acidobacteriota; class Vicinamibacteria; order Vicinamibacterales; family 2-12-FULL-66-21; genus JBKPQB01. The sequence continues at coordinate 2,340 of JBKPTE010000143.1, read as the reverse complement.
AGATCACCCGTGCACGTGAGGACGAGATCGCCAAGGCCGCTCAACCCCGACATCGTGTCGCGGCGTCCCCCCTCGGCGCACGCGAGGCGCGACATCTCCACGAGGCCCCGTGTGATGAGCGCCGCCATCGCGTTGTGGCCCAGCGCAAGCCCGTCGACGACGCCTGCAGCGATCGCGATGACGTTCTTGAACGCCCCGCCGAACTCCACCCCGGCGACATCTGCGCTCGCGTACAGCCGGAATGACGAGCCCTTCAGCGCGGCCTGCACGCGCGCCGCGGCAGCCGCATCCGTCGAGGCCGCGACCACCGCCGTCGGCAGACCGTGCGCCACCTCCTCCGCAAAACTGGGACCGGAGAGAGCGACGACCGTCCGGTGAGCGCCCGCTTCGGCCGAGACCACCTGCGTCATGCGCGCCAGCGATCCCGATTCGAGGCCTTTCGTCGCGCTGACGATGACGGCGTGCTCGGCGATCCACGGAACTGCGGATCGCATGACGGCGCGGAACCCGTGCGACGGCAGCGCCGCGATGACCAGCGTCGCCTCGAGCAGCGTGTCGTCGAGCGCCGCGCTCACGAGAACGCGTTCGGGAAGGGTCGCGGACGGAAGGTATCGCGCGTTCACGCGCGTGGCCGCAATCTCGCGCACGAGGGGCTCGTCGCGCCCCCAGAGCCGCACATCGTGCCCTATGCGAGCGCAGTGATGCGCGAGTGCGGTTCCCCAGCTCCCGGCGCCGAGGATGGCGATGCGTTCGGTCATCGGGAGCGTTCGCCTATCCGGCGCTCGTGCCGCTCGACCAGCCGCCGGAGGTTCGATCGATGGCGGAACAGAATCAGCCCGGACGAAACGCAGGTCGCCAGCAACACCTGCCGTGGCGCGCCGGCGAACGTGGCCGCCGGCGGCAACGTCAAGCTTGCGGCCATCGAGCCGAGAGAGACGAACCTCGTGAGGAAGACGACGAGCGAGAAGACCGCGAGCGCCGCGAGTGTCGCGATGGGCGTGAGCACGCCGAAGACGCCCGCCGCAACCGCGACACCTTTCCCACCGTGAAACCGCAGCCACACGGGATAGACGTGGCCCACGATCGCCGCGACGCCGGCCGCTGCCATGGCCGCGGCCGTGCCCGCAAACGACTGCGCGATCAGGACCGCCGCCGCGCCCTTGGAGATGTCGAGCACCACGGTTGCAATACCCAGCGGAGTGCCGGTCGTACGCAGGACGTTTGCGGCGCCGACGTTCCCGCTGCCCGCCACCCGGACGTCGATGCCGGCCCGTCGTGCGAGCAGGAACGCGAACGGCACCGACCCGAGCGCGTACCCGAGACAGACCCACGCCAGCATGAAATCAAGAATACAGGAACGCCGAGGCACGGGCGCTCAGCGGGCGAGCGGTATTGTCGCGAGGATTTCGTAGCGCGAACCGCGCGGCGAGAGGTGACTCCTGAACAGCGTCACGTGCGAGACGTGGCACGGGAGGTCGGGCACGGAAAACGCGCCGACAAGGGGGCGAACGGACGCGCCCCGCTTCCCGGTCCTCACACGCGCCATCGTCAGGTGCGCGCTGAACGGCCGCTGTTCCGCCTCGTATCCGAGCGGCTCGAGCCGCGCGTTCAACTCCTGATGGATGCGGACGAGTGCCGGCGCCCCCTCGGTGACGCCGACCCAGATCACGCGCGGCGGACCGGATCGAGGAAAGACGCCCCACCCGCCAAAGCGCATCTCGAAGGGGCGCACCGCGACTGGCGTCCGGACACGATCGATCAGCGCGGCCGCGCGGTCGTCGTCGACGTGGCCGATGAAACGAACGGTGAGGTGCAGCTTCTCCGGTTCGACCCAGCGCGCGTCGAGATCGCCGAGCGCCGATCGGAGATCGGCTGCGGCTGACAAAAGTGCGGCGCGAATACTTTCGGGCAGTTCAATCGCCGCGAAGAGGCGCATCGCCGCTCACGCCAGCATGCGCCGGACGCGATCCAGCGCCGCCTGCGTCGATTGAAACTTCACCTGCGTGCGGCCTCCGATGAACGAGTAGGTTCGCACGAACACGGGCTGGGCCGGCACGCAGACGGCGATCACGACGGTCCCCACCGGCTTCTGCTCGCTTCCGCCGCCGGGACCCGCAATGCCGGTGATCGAGACCGCGACGTCGGCACCCGTACGGGCGCGAACACCTTCCGCCATCGCGCTGGCGACAGGCTCCGACACGGCGCCATGCTCCTCGATGAGCGGCTTCGGCACGCCGAGGAGCGCCACCTTCGCGTCGTTGTCGTACGCCACGACGCCGGCGTGAACGTACGCGGAACTGCCAGGCACGTCGGTGAGGCGCGACGTGAGCAGCCCTCCCG
>JBKPTE010000142.1:0-23983 GCA_046735335.1 Acidobacteriota bacterium | reverse complement strand
CCGTCGAGGAGTTCGAGCGGCTCGAATCCGGCGACGAAGACGACGGACATCCGGCCGCCGGCGCGGCTGCGACGGCAGCCGAACCCGCCGGTCCGGCCGCGACAGCGGACGAGGAACCCGCCGCCGTCGCGGCGCAGACGGCCGTTGCGATACCCGAGCGGCGCGGCCGCGATCGCGCGCCCGCCAGCGCTCCGCGGCCGGACGCGCGCGGCGACCGTCCGCAGGCCCGCATAGAGGATCTCCTCAAGGAAGGCCAGGAGATTCTCGTGCAGGTCGTGAAGGAGCCGCTCGGGACGAAGGGCGCGCGGCTCACGTCGCACGTCACGATGCCGGGCCGGTTCCTCGTCTTCATGCCGACGGTCGACCACGTCGGCGTCTCGCGCAAGATCGAGTCGCGCGAGGAGCGCACGCGACTTCGCGGCATCGTCCGGCAGTTCCGCGAAGAGCACGGCTTCACCGGCGGCGTCATCATCCGCACGGCCGCCTCCGGCCGTTCCGACCGCGACATCATCAGCGACCTCTCGTACTTCCACCAGGTCTGGACCGATGTGCGGCACAAGATGGACACGCGCCGCCCGCCGGCGCTGCTGTTCCAGGAGCAGAGCCTCGTCACGAAGCTGCTCCGCGATCTGCTCACCGACGACTACACCGCGATCCGCATCGACGACAGCCAGGAGCACCGCCGCGTCGTCGCGCTCGTCGAGCGCATCATGCCGAACCTGCTGCCGCGGGTGAAGCACTACACGAAGGACTATCCGATCTTCGAGGAGTACGGCGTCCAGGCGGAGATCGACAAGGCGCTGCGTCCCAAGGTGTGGCTGAAGTCGGGCGGCTATCTGGTCATCAACCAGACCGAAGCGCTCGTCGCAATCGACGTGAACACCGGACGCTACGTCGGGAAGAAATCGAGCGGCCGGCTCGAGGACACGATCGTCAAGACGAACCTCGAGGCCGTCAAGGAAATCGTCCGGCAGATCCGCCTTCGCGATCTCGGCGGGATCATCGTGCTCGACCTGATCGACATGGAGGAGAAGAAGAACCGCCAGCGCGTCTTTCAGGAGGTCGAGAAGGAGCTGCGCAAGGACCGGTCGCCATCGAAGGCGCTGCAGGTGTCGGACTTCGGGCTCGTGATCGTCACGCGGAAGCGCGTCAAGCAGAGCCTCGAGCGCCAGCTGACCGAGCCGTGCCCGTACTGCTCGGGATCCGGCTCAATCAAATCGAGCGCGACGATCTGCCACGAGATTTTGCTGGAGCTGCAGAAGATCGGCCCCGACCTCGACGGCCAGGGCGTGATGCTGCGGGTGAATCCGGATATTGCGCGGGCGCTGAAGGAAGAGGAGAGCGGCGTGCTGCGCGACCTGCAGCAGACGCTCGGCAAGCCGATCACGATCCGGCCGGACGCGCACCTCCATCACGAGCAGTTCGACGTGATGGCCATCTGACGCGGATGTCGTCAATGACGAAATACGAAGGACGAACGTCGAATGCCTTGCTGTTCGACCTTGTCAGCATTCGTCGTTCGTCATTCGTCGTTGACCGTCAGGCGACGAGATGAATGAGATAGTGATTGCCGCCCTTGTTGATCCAGACGCGCAGGTAATCGTTCCCCTTGAGCATCTGGACCTTTGAGGCGCCGGGCGCCGGCGGCGTGTCCTTCTCGACCATCTTGATCTCGTCCTGTGGCACGATGCTCACCACTTCGCGCCCCTTGACGCTGCCCTTCTGCACGAACTCGACCCAGCGTTCCAGCTTGCCGCTGGTGCCGACCGCATCCGGTTTCGCCTCGTCGGCGGTGAGCCGGACCTGGTATGTGCCCGCGGGGAGCGGCTTGCCGTCCGCCTTCACCTCTTTCGGGATCCGGACGGTGCCGAGCGCCGTGGCAGTCGCGGCGATATCAGCTGCTGGGGCCGTCGTTGGCTGCTGTTTCGGCGTCCGTGTTTCGCCCTGCGTCGTGTCCGCCGCGGGGCGCTTGGCCGTCGTCGTCTTCTGGCCGGTCGCCGGCCTGGCCGCCGGCTTGTCGGCCTGCGCGCCGGCGGACGGCGCCGGCTTCTGCGCCGACGGCGAGGGTTGCTGCGCGATCGCGGCGCCGCCCAGCGCGAGCGATCCCACGAGCGTGCCTGCCATCACCCACTGCGTCATCTTCGCCTCCATCGCGTGACCTCGTGAAGCTCTATCGGGCCCATCCATATCAATCTACAACGATATGGGGGAATCGGGTAATGGGATCGAACGAGCAAAGGAGATGCCAGTCGACTGCCGATTGAAGACTGCAGATTGCCGAGTGAATTGGCGATCGCCGATTGGTGATTGCGGACTGGATTGGCGATTGGCGATTGAATTGCCGATTGCCGATGGGTCGCCGCGACCTTGCCTCGCGCGACTCTGCGCTTGGACCGAAAAACGCGCTGACTACCTCTTCGTGATGACGATGCTGCCGCTGAATGTCGTGAGGTCGAGGATGGCGCTCCCATCGCCGTAGGTGCCGGTGAGGGTGCGGCGGCGGCGTTCGGGCGTGTTCGTGCCGCGCGAGGTGATGGGCAGATCCGAGCGGACCTCTCCGGAGAACGAGGACGCCTCGAGTTCGAACCCGCTTCCGCCCGCGATTGCGACGCGAATCTCCCCGGAGTGCGACTTGAGCTCGTAGCGCCCGCCGCGTGCGAGCGGGCCCGAGAAGCTGAGGTTGCCGCTCACCGACTGTGAGGTCGCGCGATCGGACTGCACGTCTTCGAGCGTGACCTCGCCGCTGATGGACGAGGCGTCGATGCGCTGCGCCTTGAGCCGGCGCAGGATCACGTCCCCGCTGACGCTGCCGGCTTCGAGGGCGCCGTCCACCTGCGTGTCGGTCACGTCGACGCTGCCGGAGACGGACTTCGCGAGGCCGAGACGCCCGGCGTTGGCGATGTGGATGTCGCCGCTGACGCTCTCCGCGCTCACGCCGCCCTTGATATCCGTGATCTTCACGGTACCGGAAACGGATTTCACGGTCACGCGTGTGCCCGCCGGAGCGGTGATGTTGTAGTCGACCGAGACGTTGACGTTGCGGCGGTTGGTGCGGCGCCACTCGTCCCCCGGGTAGCGCGCGCGCACCTCGGCGCGGCCGGCGCGATCGACAATGTCGACCTGCACGAGCTGCAGCATCTCGCGCGCATCGTCGGCCGTGCGGGCGTGCGCCGTCTTGATGGCCTCGACGGTCGCATCGCCGCCGCCGCCGCGCGTGATCGTGATGTCCCCCGCGATGTTCGCGACGTCGAGCTCGCCGTTCGCGCCGATCTTCACCGTCTTCGTCGACCGCTCGACCTGCTCCTCGCGGTTGTCGCCGCGCCGCTGATATGCCTCGACGCGATGCTTCGCGATCGTGCGGATGCGCTCGGGGTAGACCTGCGCGTCCGCGGGGCGCGGCGCGACGGCCGCCGCCAAAAGGAGCACCGAACATGCAATCGACCCATGCTTCATGATCTATTCAGTCCTTCGACAATCTGCGCGGCTCCGGCGTTGTTGCCCTTGCGCATCTCGTTCATCAACGCAATCGTTTCCTGCAGCAGCGTGACCTTCTGCTTGAGCGCCTCGAACAGCGTGCGGTTCGCGGCGACGCTGTTCGGGTCCGCCTTCACCGCCGACCGCGTCTCCGCGATCGCCTGATCGATGATCCCGAGGTTCTTGTCGAGCGTGGCGGCGGTTTTTGGATCCAGCGCCTGCTGGTTCGCCTTCGCAATCTGCTCCATGTGCGCGATCGCCGTTTCCATCTGCTGCTGCGCCTGTTCGACCTCGTTCTGTACCGCTTGGACGGATTCGGGGGTCGGCGCGTTGCCGGGTGGGGCGGGGACCGCCGTCTGCGCCGGAGCCGCTGGGGCAGGTCCGCGCCCCGCGCGCGGGATGAGCAGGGCGAGCGATGCGCCAATCACGACGATCAACCCGGCAGCGAGCGCGAGCACCCTGCGCGATGTCACCCTGGCGCGCGCGACGGGCGCCTGCTCGCGGATGCGGCCTTGCTGACGCAGCCGTCCGGCGATCTGGAGCCAGACGCCGTCGGGCACCGGCACGTCCTCGAGATTCGAGGAGGCCTCGCGGATCTTCTGCAGATCCGCCGCGAGCGCGCGGCAGTCCTCACACGACGCGAGGTGCGCCTCGAGGTCCGCGCGGCGGATCGGCCCGATCGTGCCGTCGACCAGCTCGTGGATCGAATCGAGATAGCGGGTGCAAGCCATAAAGTTGTGCTTCCGCCTGGAGGCTGAAGCTACGGAGTAGATCTTCCCAACAGCGCCCTCAACCGAAGCCGCGCCTTGTGCACCTGCGACTTCGACGTCCCCTCCGCGATGCCGAGCACGTCCGCGACCTCGCTGTGCTCGAGCCCCTGCACGTCGTGCAGGACGAACGCGGCGCGGCAGCCGTCGGGCAACTGCGCCAGCGCGCGCTCGAGATCGACCCGATCGATCGCGCGGTCTCCCAGGCGATGGCCGGATGCGTCGGCGATGACCGCCGCATCGTCGAGGCCGTCGGTCAACTGCCCCGTGCGTGCGGCGCGGCTGCGGACGTAGTCCAGGATCTGGTTCGTCGCGAGCCGGTACAGCCACGTCCCGAGGGCCGACTCGCCGCGGAAGCTGTCGAGCTTCCGGTGCGCCGACAGGAAGATCTCCTGGAGCAGGTCTTCCGCGTCAGCCGTGTTGCCGAGCATCCGCACCGCCAGGCTGAAGATCCGGCGTGCGTGGGCGCGGTACAGCTCCTCGAACGCGCCCAGGTCTCCCCGCCGGCACCGCTCGACGAGCGCGAGCTCGGCCGCGCGCCCGGCGGGTGCGCTCTGGCCCTCGGCGGAGGGGTGCACTGTTCCTTTAGACGGCGGCATGGAGGGTCCGCGTTGCCCCTTGCGTCCGGCGGCCCTGAAACGACCGCCCTATTGCTGCGTTCGGGTTCCGGGTTTCCAGCGGCGCTCGCGGAAATTACGAATTCGTCGAGCCCCGACGATCAACCCTTCCGCGCGGAGCAGTGATCGTTTCAGATGCTCGTTTCCCCCGTACCCGCCGAGCAGCCCGTTGGCGGCCACGACGCGGTGGCAGGGGACGCCGACGCCGCTGCAATCCCGCATGATGTTTCCGACGGCGCGCGCCGCGCGTGGTTGACCCGCCGCGGCGGCCACATCGCCGTACGTGGCCACCTGCCCCGCCGGGATCCGTTTGACGATCGATAAGACGCGGGTGCTGAACGGGGTTGATTTCAATGTCTTCAGTAGGGCGCCTCTAAAGAGGCGCCCTACATGCGAAGGCGCCCTACCTGACGTCTACGGAATCGGCTTGATCGCCGCTTTCAACACCTGCCCGTCCGGCGACGGCAGGCGCACGCCGACGATCGACGCGAGCGTCGCGGCGAGATCGGCCGGCGTCGCGGGATCGTCGTGGACGCCCTGCTGGATGCAGCCGCCGAACAGGATCACGGGCACCCGCTGATCGTACGGATACAGCGTCCCGTGCGTCGTCGTGCTCGACGCCAGCAGCCAGTTCTCCTTCGGCACCAGGATCAGGTCGCCGCTGCGTCCGGCGAAGTAGCTCAGCGCCGCGGCGCGAACGACGGGATCCTTCGACGCGCGGGCCGCGGGCGTCGAGACTTCGTCAGCCGTCAGCACGTGCGCAAGGCCTGGCAGCGCGAGCAGCGCGTCCTTGACGGCCTTCAGCGTCTTGGGATCTCTCTTCAGTCGATCGTAGACGCCCTTCTGGAGATAAAGGTCCGTGTAGGCGTTTGCCGCGACGAAGGGGCCGTCGCCGTACACGCCCTTCAGCGCGGTTTCGACCGCCGCCACGATCTGGGCGCCGCTCTGGCGGCCGCCGCCCGTGATCTGCTCGGGAACGTCCGCGACGCCGTGGTCCGCGCCGAGCGCGAGCACGTAGTTGCCGGCCCCGACCTTCTGGTCGAGATGGTCGAGCAGCTTGCCGAGCGTCGCGTCGAGGCGTACGAGGATGTCCTGCACTTCGTGGCTGCGCGGGCCGTACGCGTGCCCCACCCTGTCGAGCGTCGAGAAGCTCACGCCGAGAAAATCGGTCGTGTCCTTCTTCCCGAGATCCAGCGCATCGATCGCCGCTTCGGCCATCTGCTCGAGGTACTCGTCGGCGTATGGCGACTGCAGCCAGTGCACGTAGTAGGCACGGTCGCCGGCCGGGCCGAGCGGATGCGGAAATTTTGCGGTCCACCCGCCGCCGCCTTTCTCGCCCGGGGCATCGTCGCTGTACTGATAGCGATCCTCCGGATACGTCCGCTCCCACACCTTGTCGGCGTCGCGCTCGACCGGATTCGCCTTCACGAAGGCGGAAATCCATCCGGCCGGCACTTTCGAGTACGCCGTGGACGTTTCCCACGCGCCCCGCTCATCGAACCATGTGACGGAATCCGCCTGATGGCCGGCGAGTCCGATGGCCGATCGCGCCTTGAACGACATCGTGACGACCCGCCCCTTCGCGCGGTGCAGCGTTTCCGCGAGCGTCGGCATCTGCATGTGCTTCGCGCTGTCGCCAGGGCCCGTGAGGTTCCCTCCGTAGCTCACCTCGTTGGTCGATGCGTCGTCCGTGCAGGCCACCGTTTTGCCGCTGTCGCGGTCGAACCACGCGTTGAGCACCATGCCGTGCTTGTACGGAAATGTTCCCGTGCCGAGCGTCGAGTGCCCTGCGCACGTCACGGTGTTCAGATAGGGATACGCGCCGTTCTTGTACCAGGCACCCTCTTTCGTGAGGCGCACCAGCCCGTGCTGAAACAGGCTGGCGTAGCGGACGGGGTAATCGCCGCGCATCTGATCGACGGCAATGAAGACGACGAGCTTCGGCTTCGTGGCCGTCTGGGCTGCCGAGACGGCCGGCGACGTCCGCCCGAGCGCGCAAAGCGCGACGACTACGATTGCGATACGAATCAGCACTCCGCGCACAAGTCAACTCCACTTCCGGCGAGCGAGCCGCTCACCTTCGCAACATGGGCAGATAGCATAAGGCCCCTATATAGAGATCGTATACCGCGCAGCCGATGGCGTACCAACGGGGCGTGAGCGCGTCCGGCAGCAGGCCGGGGCGGTGCAGGACGTCGACGACGGCGTGGGCGGCGAAGGCGAGCGCTACGATCGTCAGCGCCTGGCGCGGATCCCGGAGCATCGTGATCGCCGCGACGATCATGAACGCCACCGCCAGCGCGATATCCAGCGACACGCCGGGCTGGTTCTCGCGCACGACGGCGAAGCCGATGTAAGCGCCGGCCGTCAGCGTGAGCAGGAGCGCCGCCATCTGCGCCAGGCGCAGCTCCGCTACGAGCCGGTGGGGTGATGCCGTCGGAACGGCCGCCGTCTTGGCTGCCTGCCACGTGAACCCGAGCGCGAGCGCGCCGAAGGCGACGACCACGGTCCGAAGCGCTTCACTCACGCGTCACGTCTCGAGGAAAGTGAGCGGATCGATGTGGTACTCCCCCGGGTCGACCGGCGCGACCACGTCGTCGAGCGGGGCGCCGGCCGCGCGCGGCTCGAAGAGGTTGCGGTCGTACGGCGCGTCGAGGCGCGACCCGTCGGTCCCGAACAGCACCTTCACGCGCGGGCGGTACGGGTCCGGAGCGTGCACGCGCAGGACGACGGCGATCTCGCCGGTGTTCAGGCGCACGAGATTGCCGGGCGGATAGATGCCGAGGAGCTGCACGAAGCGCCGCACGAGATCCTGATCGAACTGCGCGCCGTCGCTCCGCTTGAGAACGGCGAGGATGCGGTCCGTCGGATGCGCCTGCTGGTACGCGCGCTGGGATCGCATGGCGTCGTACACGTCCGCGATGCTGCACAGCATCGTCCCCAGGTTCAGCGAGGCGCGCTTGACGCCGAACGGATAGCCCGTGCCGTCCTTGCGCAGGTGGTGTTCAAACGCGACGACGGGTGCCAGGATCGGCATCTCCGGCGTGCGCCGCAGGATCTCCGCGCCGTCCACCGTGTGGCGCCGCATGATCACGAACTCGTCGTCGGTCAGCTTGTCCGGCTTGTTGAGAATCTCCTTCGGCGTCCGCACCTTCCCGATGTCGTGCATCAGCGCCGAGAGGCCAAACTCGCGCAGCAGCCGTCCGTCGATCCCGAGCGCGCGCGCCTGGCCCATCGTGAGGATCGAGACGTTCACCATGTGCGTGAACGTGTAGTTGTCGTAGTTGCGCATCGCGGTGAGCGCGACGAGCGCGGTGCGGTTCTGCGTGACCGCGTCGGCGAGTCCCTCGACGGTCTCGAGCGCACCCGGCAGATCGGGCATGCCTTCGCCGGCTGCGCTCTCCCACGCGATTTCCGCCGCGGCGACCGCGTTCGCGTAGAGCTGGCGGATGGCCGCCATGTCGCTCGCGATGCCGTCTTCCGTGCGATCGTCGGCCTTCAGCCGGCCGACGCGGATGTGCGTGCTGGACAGATCCTTCTCTTCATCCGCGACCGGCTTGCCGCCGAGCCGAGCCATGCTCTGCATCAGCGCGACGAGCTCGTCCTGCGTGACGCCGCGCTCGAACGCAATCCGCTCGACGTGGTTGTCCCGCAATCGGTGAATCAGCTCGGGCATGCCCGCGCTGACCTTCGGGAGCGGCGTGTCCGCGACGACGAGATCGGTGCCAACGATGCCCACGACGAGCGACGGATTCTGCTGATGAAGCTGGCGAAGGATCGCGATCAGCCCTTCCATGTTGCGCGCGACGAGCGGATGGTCGGGCGCGTAGAGCTGCGCGGAGCGGACGCCGGAAGCGATACGCCGGAGAAGATCTTCGTAGAGCGCGGTGCGCGGCGGGCCCTCGTTCATCCTGCCTGACTCAGCTCTGCGCGGGCGGCGGCGCGCACCCCGCGGGCGCCGCGAGCGGAGGCATCGCGAAGCGCGTCGAGCGCTTCGGGCGTGCCGTTCGTCCGCAAGGCACGCGCGGCTGCGGCACGAGCGCGCCGCGTACGGAGCGGCGCCCACCAGTCGCCGTGCTGCAGCGCGGCCTTGAGCGCGTCGATTGCTTCGGCGCCCTTCATCGAACCGAGCGCATCGATCACGCTCAAATGGAGGATCGGGAACTTCCGGCGATCGAGGTGACGAACGAGATGCGCGAACATCGGGCCGGCGCGCTCGTCGCGGATGGATGTCAGCTCGTTGAGGAGGGTCTCGCGCGGGCGTCCCGACGTGGCGTTCAGCGCATTCAACAGGATCTGCGCCGCGGCCTCGCTGCCGTTCAGCACGAGCGCCTGCACCGCCTCGCGCTGGACGAGCGGCTCGGTGTCCGTGAGAAGCGGCTGCAGTTCCCGGAGCCCCTCGGTTCCACCGAACTCGCGCAGGAGGTACGCCGCCGTCCGGCGGACTTCCCAGTTGGACGCGTTCATCAACTGCTGTGCGGCCTCGCGTCCTGCCGCGCCGAAGCCGACGAGGATGTCGCGCAGCCGGCGGCGCGACCGCGCGTCCTGCTCGGCTGAGAGCACCTCGGCCAGCGGCGCGATGATCGGCGGGCCAATCGCGTGGCACAGCCGCGAAAAGCGTTCGTACTCCTCGTCACTCGCGCTGCGCAGGTGCTTCGTGACGTGCTTCATCAGCGCGCCGTGGCCGAAGCGCTCGAGCGCGGCACGCGCCGCCGGCTCGCGCGCCGCGTCGTGCCTGGCCTCGCGCACGACGGCATCGACGAGCGCCCAGGCCTGATCGAAATGCCCCACGCGCACGAGATCATCCGCGTGCAAGACGACCGTATCGGCCACGTCGCGCCAGCGCGCAGGATCCTTCTCGATCGAGAGCAGGTCTGTCAGGAGCTGCTGATCCAGTCCGCGCAGCTCCGCGTCGCTGACGCTCGCCACCCAGGCGGCCACGCGCTCCGGCGGATCGTCGCTGATCGATTCGACGTCGATCGCACGGGTACGGGCAGTGGTCAGCTCGCGCGCGTATTCGCTGGAGACGAAGCTCGCGTCCGAGTACGACGTCATCATCGTCTCGACGCGGCTCCAGAGTTCGGGAAAGCCTTCCTCGTGGCCGAGGGGCGACGCGGCGACCTCGTGCTCCGCCAGCGCGAGCAACTGCCGCTGGCGATCCCGTTCGGGCACGAGCGCCTGAAACGCCTGTGCAAGACGTTCCGTCGCGCCCTTCTCGCTGACGACGTTGTTCGAGACGAAGTTGGCGACCGTCGCATCGCTCATGCGATCCACGACGCCGGTGACCACGTTCGTCTGGCCCGCCATTGCATCCGGCGTCGCGCCGCGCGCGAGCAGATCGAGCATGCCGTCCGCCGACAGGCGGCCGGCCGCGTGGCTCAGGGACTTCAGCACCTGCGAGAGCTGCGCCGGGTTCGTGCGGCCGACGTATTCCGCGACGCCGCGCAGCAGCGTGAGGAACGCGGCGATCCGCGCGCCGCCGTCCTGCCCGGCGGTGCTCGCTTCGAGCTCCTTCATCAGCTCGTCGAGCCGCGCCGGATCGCCGATGATCTCCATCAGGAGCGGCATCGTGTCGTCGTCGAGCTGAAAGTGCGGGCCGGCGAGCGCCGCGGCGATGATCCGATCGACGGCGGCCGCGTCCCCCTGCTTCTCGCGCAGGACCTCCGCGTAGTCGATCTCCTCGATGTGGACGCTCGGTCCCCCGGCGGCCGTCCAGAGTCGTGCGATGCCGCCGTCGGCTCTCAATTCCTCCGCCGGGCGCGCCAGCAGGCCGAGCAGCGTCCGCCACGACTCGGTATCGGCGCCGGCGTTGATCGTGAGCGTTCCGATGAGATGCCGGCGGAGCAGGTCGGCGAGTTCCACGACGGCCGCGTCGGGTTTGGGCGGCGCGGCATCGGCCATCTGCAGCGTCGTGGGGCGCACCTGCAGCGCGAGCGGGCCCTCGGCGGTCATCGATGCCGCGAGCTGCGTGAGGCGCGCGAGCGTCGTCGCGATCGTCGGGTGGGCGGCAGGGTAGAGCGAGACGGCGCGGATCGCCGCCTTGCAGGCTCGCGCGAACTCCGTCAGCTTTGCGGCAGCTTCCGGATCGAGCGTGGCGGGCGTGTGCTCCATCGCGTCAGAGGGTCTGGGGTGGTCCGGCGCCGGCGTCCGCGGCTCGTCGCGGCTGAATTATACTGCTGGGCGCCTTCATGCGCGCGGTCGATCTCATACGAACCAAACGGGATGGCGGCGCGCTCGACCGCTCGGCGATCGACGCCTTCGTCGCCGGCGTGACCAGCGGGAGCTGGCCCGACTACCAGGCGTCGGCGCTGCTGATGGCGATCCTCCTGCGCGGCATGACGCCCGAGGAAACGGCGGCGCTCACCGACGCGATGGTGCGGTCGGGCCTGCGCGTCGACTACCCGGGGCTTCCTGGCGTCGCCGTGGACAAGCACAGCACCGGCGGCGTGGGAGACAAGACGTCGCTCGTGCTTGCCCCGCTTGCGGCCGCGTGCGGCGCGTTCGTCCCCATGATGTCGGGACGCGGCCTCGGTCATACCGGCGGCACCCTCGACAAGCTGGAATCGATTCCCGGATTTCGCACCGCGCTCTCGCTCGACGAGCTGCGCGAGGCCGTCCGCACGATTCGCTGCGCGCTCATCGGGCAGACGTCCGAGATCGCGCCCGCCGACAAGAAGCTGTACGCGCTTCGTGACGTGACCGGCACGGTCGAGAGCATTCCGCTCATTTCGGCCTCGATCATGAGCAAGAAGATCGCCGAAGGGATTGGCGGCCTCGTCCTGGACGTGAAGGCCGGCGACGGCGCATTCATGAAGACGATCGAGGACGCACGTCGGCTCGCGGAATCGCTCGTGTCGATTGGATCGGCCGCCGGCGTCCGGACCGAGGCGCTCCTGACCCGCATGGAGGCGCCGCTCGGCCGCGCGGTTGGAAACGCGCTCGAGATCATCGAGTGCATCGAAACGCTGAAGGGTGATGGCCCTGAGGACGTGACAGCACTGTCCGTGCAGCTCGCGGCGCGCATGCTGGTCGTCTCGGGCGTCGAGCCGGATGACGCGCGCGCGGAGGCGCGCATTCGCGCGGCACTCTCCGACGGGAGCGGCTTCCAGAAGCTGCAGGAAATCGTCGAGAACCAGGGAGGCGATCCCCGCTCGCTGGACGATGTGTCGCGCCTGCCGTCGGCGCCGGATCGCGATTTCGTGCGGTCGCCGCGAGAGGGGTACGTCGCGGCGCTGAAGGCGGAGAGCGTCGGCCGCGCCGCGGTGGCGCTCGGGGCCGGACGAGATCGCCTCGAGGCCGCGATCGACCCGGGCGTCGGAATCCTCGTCGTCGCGCCGCAGGGGACGAAGGTGCGCCAGGGCGATTCGGTGTTCGAGATCCAGCATCGTGCCGGCCGCGGGCTCGCCGACGCGCGCCGATTGCTGCAGCAGGCGATTGTGATCGACGCCGTCGCGCCGGCGGCGCCGCCGCTCATCATCGATCGGATCCTGGACGCGGAACCGAAGTTCCGCGCTACGAACCCGTAACGTGTAGCGGCAACTGCAGTTGCGCGAACGACAAACGTGATGGCCACCGAACATATCGTCACCGGCGAGGTCGCCTATCCGATCCCGCCGCGGGCGCCGTACGACGCACGTGACTACCTCGTCATCGGAACCGCGCTTGCCGCCGCGGCCCTCGTGGCCGCCATTGCGCGATTCGGAGGCGTCGCGCGCATTCAGCCGCTCGTCGGGCTCATCGTGATCCTCACGATTGCGTACGCGATATCCACGAATCGCCGCGCGATTGACCGGCGCACTGTCGCGTGGGGACTCACCCTTCAGATCCTGTTCGCGCTCATTGTGTTGAAGACGGCCGTTGGGCGCCAGGTCTTCCAGACGCTTGGCGCGGCGATCAACCGCCTGCTCGCCTTCGCGTACGTCGGTTCCAGCTTCGTCTTCGGGCCGCTGGGCGACAAGACCGTCTGGCCGCGCATCATGAACGCCGTGCTCGGGCCCGAAGGGGCGAAGTACGGCGTCATCTTCGCCTTCCAGGTGCTCCCGACGATCATCTTCATCGCCGCGCTGTTCGCCATCCTGTATTACTTCGGGATCATGCAGTTCGTCGTGCGCCTCTTCGCCATCATGATGCGCCGCGTGATGCGCGCCAGCGGCGCCGAGTCGCTGAACGTGGCCGCCAGCATCTTCATGGGGCAGACGGAGGCGCCGTTGACGATCCGTCCGTATCTCCCGCGGATGACCGAATCCGAGCTGATGACCGTGATGACGTCGGGGATGGCGCACATCTCGGGCGGCATCATGGCGGCGTACATCCTGTTCGGCGTCGAGGCGCAGCACCTGCTGACCGCCGTGATCATGACGGCACCGGGCACCTTGATGATGGCCAAGATCTTCGTTCCGGAAACGCAGATGCCGGAGACGATGGGCACCGTCAAGCTCGAGGTCGAGCGAACGGACGTCAACGTGATCGACGCGGCGGGGCGCGGCACGGGCGAAGGGCTCGCGCTCGCCCTCAACGTCGGCGCGATGCTGATCTCGTTTCTGGCGCTCATCGCGCTCGTCAACGCGATCCTCGGGCTCGCGCACCTGAGCCTGCAGCAGATCTTCGGGTGGGTGTTCGCGCCGGTCGCGTGGAGCATGGGCGTCCCCTGGCGCGACGCGCCGACGATCGGCAACCTCCTCGGCACGCGGATGGCGCTCAACGAGTTCGTGGCCTACTCGCAGCTCGGGCCGCTCAAGCCCGTGCTCGATCCGCGCTCGTTCACGATTGCGACGTTCGCGCTGTGCGGATTCGCGAACTTCAGCTCGATCGGGATCCAGATCGGCGGGATCGGCGCGCTGGCGCCGACCAGGCGCCACGATCTCGCGCGGCTGGGATTGCGCGCGATGTTCGCGGGCACGCTGGCGAACTTCATCACGGCGACGATTGCGGGGTTTCTGCTTTAATTGCGGCTGCGTGTCACAGAACTCACGCGGAGCTCGCAAAGGGCATGAGGACGCTGGGCGATCTGCCATTCGCCAGGCCGGCCTGCGGCCGCGCTTCGCCCTTCAGCCGCGCGAAGCGCGGCGGCGAATGGCAGTTTGCCGACACCCCTCTGGTCTGCGCGCTCATGCCTTTCGCGACCTCTGCGTGAGATCGTCCGTGACAGCGGCCTGAGCTTCGAATGATGGAACCACCGTATTTCGATCGCATCGACGAAGCGGCTGCGCTGATTCGCGGCAGGGCAGGCAGGCCCGACGTCGCGGTCGTGCTCGGCTCGGGGCTCGGCGAGTTCGCGAACACGCTGACGGACGCGGTCGCGCTTCCGTACGCCGATCTCCCGCACTGGCCGGCATCGAAGGTGGTCGGCCACGAGGGACGCCTGGTCGTCGGGATGCTCGGAACGCGGCGCGTGGCCGCCCTGTCGGGCCGCGCGCACTATTACGAAGGGCACGATCTCCGCACGGTGACGTTCGCCACGCGCGTGATCGGACGCCTCGGCGTGAAGACGCTGATTCTGACGAATGCCGCCGGCGGCGTGAACGTCGCGCTCACGCCGGGCACGCTGATGGTCATCGATGACCACATCAATCTGCTCGGCAGCAATCCGTTGATCGGCCCGAACGAGGATCGTTTTGGCGCCCGCTTCCCCGACATGACGGAGGTGTACTCGAAGCGCCTGCGCGGCATTGCCGATGCGGTCGCCGCCGAGCAGCACATTCGGATCGGGCACGGCGTCTACGTTGCGCTGCACGGGCCGAGCTACGAAACGCCGGCGGAGATCCGCTTTCTGCGCACGATTGGCGCCGATGCGGTCGGCATGTCCACCGTGCCGGAGGCGATCGTGGCGCGCCACATGGGCATCGAGGTGCTCGGGCTGTCCTGTATCAGCAACGCGGCGGCCGGCGTGCTGCCGAAACCGCTGAATCATGACGAGGTGATGGAGGTCGCGCGCCGGGTGCGCGGCACCTTCGCGCGTCTGCTGGAGGGGATCATTGGCCGCATCTGACGCGGGTCCGCGGAAGGAACGCAGAAAATATCAGCGCCGGCAGGCGGACCGCCGCACCGAGGAGCGGCGGTCGGGCCGCGATCGCCGCAGCGGCGACGAGGGCTGGCAGGCGGTGACGCTCGACGTGGTGTCCACGGGACCGTACGACGAAGCCGGGCTCGTGGCGGCGGCGGCCGACGCACGCCGCCGCGCCCGCGCGCGGTTCTCCAACTTCCAGGTCGGCGCCGCGCTCGAGACGAGCGACGGCGAGCTCGTCACCGGCTGCAACGTCGAGAACGCCACATACGGACTCACGATGTGCGCCGAGCGTGTCGCGCTCTACAAGGCGCTTTCGGAAGGACGCGGCGTCTTCACGCGCATCGCCGTCGTCGCGGACACCGACGACCCGACGCCGCCGTGCGGCCCGTGCCGGCAGCTCCTCTGGGAGTATTGCGGCGACATCGACGTGGTGCTCGCGAACCCCTCCGGCGTGAAGGCACGCATGCGCCTCTCGCAGCTCCTGCCCCTGCCGTTCGATGCCAGACTGCTAAAATAACGGCAATGCTCCCCACAATCGAACGCCACGGCGACGCCATCGTGATGGTGGATCAGCGGAAGCTGCCCGGTCAGGAGATCTACGTCCGCTGTCGTACGGCGCACGAGGTCGCGAAGGCGATTCGCACGATGGTGATCCGCGGCGCGCCCGCCATCGGCGTCGCCGCCGCGATGGGAATCGCGCTCGGGATGCGTCGCAGCACCGCCAAGGGCACGCGGCAGTTCGCTGTCGACTTCCAGAAGATCTGCGACCTGATGGCGGCGACGCGTCCCACGGCGGTCAACCTGTTCTGGGCGATCGATCGGATGAAGCGGGTGTTCGCCGAGGCGGCGCAGGCGGGGGAGTCGACGGAGGAAATCGCGGGGCGGCTGGATCGCGAAGCGCAGGCCATTCACGACGAAGACGTCGCGAGCTGCCGCGCGATGGGCGCGTACGGCGCCGAGATGGTGCCCGACGGCGCGCGCGTCCTGACCCATTGCAACGCGGGCGCATTGGCGACGGCCGGCTACGGGTCCGCGCTCGGCGTCATCCGCGCCGCGGTCGAGCAGGGCAAGAAGGTGGCGGTCTTCGCGGACGAAACGCGGCCGTTCCTGCAGGGGGCGCGGCTCACCGCGTGGGAGCTGGTGCGCGACGGCATCAATACGACCGTCATCACCGAGAGCATGGCCGGGCCGCTGATGCGCTCCGGTGAAATCGATCTCGTCGTCGTCGGCGCGGACCGCATCGCGGCGAACGGCGACACCGCGAACAAGATCGGCACCTACACCGTCGCGGTGCTCGCGCACGAGCACGGGATCCCCTTCTACGTCGCCGCGCCGCTCTCGACCATCGATCTCTCGACGCCGGAGGGGGATCGCATCCCCATCGAGGAGCGCGATCAGCGCGAGGTCAGCCATCTGGGTTCGGCGCGCCTGACGCCCGAGGGCGCGAAGATCCGGAATCCCGCGTTCGACGTCACGCCGCACCGCTACATCGCGGGGATCATCACCGAGCGCGGCATCTTCCGTCCGCCGTACTCGGAATCGCTGCGGGAGGCGTTCGGGGTTGCTGCGCGGGCGTAGAGGACGGTCACGATCTCACGCGGAGGGCGCCGAGGAGCAGAGGACGCTCACGAAATCTTGCAGGGTCATCCAATGAACAGACGTGACGAAAACGCAGCCGCCAAAAGCTGACATTCGCCGGACCGGCCTGCGGCCGGTCGGTCAAGGTCGGACAGTGGGGTGGATACAAGCAGCCGCAGGATCACGGGCTGTTTGTATCCGTCCCGCGCGTCCGACCTTATGCCGCGCGACGCGCGGCGGCGAATGTCAGCCCTTGGCGGGCGATCTCTGCGCCCCCGCGTGCTCTGCGTGATCTCGTCGTGACAGCGATGAACGTTCTGGCAATCGAAACGTCGTGCGACGAAACGGCCGCTGCCGTGATCGCGGAAACCGGCGATTCCGCGAAGCCCTGGCGCATCGGATCGAACGTCGTGGCCTCGCAGGCGGCGATCCATCGCGAGTGGGGCGGCGTCGTGCCGGAACTGGCGTCGCGGCAGCACATCCGCGACATCTGCGGGGTCGTCGAGCGCGCGCTGGACGAAGCCTCGGTGACCTGGAACGATCTGGGCGCTATCGCGGTTACGCAGGGGCCCGGGCTGGTGGGATCGCTGCTCGTTGGCGTCGCGTTCGCCAAGTCGCTCGCCTGGTCGCTCGATCTGCCGCTGGTGCCCGTCCATCACCTTGCAGGCCATATCGAATCCCTCGTGCTGCAGCATGGCGAGCTGCCGCTGCCCGCGGCGGTCCTCGTCGTGTCGGGTGGCCACACGAGCCTTTACCTCGTGGCCGAACCGGGCCGCTATCAGCTCATCGCCCGCACGAGGGACGATGCGGCGGGGGAGGCGTATGACAAGGTCGCGAAGCTCCTGGGGCTTGGATATCCCGGCGGTCCCATCATCGATCGGCTGGCGAAAACGGGAAGGGAAAACGCGTATGCGCTGCCGATGCCGCGCATGACGCACGCGGATCGCAATGCGCCGGCGCCGACCGCGCCGCCCGGATTGCTGCCGCCCGCGGTGGAGCGCCGCGTGGACTTCAGCTTCAGCGGACTCAAGACGGCGATGCTCCGGCTCGTGCGCGAGAAGGCGGCCGGGGGCGCCCTCACCGATCAGCAGTTGGCGGATCTCGCGGCGAGTTTTCAAAAGGTCGTGGTCGATGCGCTGCTCGATCGCACCTTCGAGGCGGCGCGCTGGCTCGGCGCGCGAAGCGTCGGCATTTCCGGCGGCGTGTCCGCCAACAGCCGTCTTCGCGCCGAGACCGAGGCCCGCGGCGCGAAGCTCGGCATACCCGTCTTCGTGCCGCCGCTGTCGCTCTCGACCGACAACGCCGCGATGGTCGGCGCCGCCGGCCTGCGGCGTTTGCGTGAAGGGATCACGGCTGACTGGAACCTGAACGCGATGGCGTCCCTGCCGCTCTAGCGATTCGTTGTTCGGCATTCGGCATTCGCCATTCGTCTTTCGTTTTTGACTTCGTCGTTCGTCCTTCGTCGTTCGTCATTGACCATGGTCTACACCGACTACCTCTGGTTCAACACGAAGAAGCGCCAGGAGTTCATCAGGATCACGGACGAGGTCTCCGCGATCGTGACAAAGAGCGGCGTGCGCGAAGGCATGGTGCTCGTCTCCGCGATGCACATCACGGCCGGCGTGTACGTGAACGACTGGGAGAGCGGGCTGATCGACGACTTCCAGGTCTGGCTGGAGAAGCTTGCGCCGGCCGGCCTCCCCTACAAGCATCATCAGACCGGCGAGGACAACGCCGACGCGCACCTGAAGCGGACGATCATGGGCCATCAGGTGATCCTGCCGATTACGAACGGCGCGCTCGATCTCGGGCCGTGGGAGCAGGTGTTCTATGCCGAGTTCGACGGCCAGCGGAAGAAGCGGGTCGTCGTGAAGGTCATGGGAGAGTGACCGAGCTTCCGCGTGCGTACCCGGCGCGCCCGATCGTGGGCGTCGGCGGGATCGTGCTGGTCGACGATCGACTCGTGCTGGTGAAGCGCGGCCACGCGCCGCTCGCCGGTCAGTGGAGCCTGCCGGGCGGTGCGCTCGAGCTGGGTGAAACGCTCGAAGCCGGTGTTGCCCGCGAGATCCTGGAAGAGACAGGCCTCGTCGTCGACGTCGGCCCGCTCGTGGGCGTATTCGATCGTATCCTGCTGGATGAAGGCGGCCGGGTGCGGTACCACTACGTGCTCGTCGATTACGTGTGCCGCGCGCGCGGCGGAACGCTCTGCTGCGCGACGGATGCCGCCGAAGCGGCCCTCGCGGACCCCGGGGCGCTCGACGCCTATAGTCTCGCGCCCGAGACGCAGGCGGTCATCGCGCGCGCGCTCACGATCGCGAGTCGAAGGAGGCCGTCATGATCCCACTGATTCTCGCGCTCCTGCTCGGCGCGCCACAACAGGCACAGACGACGGCGTCGTCGTCCGCCGCGCTCAAGGCGACGATCCGTCTCCAGATTGCGAAGGTGGCGGCGCCCGACGCGAGCCCCGACACCGCTCTTGGAAACGTCGGCCCGATCGTCACGACGCTGCTGACGCCGGACGGTCCCGTGGACATCGACTATGTCGTTGCGGGAGAGTCCATGCGCGGGGACGTGCAGGGCCGTCTCGGCATGTTCACGCGCGGCACGATCATCCTGCAGCGCGTCGGCGAGGACTCGATCAAGGTGATGAACCCGGGCAACCACACCTGGTTCGAGTTGCCGGCCAGCGCCACCCTGGGCTCCACGATGAGCGCGCCGGACGTGCAGATGGAGCCGACGGGCGAGCGTGCGACGATTGCCGGTCAGCGCGCGGAGCGGTTCAAGTTCGCCGAGACCATCCGCATTCCGGTACCTGAAGGCGCCAATCTGCCTTCGGCGTTCCCGCGCCAGATCGACCTGGCCGGCGACCTCTGGTCGACGGACGCGTTTTCGGGCCATGATTACGCGGCGATCTTCCGCACGCTGCAGGCCGCCGGGGCGATTCCGGGAATGGAGGCGCTCACGGCGGGTGGACGGTTTCCGCTGCGCATCGCGGTGCGGTCGTCGATGATGCCCGGGTACGAGATCAGGAGCGAGGTCGTGTCGATCGGTCCCGCGCGCCCGTCGGAGTCGTTCTTCGACGTGCCACGGGATTATCAGCAGGTGCAGTTTCCGGCGGCTCGATCGCGGAACTGATGATCGCGCAACTAACATTGCGCGCTACGATTCCGCTCCGCCGTCTCGCGCAACTGACGTTGCGCGCTACGAAACCGCATTCGTGAGGATTATGAGCTTATCGAGGCAGGACGCCTGGTTATTGATGACCGAGTACACGCAGAGCGAGAGCCTGCGCAAGCACATGCTCGCGGTCGAGGCCGCCGTGTGCGGCTACGCGCGCCTGTTCGGCGAGAACGAGGACGACTGGGGCGCCGTCGCGCTGCTGCACGACTTCGACTACGAGCGCTGGCCCGACCCGAAGGACCATCCGTATCGCGGCGTCGAGATCCTCAAGGAGCGCGGGTATCCCGAGTGGGTCACGCGCGCGATCCTGTCGCATGCCGACTACTCCGGCGTCCCGCGGGAATCGCGCCTGGAGCACGCGCTCTACGCGTGCGACGAGATGTCGGGCTTCGTCACCGCCGCCGCGCTCGTGCGTCCCTCCAAGAGCGTGCTCGATCTCGAGCCCTCGTCGGTCGTCAAGCGCATGAAGGACAAGGCGTTCGCGCGCGCCGTCAGCCGCGAGGATCTGCGCAGGGGAGCCGAGGAGCTGGGCCTTCCGCTCGACGAGCACATCAAGAACGTCATCGAGTTCATGCGCGTGCAGGCAGACGCGCTCGGGCTTCGCGGAAACCTCTGAATCAGAACTGATTTCCGCCGTTTCCGTATACAGTTAAGCGCACTCGATGGAAATCACGACCGCATCGCCGGACACGGCCGTGCAGCCGGCCGCCGTCGCTCCCGTCGTGCAGCTCGACAACGTGACGGTGATCTACGGAACGAACCGCGCGCTGAAGAACGTCTCGGCGCGGTTCGCAAACGGGGCTGTCGGCCTGCTCGGTCCCAACGGCGCCGGCAAGAGCACGATGCTGAAGGCGCTGCTCGGCTTCGTCAAGCCGGACGAGGGGCGCATGTCCGTGCTCGGCATGGACGTCGCGGCGCGGCCGCTCGACATCCGCGCGCGCCTCGGCTACATGCCGGAGAGCGACGCGCACATCCCCGGCATGAACGCCGTGTCCTTCGTCGCCTACTGCGGCCAGCTCGCGGGGCTCCCCGCCGTCGATGCCATGCAGCGCGCGCACGAAGTGCTGTACTACGTCGGCCTCGGCGAAGCGCGGTACCGCAACGTCGAGACGTATTCGACGGGCATGAAGCAGCGCATCAAGCTCGCGCAGGCGCTCGTGCACGATCCGGATCTGCTGTTTCTCGACGAGCCGACGAACGGCATGGATCCCAAAGGGCGCGACGAGATGCTGGAGCTCGTGCGCGACCTCGCGCACAACAAGGGCGTCAGCCTCATTCTCTCCTCGCATCTCCTTCCCGACGTCGAATTCACCTGCGACCACGTCGTGGTCATGGACAAGGGCCAGGTCGCGGCGCAGGGTCCGATCAAGGAGCTGAAAGGGCCGGCGGGGCGCGCGTTCGAGCTGAGAATCAAGGGCGATCTGCGCGGCTTCATCGACGTGCTCACGGCGGCGGGGATGGACGTGCACGCGACCAACGAGGACGTCCTGCGCGTGTTCGTGCCGGCCGAGGCGGGCGATCAGCGTGCGATCTTCGCGGCCGCGTCGCGCTTCGGCGCGCAGGTGCGGCACCTGCGGCCGAGCGTTCCCACGCTGGAAGACGTCTTCGCGAAAGCGCTGGGTGAGAAGTGAGCCCGATTCACGATCAGAGCTACCGGCACTACGTCGGCGGGAAGGCGCTGCCCGGACGCGCCTGGACCGTCATCGCGCGCGCGGGAATCCTGAACACGCTCAAGAAGCGCGTCTTTCTGGGGCTGCTCCTGGTCGGCTGGGCGCAGTTCGTCGTGCGGGCGATCATCTTCTACATCTCGATCAGCTTCCGGCAGCTCGCGCCTACCGCGTCGACGTTCCGCGAATTCCTCGATATGCAGGGTTTTGCCGTCTTCATCATCACCGTGTACGTCGGCGCCGGTTTGATTGCGAACGATCGGCGCGCGAACGCGCTGCAGATCTACCTGTCGAAGCCGCTCATGCGAAGCGAGTACATCGCCGGGAAGCTCGCGATCCTGTTCGTCTTCCTGACGCTCGTGACCCTCGTGCCCGCCCTGATGCTGCTGCTCGTCCAGGTGATCCTCTCTGGCAGCTTCGAGTTCCTGCAGAAGAACCTCTTCGTGATCCCGGCCATCATCGTCGCCTCGGTGCTCCAGGTGGTGCTCGCATCGGTGACGATGCTCGCGCTGTCGTCGCTGTCGAAGAGCGCGCGGTTCGTTGCGATCATGTACGTCGGAATTCTCTTCTTCACGAAGGCCGTGTTCGGCGTGCTCTACGCGATCACCGGCACGAGCGCGGTGTCCTGGGTTTCGCTCGGCGACAACCTCTCGCAGGTCATGGACGTCATCTTCCAGCAGCATCCCCGCTACGCAACGCCGTGGCAGGTGTCGCTGGTCGTCATCGTCGCGTTGATCGTCGTCTCGCTCTCGATTCTCGAGCGGCGCGTACGAGGCGTCGAGGTCGTGACGTGAGCGCGCCCATTGTGACGGCGGATCACGTCTCGAAGTGGTACGGGCAGGTCATCGGCCTCAACGACGTGTCGGTGTCCGTACCCACGGGCGTGACGGGGCTTCTCGGCCCGAACGGCGCGGGCAAGTCGACGTTCATGAAGCTGATCACCGGTCAGCTCCGCCCGAGCAAGGGCGACGTGAAGGTGCTCGGCGAGCCGATCTGGCGCAACCCGCACCTCTACTTCCAGATCGGCTTCTGTCCGGAGCAGGACGCGTTCTACGACCGCATGACGGGGCTCGAGTGGGTCCGGGCGCTCGTGCGGCTGAACGGCCTCGGCGAGAAGGAGTCCGACGATGCGGCGCGCCGCGCGCTCGATGCGGTCGATCTGACCGAAGCGGCGGACAAGAAGATTGGCGCCTACAGCAAGGGGATGCGCCAGCGCGTGAAGATGGCGCAGGCGCTCGTGCACGATCCGCAACTCCTCATCCTCGACGAGCCGCTCGGCGGCATGGATCCGCTGGGCCGCCGCAAGACGATTCGCCTGATCCGCGAGTGGGGCCGCTCCGGCAAGAGCATCATCGTCTCGAGCCACATCCTGCACGAGATCGAGTCGATGACGTCGAACATCCTGCTGATCAACAACGGCCGGATCCTCGCCGAAGGCGACGTCCATCAGATCAGGGAGCTCATCGACGAGCACCCGCACACCGTCTACATCCGCGCGGACGAGCCGCGCCGGCTCGCGCGGCAGTTCCTCGAGCGCGACGATGTGCTGAGCCTCAGGTTCGAGACGGGCGCGGTTGTCGTGGAAACGGAGAAGCCGGACGCGTTCTACGCGCGGCTCACCGAGATGGCCGCGAGCGGCAACTTCGGGACCATCGACGAAGTGACGTCGCCCGACGACAATCTGCAGGCGGTCTTCCAGTATCTGGTGAAGTGAGGCTTGTCCGCCGTAGCGCGAAGCGCGAAGGCGGAAGGTTGGTTGTTGGAGGTTGGTAATTGGAAACCGGAATTCCCAAGGCGCCCGGGTATCTGACGTCGGCGCTCCGCATCTTCGACCTGTCGGTGGGGGAGATGCTGTGGTCGCGGCGGACGATCTTCATGGGGCTCGTAGTCGGCGCCCCGGTCATCATCGCGCTGATCGTCCGGGCGCTGTTCGAGCTCGGTGCGTTCCGGGTGGGTGGGGCGATGAACGGACCGGCGTTTTTCGGCGCCGTAATCTGGGTGCTGTACCTGCGCGTCATCGTGCCCGTGCTGGGCGTGTTCTACGGGACGTCCCTCATCGCGGACGAGGTCGAGGACAAGACGATCACGTACCTCTTCACGCGCCCGATTCCGCGCGGCGCGGTGCTCGTCGGCAAGTACCTCGCGTACCTCGTCTGCACGGTCTTCGTAGTGCTTCCGTCGGTGGTCATCGTCTACCTCGCCATCGTCCCGATGGGGGGCCGGCTCGGTGCGTCGTTCATCGACCTCGTCAAGGATCTCGTCCTGCTCGGGCTCGGATTGGCCGTCTATGGCGCGGTGTTCGCGTTCGTGGGCGCGCGGTTCAAGCGTCCACTGCTCGCCGGACTGATCTTCGCGTTCGGGTGGGAGCAGGCGGCGCTCGCCATTCCCGGGTACCTGAAGAAGTGGACGGTCGCCTACTACCTCCAGGCGCTCGTGCCGCACGCGATGCCCAACGACGGGGTCATCAGCCTCATGCAGGGCGTCTTCCGCGAAACCCCGTCGGTGGCCGTCAGCCTCATCTCCCTGGCCGTCATTTTCGCCATATTTTTGGGGGCCGCCGCGGCGATCGTCGAGCGAAGGGAATACGTCCTCGAGCAGTGAGCCCGCTGTGGAACCTTTTACCCACTCGATCTGTATAATCCAGTGAGGCCGTTAGGGTTCGCGACGGGAATCTGCGTCGACCACGGCCAGGGT
>JBKPTE010000141.1:0-11242 GCA_046735335.1 Acidobacteriota bacterium | reverse complement strand
ATCGGAGGACACGGGTATGCCAACCGGCACGATCGCTCGGCTACTGATCGACAAGGGCTTCGGGTTCATCCGCGACGAAAGCGGGATTGAGCATTTCTTCCACCGCAGCTCGGTCCGGGGCGCCGTGTTCGAGCTGCTGCGCGAAGGACAGCGCGTGGAGTTCACGCCGGAGGAATCCGGCAAGGGGCCGCGCGCGGGCGAAGTCCGTCTGATCGAAAGCTAGCGTTCCTCATTACCCGGGCGGAGCGCCCCGCCCGGGTTCATTCCTCTCTCATTCCTGCGTCATAGATTTCCCGCTCCGGCAGTCCGTCGCGGTGGCGGAAGCGCCTGGGAGTCGAACCCAGCCCTCCCGCTCAACGCGGGAAGCAACCGATTTTGAAGACCGGGAGGGCCACCGGGCCCCGTTCGCTTCCGTTCGCGCAATTATCGCGCGACTCTATCGATCCTCGGAGTGCAGCGTCAGGACCGGGCAGCGCGCTTCGCGAATGACGTGTTCGGTCGTGGATCCGAAGAGGAGGCGGTTGAGCGCACCCTTCCCGCGAACGCCCATCACGATCAATCCCGCGTTCTCCTGGTCGGCGATCGTCAGGATCTGGCGGTACGCGCGGCCGCGGACGACTCGCTCGACGGGATCCGCCCACACACGCGCTTCGTCCGGAACGGCGGCTTTCAGCCGCGACATGGCCTTCTGCTCGGCGTCGTGCAGATAGTCGGGCACGTTCACGTTCGGAACGTACAGAGGATCCACATCGTCGAGAAGCGTTTCCACCGCGTGCAGGAGGATGATGCGCGCGCCCGATTCCTGTGCCAGGGACAACGCGTAGTCGAGCGCCCGGATCGACTCGTTCGAGAAATCAAGCGGACAGAGCACCGTGCCGTAAGTGATCGTCTCGGGCTTCTTGACGGGCGGCGGGACGATCAGCATCGGAGCCGCCAGGCCGCGAAGGAGCTTCTCGGTCACCGAGCCGAGCAGGAATCGTTGGAAGCCGCTTCGTCCGTGGGTGCCGACGACCACGAGATCCGCGTGGATGTGCTCGGCGTGCAACTGAATCGACATTGCGGGGGGACCGAATGCGGCCACCACGTCCCACCGCACGCCGGCCGATCCGATCGCCGGCTCTGCGAAGGCCCTGACATCCTGCGCCACCTTGTCGCGATCGAACACCGGCGCGAAGGCTTCGCTCCCGGCCGGGAGTCCACCAAGCGGGGCCTGGGGCAGGTCAATGACATGCATCACCGTCAACGTGGCCCGATACCAGCTCGCCATTGCGACCGCGTGATCCAGCGCGTCGCGCGAGAACTCCGAGAAGTCGATTGGACACAGGACCCGTTCGATGTTGACCCGTTTCATGGCGTCTCACCCGTTCGACAAGCGGGATGCCTTGCCGCGGTATGCTGCCCTGGCAGCCCCGGTGCGCCTATTCGTACACGAACGGGCCCCCGGCGGCACAAAATCTGAACGTCTCCATGCAGCACCACTGGCGCAGCCCGTTCACGGCCCCGATGGGCCGCGAGTCCGTCATTGCGATCCTTGCGGTGGCGGGGATCGCGATCCACCTCGTGCTCAGGTTCGGCGTGAACGCGGCGCCGCTCGCGCGCGACGTGCCGCTGTTCGTGGTCCTGCTGCTCGGCGGATTGCCGCTCGTGGTCGACCTCGCGCGGAAGGCGCTGCGCCGTCAGTTCGGATCGGATCTCCTCGCGGGCATTTCCATCGTGACGGCCATCCTGCTCGGCGAGTACCTGGCCGGCGCGTTCGTCGTGCTCATGCTCTCGGGCGGAGAAGCGCTCGAGCAGTTCGCCGCCGGCCGCGCGTCCTCCGTGCTCGCCGCGCTTGCGCGGCGCATGCCGTCGGTTGCGCATCGGCGGAGCGGCAGCGCGATCGAAGACGTCCCGCTCGCGGACCTCCGCCCGGGCGACACGATCCTCGTCCTGCCGCACGAGATCTCCCCCGTGGACGGCGTCGTCGTCGAAGGCCGCGGCGTGATGGACGAGTCCTACCTCACGGGCGAGCCGTTCCTGATGGCGAAGACGCCCGGTTCGGACGTCTTCTCCGGCGCGGTCAACGGCGAGCAGGCGCTCACGGTGCGCGCCACGCGCCTCGCCGTCGACTCGCGCTACGCGAAGATCATGAACGTCATGCGCGACTCCGAGCAGCGCCGGCCGCGCATCCGCCGCCTCGGCGACCAGCTCGGCGCGCTCTACACGCCGCTTGCGACCGGCCTCGCGGTCGCCGCGTGGATCTGGAGCGGCGAGGCCGTGCGCTTCCTCGCCGTCCTCGTCGTGGCGACGCCGTGTCCGCTCATCATCGCCATTCCGGTGGCGATCATCGGATCGATTTCGCTGGCGGCGCGGCGCAGCATCATCATCCGCGACCCGGCCGTGCTGGAGCAGATCGATCGGTGCCGCACGATGATTCTCGACAAGACGGGCACGCTGACCTACGGCGCGCCTGCGCTGACGGAGCGTCTCACCGCGCCGGGACAGGACGATCGCCGTGTGCTCCAGATGGCGGCAAGCCTGGAGCGCTATTCGAAGCACCCGCTCGCCGCACCGATCGTCGCGGCCGCGGACGCGCTCGAACTCGCACCGCTCGACGTCACGGAGATGAGCGAACAGCCGGGCAAGGGGCTGACCGGAACCGTGGCCGGCCATTCCATCGAAGTCATCGGCCGCCGCCAGGCCGCAGCGGCGGGCCAGGGGGCGCAGCTGCCGCCCCAGGCCGCGGGGTTGGAATGCGTGATCCTCATCGACGGCGCGTTCGCCGCGCTGTACCGGTTCCGGGACGTGGCGCGCGAGGACAGCCGCTCGTTCATCGCGCACCTCGCGCCGCTGCACCGGTTCGACCGCGTGCTGCTCGTCTCCGGGGATCGCGAATCAGAGGTCCGATACCTGGCCGAGCGCGTCGGGATCACCGAGGTGCACGCGGAGCAGAGCCCGGAGCAGAAGGTGGAGATTACGCGCGCGGAGATGCAGCGCGCGCCGACGCTCTTCATCGGCGACGGGATCAACGACGCCCCCGCGCTCGCGGCGGCGACCGTCGGCGTCGCGTTCGGGCACCAGACGGACAT
Source organism: Acidobacteriota bacterium (assembly GCA_046735335.1). Lineage (GTDB taxonomy): Bacteria > Acidobacteriota > Vicinamibacteria > Vicinamibacterales > 2-12-FULL-66-21 > JBKPQB01. Next base: position 8,174 of record JBKPTE010000141.1, on the reverse strand, counting down.
CGCGGCCGAGGCCGCGGGCGCGGTCGTCATGGACACCGCGCTCGAGCGCGTCGACGAGCTGCTCCACATCGCGCGACGCATGCGCCGGGTGGCGCTCCAGAGCGCCGTCGGCGGCATGGCGCTCAGCATCGTCGGCATGCTGATCGCGTTCGGCGGCCATCTGCCGCCCGTCGCCGGCGCGGTGTTGCAGGAAGTGATCGATCTCGCGGCGGTGCTCAATGCGCTTCGCGCGGCGACGCCCGGGGGGGCGTTGAGCGACTACTGACGGCGACGCACGCTCTTGGTTGGAGCTATCGATCCTGCTCTTCGCGGCTCTCGCCGCGTCCCGGGACGGGTCTTCACGGCCACCGCGCGCTGTGCGGGGACGTCGATCTCCAGCCGCTCGTCACGGACGATCTCGTCCTTGTCGAACGTGTACTCGAACCAGAACTGCCCCGCGGCGACCGGATTCGTGGCTCACGCCGGCCGCGCCCGTCATCCTGGAACCGAACTCGCGTCTGCTGCAGCTCGATGACGTACGAAGTTCCGCTCCGTGACTCGGCGCTTCCTCGCGGCGGTGCTGGGGTCTGGGGGGCTGATCAGCGGGCGATCGAAATGCTCGTTCAGGAGTTCGGTTTGGCCGACCGACAATGTCGATCCCATCAGCGCGACGACAGTCGGATAGCCAGCTTGTGGACCGTGCTCGCGTCGAAGACCCCTCGACGACGATGACCGAGCGCGCCTTCGTGGCGACGCCCGAGGCAGGTTGAAAAGGACGCGCGGCGTCGCCGCGCGTACGCCGGCCGCGCGATCGATGGTCAGGAGCCGTAGTATCGATTCCCAGCCGGCTTCCGCAAGTCCCGTATGCCCGTGGGAGTCATTCCGCTCGACGACGGGCGCAACCCGAGCAGCTGGGACTGGACCAGCTGCGGTCGGTCATCGGTCCTTGCGTGGATGGTCAGCATCGCCCAACCCATGGTGCATCCGGAAAAATGTAGGAACCTCATCCGGCCGGTCCACGTCATCTCGCATGAGGACATCGCCCGTGATGATTCAACAGCTCACCACAGTGCGCAACGCCGCGATTCTCGCCGTCGCCACCGTCCTGGCACCAAGTACGGGCACGGCACTGCGCGCGCAACAGCATCCGCCAGGTCACCTTGAGCGCGCACCCTACGTCCTCAAGACCTTTGATGGTCACGAGTACCAAGCAGAACTCGGCCATCTGGCCGTACGAGAGACCCGCCGTGGTGGTCGGACCAACACAATTGAGCTCGCTTTCATCAGACTCCCGAGTCGAGCGCCGAAACCTGGTCCGCCGATCGTTTTCCTGATGGGCGGTCCCGGGATTCCTGCGAGTGTGATGGGGCGCGTGCCACCCTATGCAACGCTGTTTGACCGGCTGAGAGATTCTGCCGATGTGATTCTCGTGGATCAGCGGGGCGTCGGCTTGTCCTCGCCCGTGCTCGCGTGCCCCTCGACCGACAGTCTTCCCGCAAGTGTCTTCGAGAGTCGCACTTCGATCGTCTCGGAAATGAGGAGGCGCACAGCCGCGTGCGCCGCACAATGGGAGGCGCAAGGCGCAGCCGTTGCGGCGTACAACTCTGCTGCCAGCGCCGACGACCTCGAGAATCTGCGCCAAGCGCTTGGTGTGGAACGCATCAGCGTGCTAGCTTTCAGCTACGGCACGCACGTCGCTCTTGCGGCCGTCCGCCGCCATCCCGAGTCGCTGTCCCGTGTGGTCTTGGCGGGCACGCGCGGGCCCGATCAGTCCCTCAAGCTGCCCAGCACTTTCGACTTCGTCTTTCGCCGACTCGCGACCCTCGCAACTGGTGAAGCCGTAACAGGCCGCCAGATGCCGCATTTGGTGGAAGTCGTCCGCGGCCAACTCGAGCGGCTTGACCGCGGACCTATCAAGCTGACGGTAACGGACCGTCGACAAAACCGTCAGGTGGTACTTGCGATCGGCAAGGACGCATTTCTGACCGTTCTGACGAACGCGATAGACAACAGTCGGCTGCCCGCCATGCTCTATGCGATGAGCCTCGGGGATGACAGCCTGCTCACTAGCGTCGTCGAGGGTCTGTACAACGGACTTGGCGACACGAATCTCATGGCACGAGCGATCGACTGTGCGTCCGGAGCATCCGAGGAGCGGCTCGCCCGCGTCCGCAGAGAAACCGCCTGGGCACTACTGGGAAACCCGATCGACAACCTCGTGCGCTCTCCCGATTTCTGCCAGCTCTTCGAGAGCATCGACTTGGGAGACGACTTCAGACGTCCGATTTGGACTGACACGCGGACGTTATTCGTGAGCGGAACGCTCGACGCCAAGGCGCCGGTCTTTGAGGCAGAGGAGATTCGAGTCGGATTTCCCAACTCTGCTCATCTCATCGTCGAGAACGCGTTTCACGAGACAGTGACAACCCCAGAAGTGCAACGCGTCATCGCTGATTTCCTCGCCGGTAGCGAGACAGCAAGTCAGCGCCTCGTTGTACGGCCACCACAGTTTCTGACGATCGACCAAGCGAAAGCGCCGACGGCGCGGTAGGCGAATGCGTCCGTCAGGAACCGGAAACATGGAACAACATGATTCAGTCAGGCCAACTCGCGCGAAGAGAGAAGGAGCAAGCGGCTCCAAGCAGGAGAGCTCTGTCAGGGTCTCCAGGTGGCCACGCGGCCCCAATTCCACATAATCCGGATCATGACAAACGATGCCGTTGGGGAGCGCGCGGCGGCCCGCGAGACTGCTACATATGCCCCTTGCGATAAAAAGTCCATTCGATGTTCACGCGACCATGATCGTGTACGCCGTCAGCGAAGCGGCCGACAACGCCGGCAAATGGCTCATCGGTCGCAAATTGACCTGTCCTCTTGATGGCAAGTACTCATACCATCTTGCGTTCTGATTCCTCAGAAGCTCGAACCGTTGCGAGCAATGGCCTGCAACATGGCGAGGCGCGCAGCCTTCGCCATTCGACGTTCGCAGTTCGCCGTTCGTCGTTGACTACTTCCGCAGCACCGGGCTGTTGACGATGACGTTGATCGCCGGAAACGCGGGATCCGCAATCAGGCTGTTGACGACGATGCGCTCGCCGTCGGGTGAGAGCGTGAAGTTCGATCCGCCGAAGAAGGACTGGAGCGCGACGCGGAACAACCGGTGGGGCGCGCCGGGGTTCCATCCCGGCCCCGGACCGACCGGCGTCGACATGAGCCAGCCGTCGGCGGACACGAACAGCAGCTCACTGCCGTCGGCGCGCCAATGCGGTTCCGCGCCGCCTTCGGACGAGAGCTGCCATCGCGCGCCCGTTGCGGGCACGGGCTCGACGTAGACCTCCGGCCTCCCCGAGTCGTCAGCCGCGTACGCGATGAACTTCGCGTTCGGCGAGAACTCCGCCTGCATCCCGTTGTCGGATCCCGTCGTCCGCCGCACGAGCGAGCGCTGCATCGTCTTCGCGGCAAGGATCCAGAGCCCCTGGCGCGGGACGGAGAACGCGACCAGCCGTCCGTCGCGCGACCAGTCGTCGACGCGCTTGTTCTCCTCCGACGTGTAGAGGCGCTGCTCCTCGGGGACCGCGTCCACCTGCTTGCGATAGAGGTCGTAGAACGCCCCGCGCTTCGAGGAGAACGCGACGTGCTGCCCGTCGGGCGCCCACACCGGATTGATGTCCGGCGCCGCATTGCGTGTGAGCTGCGACGCGCTGTGGCGCCTCAGATCGAAGAGCCAGACGTCCGAGTTCGAGGACTCCTCCAGCGTCTTCTCGACCACGACGCGATTGCCGTCCGGCGAGAACCGCGGGTGCGAGTAGAAGGCGGGCGGGCCGAGCGATTCGATCTCGCGCCCGCGGCGATCCATGACGACGAGCCGCGTGGACGGGAGCTGCTCGCGGACGCGATACACCAGCACGCCGTTTCGCGACACGTCGAATGCCGCATCGTCGCCTGCGTGGTACTTGACGTCGGCGGCAATCGCGACAGGCTCGCGGCTCACCTGCGCCGACCGCTCGTCGAACGGCTGCGCCATCAGCGTCCCGTTCCGGACGAACAGCAGGTGGCCCGACGACGAGTAGGCGACGCGCGAGTATTCCGGCATCACGCGCCGGCGGAGCGGCGAATCGAGCGAGCCGACGTACAGGCCTCCGACGCCATCGACCTTGCTGCGGACGATGTAGAGGAAGCGGCGCCCGTCCGGAAGGAATGCGGGCCACGAGTGGCGGTACTCGCCGCGCTCGCTGTCGAGGACCGTCACGTGGGAACGCCCGCTGCCATCGGGCGCGAAGCGATCGATGCCTGTCTCGGTGGCGACGAGCAGCACGCCCTGAGCGTTCCAGGCGCCGCCCCGTACGCGTCCGACTTCCGCAATCGTCTCCATCCTGCCGGTTTCGACGTCGACGATCTGGAGCTTTCCATTCGCGACGTATGCGAGCTGCTGCCCGTCGGGAGACCAGAACGGCGTCTCGCGGGCGATCGTCGAGGTGAGCGGACGTCCCTGTACCGCATCGAGCGCGCGCACCCAGAAGACGGAGCGCCCCTCGAAGAGCGTACCGAAGACGACAAGACGGCCGTCGGGCGATACGCGCGGCCAGCTCGACGTGTCGTATGGCGGCCCGATGGTGAACTGCACGACGGGAGGAACGGGCTCGTGCCGCGGACGCAGCAGCAGCGTGGCGCCGATCGCGGCTCCCGCGACAACGGTGGCAGCCGCGACCCACCCCAGTGCGCGTCTCCTGCGGCCGTTCACCGCGGGGGAAGGCGCAGGCGTCGCGTGCGATCCGAGGAGCCCCGCGAGCGCGCTCTCCATGTCCGCGGCGGCGAGGAATCGCGCCGACGGATCGATGTGCGTCGCGCGTTCGACGAGCTGCACGACGGGATCCGGCAGTTCAGGACGGAGATCCCGCAGCCGCAGCCGCTTCCCGCTCTTGTGAATCCGGCGCACGTCGGAGAGCGTGCCCCCCTCGACCGGCAGCCTGCCGCTGAACAGATAGAAGAGCAGCACGCCGAGGCTGTAGGTGTCGGTTGCCGGCGACGGCTGCGCACCGTCGAACAGTTCGGGCGCCATGTAGAGCGGCGTCCCGGAGAGTGGGGCGCCGCCTTCGGGCGTCACGTCGCCGACGCCGCTGAAATCCATCAGGACGATCCGGCCGCCGACTTCGCGCATGACGTTGTGCGCCTTGATGTCGCGGTGCAGCAGGCCGGCGGAATGGAGCGCCGAGAGCGCGCGGCACACGTCGATGCCGATGCCGGCAACCTCGCGCGCGCTCATCGGACCACGATCGCGCACGAGCGCGGCCAGCGTCTGGCCCTGGATGAACTCCATCCAGATGCCGACCTGATCGTCGATCTGATCGGCCCCGTAGACGTTCATCACGTTGGGATGGCGAATGCGCGCGAGGTGCTGCGCTTCGCTCAGCGGATCGCGCCCGTCGGTGACGCGGAGCAGCTTCAGCGCGACCTCGCGCTCGAGCCGCGTGTCCCACGCGCGGTGCACGGTCCCGAACGCGCCGCTGCCGACGACCTCGAGGAGGATCAGATGGCGCCACAGCTTGTGCTGCGGCGCGGCGGCTTCGTCAGGCGCGGACTGCTCGAGCTCTGCTCTGTGCGCATCGACGACGGCGACGAGCCGGCGCAAGCCGCGGAGGGCGGCCTCCGTCTGAGGGTTGGCGGAGCCTGCCTCCACCTGCTCCCAGTCGACGCGCTTCCCCTGGCACACCTCGTCCGCGAGGGCGATGAGCCAGTTGTCGTCACGCGGATCGCTCAACGCCCATCTCCATCGCAAGGCGAATCAACGCGCGGCTGACCGCCACGCGCGTCGCGCCGACGGATGTCTTCCCCAGCAGCTCCGTGATCTCGGAATAGCCGAACCCGAGCTCGACGCGCGCGACGATTAGATCGCGTTCGATCGGCCGCAGGCGCGCGAGGGTCTCCTCGTACCGTTTGAGCGTGTCGCGGCCGACCGCCACTTCGAGCGGAGACGGATCATTTGCCACGAAGTCCTCGTCGAGTCCCGCCGTCGGCGGGCGCCGCGAGGCTCGCCGAATGACGTCGAGCATCCGGTTCCTGAGCGCCTGGCACGTATAGCCCCAGAAAGCGCCCTCGTGCTCGGGCAGAAAGCCGTCGAGCCTGCGGACGGACTGCAGCAGCGCGTCTTGGACGATGTCTTCGGTGTCGAGGTGGTCGCGGGCCCAGACGGGCATCCGGCCGCGCGCCCATCGGCGCAGCCGCGGAAGATACCGGGCGCACAATTCTTCGCGAGCGCGCTCGTCCCCGTCCTGAGCCCTCAGGATGAGGCTGACCGATGAGCTTGCTGGCGCATCGGGCAGGCTATCCGACGCGCGCTCTTGGTGTTCGGCCATTTGGGGGGCTGCCAGAACCGCTGGCCCGTCCAACCAGGTTTGTGCGATCCATCATACTCGTGGCCGGCTCAGGCGAGCAGATCTAAAAAAGTTTCCGTGTCGCTCAGATCCGGAAACACCGCCTCAGCACCTTTGGACCGCAAAGTCTCCACCGAATAGCTCCCGGTAGCCACCCCGATGGGCCTCGCGCCCACGGCGTGCGCGCACGCGATATCGTGCGGGGTGTCCCCGACGACCAGAACGTCGGAAGGAGACGCGTTCCCGATGCCGCACTCTTGCGCCCGGCGTATGGCCACGGGTACCAGCGCGTTCCTGTCCGACGCATCGTCGCCGAATGCGCCGCAGCGGAAGTACTTCCAGAGATCGAAGTATTCGAGTTTGACGCGTGCCCCTTCCGCGAAGTTGCCGGTCAGCAGCCCCAGGCCTACGTCGCTGCGCGCGCGAAGCGCGTCGAGCAGCTCGCGTATGCCAGGCATCACGGCCTTGGTGCCGCGCCCCGGCAGCTCGATCTCCTCGCGCAGATGCTGCACGTACCGATCGCGCAATTCGTGCAGGAGCGCTCGATCGAGCGTGCGTCCCTGACGCGCGAGCGCATCCTCCAGAATGATCCAATCGGTGCGTCCCGCGATTGGCACGCCGTCGAGGACGTCACGGTGTCCGACGATGTCTTCACAGGCGCGATTCATCGCGCGGATGCCGGCGCCGCCCGTGAGGACGAGCGTGCCGTCGATGTCGAAGAGGACGAGGTGCGCGATCTGCATGACGGTGCTGATGTAGATTACAGCCGGAGGCGCGCCGCCGGCGCGCCCGCCGGAGCGGAGCGGGGCAGGGCCCCCGCGAGCGAGGGCAATGGGGGGTCCGGCGGGGCGAAGCCCCCCGGACGGGAGGACACACGATGCGACGTTCACTGATGATACTGACGGCGGCCCTGATTGCGGCGGCTCCGACTGCCGCGCGTCCGCAGGAACCTTCGGCGAAGCCCGCGCCGTCGAGGGCGTCGGGTGCCGGAATCGCGCAGGCGCATGCGGACATCAAGGGCGAGGGGATCACCGGCCGCGCAGACTTCGTCGAGCGGCAGCAGGGCACGGGCAAGCTCGTCGAGGTGAACCTCACGCTTTCGGGCTTGAAGCCCGGCCGCCACGGCGTGCACCTGCACGCGGTCGGCAAGTGCTCGCCTGACTTCGCCGCCGCGGCCGGCCACTTCGATCCAGGCCCGGCGAGCAACACGGACCCGGACGCGAATCATCCGTTCCACATGGGCGATCTGCCGAACGTCGAAGCGGGATCGGACGGCCGCGCGACGATGAAGGCGGTGACGACGAGGGTCACGCTCTCCGAGGGTCCGCTGTCGCTCTTCGACGAGGATGGCTCGGCGATCATCATTCACGGCAATCCGGATCAGATGATCACCGGAGCGCCGAAGTCGGGCGTCAGCGGCGGGCCGCGCGTCGCGTGCGGCGTCATCGAGAAGTAGGCGCGGGTACCTGCTGAATCACAACCTGCGGGCGCCCACTCGGGTCCTGTCGCGTGACAGCCCACCAGGTGCTCGCGCGCTTCAACAGGCTCACCGGTACGCGCGCTCCGCCGCCTGGTGGGCGCCCGTCACGCGCCACCCGAGAGCCCGCGAGTGTTGTGATTCAGCGCCCCAGGTCTCTACAACCTTAGGAATCCCAATCGTTCGGGTTTGAGCTCTCCCGTCGCGCCTCGCAGCGCGTATCGGCGCTGCGCGGCGACCCTGTTGAACTCGCGATCCTCCGAGATGACGAGCGTCGCGAGGTCGCGCGCCGCGGTCACACGCGCGACGTCGGCGGCGAGCGCGCGGCTCGCGGCCCGATCGAGGCC
>JBKPTE010000140.1:0-15796 GCA_046735335.1 Acidobacteriota bacterium | reverse complement strand
CAGCCGCTCGTTGGAGGCGTCGGCAGCGTTCACGCGCAGCACCGACGTCGTGTACTCCGTCGGAGGGGAGGCCAAGAACGTGCGGAGCAGTTCCGTCACGCGTGAGTATTTTTCGACCCTTGGCGTCGCGCCGATTGCCGGGCGTCTATTCGATGCCGCAGAAGGCGAGGTTGCGAACGGCGCAGCGCTCATACGCGAGGATTTCTGGCAGACGGCGCTCGACGCGGATCCCACGATCATCGGCAAGACGATCAGAGTCAACGGACGCGCAATTCCTGTTGTCGGGATTCTCCCGGCCTGGTTCCGGTTTCCGAGCGACGACATCGTCATTTGGCTTCCGCTCAAGCCGAGTGGCCGGCAGGCGGATCGTGGCTGGCACGCGTTCTCCATGGTGGGACGTCTAAAGCCGCCGCTCGCGCTCGCGCAGGCGCAGGCGGACCTCGATGAGGTGATGCAACGCCTCGCCCGTGAATTCCCGGACAAGAATGCTGGACGTGGCGCATCTGTCCGCCGATTGCAGGATTGGAGCTTCAACAGCGCGCTCCGCGATCGACTTGTGGTCCTCCAAACTGCAGCGCTCGTGGTGTGCCTGATCGCGTGCGCGAACGTCTCGAGTCTGCTGCTGGCGCGGTACTCCTCACGGCGCTTGGAGTTTTCAATTCGAGCCGCGTTGGGAGCAACGCGTGCGCGCCAAATGCGACAGCACGTGACCGAGAGCCTGCTTCTAACGGGCGCGGGATGCGCCGTCAGTATCAGCCTTGCGTGGGGCGCCGTGCGGTTCCTCGTCTGGTTATACGGCGACCAGCTGCCGCGTGCCGCCGAAATCTCGGCCGACTGGCGGCTCGTCGGCATCGTGACGGGCGTCGTGATGGCGATCGGAGTGGTTCTTGGCTTGGTGACGGCGCTCCATCAGGAGGGTTTCGACCTGGAGACCTCAATGCGTGAGAGCAACCGCACGATGGGCAGCCTGCGGGCCCTTCTGACACGCCGAGCCTTGGTCATTTCACAGGTTGTTTGCGCCGTCGTGCTCCTCTCGGTGACCGCAGAGGTTCTTCAGAGTTTCTGGTCGTTGGTGCACGTCGGCATCGGCATCAATCGCGCGAACTTGCTGACGATCCAGATCAACCTTCCATCAGCAAAATATCCGGGCGGCACGGGCGTCGGAGCGTTCTTTGGCCAGGTCGTCGACAGTGTCCGGTCACTGCCAGGCGTCACCAATGCCGCGGCCATCAATATGTTGCCAATCGCCGAGTGGGGGTTCAATGGGAGCGTCAATGTTCAGGGATTGCCCGCGCAGCAGCGCGGGTTCTTCGCAGAGTACCGCTGGGTAACGGCCGAGTATTTTCGAACGATGGGCGTGCCGCTCACCCATGGGCGGCTGTTTTTGCGTGAAGAGATCGACGGCACTCAGCGGGCTGCGATTATCAACGAGACCATGGCGCGTCGTGTATGGGGGACCAAAGACCCTCTGGGAGCGCACGTCCGCTTTCTCTCACCCGAATGGATCACCGTCGTCGGGATCGTGCGAGACATCCGCCAGAGCGGCGTGACCGTTCCACCGAGTCCGGAGATCTTTCTTCCCGCCAGTGCGTACCAAGGACCGTTTTCACTATGGTCTCTCGTCGTCCGGTCGCCACTTCCGACGGAGTCGCTCTTGCCATCGATTCGTCGCGTCGTGCAGCGCGCCGACGCGGAAGCCGCGATCGCCCGGGTGAAAACAATGGATCAAATCGTGGAGGACTCCATGTCGAATCAACGGATTGTGACGACGCTGCTAGTCGCGTTTGGCACACTCGCTCTGGTCCTGGCGGCCGTTGGGATCTATAGCCTCGTCGCATACGCCGTTGTCCTCAGGACCCCGGAACTGGCGCTTCGAGCGGCTCTGGGCTCCACACCCGGCGCGCTCGTTCGACTGGTCAGTCGTCAGGGACTGGCGCTGATAGGAATCGGTGTCGTGGCGGGCGTCGCCGCGGCGGTTCCCGTCAGCTGGTCGCTTCAGAAGTCGGTGTTCGGAGTCAATGGCGTTGCGTTGTCCGTGTTTGCAGTCGTTGTGGCGACTGTCACCATGGTCGGACTGCTGGCGACATTCATTCCAGCGATGCGGACAGTACGAATTGATCCCTTACGCGCGCTGCGCCAGGAGTAAGACGTCTATGCCGTGCCGCCGCCATACGTCCACAGAGCAGCACTACACGGCGCTTGGCCCTTACTTCGATGAGGCCAATCCCTCCATGAACGCGTGAATCTCTCGGAGGACGTCGGCTTCGTTCGTCATGTACACGTAGTGTCCTGCGTTCGAATACCACACGATGCGAGCATTCGGCGCGCCGCGCTTCAGCTTCTCCGTCCACCGGCCGATGACCACGGCGTTCGCAGCCATGAAACGATCGATGGCCGTGCGATCGGCGGCGGTCTTCGGCTCATAGTGAAAGACCCTCAGCACGTCATCGGTCGCGGCGCCCGGAGCAAGGCCGCGGTTGAGCGCGAGCACCGGTACGCGGATGTTCGAGTAGTCGCGGCGGAAGATCTGACCGTGGCCGATCGCCTGCTTGACCCAACCCGCCGAAGTCGCTGGTCCGACGCTGCCGTCAGCCTCTTCGTGGAACATCTGGCGAAGCTCAGACTCCGGAAACATGAAGCCGAGGCGGCAGCCGAATGATTGGCGGTAGGCGGGTGATCGCGTACACATGACAACAATCGAGGAGTTTCGGTGCGAACTCGTCAAAGACATGACCGGTGTTGCCGGAACCAGCGAGCAAGATAATCGATGGCCCCGACCCGCCCCAATCGAGAAGCTCGAGGTTGACCCCTGCCTCCACGGTCACGAAGCGAATCTCGTGCTTGGATGGATCCCGCCATTGTGACGGTCCGTAGCTTTGAAGCACGGCAAGCACCAGCGACACGAACGAGATGATGATGCGCATAATCGCGTCCTGTTCCCGCGCGGAGCGGCGGAGAAGCCGCGCCCCAGACGCACCTCCTCTTCAGCCCAGCGAGCCTATCGGCATCACCATCCGATACGACTGGACCGATGCGTATCGCAGGGGAGAGCGTCAAGGGCTGAAGTCCGCTGGATTCTAGCAAATGGACGCGATCACGCTCGTGTTAGTAACGTGTAGTTGCGCAGTGTCTAGTAATCGGCCCGAAGGCAGGTACCCCGACGAGTGCCGATTGGGGTTTTGTTACATGCTCTAAGGGAACACGAACTGGCCACCATCTGCGCGATTGGCCTGACGCATCGACGTAGAGAAGTACACGTCGCCTACGAGGTTGAGAGTCGCCGCCGCTTCGCGGCCCAGCGGCTGTCCATGGGAATCGAGAGCGTCGATGGCCACGCGTGCGAGCGGCCCAGACGCCAGAGAGAAGTCGACATTTGTGACGTCCTTGCCTGAGCGCACGAGGATGACGCGCGCATCGCCCAGCTCCTGACTGCCTGGATAGCAGGTCTTCAAGAAGCCGGCGCGTCGCGTCGTGCTGAGATCGCGAGGCGAATCCGTGGGCGGCCTGACGGGGGCGGCGACGACAAAGTACTCGCCCGGTGACAGATTGAAAAGTCGGAACTGCCCGAGGTCGTTGGTCGAGCCGCGCGAGCCGTAGTCGGCCATTACAGTGACACGCCCACGGAACTCGTTTCTGTGTAGAGCCAGGATCTCCACGCCCGACAGGCCCTCGCCATTGCTGTCCGCGATACGCCCACGATCGCGCCGGTTCGTTCGAGCCTGATCGGGACCTCGGCTGATCTTCCTTCGTCAACAGTCACCTGCTTCGCGCGTGCTAGCTCGACGAATCCGTTCGTTCGACCGACGCTTATGTAGTACGAACCGGCCGGCGGACCGACAAAGTTGAAACCGCCGTCGTCGTCGGTTTGTATTTCTCTCTGGAGATACGCCCGCTTCGGATCGGAACTCTGCGTTCCGGCTGCACTACCACCTGAGAGCCTGACCGCACGCCGGACTGGCCTGCCGTAGTCCGACGCCAACACCTGGCCAGTGATGCGAGCGGAGCCCGTGCGCTGTGGATCGCGACGTTGCGTGGTGCTCTGCGCGCGGGCCGGACTCGCGCTCAGCGAAAAAAGAGCCAGGAAGATGGCCGCGCAGCGCCTCAATCTGACGCACCCATTTGTCAAGCCGGTTCCAACTCGCGAAACTCTTCTTACGACCATCACAATCCAGCGCGATCAACAACTTGCCGTCGGTGGCTGCGGCGACCGCAGACAGGAATCGAACCAACCGCGACGACGAGAAGGGCGACTGGCGAGTCAGCGCGCTGGCGCGGTTCGAGCAAGCGGGGGAATCAAAAGCCGCTTAATCGTCGACTTCGACGGGTTCCCCGAGACCGACGCTGCCGGCGTTGACGACAGAGGCGTAGAGGCCGAGGCATTGATCGGCCTCGCGAACAACTGTTCGAAGGACCGACGCATCGCGTGGCAGCCCCAATTGTGCGTGCGTCGGCATCGCGCACCGCACCGTGGGCATCTCGCCCTTGACGGTAAACCGCCCGATGCGGACGCGCTGTCCGGTCCATCGGCGTTCGATCTGCTCTGCTGCATGAGGGCCTGTGTCGACGAGGACGTTGGGCCGAAAGCGGCGCACGTCCCAGTCGGCGCCGGGATTGAGACGGGCCATCATCGCCAGCGCACCGGTCGTGAGGACGTGCACCGGAAACACGTCGAAGTAGGTCCCCGGTGGTGTATAGAACTCGAAGAGCTCGGCGGGGACACTGGTCAGGTCTGGCAGCGGCTCGCCGCGGTCCCGTCCAAACTCCTCGCGAACGTTCCCTCCGGCGAGACCGTGCGCCGCCATCCACGCGAGCACCCGCTTGGCCGGCCGATATCGCGCGAGCGCGCCGATGATGGCGGCACCGGGCTCTCGCCGCCGATAGTACGTTGTGTCGGTCGCAGGCCGAATGGGATGCAGCGCGACGCTGCGGCCCATCAATTCGGACAAACGCGTTACCAATGCCGGAGAATCGCTGCCGATCGTCTCGCCATCCGGAAAGGTGATGTCCACGTGGGGAACGCGATCGCCAGCCGGCGGCTCACGATAGGTCGCCGCACACTGCATCAGGCGCGGGAATCGCTTCGCATTATGGATCTGGCCCGTGTCTTCGCTGCGAACCGCCCAGCCGCGGTCGCCCGAGAGACCCTGCCGCCCGACGTCGCTGCACTCCAGTCGTTCGCCGGCCATGGACTTGACCGGATACCGCCAGATTTCGCGAACCGTTCCAACCCGCACCCGCCAATTATCGCTCAGCCGCCGTGAGGCAATTCTTTGAACCAACCCAACCGAGCTGCGTCTTACACGGTGCGTCCTGCCCGCGTGGACCGCCGTCACATAGAGGGGGGCAAGACGACCCCCTCACGCGGCGCGCCGTAGCCGCTTGACCTGCCGCAGCCACCCGGCCAATCAGGTTCCAACTCGTGAAATGTGGTCACCAGCCTCCGCTCTCGTTGATCGCCGAAAATGTCCGCCATAACGCCGAAGTCGCGAGGACGATACTGTTGGACCGAATTGAAGTGAATGGAGACCAGCATGAGCCCGCTTGCTGCAGTTGGAACAGCTCAAAGAGTGACGACGTCCGTCAGTCTGGTCGTCGGCCCGCTCTTGATCAGCATCGGCGATCTCCTGCATCCAGAAGAGCGGATGCTGCCCTCGGAACAGATCTCAATCGTGGTCGATCACGCCGGGCGGTGGTACGCGGCGCACTTCCTGCTCTACGTCGGCATGCTGCTCTTCATTCCAGGATTTCTCGGACTCTGCACTCTCACCGCCAGGCTGAAGCCGGTACAGGGATACGTCGCGCGAATTCTGATCATGATTGGCACCGCGGGATTCGCCTCGATCATCACCGGTGAGATGCTGGCGAGCCGCCTCGTCCTCGATGGCGTCGGCAACGCCGCTCCAATTTCGCTGTGGACCAACCTGTTCATGGGCCCGGTCGCCGTCGCCGTGGCGCCGGCACTCCTCGCGTTTTTCATCGGCATCTTCATGTTTGCGATTCCGCTCTTGCGCGGTTCGAAACGATTACGGCGGCCGGTCGGCTTGGTGGTGATCGGCGCGCTCTTCGTGCTGGCGGAGATTCTGACGGCGCGCGTGCTGTTCAGCCAAATCGGAAATGTTGTGGTCTTGTTCGGAAGCGCCGAAGTCGCGTGGCTGATCGCGCGCGACCACACCGATGGAAGCGAGCCCATTCTCCGTTCCGCGCTGACGTAGCGGTAAGATCCGCTGGCGTACCTCATGCAGGTTCAGGCAGCTACTTCTCGCGAACGATAACGAACGAACGAGGTCGCGCCGCCGGTCGCACCACCACCCGGAGTTCAGAGTGGCTGTGGGCTGCGAAGGCGACCAGGGTCGCCCAGGTCCGAAGTGGCACGAACCTGACGGCGCCATCCCGGCATGAGATCGTCCAGGAGCACACCCTAGCCGGGAGCGGCCTCGAATTTCCGACGAGCGCCGGCTGCGCTTCGCCCGCTGCGCGCGCTGAAGAGCTTCGTGGCTTCCTCGAAGCATCGCCGAGCGAGCTGCGGTTGGACCTGTGCATCCGCGGCGGTGGCGCCGCCAAGCAGCACGAGCAGAACGAGCGTGTTGAGGTGGACGCGCGTGATTCGGCACGCCCGCATCGATCGAACCAAACACAATCTCGGGCTCGTGCCGTCGCACGTAGACGTGATACCGCTTCGTCGGGGCCTTCGATTCGTTGTTCGCCGTCCGCGCCGCGCGTCGTGATCGCGAATCGCGGAAATCACCGCCGCTTCATCTGCCCGGAGGCCAAGCTTTCACACTCTCAGGAAGATGCGTTTGCGATATAGCAGCCACGTCGGAACGAAGCAGACCGCGGTGAAGCTGATTGAATACGCAAAGGCGGCCCACCCGCGATCAGGAATGCGTGCGAAGACGTGCTCGCCGACAAAAGTGATCACGTCGGTCTGCGTGCCGGCAGATGTGAAGTGAAGGTTGAACAACATGCCCGGGAGCAGCTCGCTGAACATGTAGGCCGCGATTGCATTCGATCCGAACACCAGCCACACCCAGGTCCAGCCTGAGCGCCAGCCTTTCTGTTCCACGGCCCAGAACACCAGCGTCAGCAGCGCCAGCGAGTAGCCGCCTGCGACCAGCACGTACGAGCTGGTCCACAAGTTCTTGTTCAGCGGAAACCACTGCGCCCATGAATAGCCGAGCGCCAGGCTGGCGACGGCCGCCGCCGCCAACCCGGCCGCCTGCGCGGAAATCGATCGGCGCGTCCGCAGCCAGAGGCCGGTGAGCGCGCCCATCAGCGCCGTGCCGATGGCGGGGAGATCGCTGAGCAGGCCTTCCGGATCGCGCAGGTTGTGGTCGGGCGCGTCGCGATACAAGTGGTAGGGGAACACCTGCCGATCGAGCCATGAGACCAGGTTTTGGCGCACGTCCATGAACGGCACGTCCCGGCCCGGCAGACCCGCACCGGGGACGGGCACCCATCGCAACAGCACCCAGTAGCCGGCCAGTGCGATCACGAGCGCCGCCGCCATCGCCCACGCGCGAGGCTTCCACAAATAGAGGAGCGATACGGCGAGATAGCAGACCGCGATGCGCTGCAGCACGCCGTAGAAGCGCATGTGCTGCAGCTCGAAGAACGGGAAGCTGTTGACGATGATGCCGAGGATGCAGAGGATTGCGGCCCGCTGGATCGTGTGGCGTACGATGTGGCCGCGCGTCGCCCCGCGAGCGAGCCTGCGTTCGATCGCGAACACCGCCGATACCCCCATCACGAAGACGAAGGTGGGAAACACGAGATCGGTGGCGGTCAGGCCATTCCACGCGGCGTGTTTCATGAAGCCCCACGACCCGGGCCCGCCGTTGTTGTTGACCATGATCATGAAGGCGATCGTGATCCCGCGGGCGACGTCGAGGCTGACGAGCCTCGAGGCGATCCCGGGCCGGGGTGCAGTGCGCGCGGAGAGTGTCTGTGTCACGGCTACGCTCGCCGCATGCTCGCTCACCCCAGCTTCAGTCCTCGGATTGCGAGTCCGAACGCGTGTTCCCCCTGGTGGCTTTCAGGAAACCGGACGTGAAGCCCTTGGTCATCCACCGTGAACGGTAAGGACCCAGCGCCAAGGAGATCGACTCGCTCCGCTCGCCCACCTGCACCGCCGGGCGCAGCGAGCGACGTGAGAGTGACAGATCCGTTTTCAGGCCAGGCGAATACGTACGCGTACAGGATGTCCCCCTTTCTCGTGAACCGTACATCTCGGGACGTGTACGGCGCCCGGCGCACATCGCGCGCGCCGCCGAACTGACCGGCCTCCGGGGGCTCGGTCGTCGACGGACCCTCGCCGTAGTGCGTCCACGGGCGCGTCCCGAAAATGCCTTCGCCGTTCACGGACATCCACGCCGCAAGTCCGTCGAGGAACGCCGCCTCGTCGCCGTCGATTGTGCCTTCGCCGCGCAACGGCACGCTGAGCATGAGATTGCCGTTCTTGCTCACGATGTCCAGCAGCATGCGCACGACCTGCGGCACGGTCTTGTATCGGTGCTCGTCGAAGATCCGGCGATCGTAATGCCACGACCCGATGCACGTATCGGTCTGCCACGGATCCGGACGGATGTCGGTGGCCACGCCGCGTTCGATGTCCTCCACCACGGCCGCGCGGTGCGCCGGCGTCATCTTCTTCGCCGTGAGCACGACATCGAGTGCTCCCTGCCGCTGGATGGCCGCGTTGTAGTAATGGGCCGCGATGTCGAGCCCCGCCTGCCCAAGCGGCAGCTCGGTGTCATCGAAGTACAGGACGTCGGGCTGATAGCGATCGACGAGATCCCGGCAGCGAAGCGACCATCGCTCGACAAAGGCGGGATTTTGCGCCGGTGCCTCCTCCATCCACTTGCCGTCGTGCTGCTGATGCCACCGGTTCGCCTCGGCAATCGACCCGATGCCAGCGGGCATCACCATCGTGGGGCCGGTGTAGAGCTCCTGAGGATCGAGTCCCTCCCACCACTTGCCCGTGCCGTCAGCCTTCCGGAGCCGGAAGGCGTCGTAGCGGACGCCAGCTTTCGGCCCTTCAGGGTCGTAACCGTAGGCGACCTGAAGCCAGTGCCACGCGTGGGCGGAATGATTGCTGACGCCGAATCGCAGTCCCGCGGCGCGCGCGACCTTCGCCCATTCGCCGACGATATCTCGCTTCGGCCCGACGTTGACGGAATTCCACGCATGGTGCGTCGACGCGTACATGTCGAAGTTGTCGTGATGATTCGCCAGCGCGAAGAAGTATTTCGCGCCCGCGCGCTTGTACAGGTCGATCAGCCGCGCCGGGTCCCAGCGTTCCGCTTTCCAGAGGTTGTCGATCTCCATGAAGCCGAACGTGGAGGGATGCCCATACGTGCGGGTGTGATACTGGTAGGCTGGATCGCCTTGCAGGTACATTCTGCGTGCGTACCAATCGCCCTGCTCCGGCACGCACTGCGCTGACCAGTGCGCCCAGATCCCGAACTTGGCGTCTCGGAACCACTCAGGGCACTTGTAGCCGGCGACGAGAGACTCCCAGGTGGGACGAAACGGCCCGCTCGCGAGCGCCGCCCCGGGCGAGAGGCCTTGCGCGAGAGTCGGCGCGCCACTCAGCGCCAGCGCGCACGTCTTGAGGAACTCGCGTCGCGATCGGCGGGACCTGCTCATGCGGCATCTTCGCACGGAACCGGCGGAGTGCGCTCACGGCTCGCGTGACGAGATGTACGCCACGAGATCGACGATGTCCGCGTCGGTAAGGTTGGCGAGGACCGGCATCATCAACGGAACCATGCCGCCCGTCCTCGTTCCCAGCTTCATGTCGTACATCTGCCGCGCCAGGTAGCTCGGCGAGCGGGCGGCCAGGTTCGGCACCGGGCCAAGCCCCTTCAAGTCGGGTCCATGACAGACGCCGCATGGCGTCGTCTTTCCATTGGCGCCGGTCACGGCGAGCGCCTCGCCGCGTTTGATGCTCCCGATCGGGGCGTAGGCGATGAAGCCCGACTTGGGATTGCGGAGTCGGGTTTCGACGGCGTCCTCGGGCGTCTCGATGATGCGGACGCCAATCGGCTCCTCGGGTCCATCCGTGACGAAGTAGATCTCACCCTGGACCTGCGTGGCCGGGACCTTCTCGGTCTCCACCACGCGCACGTACTGTGGCACCTTGATGCCGGCGAAGTACGTCGCCACCTCCTTGATCTCGTCGTCGGTCAGCGTCTTCGCGATGTTCTCCATTTCGAGCGTGTTCGCCTTGCGCGGGTCCGCGCTGTGGCGCAGCCCCTGCTGGAAGTCACGCAGTTGCTCGACGATGTAGGCCTCGGGCAGGCTCTGGAGGGGAGCGTTCTCCGGACGGCCGCGGCCGTCGGGGAGGTGGCACAGGCCGCAGGCTCGCGCCACACCGGGCTTGCCGTGCGCCACGATGTCGGGCATCCGAGGATGCGAGTCGGGGAACCAGTCGGCCGGTCCGTAGCTGTTGCCGATCTGTTGTTGGGTGAACTGGAGATGCGAGCCTTTCGCCTGCAGGAGCGGCTGCGCCGGTGCACCGGAGGGCGCAGCGTCGGGGACGACCGGCGGCGTTCTTGGCGCCGGCGCTTGCGGTGGAATCTCGCCCGGCGGCAGCTGCGTCTGGGCGTACGGCCAGGCTGGCGGCATTTGCCGCTGCTGCGCGGCGGCCACCTGGAAACCGACCAGGCGGGCCGACACAATCAGCGTGACCGCGATCGCGGCGCGACGCGAAATCGTATGTGATGTGGGCATCTTCACTGGAGCATGGCCTTGACGGCATCCAGTCCCGCTTGTGCGCAGGCGGCATCGTCTTCCTTCGACGCCCCGCTGACGCCTATCCCGCCGAGAATCTGCCCCTTGGAGTTCTTGATCGGAATCCCGCCGCCGAACTTGATCAGGTTGGGAACGAGCTCGATCCCTGGCGTCTCCGCCTTCGATATTTCACCAACTTCCGCGGTCGATTTTTCCATGGCAACGGCCGTGAAGGCCTTCATCTGCGAGATTTTCTCGGCGACCAGCGGCGCGCCGTCCTGGCGCAGATAGTATTTCAGGTTGCCGCCGTCATCGACGATGGCGATATGAACCTTGATGCCCATGTCGCTGGCCTTCTTGTCGGCCGCGTCGGCCATCGCCTTCGCTGTCTTCAGCGTCAGGAACGGCTTCATTTCCTGCGCCGAGGCCGTTCGACTCGGGAACAGTGCGGCCACCATTGCAAGGATGACCAGGCCGTTCCGTTTTCTCCAAACGTGTTCCATGTTCTGTCCTTCTGCTCTTGACCGAGGGCTCAGACCTCGGCCTCCCCTCCACGCGCCCGCAAATTTGAAGCGTCAGCCCGAAGCCGGCGTCTGGACTGCAGGCCGTGGCCCTAACAGTAGTTCAGATCCGCGCGATTTCGTCGCGCGCGGGCCGGCCCCGGTTCGCGATACGATCTCCAGGTGTCGTTCGATCCGGCCGCGCTCCTCTTGTCGCTCGTGATGGGCGGCATCGGATTCGTGCTGCTCGTATACGGCCGGAAGCAGGAGCGCTGGCCACAGCTCGTCGCCGGGCTCGTGCTGATGGTCTATCCGTATTTCGTGAGCGGCGTCGCCGCGCTCGTCGGGATCGGAATCGCGATTTGCGCCGCGCTGTGGCTCGCCGTTCGCGCGGGCTGGTGAGGGGGAAGTCGCGACAGCTGCGCGCCGCTCACCTGAACCGTATCCTTTTCATCTTGCCTTCGCTCGTAAACGGTTGTACCAATTCGCATCGTCTCTGGCTCCGCAACGGAGAGCCACGAATCGGCACAGTGAAACGGGATCGGGAGACACACACTGCATGACGCGACCATGTGTGACCGTCTTGTGCCTCTCGGCCACTCTCGGACTGGGGAGCGGAGCCTCGTTCGCCGCGACGCTGTATCAGTACAACTTCGACAACGGCACGAGCGGCAGCTGGACGCCAGCCGACGCAAGCTGGAAGATCTGCCGGACGGTCACCACCGGTACGCAGGAATATTGCCAGAGCGATCCGACGGCGCAGCTGTCGACGACGTCGTTCGACGGAGATACCGCGTGGGACGACTACTCGGTCCAGGCCGATGTGAAGATATACAACTATGTTTCCGGTGAGATCGGGATCATCGGCCGCGCGCAAGACGCGTCTCACTACTATCGGCTTTCGTTCAAGCGCGACGCGGCGGGGAACAAGAAATGGTGGCTCTCGCGGATCGACGGTACGGTCGTCACGGAGCTCGCGTCCGGCATCCAGTCCTTCCAGAGCGTCTACTACTACCTGCTGAAGCTGACGTTCTACAAGCAGCACATCCAGGCGTCCATCTCGTGGGATCGGGGCCTGACGTTCGACACACTGGGCTTTGCCGAAGACACGCGGTACCGGCGAGGGAAGATCGGCCTGATGACGTCGAACACCAAAGGCACCTTCGACAACGTCGTCGTGAACACGCTGGCCCCCCCCAATACGCGGCGCTTCGGGCACGTCGTCATCATGTCGCTCGAGAATCAGAACTACACGAGCATCATCGGCAACCCGAACATGCCCTACCTGAACGCGCTCCTCCACCGAGGCGCGCTGCTCACGAATTTCTACGCCAACTTTCACCCCTCGCAGCCCGATTATTTCGCGCTGACGACGGGACAGAGCCTTTACACGAAGGAAGGCCCGATTCCGACGGGCACGAACAACATCGTGAAGGCGCTGGCGACCAGGAGCAAGACGTGGAAGGGCTACTTCACCGACGTGACGACGCACGAAGCGGTGTTTCGATACTTCCCCGAGGTCTGGGGGAATGCAGCCCAGCTCGCGAAGATCGTGCCCATCTTTCCGAACTTCATGCGCGACGTGACGAACGGGTCGCTACCGAGTTACTCGTTGATTCACGATCTGCCGACGGTGAATGGTCACAATTGCACGGACGGCGGCGTGTGCATGGGGCCGGTGGACGATCACCTCAAGGACACCATCGACGCGTACATCAATCATCCCTCGTTCGTTGCGAACAACGATCTCCTGATCATCGCGTTCGACGAAGCGCAACTCACGGACAACACGTGCAGCGGTCCCACGACGATCCGGATGAGTGAAGCGGCGCGGCTGCGCGGGGCGTGGAAGTGCGGCGGGCGGACCGTGGCGCTGTTCATCGGCCCCAGCGTGAAACGCGGATATCAATCGACGAAGCTGTATCACCTCGAAGCGTTCCTGCGGCTTTCGCTCGAAGGCCTCGGCGTCACCGAGTCCTTGCCCGGCGCGTCTGCGTTCGCACCGGCGATGGACGAGTTGTTCGTACCGCCCACGACGCATCGCGAGATCGTCCTTTACACGCAGACCGCGGCAAAGAGCGCCGGACAATTTCACGTCGATCCCGACACTACCGCCGCGGGACGGTCAGCCGAGCATCAGCCCGATCTCGGAGCAGCAAAGGTCGTCACGCCGCTCGCGGCTCCCGCGAATTACTTCGACCTGTCGTTCAACGCTGACAGCGGCACTGCGTATCGCGTGTGGATCCGCGCCAAGGCAGAACGGAACGCCTATACGAACGATTCGGTGTATCTGCAGTTTTCCCAGAGCGTCACCGCCACGGGCGCGCAGGTGTATCGGGTCGGCACCACCAGCGCGGCAGCGTTCGTCCTCGAGGACTGTTCCGGCTGCGTGATATCGGGCTGGGGCTGGACCGATAACGGCTATGGCCTCGGTGTGCTCGGAGCGCCCATTTACTTCGACAAGTCCGGCCCGCAGACCCTTCGAGTGCAGGCACGCGAGGATGGGATTTCCATAGACCAGATCGTGCTCTCGGCAGAAAAGTATCTGACGAAAGCACCGGGTGCCGTGCGATCCGACGCGACGATATTGCCCAGGACGCAGTAGCCCGCTTCGTTCTCTCAGATGCCCGAGCCGTGGGTATGCCGCTCGTCGAGGACTTCGGCCTGCGTCACGCGGCTGCCCGGCGGCACGTCTCGCGTGAGCCAGACGTTGCCGCCGATCGACGAACCCTTGCCGATTGTGATGCGCCCCAGGATCGTCGCCCCCGCATAAATCACCACGTCGTCTTCGACGATGGGGTGACGGGGAATGCCCTTGACGGGCTGGCCCCGGGCGTCGAGCGGGAAGCTCTTCGCGCCGAGGGTCACTCCCTGATACAGCCGAACGCGATCGCCGACGATCGCCGTCTCGCCGATGACGACGCCGGTCCCATGGTCGATGAAGAACTTCCGTCCGATCGCCGCGCCGGGATGGATGTCGATACCCGTCGCCGCATGGGCCTGCTCGGTGATGATCCGCGGAATCAGCGGGACGCCGAGCAGGTACAGCTCGTGCGCGATGCGTTGATTCGTGACGGCGAAGACGCCGGGATACGCAAAGATCGCTTCGTCGCGGTGTCTGAGCGCCGGGTCGCCTTCGTACGCGGCGTCGATATCCGAGTGCGCGAGCTCGCGGATCGCGGGCATGCGTGAAAGGAACGACTTCGTCGCCAGCGCGGCGGACTCGCCGCAGTGCGCGCACGTCTCGTAATCGTGCCGATCGGTGAACGCCACGCCGCGGCGGATCTCCTCCTCGAGGTGTCGCATCGCTCGCGCGAGCGTCGCCCCGACGAAGTACTCGAGGCTCTCGTAGTTGAGATCGCTCGTGCCGAAGTAGCCGGGAAACAGGACCGATCGGAGGTCGTCGAGCACGCGGCCCACCGCGTCGCGAGACGGGAGGACGATGCGTCCGCCCGGGAACTGCGCGAGCTCCCGCGCGCCGCGGCACAGCGCCTCGACGATCGGGGAGAGCGCGACGAGGTCGACGGCAGGCGGCTTTCCGTCGCTCACGTCACGTCCTCGAAGAGCCACGTCGAGAGATATCGCTCGCCGCTGTCGGGGATCACCACCACGACGAGCTTCCCTGCGTTCTCCGGCCGGCGCGCCACCTGGCGGGCTGCCCACACGGCGCCCCCGCCGGAGATGCCGGCCAGGATTCCTTCCTCGTTGCAGAGCCGCCGCGCCATGACGCCCGCATCCTCGTTCGTAACGACGATCGTCTCGTCCAGCACCGTGATATCGAGCACTTTCGGAATGAATCCGGGACCCCATCCCTGGATCTTGTGCGGTCCCGGCCGTCCTCCGGAAATCACCGCCGAATCGGCCGGTTCGGCCGCGACGATTCGAAGCGACGGCCGACGCGGCTTGAGCACCTGAGCGCAGCCGGTCACGGTACCGCCCGTCCCGGTGCCGCAGACGAGGACGTCGACCTGACCGTCCGTATCGGCCCAGATCTCCTCGGCCGTGGTCTCGCGGTGAATCGCGGGATTCGCTGGGTTGTCGAACTGCTGGAGGATCAAATACCGGTTGTCGCGGGCGGCCATCTCTTCGGCGCGCGCGATGGCCCCCTTCATGCCCTCGGCGCCGGGTGTGAGGATCAGTTCCGCGCCGAGGATCTTCAGGAGCTTGCGCCGCTCGACGCTCATGGTGTCGGGCATCGTGAGCACGAGCGTGTAGCCCTTGGCCGCCGCGGCGAACGCAAGCCCGATTCCCGTGTTCCCGGACGTCGGCTCCAGCAGGATCGTGTCCGTCCGGATCTTCCCTTCCCGCTCGGCGGCTTCGATCATCGCCACGCCAATTCGATCCTTGACGCTGCCCGCCGGGTTACGCGACTCCAGCTTGGCCGCCACGGTGGCGTTCGCGCCATCCATGACCCGGTTGAGGCGGACGAGCGGGGTGTTGCCGATGGTCTTCGTGATGTCTGCAGCGATTGGCATGTTCGAACCTCCGGGAGCCGCAAGAGCCGGTCTCCCCGTGCGCAAGTCTACCAGCCCTCCTTAATGAGTGAGCTGGTCTGGGTGCGCG
Organism: Acidobacteriota bacterium; assembly: GCA_046735335.1. Taxonomy (GTDB): domain Bacteria; phylum Acidobacteriota; class Vicinamibacteria; order Vicinamibacterales; family 2-12-FULL-66-21; genus JBKPQB01. The sequence goes on along the minus strand of JBKPTE010000140.1, from coordinate 2 downwards.
AT
>JBKPTE010000139.1:0-31177 GCA_046735335.1 Acidobacteriota bacterium | reverse complement strand
AGGGGAAGATGTTCCGCCCCATGGCGATTACGGTGTGCTCGGCCATCCTCGGGTCGCTGTTCCTGTCGCTCACCGTCGTGCCGGTCGTCGCGTCGTATCTGCTCCCGCTGGGCGGCGAACACCACGAGGAGCGCTGGTTCTCGCATCTGCGCACGATGTACGTCCGGCACCTCGCCCGGGCGATGGATCACCCGAAGCGGACGCTCGCCGTTGCCGTCAGCGTCGTGCTCATCGCCCTCGGGTCGCTGCCGTTCCTCGGAACGGAGTTCATGCCCAAGCTCGACGAAGGCGCACTGCTCATCGAGACGCGCAAGCTTCCGTCCGTGTCACTGGAAGAATCCGTTGCGCTCTCGACGCGCGTCGAGCGGCTCATCAAGGCGTTCCCTGAAGTCAAGCAGGTGGTGACGAAGATCGGGCGGCCAGACGTGGCAACCGAAGCCATGGGCATCTACCAGGGGGACGTTTACGTCCTGTTGCATCAGATGAACGCGTGGACGACCGGCCGCACCAAGGAGGATCTGATCGACGCGATGTCCGCATCGCTGGAGACGATGCCGGGCGTGTCGTTCAATTTCACGCAGCCGATGGCGATGCGGCTCGATGAGGTCGTCTCGGGCGTGAAGGCGGACGTCGCGGTCAAGATCTTCGGCGCCGATCCGGGCACGCTCGAGCGGATCGCGGGGGAGGTTCAGCGGGCGCTGATGCACGTGCGCGGCGTGGCGGACCTCCAGACGGAACAGCTGTCCGGCGCCGCGCAGCTGGAGATTGCCGTGGATCGCGCGCGAATCGCGCGCTACGCGTTGAACGTAGAGGACGTGCGGCAGGCGGTCGAAACCGTCGTCGGCGGCGTCACGGCCACGGAAGTGCTCGACGGGCCGCGCCGGTTCCCCGTGGTCGTGCGGTTTCCCGATGCGCTCCGTTCGGATACCGCGGCCGTCCGTTCGCTGCTGCTCACCGCGCCGGCCGGAGAGCGCGTCCCGCTCGCGCGCATTGCCGACGTCCGCGAGACGCAGGCCCCCGAGATGATCGCGCACGAAAATGCCGAGCGCCGCCTCGTCGTACAGATGAACGTCCGCGGACGCGACGTGGGCGGCTTCGTTGCCGATGCGCGGAAGCAGGTTGCCGCGGGCGTCTCCCTGCCGTCGGGCTACCGGCTGGAATGGGGCGGCCAGTTCGAGAACCAGGCCCGTGCGACCGCGCGGCTGGCGCTCGTGGTGCCGCTCTCGGTCGCGATCATCTTTCTGCTGCTGTTCGTGACGTTCGGCCGTCTGCGTCAGGCCGGTCTCGTGATCCTGAACGTGCCGTTCGCGCTCGTCGGCGGCATCGCGGCGCTCTGGCTGCGCGGCATCAATCTCAATCTCTCCGCGGCGGTGGGCTTCATCGCGCTGTTCGGTGTGGCCGTGCTGAACGGCGTCGTGCTCATCGCCGCGGTGAATCGTCTGCGCGAAGAAGAAGGGCGCGACCTTCGGTCCGCGGTCCTCCGGGGCGCGGCGACCAGGCTGCGGCCCGTGCTCATGACGGCGCTGGTGGCATCGTTCGGCTTCGTGCCGATGGCGATCTCGCACGGCGCGGGCGCCGAGATTCAGCGCCCGCTTGCAACCGTTGTGATCGGTGGAGTGATCACGTCCACGCTGCTGACGCTCATCGTGCTCCCGATGCTCTACGAGCGCATCGAGCGTCGCTATTCGGCACCCGCGGGCGAACCGGCTGGCGTCTAAGGGCCCGCCGCTCAGCGGCGGCCGTTCGGCGTCGGAACCGCACCCTGAGGGGGTTCCGCGACCGCGGGGGCAGGGTGATACGCGAAGACGAAGTCCTTGAACTCGGGATGGAGGAAATCCGCCCCGAACTTGAACTTCTTCATCTCCGCGAATGCGCGCGCCGAGTCCCAGCCCTCCACGTTCATTCGATAGATCGCCGTCATGACGCCCGTTCGGTGGCGTCCGCCAATGCAGTGGACGAACACCGGTTGATTGGAGGGGTCTGCGACGGCTTTGAGGAATTCGGCAATCTGCGCAGCCGTCGGGACCACATGCGTCGTCATCGGGATGGCGGCGTAACGCATGCCGGCCGCCTCCACCAGCGCTCGCTCGTTCGGATCGGCGCCATCGATCAGGTTGATCACCGTCTTCACGCCGGCCGCGGCGAGGTCCGCGTAGTCACGGCCCTTCGGCTGCCCCCCGCGGAAGTAGTGATCGTTCATCTGGCCGAAGTTGTCGATATGGATATTCGCGAGCTTGCCTTCGAGCGGTCCCGCCGAGGCGGGCGCTGCGATCGCAAGTCCGAGAACGAGTGCCGCGGCCGTAGCGCGCAACTTCAGTTGCGCGAAATTCCCGATTTCTGCCGGCGTTCTGATCTGCACGTGGCACCGTCCTAAGGATGAGTTGCTCAGGTGTCATTCCTTGAGATGGCAAATGCGCTGCCATGGACGGCAACAGCTTTCGCCTTGATCTGTCGGCGATTGTGCGCTCGGTCGTGGCGGAAAGAGGACGGCTTGCTGACGTCCTCTGAACTCAACTTTCGCGGAGCGTAACCATCGGATCCACCTGCGTCGCACGACGCGCGGGCACATAGCAGGCGATTGCCGCAACCACGGCAATAAAGGCCGTCACCACCCCAAGCGTGATCGGATCGGTTGGCTTCACGTTGAACAACTGCGACTGGAGGAGGCGCGTCAGCCCCACGGACGCGACCAGACCGACGATGAGTCCGGTGAGCGTCAACCGCAGGCCCTGGCCGAGCACTACCCCGAGCACGCTCCTGCGCGACGCGCCCAGCGCCATGTAGATCCCGATCTCCTTCGTACGCTCGGTCACGGAGTACGACAGGATCCCGTAGGTGCCGATGGCGGCCAGCGCCAACGCAAGTCCGGCAAAGATCCCGAGGAGCACGGCCAGGAACCTGGGCCGTGCCGCGGAATCGGCAAACACCTGATCCATCGTGCGCAGCTTGACGATTGGCAGCGACGCGTCCTGCCCGCGGACGGCCGCCTGAATCTCTCGCGCCAGCGCCTCTTCCGGCATCGCCGAGCGTACGACCACGTTCATATTGCCCGGCGCGAAGCCCGCTAGTCTCGGCGCCTGATCGTAGAGGAAGTACAGCTCGGTGCCGATTTTGTTCGACATGCCTCCCTGCTTCACGTCCCGCACGATCCCCACAATCGTGAACGGCGGAACCTTCGGCCCGAGCGCATTGACGCGCTGGCCGACCGCGTCGAGGTTGCGGTTGCCGAAGAACGTGCGCGCAAGCGTCTCGTTGACGAGCACGACAGGAGCACCGGTGACATCCGCCGGCTCGAACCCGCGTCCGCGAACGACGGGGATGCCCATCGTCTTCAAGTACTCGAGCGTAACCGTCTGGAAATAATCGACGTTCTCTGCGGGCTGCCCCTGCGTTGGCGAGTAGCCTTCGAAGTCGACGTCGTTCGCGTTCACGTTCCGGTTCGGCGGCAGTCCGGTCATCGCGGCCACCCCCGACAGACCCGGCAGTTGACGCAGGCGCTCGGTCAACCGCCTGAAGAACGCCACCCGCGACTCACCCTTCGGATAGCCCGCTCCGGGCAGCACGAGACCGAACGTCGTCAAGCGCTCGCGATTGAAGCCCGCGTCGACGGTCATCAGTTTCTGGAAGCTGCGCATCAGCAATCCCGCGCCGACGACGAGGACGACGGCGAGCGCGACTTCCGCCATGACGAGGCCGCTGCGCACGCGTGTCCGTGCGGAGCCGGCAGTCGCGCGCTGTCCGCCCTCCTTCAGCGCGACCGACACGATCTGTCCACGGAGATGCAGCAGCGGCGCCGTGCCGAAGATCAGCCCTGTGACGATCGAGACGCCAAGCGTGAACAGGAGGACCCTCCAGTCCAGCGCGATCTCGACGGCGCGCGGAATGCTGTCGGAATTCGCGGCGAGGAGCGCGCGCAGGCCCCAGAAACCGACGGCCGCGCCGAGCGCGCCGCCGATGAGCGCGAGCAGGACGCCCTCGGTCAGGAACTGCCGGAGCAGGCGTCCGCGCGATGCGCCGAGCGCGGAGCGGATCGCGAACTCGCGTTGGCGCGATTCGGCACGCGCGAGGATCAGGTTGGCCAGGTTCGCGCACGCGATGAGCAGGACGAAGCCGACGGCTCCCTGCAGCACCCACAATGCCGTGCTGATGCCCCCGACCATGTCGCTCCTCATCGGGTGCATCTGCAGGAGGTGGACGAAGTTGCCCGATCGTGACGGCGCGTGCTTGTTGCCGCTCAACGCGCGCCACTGATCGATGATCGTGTCCATCTCTACTTGCGCCTGTTCCGTCGAGACGCCGTCCTTCAGCCGGCCGATCAGATAGAGGAAGTGGTTGCTCCGCGTATTCGGGAACGTCTTGGGGTCGATCGTGAGCGGCAGGAACACGTCGATGCGTTCGTCGTGGATGTCGTAGCCGGGCGGCATGACGCCGACGATGCGAGTCGGGGCGCTGTCGATTGGAACGACGCGCCCGACGATGGCGCCGTCGCGCCCGAAGTCGTTCACCCACGCCGGATAGGAAATGATGCCGACGTCTTCCGCGCCGACGAGCGAATCGGCGTCGGTGAACAACCGGCCGCGCAGCGGAGCGACGCCGAGCACGTTCATGAGCTCCGGCGTCACGACGGTCGAGTTCACGCGCCGCGGCCGTTCCGGCGTGCCGAGGTTCACCGATCCTTCGCGATAGGCGCCCACGCTCCGAAACGACCGATTGCGCTCCTTGAACTCGGCCCACTCGGGGAGCGACACCCAGAAGCGATCGAACCCGAGGCCGGGGAAGGTGCTGGTGATGAACAGCAGGCGCTCGGGATGCGAATAGGGCAGCGGCTTCAGCAGCACGCCGTTCACGACGCTGAAGATCGCGCTGTTCGCGCCGATGCCGAGGGCGAGCGTGAGGATCGTGACGGCCGCGTATCCCGGCGTCTTCGCCAGCGTGCGAACCGCATACACGATGTCCTGCTTCAGCGCCTGCATGCGGCTGGATATCACGTAACGATTCCGGCGCGCAATTCACCTTGACCGTCGCAGGTGGTGAGGTATAGGCTTCCCGCCGCCGAGCGGTCCGCACGGACAATTAATTTCCCGTTAGGTCACACGGTTCCCCAGGCGTACCCCCGCGACGAACACCCGCCGCGCTCTCCGGCTCGACCAAGGAGGCATCATGATGCAATATCGACCGCCGATCGCACGAGCTCTGCTGGCTGTGGTGGCGGTAGCCCTGGCAGCCGCCGGCGCGCCATCGATCGGCGCCGTTGGTCAGGTCACGCCGTTCGCCGGCGGCCTGAACAACCCGCGAGGGCTGCGATTCGGGCCTGATGGCAACCTGTACGTCGCCGAAGGCGGCTCCGGCGGCTTCAACATGACCGGTGCGTTCTGCGAGCAGGTCGTCGCGCCCGTGGGCCCGTACAGCGGTGACTTGACCGGCCGCATTTCACGCATCTCATCGACCGGTGTCCGGTCGACGGTCGCCAGCGGGCTGCCCTCGAGTCAAACATCTCCCGCGCTGGGTTCACTCGTCAGCGGCGTCGCGGACGTCGAGTTCATCGGATCCACGCTGTATGCGCTCATCGCCGGCGGCGGCTGCTCGCACGGGATCCTGACCTTCCCCAACAGCATCCTGCGAGTCAATACGAGCACGGGCACGTGGACGCAAGTGGCGGACCTCAGCGACTGGTCGCTGCATCATCCGGTTGCGCATCCGGAGCCAGATGACTTCGAGCCGGAGGGCACGTGGTACAGCATGACGGCCGTGCGCGGCGACTTGTACGCCGTCGAACCCAATCACGGCGAGATCGTCCGAGTGACGCGCCAGGGTTCGGTCAGCCGGGTGATCGACGTGTCCGCAACGCAGGGCCACGTCGTCCCGACCGCGATCGCGTATCGTGGGAATTTCTTCATTGGCAATCTCAGCACGTTCCCGATCGGCCCCGACGTGTCGAAGGTGTGGAAGGTGACGCCGAGCGGCCAGATCAAGACCTGGGCTGAAGGCTTCTCGACGATCGTCGGCCTCGCATTCGATCATCGAAGCCGGATGTACGTGCTCGAGAACACCGTCGGCTTCCCGGGCCCGACGCCTGGTGCGGGCCAGATCGTGCGCGTGGATCCATCCGGCAGGAAGACGGTAATTGCCGACGGTCTGTCGCTTCCGACTGCCATGACGTTCGGGCCGGACGGCAATCTCTACGTGTCCGTGCTTGGATTCGGCGCGCCTCCCGGGGCGGGACAGGTGGTGAAGGTGATCGTGCCCTGAGCGGTTCGAAGAAGACGGGCAAGATCCGGACGAGAAGCGATTCTGCCCGAAAATCCTCCCGCAAACCTTGAAGGCGCTTGACTTGGCGCGTCCGCGCCAGGTACACCACCTGCAGCACTTCCGGTTGCCTTCAACGTTTTCGGGAGGATTCAATGAAAATACGCTGGTTTCCAGCGTCGGCGGCGGCTGTACTCCTCTGTCTTCTGGCCGTGCCACTCGCGTCCGCTCAGGCGGTTCGAGGCGGCCTCCTCGGCAACATCGTCGACCCATCCGGGCTCCCCCTGCCCGGCGTCACCGTGACCATCACGGAAACGAACACCAACATCACGAACACCACCACCACGAACGAGAGCGGTTACTACACGTTCCCGAGCTTGAAGGACGGCACCTACCGGATCGAGGCGGAGCTCAGCGGATTCAAGAAGGTGGTCCGGGAAGGCGTCGTCGTCGACGTCAACACCACCGTCCGCGTCGATCTGAAACTGGAGGTCGGCAACCTGCAGGAGTCGATTACGGTCAGCGGCGAGACGCCCGTCCTGCAGACCGATCGCACGGATACCGGCCGCATCATCGAATCGAAGATGGTGACGGACATCCCGCTCACCTTCAACCGCAACTTCCAGAGCCTTCTGATCGTCGTTCCCGGCGCGACGCGCCCGCACCGCGATCACTCGCAGTTCTTCAACTCGCAGGATTCGCTCTCGACCGAGGTGAACGGCCAGTCGCGGCTCGCGAACAACACGATGATCGAAGGCGTCGACGACAACCAGAAGACGGGGCTGCTGCAGGTGATCATCCCCGCGGCGGACGCGCTCGAAACCGTCAGCGTCACGACGAGCAACTACGATGCGGAGTTCGGACGATCCGGCGGCGCGATCACGAACGTCACGCTCAAGTCCGGCACGAACAACTACAAAGGATCCGTCTTCTTCTTCGGCAACAACGAGAAGACCAACGCGGGCGACTATTTCACGCACCAGAAGGCGCCGACGAAGTTCCTGAACGGCGGCTTCACGCTCGGCGGACCGATCGTCCGCAACAAGCTGTTCTTCTTCGGCGACTACCAGCGCACGATCGACGACAACGGCTACGTCGTCCGCACGACCGTGCCGACGCAGGCGATGCGGAACGGCGATTTCAGCGCGGTTTCGCAGCACATCTACGATCCGGCGACCGGCGACGTCAACGGCAACAACCGCGTGCCCTTCGACAACAACCAGATTCCGGCCGGCCGCATCAGTCCGATTGCGAAGCAGCTGCTCGCCTTCGTGCCCCTGCCGAATATCAACGCGCCGCTGGGCCAGAACAACTTCGTTCAGGCGCAGACGCGCGAGAAGACCACGGACGGCTTCGACGCGAAGGTCAACTACACGCTCAGTCAGAAGGATTCGGTGTCGGGGCGTCTGAGCTTCATGCGGCCGGTGCTGTTCGATCCGGGGCTGTTCGGGCAATACGGCGGGCCCGCGAACGGCGGCTTCGCAGGGACGGGGACGAACACGTCGTACAGCACGGCAGGCACGTGGACGCGCGTATTCAATCAGTCCACCGTGCTCGACGTTCGCGGCGGCCTGAACTACTACCGCAACACGACGGTGACCACGGGCGACGGGCTGACGACGAGTACGGATATCGGCATCCCTGGCGCCAACCTCGATCAGTACACGAGCGGCATTTCGACCATCAGCATCGGCAGCTACGGCGATCCCCTTCTGGGCTTCTCGGCCAGCCAGCCGTGGGATCGGTCGGAGCAGACCTGGAACGTCGTCTCGACGGTCACGAAGCTTCTGCACACGCACACGATCAAGTTCGGCGGCGAGTGGCGCAGGAACCGGGACATCCTCCTGCAGACGCAGGACGCCGGCGGACCTCGCGGCCGCTTCGCGTTCAGCGCCTCGGGAACCGGCTCGCCGGTTGAATCGGCATCGCGCAGCGGTCTCGCGAACTCATTCGCATCGTTCCTGCTCGACTGGCCGAGCACCGTCCAGCGCGACCTGAAGGTCATCGATCAGCCCGGCACCAAGCACTGGGCAATGGCCACGTTCATTCAGGACAAGTGGCAGGTGCGGCCGAGCATCACGGTCGATCTCGGCCTCAGATGGGAGTTCTACAAGCCGCTCGAAGGCGTCGAAGGGAAGGGCACGCTCTCCAACTACGATCCGACGACGAACACGCTGCACGTCGCGGGCTACGGCGACACCTCGAATGCGCTGAACGTGAAGAACTACTTCAAGAACTTCGGCCCGCGCACCGGCGTGTCCTGGCGGTTGAACGAGCGAACGGTCGTGCGTGCCGGCTACGGCGCCAGCGCGATTCCGTTCCCCGACAACCGCTATGCGTTCGCGTTTCCCGTAAAGCAGAACTACGCCGGCTCCTCTGCGAACGGCTTCCAGCGAGCCGGAACGATGGCCGCCGGCTTCCCGCCGCCCGTTCTCGCGGACATTCCGTCGAACGGGATCATCCCGGTCACCGGATCGCTGCTCAATTCGACGTTCGACGTCATTCCCTCGGGGCTGCACGAAGCCACCCTGCACTCCTGGAACGTCGCGTTCCAGCGTCAGCTGCCGTACGGGTTCACCGCCGACGTCGCTTACGTGGGCAGCAAAGGCGTGGATCTCGTGATGGACCTCGACACGAATGCCAGCCTCGTGTACGGATCCGGCAACAACGGCAGGCCGCAATTCGCGCCGTTCGGCCGTACGGGGACGAGCCGCACGCGAACGAACCTCGGGAAGTCGCGGTACGACGGCCTGCAGGTCAAGGTGGATCGACGGTTCATGAACGGGTTGCTCGTGACCAACTCGTACACGCTCGGCCGCTCGAGGGATCTCGCGAACGAGAACACGAGCATCAACACGCCAATCGATTTCGATCTGAGCTGGGCGCGTTCCGATACGGACCGTCTGCACAACTACGTGCTGTCGACGGTCTACGAACTGCCGTGGGGCCCGAAGAAGCGGTGGCTCAGTGAGGGGACGCTCGGCAAGATTATCGGCGGCTGGCAGATCAGCGGGCTCTTCGAGGCGCAGTCGGGCGTCGCGCTGACGATCGGCGGCGACGGCACGCTGCTCAACACGCCGGGCAACTCGGCGTACCCGAACCTGAACGGGGCAAACAAGGTGCTGGGCGGGCTCGGTCCGGGCGAGCTGTATTTCGATCCCAGCGTCTACTCGCTGCCGGCCGGCCCCGGCGTGCAGGGCAACATGAAGCGTCACGCCGGACCGGACGGACCGGGATTCTGGCAGCTCGACGGCGCGCTGTTCAAGCGGTTCGCGCTCGGCGGCACGCGCTACGGCGAGTTGCGCGTCGACGCGTACAACGTGACGAACTCCGTGCGCTGGGGGAACCCGAGCACCGGTTTCAGCACGTCCACCGGCAACACGTTCGGACAGATCACAGGGACGAACGGCAGCCAGCGCTCGATCCGGTTCGGCGCGCGCTTCGCGTTCTAAGCGTCTTCACTACCGAACCTGCGGGCGGCTCCGTGCTGCCCGCAGGCCCCCTTCTTGGCTCCCCCTGAATTCGTGAACCGGCCCTTGTCCGGATCACGCACGCGGCGTCGTTTAGGGAGACGTATGCCATTTCAAAGGGAGGCGCCAGATGAGAAGGTTGACGTGGCTCTTACTCGCCGTCACGGTGGCCGCCGCAGGGCATAGCAGCAGACTGCACGCGACGCCGCAGTCCAATTTCTCCAATCTCCGGCTGTTGAAGGCGACATTCGACGAGCTCGACTTGCGCGCCGGCACTCACCCCACCTTCTGGAGCTCGAGGCTGAAAACAATGGGGGTGTCCGATCTGTATGTGGTCGACAATCTGTGGAGCGCGGGAGGAACAACGGGCTGGCACACGCACCCTGGCTTCAGCCTGATCATCGTCACCGGCGGTGCCCTCACGGTGTACGAGAGCGACGATCCGACCTGTACGCCGCACGTCTACACGACTGGGCAGGGCTTCATAGACCGCGGCGGCGAAGGGCATGCACACGTGATCCGAAACGAGGCGGTGGATGATGCGACCACCACCGCGGTCCAGCTCCTTCCCGCTATGGCGACGAGGCGGATCGACGCTCCGCATCCCCAAAGCTGCCCCGCTGATGTGAACTAATCGAAGATGAGGGCGACGTCGCCAGACGATGTTGCCCTCGCGTACGAAGCGCTACTCCGGCGGCAAACCGAATCTCCGACGGACGGCAGCGAGCCGAGAGTCGCCTCGGAGCACCGCGAGTTCCGGCTCCATTAACACGCGCGGAACCTGGTGCGGCTTCACGGCCGTAAGCCGCTCCAACGCGTCGAAGGTGCGGTCCCTGTCTCTGAGAGCGGCATAGATGAACACCATCGAAGACGGGTCATCCTGATGCTCGGCGAGCAGCGCTTCCTCGTCGGCCTGTCTGCCTGACGTCACGTACGCGAGTGCCAGGTAGGCCGGGTGTCGTGTCCGCGCCGGTTTGAAGCGGCCAAGATGATGACCGTCCAATCCGTCCAGCAAGGGCACCGCTTCATTCAGACGTCCCCCGAGTAGCAACGCTCGCCCGAGCCAGCTGTCCGCGAACGGAAAATCAGGATCGACGGTAAGGATACGCTGGAACGTTTCAACCGCGTCGCGGTAGCGTCCTGCGTAGAACTGCACCGCGCCGATCTCGCGCTGCACGTCGAGCGACAGCGGATCGTTTCGTAAGGCGACGTCGAGAACGCGAAGCGCGTCGTCCAGTCGCAGCGTTGGTTCCAGCGTCGAGTACGAATAACTCGTGTACGCGTGCGTGAGGCTCGGGTTCAGCTCAATCGCCCGCAGGAATGACTTTTCAGCGTTCGCCCAGTCGTGCTCGTACGAGTACATCCAGCCCATGGCCGCTTCCGCGTCAGCCAGCAATGGATCGAGTTCACGTGCCTTGATCGCGCCGGTCCGAACGATTGCCCGCGAGGTCTCGAAGGAGATTGTGCTGAAGACAGGCGCCGACATGAGGGCGTACGCGTTCGCAAGGCCGGCGTGCGCCGGCGCGAACGCCGGATCCTTGACGATAGCCTGTTTGAACGCCTCTGCTGCCTGCTCGAGGCTCGGGACTCCCCGGCGTTCGAGCAGGGCACGACCCTTCAGGTAGAGCCCGTAGGCCTCGGCGTTCGTATCGTACCGCCGCTGCCCTCTGCCGAGCGTCAGCCGAAGCTTGTCGACGATCGCGCGCGAGATCTCGTCCTGGATCGCGAATACGTCCTTCAGCTCTCGATCGAATCGATCCGACCAGACGGGGACATCCCCGTCGACGCGAATGAGTTGCGCGTTGACGCGTAACCTGCCGTTCGAACGCAGCACCGATCCTTCGACGACGAGATTGACGCTGAGTTGCTGAGCAACGTCGCGAAGATTCCGCGGCTTGTGCTTGAAGGCAAATGACGACGTGCGCGACCGGACCCGCAGCCCCTGGATCGCCGCGAGATTGCGGATGACCTCGTCGGTCAAGCCATCGACGAAGTAGTTGCTCTCGGGCTCGTCGCTCAGGTTCTTGAATGGAAGGACGGCGATCACAGGCCGTGCGATCGAGGTGACGCTGGCTTCGGTCTCGGCGATCCCTTCAAGCACGGCACTGGGCGGCCGGACGACCGTACGGTGCTGGCCAACGCCTTCCCACACCAGCCCGGCTGCGAGCAGAACGAGTGTCGCCATGCCGATGGCGTACGATGCCCGCCCGAGTGTCGCGCGTCCTAGGAGCGCGGCGAGGTCGTTCGCGAGCGTCTCGGCACTTGGGTATCGATCGGCGGGCTCTGGATGAACCGCGCGCTCGATGATGCGCACGAGCCCCGGTGAGAGATCTCGTCCGGCGGTCCGGAGAGGTGTTCGCTCGTGACGCTGGTGGGCGAGACGGACGTCAGCCAGACTGCGCCCGCGCACCGGGTAGGACCCGGTTGCAAGATGATAGAGAAGGATCCCCAGACTGTAGATGTCACTCTCAATGGTGGCGTCGCCGCCCGCAAGGATTTCTGGCGCGACATAGAGAGGAGTTCCCGCCAGATCGGAGGTGTCGTCTCCGAGCTCGCGTCCCGTGCCGAAGTCCATCAGAACGGTCCGGCCATCGTCGGCCAGCATGACATTCTGAGCTTTGATGTCCCGGTGAAGACGCCGGCGCCGTGCACCGCCGCAACCGCCTGGCACAACCCAATGCCGATCCGGACGACGTCCGCTCCGCTGAACACCTGGCCGCCGTCCACGACCTGTTTCAGCGTGCGGCCACGAACGAATTCCATCCAAAGACCGATGCGCGCACCGATCTGCTCGGCGCCATAGATCGTGACGACGTTTGCATGACGGACGCGGGCGAGCAGCCGGCCCTCCTGGATGAGGGAAGAGGACCGTCCGTCGTCTGTCGCCGGACACCCATCGAGAACCTTTAGCGCGACTTCGCGGTCGAGCCGGATATCCCAGGCGCGATATACCTCGCCGAACGCGCCGCGGCCGATGCGCTCCAATATGCGGAGATGCCCCCAGCGGGTGAGTGTCTCGTCCTGTTCGGCCGCCCGAGCGGCCGTCTCGAAATGGTCCTGAAGGTGAAGACGCCGATGGACATCGGCGAGCGTGGCGAGTACTTTGAGCTGCGCGACCACCGGCCGGCAGGAGTCGTCGGCGATCGACTCGGCGGCGTCCCAGTCGATCGGCGTGCGGTCGAGGACGGCGCCCGCCAGATCCGAAAGCGGGCCCTCAATGATCGGCACCCTTCGTCTCCTCGGCGAGCCGCGCGAGCGCGCGCTGTGCAGCCTTTCGCGCGGCATCCGGCGTCGGTTTGCCGAGCGCCTCGGCGAGCTCCTCGTAGGTGTAGCCCATCTCGAGGCGAGCGATGATCGCCTCACGTTCGTCCGGTCGCAGTCGCGTCAACGCACTTTCATACCGATCCACGGCTTCGCGGCCAATCGCCTGCTCGAGCGGAGAGTCGCCGCGATCCCGCTCCAGCGCGTCCAGTTCCGACATGTCGGGCCGTCGCCTCTTGCGCCGGAGCTCGTCCCGGATGCGGTTGAGGACGGCTTGTCTGAGGTACGCCTGGAGCGCTCCGACGCGACGAGGCTCGAATCCGTCGATCTTCTTGAACGTCTGGGCGAGGGTTTCCTGGACGAGGTCATCGGTGTCAGCGAGATCGCGGCCCAGCGGGGCAGGCGCCCTCTCGCCCACCGCTGCAACGGTTTGAGATGACGCGCGAAGAGACGCTCCAGAGCGTTGCGGTCTCCGGCCCGCGCGAGGTCGAGCAGGTGGAAGGTCGATTCTGGTTCCAGGCGGCCGGACGTCTCGCTCGCGGGTTGTGCGGAACGCAAGGGGTCTTCAGCCATAGGATCTGGCCGCACGCACGTTACACATTTGCTGGTGGTTCAGCGTGGCCGAGCGGCCGCTCGTACTGGCCGCCGACAACCGCGCGCCTCGGGGGAGTGACCGTCGCGATCATGGATGGTCCGAATGCGGCAAGGTACGTCGAATGCGCCGCACGACGTCGGATTCCCTGAACGAGCGGCGCATCACCTCGTCGGGCAGTTCCGCATCCATCCGGCGCATCACGCCACGAGCCCGATCGGCGACGTCATCGGTTCCCTCCAACTCCAGGAGCGCATCGAGCGCGAGCAGCAGGACGGCTGGATCGCACGTCCGCTCTGCAACATCTACGGCGGCCTTCGCATCGGCGATCGCGTCGCGATTCCGCCCGAGGGCGTACCAGGCGCGCGCTCGCGTGACGAGCCCGAGGCTCTCGTACTTGGGCCGCCCTCGCGCCACGCATTGCTCGATCGCCCTCGTGGCCTGGCTCGAGGCGTCGTCGAATGCGCCACGCGCGAACGAAAGTTCTGCCCTCGCCTGAGACAACCGAAGCTGCCACAGCCATTGGTGCCATCCGGCGGTATTGGCGGCAGCGGCAGCCGTTTCGTCCAACAGTCGTTCGACGGGGCCGGGTTCATGCCGCCTCGCGAGCGTCAAAAGGGAGTCGATTCCCGCGCTGACAATTGGCGGCGCGAAGCCGGCGCTCCGTGCCAGATCGCGCGCTTCGCACTGAAGCGCTTCGGCGCCTTCGAAATCGAACAGGTTCAAGTGCAGACCGGCAGCCATTGCCGTCGCGCGCGCGAGCATTGGCAGCGCGCCGTACTTGCGGCCGAAGCGGCGGGCTTCCTCGAACGCGTTCGATGCCTCGCGGTAACGGCCCGTCGCGGTCATGTTCAACCCGACGTGCGTGAGGGCGTACATGATGAACGTGGTATCGCCCGACGCCAACGCGGCATCGGCGGCTGCGACGGCCAATGGGATCGCCTCACTCGACCGGCCGGCGAGATACAACGTGAGCGGCCCGAGCATGTGGGCGGCGGTCGCAGACCCTGTCGCGCGTGAGATCGCACGGCGGTCCATGTCGATCGCCGCGCCCAGATCACCGTCAGCCTGCCGACAGCGGGCGAGCCAGGCGATTGCGTTCGCTGCGAAATCCTGACGATGAAGGTGTTCGGCGAGCAGAAGCGCTTCGGTGGCGTAGCCCTCCACCGGCCGCACGTCCAGCAGAAGAAACGACGCACGGGCGAGCGCCAGCAACAGCTCGCAGCGGCGCTCAATCTGACTCGCATCCAATTGCCCGAGCGCAGCCTCGAGCTCGCGTACGGCCGGAGTCCATTGCCCGAGCGCTTCGAAGCAGCGGGCGCGCCGCGTATGAATCTCCAGCCGCAAGCGGCTCAGATCCCGCCCGTCGGTCTTGTACTCGAGCGCGTGAAGTGCCATCTCGAACAGACGCGCCCCTTCTTCGTGCGCCAGGCCCTCCGCCGCGCGATCGCCCGCTTGCATCGCGTACGCGATTGCCTTGTCAACGTCCCCGGCGTGCGCTCCCTGGAAGAAGTGGTACGCGAGTTCGGCGAGAGGGGGATTGCGGCCAGTGGACCGCTCGAGCGCATCGGCAACCCGCCGATGCAGTTTCATGCGACGAGCCGAGCTCAGCTCGCTGTAGACCGTCCGACGTATCAGCGCGTGCGTGAATTCGAAACGGCCGCCGAGTTTTCGTGATTCGCCAACGAGCTGCGCACGAGCCGCTTCGTCCAGGCCATCCAGGAGCTCAGCTTCGCTCAAATCGCAGACGCCCTCGAGCAGCGTTACGTCGAATTCTCTCCCGATGACGGCGGCGGCACTAAGCGCGCGATTGGCCGCGTCGCTCAGGCGGGACAGCCGGCGTCCGATGAGTTCCCTGATGCTCTCCGAGAGCCCGAGATCGACGACGTCGACGGCGTTGCGTATCCCGCCGTGAGGCCGTCCCGAGATGGCTCCGATCTCCTTCAGGTGCAGGAGCATTTCGGTCGCGAAGAGCGGATTGCCGTCGGTGGCGTCCAGGATGATGCGCGCGAGTTCCGCCGGCGCATCGGGGCCGATGATCGACTCGACCAGCCCCGTCAAGTGCGTGACGTCGAAGCCGCGGAGCACGAGACGCGCGACGGCCGGTTCACGCCGGAGTCCGGCGAGAATCTCCGAAAGAGGATGCGTCTGCCCGACCTCGCTTCCCCGGTACGTGGCGACGATGCAGAGCCCGGCGCTCCTGGCCGATCGGACAAGGTGCCGAACGAGCAGCAGGGTCGGCTTGTCCGCCCAGTGCAGATCGTCGAAGACGAGAAGCAGCGGGCGTGCGCGTGAGGCGGCCGCGAGCAGCGCGCAGACCGTTTCGAACAGTTGATACCGCTGTGCCTCCGCGTCGACTGGAGACGAGCGCGGGAGTTCCGGAATGCGCGTACGCACGGCAGGAACGAGCGTTGCGAGCTCCGCGCCCCCGCCGACCGCTGCTAACTGCGAGCGCAGCTCAGCCTCGGGGCAGTGGCGGACGTACCAGGTCAGCGACTCGACGAATGGTTGGTACGCGACCAAGTTCTCCTCATCGCAGGACCCGATGAGGATCGTGGCCCCCTCGGCCGCGCGCGCGCGGGCGAACTCGAGCGCGAGCCGCGTCTTTCCGATTCCCGGTTCCCCGGCGATGAGCAGCATGCGGCGTCGGCCCTGGAGTGCCTGGTGCCACACGTCGACTATCTGCGGCAACTCGGCTTCCCGTCCTACGAACTCGACGCGGTGGGTTGCGAGAATGGCGGGCGGCGGTGGAATTCCCGTGGCGCCTCCCACCGCGTCTATCTCACCGACCTCTTGCCGGACATCCGCGACGAACCGGTATCCGCGCTTCGACACTGTCTGAATGAAGTCCCGCCCGTCCGCCGTCCGGCCGAGTGCACGGCGCAGGGAGGAAATGCCGCGCGTGAGGCTGCCCTCTTCGACAGCGATGTCGGCCCAGAGCCGGTCGAGGAGATCCTGCTTGTCGAGCAGCCGGCGTGCGTTGCGGACGAGCTCGGCGAGCAGGTCGAAGAGTTTCGGAGGAAGCTGCACCGGCTCGCCGCCCCGCAGCAGTTGACGCTCCTGCTCATCGAGTCGGTACTCATCGAATACGAACAGGCGCTTCGCTGACATCTGAAGGACTTCCGGAAATGATCCGAATGCCGTCAGGACTTCTCGCCGCACACAGGCGATCTTGTGGCAGGCCGATTGTACCCGTTCTCAGCAACGGCAAACACGAACGGGCAGGCTGGGAGGAACCATGAGCAGGATCGTATGGATACATGTGCCGCTGTGCCTCGCGTTGATCACGATTGCCGCGATTCCGGTGCGCGCGGATGTCGTGCTGGATTGGAACGCGTACGCCGCGAGTGCCATCGTCAGCGTTGGCGGTCAGGTCCCGCCGCGCGCGCTCATTCGCCTCGCGATGGTGCACCTGGCGATGTACGACGCGGTGAATGCGATTGAGGGGACGCCCTTCGAAAGTTACTCAGGCACCTTGCGCGTGGAGCGCCCGGCGTCAGCAGAGGCGGCTGCAGTGACAGCCGCATACCACGTGCTCGTCGCGCTCTTTCCGGCGCAGATGGCCGACCTCGATGCGAAGTACGCCGCGTCCCTGGCCGCGTTGCCCGACGACGATGGCGCAAAGGTGAACGGGGTGGCGGTTGGCCAGCGCGCGGCGAGCGCGATACTTGCCGCGCGTGCACAGGACGGCCGCGACGCGACGGTCACCTATGTGCCTGGCTCGGGGCCCGGCGTGTGGCAGCCGACGCCCCCGGCGTTCCTCGGGGCGCAGGCGCCGGAGATCCCGTTCGTTCAGCCGTTCGCGCTCCGCGGCGCGTCGCAGTTCCGGCCGGAGCCCCCGTTCAGTCTTGTCAGCGAGGACTGGACGCACGATTACAACGAGGTGAAAGCGCTCGGCGCCGCGATTGGCAGCAGTCGAACGGCTGAACAGACCGACGTCGCGCGCTTCTGGAGCGACAATCCGCCGCTGCAGTGGAATCGCGCGTGGCGCGCGTTGTCCGTCGCGAAAGGTCTTGGGGTGGCGGAGAACGCCCGATATTTCGCGATGCTCGCGACGGCATCGGCTGATGCGCTGATCGCCTGCTGGGACGCGAAGTACTTCTACAACTTCTGGCGTCCCGTCACGGCGATTCGCGCGGGCGATTCCGACGGGAACCCGGCGACGGCGCCGGATCCGGCGTGGATGGGCCTCATCCTCACGCCCAATCATCCCGAGTATCCGGCAGCGCACGGCTGTTTCAGCGCCGCTTCCACCGAAACCCTGAAGCAGTTCTTCGGTACGGACGAGGTCGCGTTCTCGATCGACAGCAGTGTCGCGGGGCTGGTGAACCCCGTCCGAACGTACGGCCGCCTCTCCGACGCCCTCGCCGAGGTTCTCGAAGCGCGAATCTACGGCGGCATGCATTACCGCAACTCGACGCGAGTGGGCGCGAACATCGGAAAGCAAGCGTCCCGCTTTATGGCGCGACATTTCTTCCGGCCCGCCGTCCAGCAGGAAAGCTCACCGAACCCTACGGGAGCTCCGCAATGAAGCCACAGCGAATCGTTTTCGCGTCACTCGTCATCACCGTGGCCACGCTCGCGAGCGTGGCCCGGGCTCCAGCCGATGGCAACGGTCCCAACATGTTCGCCTTCGCAAATCCGACGGGTGTCATCCGTACGTACGACGTGAAGGGCGCGATCGATTTTGACAACCTGTTCTTTCAGGCGCTCGGCAGGAATGGACGGTCGTGCGGGTCGTGCCACCAGCCGGCCGACGGCTGGACGATCACGCCGGCACACGTGCAGGCGCGCTTCGACGCGACAGGTGTGGAGATGATCCGATTTTTCGCACGAACGACGGGTCGAACTCACCGGCTGCCGATGTCTCGACGGTCCCGGCGAAGCGATCCGCGTACAGCATGCTGCTCACGAAAGGGCTGATCCGCGTCGGCATCGGCGTTCCGCGGGACGCCGAGTTCGAGCTCGTTGACGTTGAGGATCCGTACGGCTACGCGTCATTCTCGGAGCTGTCGCTCTTCCGCCGTCCGCTGCCGGCGACGAACCTGCCGCTGCTCGCGACGGTGATGTGAGACGGCCGCGAAACATTTCCCGATCGATCGATTCACTTCGATCTGAGTGATCAGGCGAACGGCGCCACGCTCGGTCACGCGGCCGCCAGCAACGCGTTGACGCCTGCGGAGCGAGAGGCGATCGTCAGGTTCGAAACGTCCTTGTTCACGGCGCAGGCGGTCGACACTGCGGCCGGCGTGCTGAATGCGCAGAACGCCTCCGGTGGCCCCATGGCGTTGTCGCGGCAGCCGTCCTACATCGACATCATGACGTCCTGAAGCCAGGATTCGATCCACGTGCGTTCACGCTGTTCGACGCGTGGCAGATGCTGTCGAGCTCAGCACGAACCGCATCCGGGGACGCTCGCGAAGCGGTGGCGCGGGGCCAGGAGCTGTTCAACACCCGGCGCTTCACGATCGCGGGCGTCCGCGGCCTGAACGACCTTGTCGGCCTGCCGGCGATCCCGGGGACCTGCACCACGTGTCACAACACGCCGAACCTCGGCAACCACTCGACGTCGCTGCCGCTCGATCTCGGACTGACGACCGCCGCCGTCCGCACGGCCGACATGCCGTTGTACACGTTTCGCAACAAAACGACCGGCGAGCTGGTTGAGACGACAGATCCAGGGCGCGCGCTCATCACAGGAAAGTGGAATCACATGTCGTCATTCAAGGGCCCGATCCTGCGAGGCCTGGCTGCACGCGCGCCCTATTTCCACAACGGGCTTGCGCCGACGCTTCGTGACGTGATCGATTTCTACGATCGCCGCTTCAACGTCGGCCTCAGCGCGCAGGAGAAATCGGATCTCGTAGCCTTTCTTCGTGCGCTGTAGCGAACGGCTCCGTCGAGCGGAGTTCGTCGGTCGTCGTCCGCGTCGTCCGCGGCCCTAATCGTCGAGGACGAAGGTGACCATCATGTTCACCTGATACTCGGTGATACGCCCCTCCTCACAGCGCACGTGCTGCTCCTTCACCCAGGCGCTGCGGATGTGACGCAGCGTCTTTGCCGCCCTGGCGAGCCCCGTCTGGATCGCATCCTCGAAGCTCTTCGTAGACGTCGCGCTGATCTCCGAGACTTTGGCTACTGGCATTCGTCCCTCCTCTCGACACGCTCGAGTCCCCTAACATATCGCGTTGCCGCGTGCCGCGCTGCCGCCACGTAAGCCGATATGATGGGTGTTGCTGTGAGCCAGCAGACGGGAACGATCCCCGCCGCCCCGAGGCAGTCGGCCCTTCGCACGGCGCTCGCGGGGCTGATCGGCAACGTCCTCGAATGGTTCGACTTTGCCGTCTACGGATACTTCGCCAGCGACATCGGCAGCCAGTTCTTCCCGAAGTCGAGCCACGCGGCGCAGCAGTTGCTGACGTTCGGCGTGTTCGCGCTCGGCTTCCTCGCGCGCCCGTTCGGCAGCATCGTCCTCGGCGCCGTCGGCGACCGGATCGGCCGGCGCGCGCTGCTGACGCTCTCGATCGCGTTGATGGGTGGCGCCACGCTCGTCATGGGGCTCCTTCCGACATACGCGCAGATCGGCATGGGCGCTCCGGTGCTCCTCGTCGCCATGCGCGTCATCCAGGGCTTCTCGCTCGGCGGCGAGTTCACCGGATCGATGGTGTACACGACGGAGCAGGCGTCGCCCGCGATGCGCGGGCTCGTGAGCAGCTCGACGGCCGCAGGGACGACGATCGGATTCATCCTCGGATCGGGCTCCGCCTGGCTGGTCAACCGGTCGCTGAGCGCCGAAGCCGTGGCGAGCTGGGGCTGGCGCGTCCCATTCATCGCGAGCGTGTCGCTCTGTATCTTCGGATGGCTGTTGCGGCGCGGCATCCACGAGACGGCCGAAGGGGAGAAGGCGGCGGCGATGCGTCCCGCGCTGCTGCCCTCGCTCGTCGCAGACTGGCTGCCAATCGTGCGTACGTTCGGCATCGTGGCGATGACGAACGCGGCGTACTACCTCACGTTCACATACGCGGTGGAACGGCGAAAGAGCCTCAGCGCCGAAGGCGGCGAAGCCTTTCTGCTCGCGAATACGCTGAGCCTGCTTGCCGTGTTGATCTCCAAACCGCTCGGAGGGTGGCTGTCGGACCGGATCGGACGCCGGCGTCTGATGATCGCGTTGACCGTCGTGACGATGGCGGTGATCTACGTCGCGCTCCGGATGATGCTCTTCGGATCGCCGCAGGGATTCATCGGCGGGCAGCTGTTGCTCGCGGTGCCGCTCGGGATGGCGCTTGGCCTGCAGGGCGCGATGGTCGTCGAGATCTTTCCGCTGCGAACGCGCGTGACGTCCATGAGCTTCGCGTACTCCATCACGCTCGCGCTGGCCGGAGGCACCGCACCGCTCGTCTCGACCTGGTTGATCGAGACGCTCGGCCACCCCCTCGCGCCGGCGTACTACATCATGCTGTACGGCGCCCTGGGCCTGGTTTTGATGTGGCCGATGCGTGAAACGAACCTCCGGCCGCTGGACGAGTAAGCGCTCGGGCGGCCACGCTGACGATTCGAGACGAATCCGCCGATTTACTGCCACGAAGTCCGATTCTCTTCCGACGAAGGTCTTTCAAACGAGCAACTTTCCTCGACTGCGCTTCTGCCGACGCACGTCAGGCTGATGCCGCTAACCATTTAGCGTTCCCGCCCTTATCGTTTCGTTCCGTCGCTCGCGGCGTCGGCCGCGAATCCTGGCAACCGTGTTGCGGGGCGGCACCGTTCTACCCCCGCGGCGCCCGCCGCAAATTGGGTCCGCTTAGACATCACCAAGAGGAGGGTCAGATGAAGCTAAGCAAGATCGTGGCAGCAGCGACTCTGTTCGCCGCCGCCGCCCTGTTCGTCGTCGCGTGTACGAGCCAGACCAGGAGTCCCGTGAGTCCGGAGGCCACCACCCTTGTGGCCGCGAATCTCGAAGGTGCCGATGGATCGTGTACCGATGGGAAAGACAACGACGGCAACAAGCTCATCGACTGCGCCGACCCGGGCTGCGCGACGGATCCGGCTTGCGTCAAGAACCCCCCGCCGGAAGGGACGCCGTGCTCCCCTGGTTACTGGAAGAATCACCAGTCAGCGTTCAGCGGCGCATGCGACGCTGCGGCCAACTACGATCTGAGTGATCAGTTCGGCAGCTGCAGTGACCTGTGGACGGCCATCACGTGCACGGGAAACCAGTCCGGATGCACTGGCGCTCGCCGTCAGGCGGCAGCGGCGCTTCTGAACACAGTTTCAGGGTGCACGGAATAGCCGTAGTCAAAGGCATCTTCCCGATCGGTGCTGTCGCCGGTCGGGAAGGTCCCTTCGCCCGCCCGCGGCAGCAACCACCGTGCGTGATATCTGTGTGTCCGCGCCACGGCGCCGCGTTGTCGGTCGGTTGCTTGCACTTCACGCCAGCGACAACTTCAACGTGTCCTTCACGGGTGCGTCCGACGGCGGAGTCCCTCAACGAAACCAATCGATCTGAAGGAGGCTTGAGGTGAGTCTCAATTCCACGCCACACAAGACACTCGATCCAATCGTTTGGGCGATTCTGGCGGGCGTGGTCTTGACCCTGGCGACGTCGTTCCTCAATATGCGCGAGCTGAGACGGCTCGAAGCGCGGGTCGGCGCACTCGAGAGCCAGGCGCGCAACCCGGTGCCGGCGGTGGTGCGGGAAGGACCGGATCCGAGCCGGAGATACGCGATCGATATCGCGACCGCTCCAAGAAAGGGACCCGATAGTGCCCCGGTCACCATTGCGGAATTTTCTGAATTCCAGTGCCCATTTTGCCGGCGCGCAGCGCCGACGCTGAAGCGCATCGAGGAAGTGTACGGAGGGAAGGTCCGTATCGCGTGGAAAAACCTGCCGCTTACTTCCATTCACGAACATGCCATGGGCGCCGCACTGGCCGCCGAGGCTGCACGCAACCAGGGAAAATTCTGGGAATACCACGACAAGCTGTTCGAGAACCAGGAGCATCTCGAAGCGGCAGACCTGAACCGGTATGCGCAGGAACTTGACCTCGATATGCGTCGGTTCGAGGCGGACCAACAAGATCAGCAGAAGAAGAAGCTGATCGAAGCTGACCTCGAGCAGGCTCGCGAGCTCAAAGTCAGCACGACCCCTAGTTTCTTCATCAACGGTCGCTACCTGCGCGGCGCGCTCCCGTTCGAAGCTCTATCGAAAGTCATTGATGAGGAGCTCGCGAACCAGGGGATTGCGATTCCGGCCAAACCTCGGTCGAGCTGAGCGGTTGCGGGGCGCGTTCAGAGGCTCCTCTCGATCAACATCGACGCGGATGTCGAAGCAGAGGAAACCGGCCCGCGAGCAGATCGGCGCTCGCGAGGCCGGATTCACGTTCACGGTCTGACGGTAAATGCCTGCACCAATGTTCCTGACCCGACTCGCAGATCCCAGACGCGGGGTTGTTTGCCCCCGCCGTTCTTGATCGACACCGTTGCCGTGATCGTGTTCTGGTTCACAACGACAACACTGCCGATGACCGGAGTCGGCCCGGATCCATTCTCAAAACCGACGGCGATACCGGTCGCAAAGCCCGTCCCGCTAATCTGCACGCTGAGCGTTGTTCCCGGCTTCGCGCTATTCGGTGTAATCGACGTAACGGTCACGTTGCCGCAGATACCAAGCGTCTGCACCGTTCGCGCGGCAGGATTGACGTGCAGTCGGACGCACGAGCTGTTGTCGCTCTCGTCGGTTTCGGCTAACCTGCCGTACGGATCCGTTTGTATCTTGAGGTCGTAATCGCTCTCGGGATCGCCGGTTATGTCGAAGGACTGGCCGGCAAGCGTTGGCCCATAGCGATCGCCCCAGCCCACGGAGAGGCCCTGGACGGTGGGGCTGCAGAGACTGTACACGGGAGACTGCGGCGCACCCGGGAGACTGAGGTTGATTGGCGTCGTGTCTTCGACGCAGAAGCTCGTCTTTTCACTGGTCTCCGCGGTGCCGCCTATACGCGCCAAGGTGTACAGCGCGAAACCATTGAAGTGGAAATGACTGTGCTCCGGATGATACGTGAATGTTCCTGCGAGCGTATCGTAGTAGCTCCCGTCGCTGCGATAGACGCGCTGATAAACCTCCTGGCCTGAGGTAGTGACTCCGCCGGCCCGCAACTCGAGGGGCCCCATCCCGATGTTGGTGTTCACTGCGCCGAAGCGAAGATAAATGTGACCGTTCGTCGCGTCCTGAACGACGCTGATTTCGGATCCTGGTCTTGGGACCAGATTCGGAAGGAGGTCGACCTGCGCGAATCCGGCTCGCGGGTAGACGAGAGCGGCAGCCATGAATACAAGCCCAATTCGAAAAAGCCGTTCACTCATAGGCACCTTTCTGACGCTTGTCGAACGATCTCGTTTCGTGTGGCTCGGCTCGACCGTGCCGGCGCGGAAGCGGTGGGTAATGAGCAACAATGTCACCACCGGATCGCGCGCGTTCGGCGTGCAGGTACACGCGCGATTACCTTCTTGGTGACCAGCACTTAGGCGCGACGACGGTGTGGATTGGGCGGCACCGGCACGGACGAAAGACATCTAGGCAGGGATCTTTTCTCTTCTTCCGCGTGGACCTTCCCCGCGCGACTTCCGAACCATAGCCGCGGGACTTGTGCTAGTGTTGCCTTCCTCCATGTGAGCCCTTGGAGGTTCCGGACATGCCGACCAGCGCCCCGACCGACGGCGCCTGCGACACCAGCCAGGTCGCGCATGTGTGTTCACCGACCGTCCCGCCCCGACCGTCCGCCGTTCGAGCCGACGGCCACTGCAAAGGACAACGACCGTGACGACCACTCTCGATTCCCAGACCACCGGTGATCCCATTCGCGGCGCCGAGCCGGAGAGCGCGGCGAGCCTCGAGAAGGTGCGCGACCTGCTCTTCGGCGTGCAGATGCGCGACTACGACAGGAAGTTCGCGCGCCTCGAGGAGCGCATCCTGAAGGAGACGAGCGATCTCCGCGAGGAGGTGAAGAGACGGCTGTCGGCGATCGAGGCCGTCATCCAGCGCGAGGTCGAGTCGTTCAGCGAGCGGCTGAAGACGGAGCAGGAGAATCGCTCGGCCGCGTCGACGGATCTGTCGCGCGAGCTGGGCGACACGGCACAGAAGTTCGAGAAGCGTGCGACGCAGCTCGACGATCAGATGGCGCGAGGCCTTCGCGACGTGCGGCAGCAGCTCCATGACCAGGAGCAGCGCCTCATCGACGAGCTCCGGCTGCAGGCCGACGACATCATCGCGCGGCTGGTTCGGGAGTCGCACGAGCTGCGCACCGACAAGGCGGACCGCGCGGGCCTGGCCGCGTTGTTCACCGAAATGGCCATGCGGCTGAACGACCAGTTCCGGCTCCCCGCCGTCGAGGACTCGCCGCGTGACTGAAGCGGCCGTGCGGCTGCCGGACGAGGAGCCGGAGACCGGGTCGCCGCCGGGTGCGTTCGCGGAGCTGCGGACGCTGATCGTCGGGCCGGAGCAGCGGCAGCTTCGCGCGCTGCAAGCGCGCTTGAACGATCCGGGCCGGCAGGCGCAGGACGTCAGCGACGTGCTGCCCGAAGCGGTGCTGCTCCGTCGCCGCGACCCGCACCTGACGCGCGCGCTCGCGCCGACGATCGAAGAAGCGATCACCGCCTCGGTACGGAAGAACCCGCAGCCGCTCGCGGACGCGCTGTTCCCGGTGATCGGCCCTGCCATCCGCAGGGCGATGGCGGCGAGCCTGAGCAGCATGCTCGAGTCGCTGAATCGCACCGTCGAGTACAGCCTCTCGTGGCGCGCCATCAAGTGGCGGATCACTGCGCTCCTCACGGGTCGGCCCTTCGCGGAAGTCGTCCTGCTCAACACGCTCGTCTACCGCGTCGAGCAGGTGCTGCTGATCGACCGGCGGACAGGTCTCCTCCTGCAGCACGTCGCGTCCGATCCCAGGGCCATACAGGATCCCGACATGGTGTCGGGCATGCTGACGGCGATTCGCGACTTTTCACGTGATTCGTTTCGCGTCGCCGAAGAGGACGCCCTCGATACGCTGCGCGTGGGCGAGCTGTCGATCTGGATAGAGCAGGGGCCGTACGCGATCCTCGCGGCGGTGATCCGGGGCACGCCTCCGCGGGAATTGCGCGTCGCCTTTCAGGAAGCCATCGAGCGCCTGCACGCCTTCCACGGTGACGCGCTGCAATCCTTCGACGGCGACACGGCACCATTCGACAGCGTCCGCCCGACCCTCGAAGACTGCCTCCAGTCGCAGTACCATCAGGCGCCTGCACGGTCGTTCCGGCGCCTGTGGGCCATCGCCGCCCTCGTGCTCGTCGCCATCGGCGCGTGGCTGTACGTGACGCTCGATCGGCGCGCGCGCTGGAACGGATACGTGGACGCGCTGCGGCGGGAGCCGGGCCTCGTGGTCCTGTCGGACAGGCGCGATGGCGGACGGTATGCCGTCCGCGGTCTTCGGGATCCGCTCGCGCGCGATCCGGCTTCGCTGCTGGCCGCGCACGGCCTCGTTCCGGACCGCGTCACGGGCAGCTGGCAGCTCTATCAGGCGCTCGATCCGCCGCTGGTCCTTGCTCGCGCGCGTCAACTGCTTCGTCCCCCGGCGGGTGTGTCGTTGCAGTACGCCGCGGGCGTCCTCAGCGCCACCGGAAATGCACCCGCCGAGTGGATCGTCGACAGCTCTCGGGTGGCGCCGGCGCTGCCCGGTGTGACGCGCTTCGATGCGTCAGCCGCGATTGCCGAACGATCGAGCGCGCTCGCGGACGCCATCCAATCGACGCCGATTCTCTTCGAGAGAGGTTCGACGAAACTGATCGCCGAGAGCGAGCGGAGTCTCGCGCGAGCGCTCGAGACCCTGAGGACGCTGGACGCGCTCGCCCGCGTCGGGCAGCGCCGGGTGCCGCTGGAGATCCGCGGCCACGCGGACGCGGACGGCCCCGTCGAATCCAACATCCCCCTCAGCCTGCGCCGGGCGGAGTTCGTGCGCGGCGTCCTGGCCGTACCGGATCTTCCCGCGGTCGACCTGCGCGTGACGGCCGCCGGCAGCAGCGACCCCGCGGCCACCGGAGCGACCGAACAGGACAAGCAGCGCAACCGCCGCGTCTCGCTTCGCGTGGGCCCGGCGGTCGCCGCGGATGCTTCCGGGCGATGATGCAGAAGAAGATCTGCATGCTCGGCGCGTTCGCGGTCGGCAAGACGAGCCTGGTGGCGCGCTACGTCCGCAGCGTGTTCTCGGACCGGTATCTGACGACCGTCGGCGTGAAGGTGGACAAGAAGATCGTGACGCTCGAGGACGGCGGCGAGACCACCCTGATGCTCTGGGATCTGTACGGCCACGACGACTTTCAAACCGTACGGACCTCGTACTTGCGGGGCGCCGCGGGCTACCTGCTCGTGGCCGACGGGACGCGGCAGCAGACGCTCGAGGTCGCGCGCGCGCTGCAGCAGACCGCGCACGATGTGGTCGGCAACGTGCCGTTCGTGCTCGTGCTCAACAAGGCCGACCTCGAATCCGAATGGCAGGTCGACGAACGGGCGCTGGTGCGGATCGCCGAGCAGGGCTGGCCGATCATGCGGACGAGCGCGAAGACCGGCGCCGGCGTAGAAGACGCGTTCTCGAGGCTCGCCCGCGACATGGCGATCGCCTGATGCTGCAGGACACGTACGCGTCCGATTCGGTGCTGAACGATCTCACGACGGCGCTCGACGTCATCGTGCTCGAAGCGCTTTCCACCGGCGGATTCCAGCGGGTCGAATACTCGCACGTGCCGCGGTGGTTTCACGCGGCCTTTCAGGATGCGGCGGGCGGGCGCTCTGTCGCGCTTCAGCAGGCGTTTCCCGTCCTCGACGCATTTCTGAAGGACGCCGACAAGCTCTGGGCCGGCGGCATCGACGGGCGCGCGGACAGCGAGGCCTTCGTCATCGCCGACGCGGACGGGCGCGACGTTCCCGTCGTCGCAACAGCGCTCGCCGTCCGCGGCCGGAAGTACCTGCTCATTCAGCACGACGGGTCGTATCACGAGCGGCAGAAGATTCTTCAGAGTGCTCGGGACCACGCGCTCGAGCACGAGCGGACGGTGAAGCAGGTGAACGCGCTGCGCAAGCCGATCGCCGCGTTGTTGCGCGCGGTGGACGATCAGTCCACGTCCGATTCCCCCTCTGGCACAGCCGTTCGCCAGCACGCGTCCGCGCTGCGCAGCCTGCTGGACGAACTTCCGCAGACACCACGACCCGTAACCGCCAAGCACCGCTGATCAGGCCGGCGCGCGGTGCGTGACTTGCACTTCCTCAAAGCGTTTCCACTTTTTCTTTGGGGAACGCACGATTGTCCGGCAATTCGGACAGGGGTGCTTCCCCGCGATCCGGAATGTCGCATGGCAATCATCAACTACCGATTTTTCGGCAGACGCACGCTCCTCCTCGCCGCGGCCGCTTTCATGTTCCTGCTGCCGCAGCGCACGACAGTCTTTTCAGCCCCGAGTGACGGCCCGCATCCGATCGTCGCGCATCGTGGTGGCAGTCCGGACAGAAACGAGATCGCGTCGGGCGACGAACTCCTGGGCGCGACCCCGATTGATGAGGTCGTGCTTCATGCTGTGGCGCACGCGCAGATTGCCGGCGGCTGGGTCATCACACCCGATGCGACGGCCGCTGGTGGCGCTCGGCTGCAGAATCCGGACGCGGGCGTGCCCAAGCTGGCCTCGCCCGTCGCGGCGCCTTCGCCGGCGTTCGACCTGACGTTCACGGCCGATGCGGGGCGTCCCTATCGGCTCTGGCTGCGCGCCAAGGCGCTCAACGATCGCTACACGAACGATTCGGTGTTCGTGCAGTTCGACAACAGCGTCACGGCCAGCGGCACGCCCGCGTGGCGCATCGGTACCACGTCCGCGACGACGGTCGTGCTCGAAGACTGCAGCGGCGCCGGCGACCAGGGCTGGGGATGGGCGGACAACGGCTACGGCTACCGGGTGCTCGGAGCGCTCGTCTCCTTCGCACAGAGCGGACCGCAGCGCCTCCGCATCCAGGCGCGAGAGGACGGCCTCGGCATCGATCAGGTCGTGCTCTCGGCCGTGAAATACCTGAATACCGCGCCCGGCGCGACAAAGAACGATGCGACGATTCTGCCCGATACGAGCGCACTTCCTCCGCCTGACGTTCCCCCGGGCACGAGCGAGGTCGTCTTGTACGCGGCCGCGCAGGGGCAGATTGCGGGCGGGTGGATCGTGACGCCGGATGCGACCGCCGCGGGCGGCGCGCGGTTGCAGAATGCCGATGCCGGCGCCCCCAAACTCCCACAGCCGCTCGCGGCGCCGGCGCTCTCGTTCGACCTCACCTTCACGGCGGACGCGGGCCGCGCGTACCGTCTCTGGCTCCGCGGCAGAGCGCTGAACGATCGGTACACGAACGATTCGGTGTTCGTGCAGTTCGACAACAGCGTGAACGCCTCAGGCGCACCCGTCTGGCGCATCGGATCGATCTCGGCCACGACCGTCGTCCTCGAAGACTGCAGCGGCTGCGGCTTGCAGGGATGGGGCTGGGCCGACAACGGGTACGGCAGCGCCGGACCGCTGGTCTACTTCGCACGAAGCGGGCCGCAGCGGATGCGGATCCAGGTCCGCGAGGATGGGATTGCGATCGATCAGGTGGTGCTCTCCGCGGCGAAGTTCCTGGTGAACGCTCCGGGCGTGCCGAAGAACGACGCGACGATCCTGCTCGACGGTTCTGTGCAGCCGAGGCCGTCCGTCAAGCTCGCGTTCTGGAACATCAAAGCAGGCGTCGGTCGGGTGGGCCTTGCCGGCCACCCGGTGCTGTTCGCATCGAACAGCAACTGCACCGATCCGACAAAACCGTTGAATGCCTGGGGCGTTGGCATGGTGCAGGCCGCCCTGATCCAGGCGCTCGGGAACGATCCGAACGTGGTCGCCCTGGGGTTGGCGGAGGCTTGGTCGTCCATGTGCGCGTCGGCCGAGAAGATCCGCCAGCTGCTCGGCTGGAAGGCGAAGGGGGACATCCAGAATGGCCTCACGATCGTGGCGCGCTACGGGTTCGCGGGCCCCCAAGAGTGGCAGCAGCTCGACACGTCGTTGAACGCCAATCCCGCGGACACGATGTGGGTGGTCCGCGCGCCCGTCTGTGTCGATGCGGCGTGCACCAGGTCGCTCGTCGTCTACGTCGCGCACTGGATGAACACGAACCCTGACAAGTTGTCGGACGAATCGACCAATCGCCAGGCGCAGCAGACGGTGTCGTTCATGCAGCAGACTTCAGGCGGTCGCCCCCACGTCCTCATCGGCGACCTCAACGTTCCCGAAGGGCCGGCCTACGTCTGCGGACAGCGGCCGGACAACACCTCGCTGAACTACCTGCGTGCTGCGGGTTACATCGATGCATGGCCGACGGTCCACGGCACGGCCGAGGGGTATACGGGCATGACCAACCGCGTGGGTTGCGGAATCCCCGAAGGCTACGCATGGAAGCGCATCGACGACGCGTGGTCGCCGCCATCGTACCGGCCGCTCGACATGCAGCGCTTCGCGATGGTGCCTGGCGGCGACGCGTCGCCGTCGGACCACTATGGAATCATCGTGACGTATCCGGACCCTGCGACCCGCTGATCGCCTTCACGGCCTGCGGCCGCCGCTTTCCTCCAGAAGCTCGGCCGCCGCATCGCTGGCATCCTTCATTGACGTGGCGAACCGCACACCGGGCCAGCCGCGCGTCCACGTGTTGAAGAACGTGGAGTTCTTCCCGTAATTGTTGTCAACGAGCACGTGCGGAGTACCCGAGAGCAGGCAGAGAATGTGGCCGTGCAGCCGTTCCGTGACAACCACACGACCCTGTCGAAGCAGTCGGTACCCTCGACGAAGCCGCGCGCGTGCAAGCGCGTCGTACAGAGACTGCTCGACGCGTACGATGCGGTGTGTGCGCCGTCTTGCCGACGCGAGCAATGCCGTCACGATTCGCACGCTCAGCTCGTCTTCGAGCCAATCAGCGGCGCGTGCGTTCGGAAGGCGATCCTGAGCGGTGGCGAGCGACTCTTTGTCAGCCCGCGCAAGCCAGAGAACGTCCACGGACGGCTTGCGCGAAGGCACGTGCCGCCCCAGAAAGAGCGCCATGTCGGGTGCAAGATGGCACGGCCGACCAAAGTCGTGGACGAAGCGGTCGGCGGATTGACGATCTCTCGCGATCATCACGAAATCGTCGACATCGTCGAGATCGCGCCTGGTTTCGTCCAGGGCGGAGTTGCCCCGGAAGAAGACGGTTTGCGGCAACTGAATGATGCGGCGGTGGCGAAAGTCGCGCAGGACACGAAGACGAAGTCTGTGATGGTGCGGGTACAGGTCTCCGAAATTTCCGCCGCCGTGAATCAGGATTGTGCCGCTGCCCAGCGTCCGGTCAAGCAGCGCCCGCGAATAGTTGTGCAGGTCGCAGGTGTATGCGACCGTGACGCCACGTGCCCGGAGATATGCACGCTCTCCGAGCCAAATCGCCGAATCCCCGACGTTCGGATGCGCCGGGAAATCAATGAGCGCACACCGACTGCCGTAGGGAATCAACGCATTCAGTGTGTTCTCGAGAGTCTGCTTCCACCCGTCGACGGAAGGGGAT
>JBKPTE010000138.1:0-25216 GCA_046735335.1 Acidobacteriota bacterium | reverse complement strand
CCGTAGAGGTGGACGCCCTGGACGTGCGCGAGCCTCGAGAGCGTATGCGTGTTGAACGCGAAGGTCGATCCGGTCAGCAGGCCGGCCGTCCAGTGTCCCGTCCACTCGTAGATCAGCCACCAGCCCGCAAAGGCCGTCAGCGCAAAGCCGGCGATCAGGACCAGATTGTGGACGAGAACGGGTGAAGCGCCCGCCCACGCGAGCGGCGCGCCCATGAGCGCCGGCACGATCAACGGCTCGGAGAACGCGAGCGTGTCGTGCGCGGGGTAGAAGATGTTCGCTTCGAACAGATGCAGCGGATCGCGCGGAAGCTGGTGCGCGATCCACGCCATGATCCATTCGTTGAGGAGCGCGTCCCCGTTGTCGTTGCGCGAGTGGCGCGCTGGATTGAGCGCCAGCGGCCACGTATGTATGACCGCGAGCAGCACACACACGGCAGCCGCGCTCGCACGGCGGGATCGCTCCGTCATTCCGCTGCGGGATTATATGCTACCGCCGCGGCGGCTCTAGGCCGATGCGCTCCGCGGCCTTGTCCGCCGCCGCTTGCGCGTGTGCGCCGCTCGACGGGCGGCCGCCTGTCGACCTTTTGCGCCTTTGGTCCTCGCACTCCTTCGGGCAGCGGCGCTGCGCGACGCGCGCGATCGACGCTGCGCGGCGCTCCGCGCCTGGCGTGAAAGCGCCTTGTGAGACGCGGCGCTTCGGCCCTCCCGCTTCAGTGCGCGGCGGACGGCGGACGATCGTCGAGCGGAGGGCCGCTTCCCGCGCGTGCCTGCGCGGCTCGCCGATTTCGCGCTCCGCTTCGTGCTGGCCTTCGCGCTCGCCGGCGGAGCCGGCAGGTCGACGCCTGCCCGCCGCGCCTTGGAGAGACCGATCGCGATCGCCTGCTTCGACGATCGCGCGCCGTGCTTGCCTTCGCGGACGTGGTGGATTTCTTCGCGCACGAACTCGCCCGCCTGCGTCGACGCAGCCTTCCCCGCACGCCTGTCCGCGCGCGCTCGTTTCATCGTTTGTTTTTCGGGCATGAACCTTCCCTCCAGAAGCGGCAATTACGCAACCACGATGCCAGGGGTTGGAGGTTGGAGGTTGGGGGTTGGGGGTTGGCTTGCCGCGCCGTAGCGCGAAGCGGGAAGGCGGCTGGCTCGAGCGTTCGGTATAATCGCGATGCAGCCCTTCTCGGCGCTGCTCCCATCTCATGTCCCTCCTGCTGCTCGTGCTGGGCGCACTCGTCGCCTGGCGTCTGAACGCACGTCTGAAGGCGATGGCCCGCGCGATCGCTGCGTTGACGGAGCGTTTGGACCATCTGCAATACGGAGGTCGGGCGAGCGGCGAACCGGCGGCGGAGCCAACCGCGATCCCCGCGAGGGAGCCGGAGTCCCTGCCGAACATCCGCGATGTTCCGCTGGCCGCCCGGGAAGGGGTCGCTGCTGAGCCGCCGCGCGTACCGCGCGAACGCGCGTCGGAGTGGCTCTCGCTGGAGCGATGGATCGGCGCCGAAGGGCTCCTCTACATTGGCGTCGCCGCGCTCATCGTCGGCGCCGCGTACTTCGAGAAGCTCGCGATCGACAACGAATGGATCGGCGAGACCGCGCGGATCGTTCAGGGCGCCATTGCCGGGGTCGTGCTGGTCTACGCGGGGCTTCGATTCGTCCGTTCGGGCTACCGCGGGTACGGGCAGGTGCTGTGCGGATGCGGTCTCGCGGTCCTGTACGTCACGACGTACGCGGCGTTCAACTTCTACTACCTGATCACGCGGCCCGCGGCTTTCGCGTGCATGGTGGCGATTACGCTCGCGGCTGCAGTTCTCGCGGACCGCCACGTATCACAGGGGCTCGCCGTGTTCGCGGTCGGCGGCGGGTTCGTCTCGCCGTTTCTGCTGCCGTCCACCGCGGATGCGCAGATTTCGCTCTTCGGGTACGACGCGATCCTGCTCGCTGGAACGGCGTCTCTCGCACGCCGCCGCGCGTGGCCGCTACTCAACGTCATCAGCTACGTGCTCACGCTCTTCACCGTGGCGGGATGGGCGGACCAGTTCTACACGCCGGCCAAGTACCTGCGGACGGAGCTCTTCATCACGCTGTACGCCGCAATCTTCTTGTACATGCTGTGGCAGTCCCGGCGGGCACCGCGGAGCGACGCGGCACAGATCTCGATCCTGGTCCTGTCGTCGGCGCCGATCGCGTATTACCTCGGCTCGCTCGTGATTCTGGCCGATCACTCGACCGCCCTGCTGGTCTGGCTCCTGCTCCTGATGGTCGTGGGCGCACTCGCTGGAACGAAGTACGGTCCGGCAGCGGGCTTCGTCACGTGGCTCGCGGTCGCCGCCCCGCTGCTCCTCTGGATCAGCGCGAATGCGGGCGAGCGCTGGTTGGCGCCGGGCCTGGTGACGGTTGGAACGGTCTATCTGCTCGCGCTCGCGGCCGCGCTGCAGGACGTCTCCTCGGGCCGCCCGCTGTCGCTCCTGGACATCGTCTGGCTGCATGGAAACGGGCTCGTGATGTTCACGGGCGCCTACCTGCTCGTCGAAGCGGTGCGTGTGTCGGCCGCCGGTGCGCTGGCGGGGACGCTTGGGCTCTGGCAATGGGCGTTGGCCGCGATCTTCGTCCGTCGCAGCCGTGACCTCGCGGTGCACTTCGTCGCGCTCGGCTTCACGCTGATCACGATTGCCATCGCCCTCCAGTTCGACGGGCCAGCGGTGATCGTGGGATGGGCAGCCGAAGGCGCAGTGCTCCTCGCGCTGGGCGTGCGCGAGGGACGCGGATGGCTGCGAGCCGGCGGGGCCGTCCTCCTGTCCATCGCGATCGGCAGGAGTGCCGCGCTCGTGCTGTCGCCAGCGCCACTCGCGCAGGCCGTGCTGCTCAATCGCCGCACCGCGTGCGCCGCGTTCGTCCTCGGCGCGGCGTATATCGCAGCATCGCTGTTCGGCCGCACCGGTGGGCGTGAGCGCCGATGGGGACGCGCGGGCACGCTCGTTGCCGGGCAGTTCCTCACGGTCGCGGCGATCACCGGAGAGATCAACGCGTTCTGGATGGGGCGGGGAGACGAGTTCGCACGACAGATGATGCTGTCCGTCTCGTGGGCCGCGTCCGGCGCCGTGCTGATTCTCGTCGGGTTGCGGCGGCAATATCCTCCGATTCGGTATTTCGCGATCGCCCTCCTCGCGGTAACGATTCTGAAAGTGTTCTTCGTCGATCTCGCGCAGTTGGAGCGTGTCTACCGCGTCCTGAGCGTCATCGGCCTCGGCATCATCCTGCTCGTCACGAGCTATCTGTATCAACGCGCCCAGCGCGACCGGGGTCAGAGCCCCGAAGTGCTCTGACCCCGCTAAAGTGCTCTGACCCCGCTTGAGCTCAGAGGACGGGATCGTGCATGATTCTGCTGCTGAGCTGGCCTATGAATTTTCGACCAGTTTCTGCAGGTGTCCACCTGCTCATCGTGATGACGGCGGCGTCATGCGGCGGCAGCAGTCCGGTCGCGCCGGCTCCGGTGCCCGGTGGTCCGTCGAGTGTGTTGCCCGCGGGACTCTACAACCTGGGCACGTCCGGGGGCGACAGCTCTCAGGCCATCGCGGCTTCCTGCGCCGGAGCAGTCGCGGATTGGGGACTTCTCGGCGTCATTGTCGGTGCCGATATCGTTCTGCAGCCTGATCCGAGCGGCGGCTGGATCGGTCGGACGCCGTCCACCGAGGAGGGGGACATCGAACTGCGATTGCAACAGACCTCCGCCGCGTCGGGTCAGGTTCAGCTCCGAGGCACTTTACACGGTGCAGGCATTCACTTCCTGGATCTCGCAATTCCGTCCGGATCAAAGAAGCGCGTGGCATTTGGCGGGGGGAGCGGCGACGGCGGGGCCACCGTGGAAGCATTCATCCCGACGAACGTTCCAGGACTGATCGGCACCGCCGCGGGCACCATCACGTTTACAAACGCAGGCGGACACGCCGTCACGTGTCGGGAAGCCTCCGTGCTACTCGCGCCCGCGAGCCGCTGACGCCGCGCTCGGGCGCCGCGGCCGAATTCCGGACCGGAAGGAAGCTGCCACCCACCGCAACGAAAATGAGGGCCGGCCCGTCCAATGCTCCGAGCCCGTGCCCACATCCTCATCCTCAGCCAGACCGATGCTGCTCGAGGGCCTGACGCAGGACTTCCGCTTCGCGATTCGACAGTTGCGCAAGAATCCGATCTTCGCGGTCACCGCCGTATTCACGCTCGCGCTGGGGCTCTGTGCCACCATCGCGATCTACGCGTTCGTGGACGCTGCGCTGATCAGGCCGCTGCCGTACTCGAATCCCTCGCGTCTCGTCGGCGTGTTCGAGACGGTCGCGATGTTCCCGCGGTCGAACCTGTCGTACGCCGACTATCTCGACTGGAAGCGGCTCAACAGGGTGTTCTCCTCGCTCGCGGCGTACCGGGGCGGCGGCTTTACGCTCACCATGCCTGCAGGCGCGCAGCGCGCGCCGGGCGCCCGCGTCAGCGCCGATTTCTTCCGCACTTTGGGCGTCGACCCCGTCCTCGGGCGTGATTTCGTCTCCGGGGAAGACCAGCCAAATGCCCCGCGCACCGTCATCCTGAGTTATGCCGCCTGGCAGACGCGATATGGCGGGAAGCCCGATGTCCTCGGCCGCACCGTCATCCTGAACGGGGGACCCGCGACGATCGTTGGCGTGCTGCCATCCGCATTTCATTTCGCGCCGGTGGGCTCGCCGGAGTTCTGGACGACCCTCCAGCCCGCCGGACCGTGCGAGGCACGCCGCAGCTGCCACAACATGTACGGCCTCGCACGACTGCGCGACGACGTGTCGGTCGAAACTGCCGCAGCGAACATGATCTCCATCGCGCGCGATCTCGAGCGTCAGTATCCCGATTCGAACCGCGGACAAGGTGCCGCCGTCGTGCCGCTCGCGGATGTGGTCGTCGGCAACGTGCGGCCCGTGTTGACGATCCTTCTCGGCGGTGCTGCGCTGCTGCTCCTGGTCGGAAGCGTCAACGTCGCAAGCCTGCTCCTGGTGAGATCGGAAGCGCGACGCCGTGAGATAGCTGTCCGGCGTGCGTTGGGCGCGTCGGCGTCGCGCATCGCGCGGCAGTTCGTCGCGGAAGCGCTGGTGCTGGTCCTTGCCGCGACCGCTCTCGGCATCGTCACTTCGGTGTGGGCGGCCGCGGTGCTCTCCAGGCTGATTCCGGCAGACACCATGGCTCGACTGCCGTATCTGGCCGATCTCACCCTGAACGTCCGCATGCTTTTCTTTTCTGGCGCGCTAGCCGCACTGACCGTCGCGCTTCTCGCAATCACGCCGGCGCTGCGCTTGCGCCCCTCGTCGGGGCGCGACGATCTATCAGAGGGGACGCGCGGCTCGGCGGGCCGCGAGTGGCGCCGTCTGGGATCGAAGCTCGTGATCGCCGAGCTGGTGATCGCGATGGTGCTCCTGGTAGGCGCGGGCCTTCTCGGGCGAAGCCTCTACGAGCTGCTGCACGTGGACATCGGCATGCACGCCGAGCACGTCTCGATGATCGGCCTCGACCCGCCGGACAGCCGCTACTCGACGAACCCGAGAATCGTCGCGCTCGCACGCGACATTGTCAAACGCGTCGAGGCGCTTCCGGGCGTCGTCTCGGCAGGAATCAGCAGCACGCCGCCGGTGATCGGCGGGAACACGATGTGGATTCGCGTCATCGGCCAGCCGTATCACGGCGAGCACAACGAGGTCTTGTATCGCGAGGTCAGCCCGGCGTATTTCACGACGCTGGAGGCGCGGCTCCTGCGCGGACGTTATTTCACCGAGCAGGACGATGCGTCGAAGCCCCCGGTGGTGATCGTCAATCGCGCGCTCGCGCGCCGGTATTTCGGGGCGGAAGATCCAGTGGGCAGCCACATCGACTACGCGCCGACTTCGTCGCAGCCCCCGATGGAGGTGGTCGGCGTCGTCGACGACATCAAGGAGGGCGCGCTGGACGCTCCCACGCAGCCGACGATGTACGTCGCGTTTGATCAGGATCCGACGAACGGCTTTGCGGTGTTCGTGCGCGCAGCAGGGCCGGATCGGTCGCTCGTGCCTGCTCTGGCTTCCGCCATCCACGAGATTGATCCGGAGATCGCCACCTTCGGCGGTCGCACGATGAACGAGATCATCAACGACTCGCAGGCGGCATACCAGCGGCGCGTGTCCGCGATCGTCGTCGGCGCGTTTGCGTCGGTCGCGTGGCTGCTCGGCGTCCTCGGCATCTACGGCGTCATCGCCTATTCCGTGAGCCGGAGGACGCGGGAGATCGGCGTCCGCATGGCGCTGGGCGCGCAGCGCGGCGCCGTGTACGCGTTGGTGCTCGGCGAGGCGGGCCGCCTCATTGGCGCCGGCATCGTGATCGGCGCGCTCGTGTCAGTCGCCGGCGCCGCGTTCATGCGCGGTCTGCTGTTCGGAGTACGCGCGTGGGATCCGTTCACGATCGGCGGGATAGCCGGCGCGCTGACGGCGTCGGCGCTGCTCGCCAGCTACCTCCCCGCGCGCCGTGCCGCGTCGGTGAGCCCGATTGAAGCGCTCCGAGTCGAGTAAAGCGGTCGCGGAAATTGCGACGTGCCGGATCCGGGGTCTTCGCAACTCCTCCAACAGGCAGGCTGTCTCCAATTGCTTTCACGCGAGATTCTGTACATCCGGGCTCGGCATGCCGCATGAAGGCGGACGATGCTGGACTCGGCAGGGTCGGAGCATGCCACAGACACTCGAAGAGCGGCTCGAGGCGGGTTTCAAGGCCGTGGGCGAACACTTCGCCGAGCAGAGGCAGTACACGGAGCTCGCATTCAGCACGCTCACCAAGCGCATTGATTCCGTCGAGCGACGGATGGATGCTCGATTCGATGCATCCGAACGGCGCGTCACCGGTCAGTTCGAGGCTGTTGGGCAGCGATTGGATACGCTCGAACGGAAGCGCGATCGAGTCGATGCTGTTGGGCCGCGATTGGATACGTTCGAACAGAAGCTCGATCGAGTGCTCGTGCTGGTATCGCGTCGGCGTCGTGGCCGGTCGAGATAGATCCGGGACTCACGCTGTGCCGGCGTCGATCTTGCCTTTGCCTTCCACGATGGTGACGTAGCGATCGACGGGCACGTCGCTGAATCGCTCCACCCGACCGCTCGGCTGCGGCCATGTGATCTCCACCCAGTCCACTTTGGCCGCCGTTCCAAGCCCGAGCACCTCGCGCATGTCGTGCGAGGAGAGATAGCTTCCGCCGTTCGACTTGTAGCGGCTGTGCCGCACGCCGTTTGCCGACCAGGTGATCGTCGCCCCGATCCCGTCTCGATTGCAGGCGGTCCCCTGAAGGCGGATGCCAATCCAGTGATTGCCAGACCCCGCGTTGTTCTTCAACAGCACCGGCGCGCCGCCGTTGTTCCCGATCAGCACGTCGACGCGGCCGTCGTTGTCGAAGTCGCCGACGGCGAGTCCTCTCGCGGGGAACATCTTCCCGAACGCCGGGCCCGCCTGATCGCTGATGTTGGTCAGCTTCGTTCCATCGCTGTGGAAGAGCAGCAGCGGCTCCTTGTAGTGCACCTGCTGCGAGTAGTTCTCGATCATGTCGTCCGGATGGCCGTTCGCGAGGAAGAGATCGACCATCCCATCGTTGTCGTAGTCGAAGAACTTGAGGCCCCAGCCGCTCAGCAGCCGCGTCGCCTGCGCGACGCCGTTGCCCGCCGCGACGTCGGAGAAGAACTCGTTGCCGTCGTTCTTGTACAGCGAGAACATCTCCTGGTCGACGTTGGCAACGAAGAGATCCTGGCGTCCGTCGCCGTTCACGTCCGCCGCATCGACGCCCATGCCCGATCGCGGCGTCCCGTTGACGCTGAAGCCGACTTCCGCGGCGAGCGCGATCTCGTCCCACTTGCCATTGCCGCGGTTCGCAAACAGGAAGTTCTGCACGGTATCGTTCGCAACGAACAGATCCATCCGCCCGTCGCCGTTGATGTCGGTGGCGACGACGCCGAGCGCTTTGCCGAGCGCCTTGTGGATGTCCGTGCCCGCGCTCACTTCCTTGAACGTGCCGTCGCCGTTGTTGTGATAGAGCAGGCTCGGGGTCGGCTTGAACACGCGCGGGATGCAGTAGAAGCGCTTTCCCAGCTTGTTGTCGCCGCAGAAGACGTTGTTCTTCAGCGAGAACTCGACGAAGCTGCACAGGAACAGATCGAGCCTGCCGTCGTTGTCGTAATCGAACCAGACCGCGCTCGTCGTCCAGCCTGGAGAGGCGACGCCCGCCTGCGCGGTGACGTCGGTGAACGTGCCGTTCCCGTTGTTGTGGTACAGCGTGCAGCGGCCGTACGCCGTCACGAGAATGTCAGGAAAGCCGTCGTTGTCGTAGTCCGCGACGGCGCACCCCATTCCGAATTCGTTGCCGCCGGCGACACCGGCGGCGTCGGTCACGTCCGTGAAGGTGCCGTTGCGGTTGTTCTTGTAAAGCGCGTTCCTCAGCGGCGTCTTCGGCTGGTAGAAATCGCACACGCCACTGTTGACCATGAAAATGTCGGCCCAGCCGTCGTTGTCGTAATCGCAGAACGCCACGCCGGGGCCCATCGTTTCCGGCAGGTAGCGGTTCGCGGACATCGCGTTCTCGTGCACCCAGGTGATGCCGCTCACCGTCGGCGGGATCTCCTCGAAGAGTGGAGGCGGCGCCGCGGCCAGCGGCGATCGAAACGGCCAGCCGGCGGCCGTCGAAATACCGGCGATGCCAACGAGGCGCAGGAAATCACGGCGGGACGGTTGAAGGGCTGACCGGGGCACGATTCGCTGGATGCGCGATCGTAGCATGCCGCGAGGAACGTTCGGCGTGCCGTGTTAGCATCCGGAAAATGCTCCGGCGCGCGTGGACCTCCGCACTGTTCTTCGCGTGTTCCGTCGTACTCGGCGCTGCGGCGGCGAATCGACAGGCAACCGCGCCTGCCGAAGAGCAGCAGGCGCGTGCGGTCTGCGGGTCCTGCCACGCATTTCCTCCGCCCGACATCCTCCCGCGCGCGGCGTGGCGCGACGAGCTCGTGCGGATGATGTTCATTCGCGAAGGGCGGCTCCCGCCCCTCGGTCCTCCCGACGTCGTGTATCGCACGATCCAGCTCCCCCCGGACATGGCGCAGGTGCTGCCGTACTACACCAGCCGCGCACCGGAGCATCTGCCCGCGCCCGAGGCGTGGCCCGCCCCGAGCGAATCTCCCGTCCGTTTCACGCGCAGCAGCCTGACCGTTCCCGACATGCCCGA
Source organism: Acidobacteriota bacterium (assembly GCA_046735335.1). Classification (GTDB taxonomy): domain Bacteria; phylum Acidobacteriota; class Vicinamibacteria; order Vicinamibacterales; family 2-12-FULL-66-21; genus JBKPQB01. The sequence goes on along the minus strand of JBKPTE010000138.1, from coordinate 15,991 downwards.
CACGCCGGCCGTATCGAACGTGAATCTCGTCGATCTCGACGGCGATCGCCGGCTCGATCTGCTTGCCACCGACATGCGGCAGGGGCTCGTGCTCAGCGGACATCCCCAGCGGCCCGAGAGCGGATTGACGGTCCTTGCCAGCATCCCGCACCCGGCGCACGTCACGCGGACGGACGTGGACGGCGATGGGCTTCAGGACCTCCTGCTCGGCGACCTCGGCGAGTTCTTCCCGGCGGATCACGACAAGGGCGCGGTGATCTGGCTGCGCGGCCTCGCGAACGGCAAGTTCGGCGCGTTCTGGCTCGACGGCTGGCCGCGCGTCGCCGACGTCGAGAGCGCCGACTTCAACGGCGACGGAAAGAACGATCTCGCGGTCGCGGCGTTCGGCTGGCGGAAGACGGGGCAGGTCGCGATCCTCGAGAATCGCACGACCAGCGCGTCGCAGCCCTCGTTCACGACGCACACGATCGATCCGCGTCCAGGCGCGATCCACATCATCCCCGTCGATCTCAACCACGACGGGAAGATGGATTTCGTGACGCTGCTCGCGCAGGAGCACGAGACCGTCCTCGCGTATATCAACAAGGGGACCGCCGACTTCACGTTCGAGCAGAAGGTGATCTACGCGGCGCCGCACCCGAACTGGGGCTCGTCAGGGATTCAGCTCGTCGATCTCGACAAGGATGGCGATCTCGACGTCCTCCTCACGCACGGCGACACCTTCGACGACGGGCTGGTGAAGCCGTATCACGGCATCCAGTGGCTGGAGAACACGGGCCGCTATCCCTTCGTGGAGCATACGCTCGCGCCGATGCCCGGCGTACATCGAGCCCTGGCGGCGGACGTCGACGGCGACGGCGACTTCGACGTCGTCGCCTGTGCGCTGCTCGCGGGCGGATCGGACGTGGACGAGAAGACACTGCCGGCGCTGGTGTGGCTGGAGCAGACGAAGCCTGGCGTCTTCGTCCGCCACACGATCGAGATGGGATCCCCGCGCCACGCGACGCTGGACGTCGGGGACATCGACGGCGACGGCGACCTCGACATCGTCGTCGGGAATTTCTCGATCAACCAGCAGATGACATCGTGGGTCGACGTGTGGACGAATCAGCGAATCACTAACCGCTGATCTCGCTTGGGGCGCCTGCCACTGTCACGATCTCACGCCGAGCACGCAAGGCGCAGAGATCGCAGGCGATGGGTTCGCCGCCGCGCTGCGCGCGGCGATGTCCAGGGCCGGCCTTCGGCCGGCCGGCGAACCGATCGCCTGTCAGCAGCGTGCCGCCGGGACCTCCGCTCCTCTGCGTGCTCCGCGTGAGATCGGTGACAGTGGCAGGCGCCGAATCTCACATTCCTACGTCGTCTCGATCCGCTCCGCCGCGGCATTCCAGCGCACCTTGTGCCCGCCGCGAAGCGCCGCGTTCGCGATATGCGAGGTGCGCGCCGCCTGATGGCCGATGCGGATGTGCGCGTTCGGTGCTTTCCGGCTGCGGATGCAATCGAGCCAGTTCTTCAGGTGCGACAGCGTGCCGTCGCCGCTCGACCGGACGTAGATTTCGGGTTCGGGCGACAGGGTCCCCGGCGCATACGCCGCATCGTCGCGATAGAAGGCGAGCCGCGAGCGATCGATCTTCAGCGTGCCGCGTTCGCCGCGGAACTCGAGGCCCCCGTCGTCCACTTTGCTGACGTAGGTGCCGAGATAGACCGCCATGAAGTTCGGGAACTCGAGCGTGACGCTGGTCGTGTCAGGCGCTTCCCAGAGCTTGATGTTGTAGTTGTGGCCCGTGGCATCGGCGGAGAGCGGCGCCTCCACGTTCATGTACCAGTGGACGACGTCGATCCAGTGGGTCATGAGGTCGGTGATGCCGCCGCCGCCGAAGTCCCAGAAGTGGCGCCACTGATAGAACCGCTCCGGCTTGAACGGCTGGTCCGGCGCCGCACCCAGCCACGTCTTCCAATCGAGCTTCGCCATGTCGACCGTCGGATAGTCGCCCGCGGTCGCGTGCTGATACCAGTACGTCTGTACGAACGTGATCTGCCCGAGGCGGCCGGAGTCGACGATCTGCTTGCCGAGAATCCAGTGATCCCAGCTGCGCTGCTGCGTGCCCGTTTGCACGATCTGCTTCGACGCTTCGATCGCCTTCACCATCTCCGCGCCCTCGGCAATGGTGTGCGAGACCGGCTTCTCGACGTAGACGTCCTTGCCGGCGGCGATGGCGTCGAGCGCGATCCTCTTGTGCCAGTGATCCGGCGTGCCGACGACGACCGCGTCGATGCCGCGGTCATCGAGGATGCGCCGATACTCGGCGGTCTTCGCCGCCGCCGCCCCCGCGATTTCGGCGCCCTGCAGCATCCGCGGCTCGTAGACGTCGCAGACGGCGACCATTTCGTTCCCCGGCAGCTTCTTGAGGAGATTCATCAGGCTCCGCGCGCGGCTGCCGGTGCCGATCACGCCAATCCTGATGCGATCGTTGGCCCCCTGGACGCGCGCGAGCGCCGAATGCGTGCCCAGGGCGACGCCCGCGGCGGACATGAAGAACGTGCGGCGGCTGCAGATCATGTGTGTCCTCTCTGCAGCGCATCGTAGTGCCTCGCGCCGCCCGTCGCAATCCCTGGCCGCGGAGGACGCGGAGACCGCGGAACGTTCAGTCGCGGTTCGAGGGCCCTCCGGGTTCGTTGCCAAATGCGCCCGATACCTTTCTCGACGCCGGCATCGAGCCGTCCGGATACCGAGACTCGTCTTCCTTCTGCGCAATCGATCGACTGCCTGCCTTGTGCGAGGTCTGTCCGTCGCGCATGTCGTCGAGCGGCTCTTCGCCGACGCGACCCGCGGCGTCTTCAGGCGGCGGCGGGCTCGGGTCGTGGGGCGGATGCTCGGTTCTCTCCCTGCTTTCGTCCGCCGCTGATTGGCGGTTGCTGATGCCCGAACGCTGATCCGCGGTGGAGTTCGGGTCGGGGCGCTGCTCTGCCATGAGGACCTCCGGCCTGGAGAACTGCAAGAGACATGCTGTCCAAGGGTTATGGCCGGGCGGGGTCAGTCCTGCAGCGTGAAGAACGCGCTGCGCGAGAGCTCCTGTCCTTTGTGCATCACACGAATGCGCAGCTCGTACGTGCCGGCAGGCATGGTGGCGATCGGAAGTCTACTGACCTGCTGGACGCGCGACGCCGTCGCTGGCGGCAGCTCCACCGGTGCCTCGGCCACAGCGCGGCCGTTCCGAAGCAGCTGCGCGACAGCGCGTGCGCCGCTGACGTCGCCGTAGAGCGCGAAGTAGAAAGGCAGTTCGCTGGTGTTTGACTTCGTGATCGGCTCGCCAAGACTTGGATAGAGCAGCGTCTGGCCGACGTACAACGGCCCTCGATCCGCGGAGGCATCTTTGATTTCTTCCGCGCGGTTCACGAGTACCAGGCTGCTCATGCGCAAGCCCGACGAGTCGTCGCGAGCCACGTTCAGCGTCCCCACCCTGGCGCTGCCCTGGCGCGACGCGGCATCGAAGACGATCGTCTCCATGGTGTAGAGTCCCGGCGGCAGATCGACTTCGCGATAGAAGATGATGTCGCCGTGTCTTGCCGCTCCCAGATCCTTCGCGTCGCCTGATAGAAGGTATTGCTGACTGAGCTTCTGGACCTCGCGTCCGTCGCCGTCGCGAATGCGGACGACGATTGCGGCCTGGCCGCTGTAGGTCGAACGCTGCGAGTCAACGTTGTATCGAAATGCGTCGGTGGCGACGTGAACCACCACAGGCGTGAGACCCGGACGAGAGGCTTCGGGAAAGCTGAAGGCGCCGGCGTGAACGGGAAAGGCGTTGGGCAGTGGCGTGCGGTCGAGGAGCGCCACCGCCGGCGCTTCATATGCCCCCGTGTCGCTCGATCGCAAGCTGCCCAATGCGCGATAGCCTTTGCGTGCGAACACCTCAACGCCCGACCGATGCACTTTGACCTGAATCGCGCGGTACTTTCCGTCGAAGGTTGAATTGCGCGGCGAGTAGGACAGCAGGTAGTGGAACTGGTTGTCCTCGTCGATGCGCCGGAAGGCTGACGAGAGATCGTTCGAGCCCTCGATGAGGAATCCTCCCGTCTGCTCGGCGAGCCTCGCGAGTCCCGTGCGTGAATCGAGGCGCAGTCTGTCTTCGACGCGCTCGAATGCCATCGACATGGGTTCGTCGGTTCGGTTCGTGCCGCTCGCGAGCTGCTGAAGCCGTTCGTCTCCGAACACCTCCATCTCCTTGCGAGTGTTCTCCAGCACACTCTTCGTACGCAGTCCATTTGCATCGACGACGTACACCGACACGTTGGACCGGTTCGCCGCATCGATCATGGAGTCGAGCTTGGCAGACAATGCAGGCGAGACGGGAAGCCCCTCGGAAAAGAACACGATCGTCTTTCGGCCCGGATACTCCGCCAGCAACCGCACGATCGACGTCAGCGTCAGCGACGTGTCGTAGCCCTTGTTGGCGCGGTCGAAGCTGTCGAACGACCGAAGCATGTTCAGCTCTGTTTGAAGCATGCGGAGCTCGTTCTCGCGCTGTCCGATGTCTCCGGCGTTCTGCGCCGCGGCCGAGGCCCCCATCGCCAGGGTTGCGGTTGCCGATTCCGTCTGTCCCTGCAGCTCGCGCCGGCGCGCGATCAGATCGTCAGCGCGCTCCGCCTTCTGCTCCTCGACGGAGCTTCCGTACGGCATCAGCCGCTCGACGGCCTCGCGTATGCGCGCGCGCTCCGTGGTGAACGATCCCTGCAGCCGTACGCTCCCGTCAACGGAGAACACGCCGACGCGCGTGCCCGATTCGCCGTCCGACGGCACATATTTCAGCGTTGCCCGCTGCGCGAGGCGCAGGGACTCGGACGAGAGATGATCGAATACGAGCGCCGTGGTCCCATCGTTCTCGGCGGCCGACGCGTTGGCGTGTTGTGGTTCGGGCCGCTGGGGTGACGTGACAGACGTCGCGCGGTGCGAAGCGTCCCACGCAACCCCGATCCCGATGCCGCCGCCGTGCGAGATGCGCGTGAACGAATCGAGCCGTTGCGGCACGCCGTCCTCGGAAATTTCAAAATCCCAGCGATTCAGATCGACGACCGGTTCGTTCTTGTGGTTGCGAACCACAACGTCCACGAGGACCGCGGTGGCCGTGGAGGTGAGCGTTGGGCGCGAGCTCTGGGCGACAGCGACAGAGCCTGAGAGCGCTGCTGCCGCCAGCAACGAAACCATCGCACCCGCGCGGAGTCCCCTCATCGCTCTACTCGACGATTCGGAGCATCGCCGAACGATAGATCTGGTCGCCACCCTGCTTTACCGTCACGCGAAATTCGTAGGTGTCAGGTGGAATCGCATCGAGCGGAAGACGACCGGCCTGCCTGATCCGTCCGGCCGCGTCCGGCGCGCGCAACGTGAGCGGCACTTGCGCGACGGCCTTGCCGTTTTGGAGGAGCTCGAGTACCGCTTCCGGCCCAGGACCCTGTGCGGGGTACGCGACGAAATAGAAGCCGACTTCCTTCGCGGTCTTGCTCACCGGTTCGCCCAGGTTCGGATACAGGACCACATCGTCCACCATGAGCGGGTTGTCGGGTCGCCGATCCTTCTCGGCCACCTTTTCAGCTCGTTTGACGAGCACGAGACTGCTCATCCGAAGGCTCGCCGTGTCGATCTTCGGAACTTCGACGGTCGAGAGGCGTACGGATGATTTTCCCGACGGCGCGTCGTACACGACGGATTCCATCGAGTACACGCCGGCGGGCAGGTCCGGCTCGCGATAGAAGAGCACTTCGCCGTCCTTCGCCCGTCCGATCTCGGGAAGGGGGCCGTTCACTTCGTAGTGCTGGCTGATCTTCCGTATGACCTGATTCCGCGAATCCAGAAACCGCACGAGCACCGTGAAGTCGGACGTATAGGTCTTGCCATCTCCCGCGGGTTGAAAGGAGAGCGGGGCGGTCTTCAGATCGACGATGACGGGGGTCAGCCCGGGGCGATCGCGTTCCGGAAAGCTCAGCGCGGCCGCGCGAACGGGAAACGTGTTGGGCACCGGCTTCTGCTCGAGAGCGCCGAGCGCCGGCGCCTCCCATGGATTGATCGGCGCGCCGCCGGTTCCGCGCACGGCAAAGTACCCCTTACGCGCCGCGACGGTCACCCCCGGCCGCTTCACACGAACGTCGATCGTTCGGAACTTCCCGTCGAAGGCGTCGTTCGTCGGCGTGTATCCGAGCAGGTAATAGTTCCGGAGGTCGTCCTCGATGCGATCGAACGCGGGACGGAGATTGTTCGTGTTCTCGAACAGGAGACCGCCCGTTTCCTGGGCCAGTTCCCCGAGGCCGTTATGCGGATCCTGCCGCAACACGTCTTCGTTGTTCTCGAGCGCTCTCGTCAGCGGAGCGTCGCCGTTCACTCCACTTCCCAGGACGCCAGTGCCAGCGCCCGCTGCGCGGTTCACGACGTCGCGAATCTTCGCCTGCTCGCTCTCGGCGCGCAGGCCGGCGGCGTCCATGGCGTAGATGCTCACGTTGGCCCGGTTCGCCGCATCGATGACGCCGAAGAACAGGCGCTGGACGGCTGGCGGGATCGATATGCCTTCCGAGAACAGGACGAGGCTCTTGCGTCCCGGCAGGCGGCGCATCGCGCTGACGATCGCGAACAAGCCGTTGGTCGTGGCGTACCCCTGTTGGTCCCGCTCCATCAGCTGGAAGTCCTGGATCATGTTCGACTGCATCTGCGCGAGGATTGCGTCGCCGGCGCCGGTCCCCATCGCCTGTGACGTGCCAGGACCGGCTCCCGCACCCGCCGCAGCGACAGCTTGCGATGCGGCTGTGGCCTGTTGATCCAGGCTCGCTTTCTGCTGCGCCTGCTCGGGGCTGTTGAAGCTTGCGGAGGCGCGGCTCGACATCCGATCCAGCCCCTGCCGCAACACGCGCACGCTGCGCGTGAAAGGCGCGTACGGCGTCAACGAAAGATCGATCCCGAAGATGCCGACGTACCCCGGCGCCTCCTCCCTGGATCCGAAGTACTCCTCGGCGGCGTGTACGGCGAGCTTTCGCGCGTCGGGGGTCAGCCGGTCGAACACGAGTGCGGTGACGGAAGGCCCCGCGTCGATCGGTGCTGAAGATCCAATGGCGGTGGGGGCCGCGGCCACTGGATTGCCGGGGACGTCCGCCGCGGCTTCGACTGTCCCGTCGAACACGCGCGTGAACGATCCGAGCTGCTGCGGGGCGCCGTCCTCGAACACCTCGAAGTCCGACTGGGTGAGGTCGCGCACCGGCTGTCCCTTCTTGTCGCGGACGACCACGTCGACGAGCACGGCCCTCACGCCCGCGCTGACGGTCTCGGTCGAGCGTGCTGCCTCCTGCTGCTGTGCGCGCAGCGCAGCTGCCGCTACCGCTCCGAGCAGCAGAATGGTGGCGATACGCAATCGTGTCTTCGGCATCGCGTTCCTATCGTCGGCCGCTCCATCACTTGCCGCCAACCGACTGGGCTCCGCTGCGTTGCGTCCGCGCCAGCCGGTCGAGTCTCGTGAACTCCTCGCGCTCGCGCGCCGCATCGTCGGTCCGCCCGGCACGCTGGTACGCGCGTGCCAGGGTGAAGTGCAACCCCGGGCTCTCGGGCGCGAGCTTGATTCCCGCCTCCAGCTCACTGATTGCGCCGCTCACATCGTTGGTCTCGAGAAGCGCCTGGCCCAGCACCTTGTGCGCCGCGAACGATTTCGGTGCGGCCGTCACGGCCTGGCGCGCCCATTGAAGTGCCGATGCCGGATCGCTCTTGCTCAAGTATCCGTACGCAATCTGCATCGTCGCCGCCGCGTGGCCGGGCTGAAGCTCCAGCTCACGCTTGAACTCCTCGATTGCGCGATCGGGCTTTTCCTGCAGGAAGAACACGCCGCACGCGTAGTGCACATTGAGCGTCTCCGGATAGCGGGCAGCCAGCGCCTCGAATGCCTGCTCGGCGGACGCCGTGTTCCGGGTCGCCATCATGTAGCTGGCGCGTCCGGCCATGAGGATCATCTCGCGGCGATCGGGTGGGTATTCGTTCGGGAGCATGGCCATGCGGAGCGTGGCGATGCCCATGGCCTCGATGACGCGCGGGTTGTCGTCTCCGTCAGCGGCGAACTCGCCAAGCGTCTCGAGCGCCTGCTCGTATTGCTCCATGCGCGTCATCAGGAGTGCCGCGTGGTAGCGCGCCACGCCGGCGAGATCCTTCGTATCGCCAACGCCGAGCATGCGTGACTGGACGAGATGCTGCAGCGATCGATCGTAGTCCTTGACGCCGAATTCGCACAGGCCGAGAAAGGCGTACGCGGCCCCGTTCTTCGGCGCGAGGCGGACGACCTGGCGGAACGACTCGCGGCAGTGCGGAAAATCGTCGAGCGAGTAGTAAGCGGTCCCTTGATACCAGTACCCCTCGACGTAACGCGGCCTCAATTTGAGCGCCTTGCCGTACAACTCGATAGCCTCCTGCCAGCGCTCTTCACGCCGCGCCGATTCGGCTTCCGCGACGAGGCGATCGAATCCGGTATCCGCGGGCGCCGTCGCCGGCGCGCCGCGGCGGGGCGCAGATGTCGGCGCAGGGTTCGTCTGTGGCGGCTGGGACTGCGCCGCGGCTGCGCCGGTCAGCAAGACGAGCATCGCGGTGCTCAGAGACGGGCGCCTCGCGATCATCGCTGTCCCCCCGCCGAGCCGCCCTTCGCGCCCGGTTGCTTCGCCTGCGCCTCCGCATTCAGCCGATCGATGATCTGCCGTTCGCGATCAGCATCTGCCTTGCGTTTCAAGCGGTTATATGCCGTGGCGAGCTGGACGTGGACGTCCACGAGATCCGGCGCCTCCTTGACGATCTCCTCGAGCAGTTGCACAGCCTCGTCGGTCTTGCCCGTTTGGAGCCTCACTGTCCCGAGCAGTTTGCGCGTCGTGATGTCCGCCGGACGAATGCCGTGGGCGCGCTCCAGATACGCAGATGCCTCGTCGAACTTCTGCTCGTTCTTTCTGATGTTCCCCAGCTGCAGGTTCGCTTCGAAATCGTTGACGTTCTGCTCCAGCTCCGCTCGAAATTCGCGTATCGCGGTGTCCTGATCGCCGACGCCGAGGAGCGCGCGGCCGTACGACGAATGAACCGTTGGCAGACGCGGATTCAGCTTGACGGCGCGTTCCAACTCCGTTTTCGCGGACGGGTAATCGCGCTGCCCGATGTACGCCATGCCCATGAGCAGATGCGCTTCAGCGGAATCGCCCGCGCGAAAAATCCGGTCCACGTACCTCTGACCGTCTGTCACATTGTCGGTATGCAGCAGGGCCGTCCCGAGGAGATACGCGTACGCGAGATCATCGCGGAACATTGCCTCGCGCGGTTGCAGCAGGGCGACCGCCTCACGGTCCTGCCCCGTCTGCACGTAGCAGTCAGCGAGCAGCAGATACGCGTTCCTCGCCTCGGGGTCGGACGCGAGCACGCGTTTGAGCTGCAGAATCGCCTCGTTCGGACGTGCGGACTTGTAGTACGCGAGCGCCAGATTCAGCCGGATCGTGCCGTTGGCGCTGTCAGCCTTCAACGCCGCCTCGTATTGCGTCACCGCCTCGTCGTACTGGCCGAGCCGGACGTACGCCGCCCCGAGGTTGGAGAGCGCGTCCGCGCGCCCCGGGTCGAGCGTCAACGCGGCTTTGTAGGTGTCGATGGCGCCAAGCGTATCCCCCGCCTTCTGGAGTTCCAGCGCACGCGCGAACAGGGCGTCGAAGTCGGGTGCCTGCTGTGCTTGCGCGTGCGCGGTCAACTTGGGGGCCACGAGAAAAGCGAGGAGGAAGACCGTGGGAAACCGCGCCATGATGGGTTCGCCGGTGTCAATTGTAGCCACGGATTTACGCGGAGGGGCGGCGAAAAGAAAAGGGGCGGGTCTGAGAGGGACCCGCCCTGCATACTCCGGATGTAGGGCGCGTCTTCAGACCCGGCACCCGGGAAGTAGGCCGGGTCGCTCAGACCCGGCATCCCTCAGAAGTAATACTTCAATACCAGCTCGACGACCCGGTGGCCGCGCTTCAAGTTGACCTTGCCGAAATTCGCGAGCGTCTGCGGCGTGAAGTCGAACCCGCCGGTCGGATCGCACACGTTCGCCGTGCCCCCCGCGCCGTTCGGCAGGCCCGTCACGCGCACGCGGCATCTGGTATCGAGCGTCAGGTTGATATCGTTGACGTCGGATGCCGTCGTGGCGTACGCCTGGTTGAACAGGTTGAAGAAGCCGACGCGGAATTGAAGCTTCTGCTGACCCGCCGTCGAGAAGTTCTTGAACAGCGTGAGGTCGGTGTTGAACCTCGTCGGCTGCCTCAAGTTGTACGGCGGTATGAGATCGCCGTTCTGGCCGAACGCTGGAACGGCGAGGCAGTTGATATCCAACAGCTTCTCTCCCACGCCGCCGTTGCCCGTCCGCGGGTCGCACGAGTAGACAGGCGCGAGCGTTCCCGAGGTGTTCGCGGTGTTGATTGGGCCGACAACGTCCGCAGTGCCGAAGTACGCCGATGCGATGCCGGCCCCCGTCGCGTCTCCCGCGAAGGTGAGCCTGATCGGGATGCCGCTGGCCATCGATGTAATACCAGACAGCTGCCATCCGTTCAGCAGGCCGCGGCCGAGCGGATTGTCCATCCCTCCCTTGGCGGCATCCGGAAGGAACGCGTTCCACGACACGTTCAAGACGTGCGTCCGATCCGTCGACAGAACGCCATACGTCCGGCTGGCATCGTACGGATCGATCGTCGAGTACTCGTCGCCGAGCGTGCCGCGCGTCCTGCCCAGCGTGTAGGCGACGAAGTACTGGAGGCGTCGTCCGGTCTGCCGGCTGACCGTGACCTGCATGGAGTCGTAGTTCGATTCGCCCCGGAAATCGTAGAGCGTGATGCCGCTCAGCGCGTTGAACTTCCGGAATGTCGTCAGATTGTCGCTGTTGCTCGCGACTGCGACCCGGTTCACGGGCACCGACAGATCGATCCCGTTGAAGGTGCCCGAGTTCAGGACGCCGTACGGCATCACGTTGCCGTTGCTGCGGCTGACCAGGTCCCTCCCGCGCGTGCCCACATAGCTCACCTCGACGACCTGGTTGAACGGAATGCGCCGCGCGTACGACAGGCTGAAGCTGTGCGTCTTGGGCCAGGTGAACGAGTTCGCCGTCAACGAGTTGATTCCGACGCTGCCGATGCGGTTCGCGAGGGTGGCCTCGTGGGCGGTGTCGTACGTCAGCCCCAGGCCGTTCCCGTAACCACCGCCCGTCCACAGGTCTGTCTTCAACGCGTAGCGATTCGGCGGCAGGTTCAGCGTCTGGTCGTACTCGACGTTCCCCATGTTGCGGTTGTAGAAGAGGCCGTATCCGCCGCGGAGCACGTTATCCCCGTGCCCGTCGATATCCCAGGCCACGTTCACGCGCGGGAGCGCGAATGGGGACCGATCCGCCAGAATCCCTCTCGGCGCACATCCCGTGTATACGTAGCAGACGCCGTTGAGACGTTCGTACGAGCCCGGATCGAGGAACGTGGGCATCGAAGGATCGTAGAGCGCGGGATCGAAATAACCGCCTTCGCCATTCAATTCCCGGTTATTCGTCCACTTGCCGAAGCGGACGCCGAACTCGAGCGTGAGGTTCGGCCGCAGTTTCCAGCTGTCCTGCGCGAATGCATCGATGTTCCAGTAGCGGAACTCGCCGTAGGGCTGTCCTACCGCAGGCCTCCCGTTCTTCTGGGTGATGACCTTCGTTGCCGACCCTTGATCGAGCTCCCCGACACGCCCCACCAGCATGTCGGCCGCGGAGTTGCCGGTGCCCGTCGTGTTGTCGGATCCGAACCAGAGCTGGCCTGCTTCGAGGTTCTGGAAGTTCTGCTGCTTCTGTCCCCGCTCGACGGCGATCCCGAACTTCATCCCGTGCGAGCCTGCGAGCTTCGTCAGCTTGTCGCTGAACTGCAGCGCGTCGTTGTGCGCGAACACGTCGTTCGCCTTGGCCCAGAGCTGGCCCACCTGACCGCTGCCGCCCCAGCCGTGCAGCAAGTCCGTCGGGAGATACGGGCTCGGCGCGCCGCCCGGGAACTGGATGCCGTTGAATGTCAGGCCGTTGTGGCCCTGCAGCAGAATGCTGGGATCTTTGAAGTGATTGTCGAGAGTGAGGCGGCTGTAGCTCACCAGCGCCTCATTCGTCATCGTGGGGCTCAGCACGGAGACGATATTGCCCGAGTAGGATCGGCCGACGTTCTCTCCAACGTTCGGGGTCGGGAGCGCGACGACGTCGCCGGGCGCCCACCATACCCCGCGCGGGCTCTCGGCGGTCTCCGTTTCGTGGGCAACCCGGACGTAGGCTTTCGTATTGTTGCTGATATTCCAGTCGAACCGCGATTTGAAGTCCGTGCGATTCGTCGGCTCGAGCTGGCTGTAGACGTAGTTGTACAGGTTACTCGAGTCGTTGTAATTTGGGAGTGGATAGAGGCTCGCGAAGTACGATCCCAGCGGCGTCAGGTACGGCCGCATGTCGTTGTTCGGCGCAGGATCGCCCGCGCCGGGGAAGCCTTGAGGAATCCGCAACTGCGGGACGCTGTTCAAATTGGAGCCGCGGTTCGCGAGCAGCTCGCTGAAGTCGCCGTTGCGCATCGCCTGCGTGTAGGTGCGCGTGAAGTGCGACCCCGAATCGACCTGCTGCCGCTGTCCCTCGAACGCAACGAAGAAGAACAGCTTGTCGCGGTTCTTCGTGTAACTGTCTCCGAACGTGATCGGACCGCCAATGTTTCCGCCCGGATACTGATACGTGCTCTTGGGCTTCTCCGTCCCGGCAATGCTGTTCGACCGATCGTTGGCGGCGAGACGATAATCGCGCCAGTAGTCGTACGCCTCACCGTGGAAGGCCGACGTACCGGATTTCGTGACGCCGCTCACGTTCATGCCGCCGGAGCCGTACTCGGCAGCGAAGTTCGAGCTCTGCACCTTGACTTCCTGAACCATGTCGTTGTTCAGGGAGACGATGACGCCGTTGTTGCTTCCGATGTCAATCAACGATGACCCATCGAGCGCGACCGTGTTGCTGGATGCTCGGATGCCGTTGACCGTGTAGTTCTGCGTCGCGTTGCCGCCGCCGCCGAAGCTCACCGACTCACCCTGATTGAACTCGGTGACCACGCCAGGGAGGATGCGGAGCAGCTCGAGCGCGCTGCGGCCGACGACGGAGAGGTTGTCGATCTGCTTGGCCGTCAACACGCCTTCGCGCGCGCCCGTTTCCGTCTGGATGACTTCCTGCTGCCCGGTGACGGTGACGGTCTCCGTCTGCTGGCCGATATCGAGCCGGATGTCGAGGCCGCGCGTGTCGTTCGGGCTCAGCGCGATCCCCTTTCGCTCGTACGTCTTGAACCCGGAGAGCTCGACCTTCAGGTCGTAGGCGCCCGGGAACAAGCCTGCGAACAGATACTGTCCGCGGTCGTCAGACACCGCCGTCTGCGCCGCCTTCGTGCCTTCGTTGGTCAGCGTGACGGTTGCGCCTGGAAGCACCGCGCCGCTCGTATCCTGGATGGTGCCGCGGATTGTGGCGGTGGTTGAGGCTTGCGCGAAGACAAGTGTGCTGGTGACCAGCACCGTGCAAAGCGTCGCAGCGCACACTGCGATCGCTGAGCGGACTGCTCGGACCACGTGGTTCTCCTCCATGACGGCAGCCAACCCGAGACGGCTACCGGTTTTGAGACCACGTGATTAATACATAAGCACTAGGGAGGCACAATCCGCGGAAGATGGACGAGGTGGTATGTCTAAAGACATATCGGGTGGGGTTCACCCCCCCAACTGCACGATCCCCCGTTGGAGAGCGACTGTGACCGCCTCGGTTCGGTCGGCCGCTCCGAGCTTCCCGAGGATGCTGCTCACGTGCAGTTTCACCGTTCCTTCGGTGATGTCCAGTGACCGGGCAATCTCCCGGTTGCGGCGCCCGCCCACGAGCAGCCGCAGGACCTCCACTTCACGGCTCGAGAGCTGCGATCGCGACACGCGATCCGCGAGGCGCGCGGCCACTTCGGCAGGAATGTGGCGTTGGCCCGCCGCGGCCTTCCGGATCGCCCGAATCAGCTCCTCGCGCTGCACCGACTTCACGAGATAGGCGAGCGCGCCCGCCTGGAGCGCGCCGTAGATCTCCTCGTCGCACACATACGTGGAGATCATCACCATCCGCGCGTCGGGAAACTCCGCCCGGATGGCCTGGATGGCCTCGGTTCCGCTCATGCCGGGCAGACGCAGATCCATGAGGGTGACGTCGGGTCGATGAATTCGGAACAGCGCCCGCGCCTGGTCGCCGGTCGACGCCTCCGCGCACACCGTCATGTCGGGCTCGAGCGCAATGATGCTCGCCAAGCCCATCCGGACCAGGTAGTGATCGTCGACGAGCATAATCTTGAGGCCGTTATGCGACATCACATCCCCCCTCACTGTGCCAACCGCATAACGGCGGCGCGCACGGCGCGCCCGCGAGGGAGCGGAGGGCAGGCCCCTCGAGCGACCGAGCCGGCGTTCGGGGCGGAGCCCCGATTGAATTTGGTCATGAGCTTGTCCGCCATGAATGATCGAGGACGCGCGCAACCAGATCCCGCGGCTCGTGCCGCGCGTTCGGCACGCGAACGGAGAGCCGCGTGCCGCTGGAATCGCTGGCGAGTTGCAGCGTGCCCCCAAGCTTGTCCACGCGTTCGCGAATGCCCGGCAGCCCGAAGTGCGCCCCCCGAGCCCGCTCGGTCGACCGATCGATCCCGCAGCCGTTGTCCTCCACGGTCAGCTGCGTCGCGTCCGCGCTGAACTGCAGCTGGATATCGATCCGCCGCGCGCCCGAGTGCTTCAGCGCGTTTGCGACGGCTTCGAGACCGATGCGGAGCAGGTGATGTTCGTGCGAGGCGTCCAGCCGGCGCACGGCGCCCTCGACGCGCACTTCTGCTGTCACCGCCGTTCGCGCAGTCATCTGCCGCGCAAGATCGGTGAGCGCGCCGGCGAGGTCCTGGCTCTCGAGCGCCTGCGAGCGCAGGTCCATGACGGATCGGCGCGTCTCTTCCTGGCTGTACCGCAGCATCTGCCGCGCGACATCGAGCGATCGGCGCGCTGCGGCTGGCGAGGCGTCGAGGATTCCTGCCACCGCCTCGAGCTGCAACGAAATCCCCGCGAGTCCCTGCTCGAGCGTGTCGTGCAGTTCGCGCCCGACGCGGCTGCGCTCGTTGAGCACGGCCTGGTATTGCTGGCGCTTGCGGTTCGCGGTGGTGCGCACCCAGAACGCCGCGCCGCACGCGACGAGCGCCAGCATCGCGACCATCACCATCGTGTGACGCAGCGTCCACCATGGCGCCAGCGAGATCACCCGCACGTCGTCCGGCGTGCGCAGGAAGAGGCGGAACGAGGGCGGCGGGCCCCACTGATACGAGTACACGCCCGTGACGGACACGATGCTGCCCGGCCGGATCTGCTCGAGGGCGTCGGTGGCGGTGTCCGCCCCGAGATCCGCGTCGAGCACCGTTTCACCGACCTTCAACACCAGAATGCGCTCGGCCGGCCCGGTGAGCAGGCTGAGGAAGTGCCCTTCCATCCGTACGAGCAGCGCGTCGTTGTCGGGCGTCAGAACGTTGGCGGCGCCAATGGGGATGGGGGAGGGTTCGGGGGCGTCCCCCGCTGGTTTGAAGACCGCGTTGGTCAGAACCGGTTTACCCGGCGTCACCGCAGGAAAACCCGCAACCTCGACGACCGTTCCGGGGCGCACCTGTTCCGGCTGCTCCGTCTCCACGCGTGCCCCGCCCGTTCCGTCGTCCACATACAGGACGTGGCGCAGGTAGCGGAATCGCGCGGTGCTCGTGAAGTCGCTGACCTCCACCGCATGGCCCGGGATGTAGCACGTGACGACCCCGCGCACGCGGATGCGGCGGTGGACCTCGCCGGACGCCGAGTAGTTGTAGATGCTGCGAATCGATCGCGTCGGCAGCACGAACGGGTTTGGCGCGTCTTCGAGGACCGCGATTTCGGAGATGCGACCGACGAACAGCGAAACGCCGCGAA
>JBKPTE010000137.1:0-19014 GCA_046735335.1 Acidobacteriota bacterium | reverse complement strand
GCCCGATCGAGGCCCGCCGCCGGGTGCTCGAGGACGAGCAGCGCGGGGCCGAGCGCGACGGCTCGCGCCAAGTGGGCGCGCGCGCGGAGGTCTGGCGCCAGCGCCGCGATCGGTTGCGGCAGCGCGGTCTCCGGAATGCCGCTGTCGGCCGCCAGGCGCGCCGCACGAGCGGCGATGTCGGACGGCACCGGATCGATCTGCAGCGTGAAGGGCATCGCGAGGTTCTGGAGAAGCGTCGCGGAGTCCAGCAGCACGGCACGCGGAGACACGATCCCGAACCGATCGAGCGACGCCAGCCACGCGTCGCCGTCGGCAATCGCCCGCGTGTTCTCCTCGAGCACGAACACGTCCCCTTCATCCGGCACCGATGCGCCCGTCACGAGATTGACCAGCACCTCGGACGCGCCGGCGTCGAGTCCGGAAATCGCGACGCGCTCGCCTGACGCAATCGTCAGGCCGCGCATGCGGAGCGGACGCAGGCCGTGATAGTGCTTCTGAAGAGAGACGATGCGAAGGACAGGAGGCACGGCGGAGATCTCATATACCGAAACGTGGCGGAACGAGCAGGACCATTGTGCTCCCTGGCCGCGGCTTCGCTGCACTTCACGGCCAGTCCGCACAACGGTCCTGTTCGTCCCGCCGGGTCTTCGGGTTCGAGCACTCGGACGAATCAGCGGTGTACCGCGGCGCGAAGCGCGGCGTAGTCCTCGAACGGCAGCGTGACGGCGCCAAGGCGAGGAGCGCGATGGCCACCATCGCCGTGAAAGTCCGATCCGCCTGTCACGAGAAGACGATGCGAGCGCGCGAGGGAGCGGTAGTGCGCTTCCGCCGCCGCGTCGTGATCCGTATGGCGCGCCTCGATCGCGTCGAGGCCGGCATCGGCCAGTACAGGGATCAGATGATCGCGGCGCGACACGCCAGGATGCGCAAGCGACGCGATGCCGCCTGCGCCGTGGATGACCTGGACGACGTCCTCGGGCGATGTGCCCGCGCGCGGCACGTACGCGGATCCGTCGTGCTCCAGGTACCGCGTGAACGCTTCGTCCCGCGTGCGCACGTGGCCCGCGGCCACGAGCGCGAGCGCGATCTGCGGCCGCCCGACGCTGCGCCCCTGCCGTGCATCGGCGATGATCGGCTCGGGATCGATCGGACAGCCGAGCGCCGCGAGCCGATCGGCCATCACCCGCACGCGCCGGACGCGATCCGCCTGCTGACGATCGAGAAACTCGCGCAACGCGCTGGAACCCGCGTCGACGAAATAGCCCAGCACGTGGAGGTCGCGGCCGTCGGCGACGGCGCTGATCTCGATCCCGGGGACGAGCTCGAGCCCGCGCGACTGTGCCGCCGCGCGCCCTTCGTCGAGCCCGGCGGTCGTGTCGTGATCGGTGATGCTGATGATCGTCAGGCCGGCGGCCTGCGCGGCCTCGACCAGGTCTGACGGCCGAAGATCACCGTCGGACGCGGTGGTATGAAGGTGGAGATCGATCAAGACGGTTCTAAGGTTCTAGGGTGCTAGGTTCTAGAGGTTCAGAACCAGCGCACCCTAGAACCTAGAACCTGAGAACCCTAGAACCACAGGGATTTAGACACTGAAGGATGATCCGCAGCCGCAGGTCGACTTGGCGTTGGGGTTCTTGATGGTGAAGCCGCCGCCGGTGATGTTGTCGACGAAGTCGACCTCCGCGCCGCGCAGGTAGCGCGCGCTGATCGGATCGACGAGCAGCTTCACGCCGTTCGACTCGATGACGGCGTCCGTCGTCTCGTCCCCCTCCCCTTCGTCGATCATCAGGCCGTACTGGAACCCGGAACAGCCGCCGCCCTGGACGAAGACGCGCAGGCCGGCGCCGAGCTTGTTCTCTTCGGTCAGCAGCTCGCTGATTTTCGTGGCGGCCGACGGGGTGACATTAATCATGAGTCAATGCTCCTCTGGAACTACCTGCATAATTATAGCAAAGGCTGCTTCTGCCCCTGGAGCGAACCGTGACGTATGAGCCTGCCGGCCGAGCCCTCAACGATCTCGTCGAGAACGACACGATCGCACGCATCTGGAGAAGAGACGTCAGCGTGTGGACGAAGGATCCCGGCGGCGCGGACGCCCGGTCCATTGCGAACCGGCTCGGCTGGCTGGACGTGCCGACGGGGATGCAGCCCGAGTCCGGCCGCGTCCGTTCGCTCGCCGACGAGGTCGCCAGCGACGGCATGAGCCAGGTCTACCTCCTCGGCATGGGCGGCAGCAGCCTGTGCGCCGAAGTGATGCGCTCGGTGTACGGCGTCTCGAGCGGCCGCGCCGACCTGGCGGTGATGGACACGACGGACGAAGCGGCAATCGTTGCCGTCCTGGATCGACTGGAACCGCAGCGGACGCTCTTCCTCGTCTCCAGCAAGAGCGGCGGGACTATCGAGCCCGCGTCGATGGAGCGGCTGTACTGGGAGAGGATGGCGCGCGATCTCGGCGACCGTGCGGGCCGGCATTTCGTGGCGGTGACGGATCCCGGGACCGCGCTCGCCGACCTGGCGAAGACGCGAGGGTACCGTCACGTCGCGTTGAACCCGCCTGACATCGGCGGCCGCTTCTCGGCGCTGTCGCTCTTCGGGCTGGTTCCCGCCGCGCTCATCGGCGCTCCGGTGGGCGACCTCCTGTCGGGAGGCGCCGACATGGCGCTCGGCTGCCGCGAAGGGAACGACACGAACGCCGGGCTTCAGCTCGGCGCGTTCTTCGGCGCGGCCGCACGCGAAGGACGCGACAAGCTGACCGTGCTGCTGCCGCCGTCCCTCAGGACGCTCGGCCTCTGGATCGAGCAGCTCGTCGCCGAGAGCACCGGCAAGCACGGCAAAGGCGCGCTCCCGGTCGTGGACGAGCCCATCGGCCGCCCGGACGTGTACGGCAACGACCGCGCGTTCGTCGCGATTGCCACCGAGAGCGAACGGCTCGACGAGGCGCGGCTCGAGCCCCTCGAGCGCGCGGGCCATCCTGTTCTTCGCCTGAGCACGCGCACGACGGCGCTCGGCGTGGAGTTCTTTCGCTGGGAGTTCGCAACGGCGGTCGCCGGCGCAATCCTCGGCATCAATCCTTTCAACGAGCCGAACGTGCAGGAAGCGAAGGACAAGACGCGCGCGATCCTGTCACAGGGGACCGCGGATCGCGGCCCGGCAGCGGCGGCAACAAACGGGATCTCCGTCTATTCGCGTTTCGCCGGGGCGTCGCCCAGCGCGGTATTGAAGGCGGCGCTCGATTCGATACGTCCGCACGACTACGTCGCGTTCCTCTCGTACCTCTCGGCGGAGAGCGCTACAGAGGACGCGGTGCTGCGGATTCGTCTGGCGATCCGCGCGCGGAAGCGCGTCGCCTCGACGTTCGGCGTGGGGCCGCGCTACCTGCACTCGACGGGGCAGTATCACAAGGGAGGACCGAACACGGCGGTCGCGTTCCTGATCACCGGCGAAGACGCAACGAGCACGCCAATTCCCGATGCGCCCTACACGTTCGCGCAGCTCAAGCGCGCGCAGGCGATTGGCGACGCGCAGGCGCTCGAGGCGCACGATCGCCGCGTCGTGCACGTCCATCTCGCGCGCGGTGTCGATCCGGCGCCGGCGCTCGAACGGCTCTTCACCGAAGCCCTGGCGTGATCGCTTCGAGCTTTGCGCCGGACGCTTCCTCGACGTCCTGGTGGAGGCTGTTGCCGTGCGCGTCCATCGTGACGATCGCGGGAAAGTCGCGCACCTGGAGATGCCACATCGCTTCGGGCGTCCCGAACTCCATCAGCGAGACGCCGTCGACGCGCTCGATACACCGCGCGTAGAACTGCGCGGCTCCCCCGATGCCGTTCAGGTAGACCGCACCGGACTCCTTCAACCCGGCAAGCGTCTTCGGGCCCATGCCGCCCTTCCCCATCACGACGCGTACGCCATATCGCTTCACGATGTCGGCCTGATACGGTTCCTCCCTGATGCTCGTCGTCGGACCCGCGGCGGTGACCTTCCATCTCCCGTCGGCCTCCTTCACGACAACGGGACCGCAGTGGTAGAGGACGCCGCCCCGCAAATCGACCGGCGGATCGTTCTTCATCAGATACGCGTGCACCGCGTCGCGGCCCGTGAAGATGGGGCCCGAGATCAGCACGACGTCGCCGACGCGCAGCGCGCGGATTTGATCTTCGGAGATCGGTGCGCTCAGCCGGACCTCGCGGCCGGTCAGCGGGAAGCCGGCCGATGCCGCTTCGGATGTTAGGAGGGGTACGGAGGGCGTCTCGCCTTCGCGATAGAGCCACGACCGGATCGCGCCGGATTCCGCATCGAGACGGACGCCCAGCCGGCGAAACGCCCAGCAGTCGTACGCGATCGAGACGAAGAAGCTCGCGGGCAGCCGGTTCAGCGCGCCGATCTTGCAGCCGATGAGCGACGTCTTCCCGCCGAATCCCATCGGGCCGACGGTCAGCTCGTTTGCCGCCGCCATGATCGAGTCCTCGAGCTCGGCCAGCCGTGGATCCGGATTGCGATCGTCGAGGGTGCGGAAGAGCTGCTCCTTGGCGTGCAGATACCCCGACGTCCGATCGCCGCCGATGCAGACGCCAACCGCGCCGGGGCTGCAGCCTTTCCCCTGCGCCTTCCAGACCGCGTGCAGGATGCACTTGCGCACGCCCTCGAGCGTTCGATCGGCGCGCCCGAGATGATCGAGCGTCGCGGGAACCGAGTATTGCGCGTTCGTGTTCTCGCAGCCGCCGCCCTTCAGAATCAGCTTGATCTCGATCGCGCCCTCTTCCCACTGCTCGAAGTGGATGATCGGCGTGCCAGGACCAAGGTTGTTGCCGGAATTCTCGCCGGTGATCGAGTCCACGGAATTCGGGCGCAGCTTTCCTCGCCGCGTCGCTTCCGCAACCGCCGCCCGGATCTGCTCTTTCATCCAGATCTGGTTCGCCCCGACCGGCACCTTCACCTCGAACGTGGGCATGCCGGTGTCCTGGCAGATCGGTCCCTCGCACGAGGCGGCCTGGTCGATGTTCTGCGCGATGATGGTCATGGCCTGGCCGGCGCGCGTCCCACGCTCCTCTGACGCGAGCGCCATCTCCATCGCTTTTCGCACGTCCGGGGGCAGATCCGTCGAGGTGCGCGTGATGAGCGAGACGACGCTGTCGAAGAAATTGGGCAGCATGCGAGCAGTATAATTGACGGGTAGAAATGAGCGCGGAAATACGCGGAACCGCTGCTGATTCGACCGCGGTGCGCGTCGAGCGCGACCCGCTCGGCGAGGTGCGCGTCGAGCGCGACCCGCTCGGCGAGGTGCGCGTCCCCGCCGACGCCTACTACGGCGCGCAGACGCAGCGCGCGGTCGAGAACTTCCCCATCAGCGATCTGCGCGCGCCGTACGAGCTCGTCACCGCGACGGCACTGATCAAGCAGGCGGCGGCTGTCGCCAACGGCGAGCTGGGCCGGCTCGATCGCGACGTCGCCGATGCCATCGTCGCTGCCGCGCAGGCAGTCGCGCACGGCGGCTATCGCGACCAGTTCGTCGTCGACGTGTATCAGGCCGGCGCCGGCACCTCGCACAACATGAACACGAACGAGGTGCTCGCGAACCTCGCAGCGGAGAACCTCGGAGAGCCGCGCGGCAGCTACCGGCGCGTGCATCCCAACGATCACGTCAACATGGGCCAGTCGACGAACGACGTGTTCCCGACGGCAACGCGCCTCTCGATCCTCCTCGTGCTCCCTGGCCTGCTCAGCGCGGCGCGCGGACTGGCCGATGCGCTGGACGGCAAGGCCGGCGAATTCGCGCACGTCCTCAAGACGGGTCGCACGCACCTTCAGGATGCCGTGCCGATCACGCTCGGACAGGAGTTCAGCGGCTTCGCCGCGAACGTGCGGCACGCGGCAGACGATCTCGAGCGGGCCGCGGCGCCACTGCACGAGCTCAACCTCGGCGCGACGGCCGTGGGGACGGGGCTCAATGCGGGCGACGACTACGCCGAGCGCGCCGTCGGCACGCTTGCCGAACTGACCAGCCTTGCGCTTCGCCCGGCGCGGAATCGCTTTCGCGTCACGCAGAGCATGGGCGACGTGCTCGCGTATTCCGGAGCGCTTCGCCGCCTCGCCGTCGAAGTGAGCAAGGTGGCGTCGGATCTGCGCCTGCTCAGCATGGGGCCGCGCGCCGGTCTTGCGGAAGTCGCCCTCCCGGCGGTGCAGCCCGGCTCGTCGATCATGCCGGGCAAGGTGAACCCGTCGATTCCGGAGATGGTCAATCAGGTCAGCTATCAGGTCATCGGCTGCGATACGACGATCGCTGCCGCTGCCGACGCCGGTCAGCTCGAACTGAACGTGATGATGCCGGTGATCGCGTGGAACGCGCTCCACGCGTCCACGATTCTGCGCCAGGCGATGATCGTCATGACCGAGCGATGCGTTCGCGGCATCCGCGCGGACGAAGCGCGCTGCCGCGAGCTGCTCGATCGCAGCACCGCCGTCGCAACCGCGCTCAGCCCCTACATCGGGTATGCCGCAACCGCGGATATCGCCAAGGAATCGGTGAAGACCGGACGTCCCGTTCGCGATCTCGTGCGGGAACGCAAGCTGCTGCCCGACGATCGGCTCGATGCGGTCCTCTCGCCGGAAGCGATGACGCAGCCGGGCGTCAAGGGCACCGACAGGTGACGCGACGCGCCGCGGCC
This sequence comes from Acidobacteriota bacterium, assembly GCA_046735335.1. Classification (GTDB taxonomy): domain Bacteria; phylum Acidobacteriota; class Vicinamibacteria; order Vicinamibacterales; family 2-12-FULL-66-21; genus JBKPQB01. Next base: position 12,352 of record JBKPTE010000137.1, on the reverse strand, counting down.
CTGCTGGCGTGCCTTCTGCTGATCGCGCCTGCGGTCGCCGCGCAGCACGCCCGCCTGTTCCGGCCGGAGGATCTCGGACAGCTCGAAGGACCCGATCGCGAGCTGTGGCAGCGCCCCGAGCAGATCATGGACGCGCTGTTCATCGGCGAAGGGAGCACGGTCGCGGACCTCGGGGCCGGTGGCGGCTGGTTCACGATCCGCCTCGCGCGCCGCGTCGGGCCGAACGGGAAAGTGTACGCCGAGGACATCCAGCCCCAGATGATTCACGCGATCGACGGCCGCGTCCGCGGCGAGGGGCTGCACACCGTCGAAACGGTGCTCGGCACTGCGCTCGACCCACGGCTGCCGCCCGGCGCGCTCGACGCGGCGCTCATCGTGGACGCGTATCACGAAATCGAGCAGCCGATCACGCTCCTTCGAAACGTCGCGCATGCGCTCAAGCCCACGGGCCTCATCGGCATCGTCGACTTCACGAAAGAAGGCAGCGGCCCTGGCCCGGCCCTGGAAGAACGCGTCGATCCCGAGCGCGTGGTTCGAGACGCCGAAGCCGCCGGTCTGGAGCTGCGCCGCCGCGAAGGATTCCTGCGCTACCAGTACCTGCTGATCTTCGGCCTCCCGTCTCGATGACGTCCCTTCCACGCTTTTTTGCCGAGCACCAGCGGCTGGTGTCGGCCGAGTTGCATCGTCTTCTCGAGGCCGGCGAGAGCCCCGTCGAGCGCGCGATGGCCTACACGGCTCTTGCGTCGTCGAAACAGGTGCGTGCGGTACTGACGCTCTCGTGCGCCGAGTTGTGCGGCGGCAGTACTTCTCGCGCGGTCCCGGCGGCGGCGGCCATCGAACTGGTGCACGCTTCGTCGCTCATTCTCGACGATCTGCCGTCGATGGACGATGCGCCGCTGAGGAGGGGGAAGCGAGCGAACCATCTCGAGTCTGGAGAGGCTGTCGCGATCCTCGCGGCGTTCGGGCTGCTCAATCTTGCGTTCGCGACGCTCAGCCGCGCGTACGAGCCGGCGCTCGCCGCCCGCCTGACGTCTCTCGTAGCGGACGCAATCGGGCCCGCGGGACTCATCGGAGGACAGGCGCTCGATCTGCAGGCAACGGATCAGTCAATCAGTTTCGAAATGCTGGAGTGCATCCACCGCGGCAAGACGGGTGCGCTCTTCGTCGCGGCGGCGTGCTGCGGTGCCGTGATCGCCGGTGCGCGTGCCGACGCACTCGGCGCGCTCACCGCATACGCGAAGAATCTCGGGCTCGCGTTCCAGATCGTCGACGACCTCCTCGACGTCGAAGGTGATCCCGCGCAGACCGGCAAAGCCGTTCGCGCCGATGCGAGAAAGACGACGTTCGTGTCGTTCAGCGGCGTCGAGGGTGCGCGCCAGCTCGCGTGGGAATTGTGTGGAACCGCAGATCGCGCGCTGGCGCCGTTCGGCGCAAGAGCCGATCGATTGCGCGAGCTGTCTGCGTTCGTCGCGGCGAGGCGCCTGTGACGGAGACTGCCGGCGGCGCCGGCCAGCAGGAGCGCGTCGACGATCTCCGCCAGCAGCTTCGCGCCCTGGGCTATCTCGACGCCGGCGTCGATCGGTTCCTGCTCGCGCCCGCGCGGGCATCGGGCAATCCGTTCGGCGTGGCGGTGAAGTCCGGCATCCGGGTCGGCGTGTTGGCGGGCGCCATGCTCGGGCCGGCGGCGGCGGTCGGCGTCGGAGCTCGGATCCCGGGCCTGATCAGCGGCCCGCGCGATGCGCTCGTGCTCGCGCTGTACATCGCGGCGCTGTTCACGATCGTGTTTGCCGCGGCGGCGGCAGTCGTCGCGATGCCGGCGTTCCTGCTCGCTCGCGCGCGAGGCGGCCGGACCACGGCGCGCGCAGGACGAATCTCCACGGCATCCGGCCTGCTCGTCGGGATCGGTTGTCTCGCCTATCTCACGTTGTGGTGGCGCACGGCAAGCGGCGGGATCGAATGGCAATCTCCGGTCCTCACCGCGTTCGCGCTGCTGCTTGCCGTCGCGATCAGCTTCACGCTTGGGCACGCGGTCCGCATCACCACGCTCGGCGTCATAGCCTCGGCTGCCGCGTCGGACTCGCTGCCGACTCCGCCGCGCCGGTCGTGGAGGCTGGCGACCGCCGGCGCGGCGCTCGCGTTCGTCGGCGCCGCCGCGCTGCTCGTCGTGACGACGTCTGCGGAGCCGTCGCCGGATGTCGCACCACCACACCTGACCGTCCTGTCCACCGGTCTGCGCATCCGCGTGATCGCGATTGACGGCGTCGATCCGCAGCTGTTCGATGCAAGCCATTGGCTACATGGAAGGGAGGTAGCGACCATTGGGCTATATCGGCTCGAACCAGAGGACACGTCCGATCCCGCGCGCATCTGGACGACGATCGCTACAGGAGAGCCGCCGTCCGTGCACGGGGTGCAGGCAATCGAGACGCGGCGAGTAGCAGGACTGCAGGGGATCCTGTCGTCCGACCGCGGCGGAATCGGACGGGCGCTTCAAGGTGCAACGGATCTCGTGCGTCTGACACGGCCGTCGGTGGCGAGCCGCGACGAACGCCAGTCGATGACGTTCTGGGAAGTCGCCGAGCGGGCGGGCCTTCGGACCGCCGTAGTGAACTGGTGGGCGACATGGCCGGCTCCGCCCACAACAGGCGTGATCGTCACGGATCGCGCCGTGCTGCGGCTCGAGCAGGGCGGCGCGCAGGACGCGGAAATCGCGCCTTCGAATCTCTACTCAGCGCTCGCCGCTCAGTGGCCCACGATCCGAAAGGCGGCAACGGAGCAGGCATCGGCCGCGTTCGAGGACATCAACGATCGGGCTGTTGCCGACGCACTGCGCCGCTCGGCGACGCTTGATGCGACGATGCTCGGACTTGCGACGAGGATTCCGGGCACAGCACGCGATCTCGATGTGGTGTATCTCCCCGGACTCGATATCCTTCAGCACACGATCCTGAGCACGCCCGATGGCGCACCACTCGCACCCTCAGCGGTGAGCGTGCGTGTATCCGCGCTTCATGCGTATGAAGGATTCCTCCGACGGTTGCTCGACGCATGGCTGAACCCGAGCGCAGGCGAGATCGTCATGCTCGTGACAGAACCAGGTCGTGTGGGCGGAAATGCCCCCGGAACGCTCACGCTCGTCGCCGCGCAACATAATGATCTCAAGCCAGGGATCGGCAGTGCCGCGGTCGTAGACATCGCCCCGACGGTGCTCAACCTGCTCGGTGTTCCGCTGAGCCGAGAACTTGCGGGACGTCCGCTGCTCGCGCCGTTCCCGTCGCGAGTCCCTCCACCGGTCGCTACTTACGGTCCTCCCTTCAGGAGCGCCGCGCCCCGATCAGGGAAGCCGCTCGATCAGGAGATGATCGATCGATTGAGGAGCCTGGGCTATGTGAGGTGATCGCGGTTGGCGAGATCGTGGCGCGGTCCTTTCACGGCCGCGATCCAACGAACCACCAGGCGGAAGGAAGCACCGCGGCCGCGAGGACGATCTTCAGCAGATCGGCCGGCAGGAACGGCACGAGGCCCGCGGCGATTGCGCGACCGATGCCGACCGACGAAGGGCCCCACGCGATCCACGCGACGCCGCAGGCGAATACGATTGCCAGGCCGGCCGCCATCGCGATCACGGACGTGAAGTAGCGGCGATCGAGGCCGCGTGCCGCGAGGAGGCCCGTGACGAACGCCGCAAGCGGATAGCTCATGAGGTAGCCGCCCGTCGGGCCGAGCAGACGCGCGATCCCCTGAGGGAGCACCGGAGAGGCGGCGAACACCGGCAGCCCCGCGATGCCGGCCGCGAGGTACAGGACCTGGCTGGCGAACCCGAGCCGCGGGCCCAGCACGGCGCCGCCGAGGAGCACGATCATCGGCTGCAACGTGAACGGCACGGGCGTGAACGGCAGCGGCACGCTCACCTGCGCCGCCGCCGCCGTCAGCATCGTCACGAACAGCACCGCGAGCGCGCGCTGGAGCGACGAAAGGTCCGCGGCAAACGCGTTCAGCAGGGTGGGGTAATCGGCAGTCCGCACAGTCATTTGGCCGGAATTTTACTGTATGCGTACAGCACTGACAATCGCGGGCAGCGACTCGGGGGGCGGCGCCGGCATCCAGGCGGATCTGAAGACGTTCGCCGCCCACGGCGTCTACGGGACGTCCGCGATCACCGCGATCACCGCGCAGAACACGCTCGGCGTCTCTGCGTGGCAGGCGGTACCCACCGACCTCGTCATCGCGCAAATCGAGGCCGTCGCCTCGGACCTTCAACCGCACGCCGTCAAGACGGGCATGCTCGCGACGGCAGCCATCGTCGAAGCGGTGGCGGCGGCGATCGACAGCCTCGAGTTGCCCGACGTCGTCGTCGATCCCGTGATGATCGCGAAAGGCGGCGATCGCCTGCTGGCGGACGAGGCAGTCGCCATGGTCCGAACGGAGCTGCTACGGCGCGCGATGGTGACGACGCCGAACGTGCCGGAAGCAGAGGTCCTCGCGGAGATGCGGATTCACTCCAAACGCGATATGGAAATCGCGGCGCGCCGCATCCATGGGCTGGGCGCGCGCGTCGTAGTAGTGAAGGGAGGCCACATGGGCGGCGAGGAGTCCGTCGACGTCGTGGCCACCCCCGATCGCCTGTTCGAGCTGCGCGGTCCGCGTATTCCCGGGCCGCACACGCACGGCACGGGCTGCACGTTTGCGGCGGCGGTTGCCGCGAACCTCGCGCTCGGGGAGAGCGTCGAAGAGTCGCTGCACCAGGCGCGCGCCTATCTCGAAGGGGCTATACGGCATGCGCCCGGCCTCGGCGGCGGACACGGTCCGCTCGACCATTTCTGGCGGACCCGCATGGCGAAAACCTGACGGCCCCCTTTATACTGCTCGAGGTGGCCATTTGCGGTTCAGCATCACTGATCAGCCGCTCGACGTCGCCGCGATCAGCGGATCGGTTGCCGGTAGCGGCGACGGCGGGGTGGCGGTCTTCGTGGGGCTGGTGCGGGATCACAATGCCGGGCGTCAGGTGTTGCGGCTGGAGTACGAGGCGTATCCCGCTCTGGCGCTGAAAGCGTTCGAGCAGATTGCTGCGGAAGCGGCCGCCAGGTGGACCGACGCCACGCTCGCGATCAGCCATCGGATGGGGCGCATCGAGATCGGCGAGGCCAGCGTCGTGATTGCCGCGGCGAGTCCGCATCGCGCGGAGGCGTTCGCCGCGTGCCGCTACGCGATCGAACGCGTGAAGCAGATCGCGCCGATATGGAAGCACGAGCACTTCGTCGGCGGGGAGAGCTGGATCGAAGGGGCCACGGCGGATCCGGCTGACGAACGCGCCAGGCTCCGCGCGCTGGAGCGCGCGTGCACGTAACGGTCAGGCTCTTCGCGCGGCTGCGCGAGCTGGCAGGCGCGGCGGAGCTGCAGCGCGAACTGCCGGCCGAAGCAACGGCGCGGGATGCGTGGGAATCGCTCGCACGCGAGTGGCCGGCGCTCGACGGCTACACCGGCAGCATCTCGTGCGCGGTGAACGAGTCCTATGCGCGTTTGACGGCGCCGCTGCACGATGGGGACGAAGTCGCGTTCCTGCCGCCGGTGTCGGGGGGAAATGCATAATTCGTGAATTTGTGAATTGGTGAATTCGTGAATTGAATTCACCAACTCACCAATTCACCAATTCACCAACTACAGGGATCATGTTCGACAAACTGGCTGCCGTGGAACTCAAGTACGACCAGATGATGGCCGAGATGGCGGAGCCCGCCGTGCAGGCGGACGCGGCGAAGTTCCGCAGCCACTCGAAAGCCGTCGCCGACATGCAGCCGCTCGTGGACAAGTTCCGCGAGTACAAGGACGTCGTTGCGCAGATCAACGCGACGGAGGGACTGCTGGCGGATCCGGACATGCGCGAGCTCGCGCAGGAGGAGATGCGGCAGCTCGAGGAACGGCGCGACGCCCTCCTCGCCGAGATCAAGATCCTCCTCGTCCCGAAAGATCCGAACGACGCCAAGAACGTCGTCCTCGAAATACGGGCGGGGACGGGAGGGGATGAAGCGGCGCTCTTCGCCTCGGACCTGTTCCGGATGTACGCGCGCTATGCCGAGCGTCAGGGCTGGAAGATCGAGGTGCTGTCGCTGAGCGAGACCGGAAGCGGCGGCACGAAGGAAGTCATCGCGCTCATCGAAGGCAAGAACGTCTATAGCCGTCTCAAGTACGAGAGCGGCGTGCACCGGGTGCAGCGCGTACCGACGACGGAGGCCAGCGGACGTATCCATACGTCGACCTCGACCGTCGCCGTGCTCCCCGAGGCGGAGGAAGTCGACATCCAAATCGATCCGAAGGATCTCCGGATCGACACGTTCTGCTCCAGCGGGCCCGGCGGCCAGAGCGTGAACACCACGTACTCGGCCGTCCGGATCACGCACATTCCGACCGGCCTCGTCGTCTCTCAGCAGGACGAGAAGTCGCAGATCAAGAACCGCGCGAAGGCGATGAAGGTGCTCCGCTCGCGGCTCTACGAGATCGAGCGCCAGAAGCAGCAGGACGCGATTGCGAAGGACAGGCGCTCGCAGGTTGGGACGGGCGAGCGCTCCGAGAAAATCCGCACCTACAACTTCAAGGAAAACCGGATCACCGACCATCGAATCGGCTTCACCATGCACCAGCTCTCCGCCGCGCTCGAAGGAGACTTGGGAGAGCTGATCGACGCCGCCGCCAGCCACTTCACTTCCGAAAAGCTCAAGGACGCCACGGCCGCCGAAACATCGGCGTGATGGCGACGCTCCGCGACGCGATTGCGCGCGCACGGGCGACGCTCGTTTCCGCCGGGATTGCTCCCGCGGAAGCGGCGCTCGACGCGGATCTGCTCGCGCGTCACGTGCTCGGATGGGATCGCGCGCGGCTGCTCTCCGAAGCGCTGCACGAGGCGCCGCCGTCGTTCGAACGGGCCTACGATGACGTCATCGCCCGGCGCTCGCGCCGTGAGCCGATCTCGCACATCACGGGCCACCGTGAATTCTGGGGGCTCGACTTCGAAGTCACGCCGGATGTGCTGACCCCCAGACCTGAGACGGAACTGATTGTCGAAGAGGCGCTCGCGGCGTTCGCCGATCGCAGCGCTCTGCACCTCATCGCGGACGTCGGTACCGGGAGCGGGTGCCTCGCCGTCGCTCTGGCAGTCGAGTTTTCTTCTGCGAGGGTCCTCGCGACGGACACGTCGGAAGCGGCGCTCGCGGTCGCGCGACGGAATGCCTTGCGCCATGACGTGAACGGCCGCATCGCGTTCCTGCACACCAGCTTGATGCCACCGGTTCCGGAGATCGATCTCGTCGTGTCGAATCCGCCCTACGTCCCGTTCCGCGAGGCCCCCGGCCTGCCGCCCGAAGTCCGCGACTACGAACCCGCGACCGCGCTTTTTGGAGGAGAAGACGGTCTGCAGGTCTATCCACGCCTGTTCGAAGAAGCCGCGTCCGGAGCCCGGCCGCACGCGCCTCTGATGGTGGAGGTGGGATACGATCAGCGCGACGCCGTGGTGGCGATCGCCGGCGCGACCGGCTGGCGCGTCGATCGGGTCCGCCACGATCTTCAGGGAATCGCGCGCGTCCTGGTGCTGCGGCGGTCCTAAGAGGACCGCCCTACGTGGTGCCCTGAAAAGACCGCCCTACGCTCATGGCCAACTGCCTCTTCTGCAAGATCATCAACCGCGAGATCCCGGGATCGATCGTCTACGAGGACGACCGCGTCGTTGTCTTCAACGACATCAACCCGCAGGCCCCGCTTCATGTGCTCGTCGTCCCGCGGCGGCACATCGAATCGCTGAACGCGCTCACCAGCGCAGACGATGGGATCGTGGGGGAGATGGTGCGCCGCGGCGCGGCCATCGCGAAGGAAAAGGGAGTGGCGGACGCCGGCTTCCGGACGGTGTTCAACACGAACGCCGCCGCGGGACAGACCGTCTTCCATATCCATCTTCACGTGCTCGGCGGCCGTACTCTGTCGTGGCCGCCTGGATGATCGCTTCGCTGGTGTCGATGCGGGTGAAATGCGTCAATGCCGGCTGAACCGCGTCAATGCCGGGTGAAATGCGTCAATGCCGGGTGAAATGCGTCAATGCCGGCTGAACCGCGTCAATGCCGGGTGAAAGGCGTCAATGCCGGCTGAACCGCGTCAATGCCGGGTGAAACGCGTCAATGCCGGGTGAAATGCGTCAATGCCGGCTGAACCGCGTCAATGCCGGGTGAAACGCCTCAATGCCGGCTGAAATGCGTCAATGACATCGGCATTAACGCGAGCGGAGCGATCACCTGGCATGAACGCAAGCGAAGCGATCACCCGCCATTGACGCGAGCGGAGCGATCACCTGGCATTAACGCAAGCGAAGCGATCACCCGCCATTTACGCCAGCGGAGCGATCACCCTGGCATGAACGCAAGCGAAGCGATCACCCGCCATTTACGCGAGCGGAGCGATCACCTGGCATTAACGCAAGCAAAGCGATCACCCGCCATTTACGCCAGCGAAGCGATAACCCGGCATTAACGCGAGCGGAGCCATCACCTGGCATTGACGAGCGTCAGCAGATACTGCCCTCGGCCGTGCTCCCTCGACAAAAAGAAGTCCACGACGCGGTAGCGGCGTGAAAGGTAGTGGCCGAGCGCAACGCGCGTGGAAAGCCGCCAGTCCAGCGCGAGCGCCGCATCGGACGCCTGCATCTCCGTGAACCCCGTCGGGATCTCCACCAGCAGCCGCGGCGCATCGAGCGCCAGGTCCGGCGTGCCGGGGCGGAGCCAGCGGTCGCGGGCCGTCGACGGATTCACGACGGGCGCAAGCGCGACGCCCGCGTCGCGCATGACGACGAGCGGCGCGGTGATGCGGCGCTCGACGTGCGGGCGCGTGAGATGCCACTCCGCGATGAAGCGATCGGTCGGCGTCCCGCGATGGAGCGGGCTGCTGGAGTCGCCGTAGACGTTCTCTTCGTAGGTTTCCACCACCACGCCCAGGCGGCTGAAATTCAGGTGCGCGTTGAGCGCCTGCAGCGGGTCGAACGTCCACTCGATGAGATCGACGCCCATCGCGAGCGCGCGCTCCCGCTGGGCGAGCTTCAGGCGAACGCCGAGGCCGGTGTTGCGCGCGTCGGCCGTGACGCCGAGCATGTGCGACCACTGCGTCAGCTGCCCGTCCTTCACCGCCGGAATCGAATACACGAACCCGCGCATCCGATCGCGATCGTCGAAGGCGCCGATCAGGATGCCGCCGCGCTTCACCGATACGATGAGGATCGGCGGCGGCACGATGTCCTCCGCGTCCGCGTACGCCCAGATCTCGCGTTCGAGCGCGGCCACCTTCCGGCACTCCTCGATCGTGGTGAGATCGCGGATTCGGATCGCCATCAGAGGAACGCGCGGAGCTCCCGAAGCGAGTGGATGATCGGAATCTGTGGCGGGCATGCTCTCGAGAAGCCGGAGCGCGCGACGAGGACGCCGCGTATCCCGAGCCGCAGCGCGCCCTCGATGTCGTGCGGCACGCTGTCCCCCACCATCACGGATTCCGCCGGCTCGGCCGCCGCCTGACGCAGCGCCTCCTCGAAGATGCTCGGGTGCGGCTTCATGTAGCCGTGGTCGAACGACGAGAGCGCAACGGTGAACAGCCCGTCGAGGCCGAAGTGGCGCTCGAACTCCGACAGCGAGCGCTGCGTGTTCGAGATCAGGCCGATCGTGTAGCCGTCGGCGCGCAGTTCGCGCAGGACGTCGGGCACCTCTTCGTAGAGCGTGAAGTGATGGCAGGCGGACCACTCGTCGTAGATGTCCCGCGCGGCGGATTCGACGGCGGGTCCGCGTCCGCCCATGGCTTCGATGATGCGCCGCGTGTACTCGACGAAGATCTCGGGATCGTACGGACCGCCCCCCGCGTCGAGCAGCGACGAGGCCGCGGCAACCGACGCCTCGAAGCGCGACGCGTCGACGTCCACGCCATGGCGCGCGCAGAACTCGCGGTAGCCTCGTCCCTGAAAGGCGGGACCGGGATGAATCAGCGTGAAATCGACGTCGAAGAAGACGGCGCGCGTGGGACGACGCGAAACGGTCATTCGGACGGCGGGCCGGCAACCGCCACGGCGGCGCGATCCGGGCGCAGCACCGTCCGCGCCGCCTCGCGGACGTCGTCGATCGTCACGGCGGCCATTCGATCCGGGAGCCGTCGATCGTAATCGAGCCCGAGACCGAAGAACTCGGAGGTCTGCAGAAACGTCGCGATGCTCTGGTTCGTCTCCAGCATCCGCGGAATCGAGCCGATCAGGTACTGCCGCGTCTCGGCCATTTCCCGCTCCGTCGGCCCCTCCGAACCGAGCGCACCGACCTCGGCGTCGATGGCGGCGAGCGCCCGCTCGACGTTGCGAGGATCGACCCCCGCACGGATCGCCAGCGGTCCCGGCCCGAGGCTCGGATCGAACGAGCTGAACGCGTAGTAGGCCATCCCCTGCTGCTCGCGGATGTTCTCGGCGAGCCGTCCGCCGAGTCCGAACTGGCCCAGGATGGTGTTCATCATCCAGTAGGCGTCGTACGCGGGATCGAGACGGGTGATCGACGTGAATCCGTACGAGATATCCGATTGCGGCTTGTCGCGCATCGCGATGTCCACACGCCGCCGCCCCGTCGCAGCAGGCACGGTCGGGACGTCCCGGTCGGCGGGCCGCGGACGATGCCAGTCGCCGAACACGCCTGCGGCCCGCGCGATGGCCTCCGTGCCTTCGACGTCGCCGACGATCGCCAGCGAGAGCACGCCCGGCGCGAAGCGGCGCTGGTGGTAATCGACGAGATCCTCGCGGGTGACGCGCTCGAGCGAGGCAATCGTCCCTTTCGCCGGGCGTCCGTACGGATGCGACTGTCCGTACAGCAGTTCCTGAAGCGCTTCGCCGGCACGAATCGCGGGATTGTCCTGATCCTGCCGCAGCGACGTGATGACCTCCGCCCGGCGGCGGTCGAGCTGATCCTGGGGGAAGATCGGCGCGCGCGCGATGTCGCCCATCAGCGACAGCAGCTCGGGATAGTCCTCCGAAAGGCAGGTGCACACGAGCGTCAGGACATGGCGGTTCGTCGAGATCCGCAGCGCGACGCCGCGATCGTCCAGCACCTCCGCGATGTCGTCGGCGGAGCGTGTGGCCGTTCCGCGATCGAGCACACGCGCGAACAGCCACGCGAGGCCCGGAAGCGCGTCGGGCTCATACAGGCTCCCGGCGCGGAAGACGGCGTTCAGCGTGACCGCGGGAGAGAAGGACGTCTCCTGAACGGTGATCACAGTCCCGTTGTCCAGGACCTGCCGCGCGGGAGCAAGTCCAGCGGCAACCGACGGCATCATGCGGGCCGTCCCGACGGTTGAAACCAGCCGACGGTTCGCGCCTCGTCCCGAAGGCGCTGCCTGGCAGCCTCGGCAACCCGGGCCGGTGTGACCGCATCGAGCGACGGACGGATGGTTTCGAGGAAACCGGGACCCGCGACCGTTTCGAAATACCCCAACTGGTGCGCGATGTTGGTGACGCTGTCCGACTCGAAGACGAGACGCGCCCGAAGCTGCCGCCGGGCGCGCGCGACCTCCTCTTCCGTCAGGCCCTCTTCACGAACGCGCTCGATGACCTCGAGCGCCGCGGCTTCGAGCGTCTGGAGCGACACGCCTTCCATCGCGGTGAAGGAGAGGCTGTACAGGAATGGTTCCTTCGTCGCAACGAGCGAGCCGCTGACCGAAGAGGCCAGGCCGCGTTCGACGAGCGCGGTGTAGGCGCGTGCCTTGCGCTGCGGCGGCGTGCCGCGAAAGCTCGACCAGATGTTCGTGCCCTTTGCTCCGGTCAGCGCCGCGTCGAGCACCAGCATCGGAAAGAAGTCGGCGTCGTGGACCGCGGGCGCGTGCCACGCCATCTTCAGGTACGCGGTCGTGCCCTCCCGTTCGACGAGGACCCTCCGCCCGCCAACCTGCGCGGGTTCGACGGCGCGCTTTCGAACGGGCGCCGGCGAGGGATTGATGCCCCCGAAGTGCGCGTCCGCGCGCCGCAGCACCTCGTCCGCCGAGACGTCCCCGACCACCACGAGCGTCGCGTTCTGCGGCACGTAGTGACGCCGGTAGTAGCCGTACAGGTCGTCGCGCGTCATGGAGCGCAGATCGTCGATCCAGCCGATGGTCGGATGACGATAGGGGTGCGCGCGGAACGCGGTTGCCGTCACCTCCGTGTCGAGCAGTTGGTCCGGATCGTTCTCGCCTCCCTGCAGTTCCGAGATGATGACGGTCCGCTCCGACTCGCACTCGGCTGGTTCGTACAGGCCCTGTGCCATGCGCTCCGCCTCGATGAAGAGGAGCGTGTCGAGCGCCTCGCGCCCTGCCGTCTCCATGTAGG
>JBKPTE010000136.1:0-16647 GCA_046735335.1 Acidobacteriota bacterium | reverse complement strand
GTACTGGATCTCCACCTCCCATCGGCCGGCGATGTTCGCGGCGGGAGGCGCCGGCTCTTCGGCCGGTTTCGGGGAATGCTTTGCGCTGAGCGCGTCCGCGACGCGCTGTCCGACGACCTTCTCGTCGCCCGGCAGCATCATGGCCGCGACGATCGTGATGCCCGTGTCGCCGGACCCATCGGGAGCGGGACTACCGGCGCGGCTTCCGTTCAAGGCGATGCGCGGCTCGGTCGTGTAGAGGATGTCCGCCACTTCCGTTCCCGTGATTCCAAGCTTCGAAGAATCCCAGCGGACGCTGAGGCTCGGGCTTCGATTGCTCAAACCCTCGTCCGGCCCGCGCACCGCCGTCTTCACGCCCGGGATCGATGCCAGACGGCTGGCCACCTGCTCGCACCTGCCGACCCATTCTTTCCACTCGGCGTCGTGGTCGCGCTTGACCCAGCTCTCGACCGCGACGAGCATGCCGACCATCTCCTCGCGTCCGACCTTCATGCTACGCGCGTACCCATGATGCGGCGCGCTGTGTACCCAGGCGGCCTTGACGAGATCCTTGCGCCCGAGCAGAAGGCCCGCGCTCTGCGGACCGCGAATGTACTTGCCGCCGCTGTAGCAGACGAGCGTCGCGCCGCGCTGCAGGTGCACGTTCGGAATCGTCAGGATCTCCGCCGCCGCGTCGACGAGCACCGGCACCTTCTTCGGCTTTGCGATGCTGCAGATCGCCTCGGTCGACATCGGTCCGCTGTCGTGCGCTGGTCCGGCGAAGATGTAGATCATCGCGGTGCGCGGGCCGATGGCAAGGTCCAGCGCCTCCGGCGTGCTCACTTCGACGACTTTGACCCCCAGCGCGCGGATCGCTGCGTCGTAGACGTTGCGCGACTGCGCCGGGATGATCACTTCATCCTTGTCGAATCCCGCCAGGTTCGGAATGCGGACGTGCAGATCCGGATTGCCGCCCGCCACACACGCGGCGGTCGCGTGCGAAATGGCCGCAGCACAGCCCGCGCTCACCATGCCCCATTCCGATTGCGTCAGCTCGGCGAGCCGCGCGCCGACGGCGTCCATCAGCTCGTCGAGCTGAACGTATTGCTGGTTGGCCGCGCTCTTGGCCTCCCGCACTTCGGCCAGCTCCGTGGAACCGCCGATGATCGTGAACGTCCCGCGGCAGTTGATCAGCGGGCGGACGCCGATCGACTTGTAGACGTTGACACTCGTGTCAACGCGGGTGGGGGGGCTGAATGGCTCGGCCGCGCCGGTGAGACGCGCGGGCGCGAGGCTTCCCGCGCCAAAAAAGCCTGCCATTCGAAACAGGTGACGCCGGCTGATCGTTGTAGGGGGCATGTCGTGCCTTTCGAACGAGTGAACGGGCCCGATTGTAGATCACCACCCGCCGGCGTGTGGTGTATCGTCACGGGCGTGCGCCGGGCCATCCTTCTCATCGTCGCAGTCCTTCAGGCGCCCCAGCTCTCGAGCACCCAAAGCGGACCGCCCTACAGCCCGCAGCAAGCGCTCGCGACCTTCCGCATCGCCGACGGCTTCCGCATTGAGGTCTACGCGGCAGAGCCGCTCGTGTCGGATCCCGTGGCGATGGAGGTCGACGAGTACGGCCGCACGTACGTCGTCGAAATGCATGGCTACCCGCTCGACGTGAGCGGGACGGGACGCGTCGTCCTGCTGCAGGACACCAATCGTGACGGCCGCCCCGACAAGAGCGTGGTGTTCGCGGACGGGCTCCGGCTGCCAACGGGCATCATGCGTTGGAAGAAGGGGGTCATCGTCACGGATCCGCCGGACGTCTTGTATTTCGAGGACACGAACGGCGACGGGAAGGCCGATATCAAGCGCCAGGTTCTGACGGGCTTCGCGCGCACGAACCCGCAGCACGGGATGAACACGCCCGTCTATGGAATGGACAACTGGATCTACCTCGCGAATGAAGGCCCGGTCAGGACGATTCGCTACCACGAGCTGTTCGGCGACCGCGGAAGCGAAGTCCACTTCACATCGCAGCCTGACTCGCCGCGGCTGCCGGCGGATGCGAACGGCCGGAGCGTGCGATTCCGTCCGGACACTCGGCAGCTCGAGATGCTCTCCTCGCGAAGCCAATACGGGCATACCTTCGATGCGTGGGGACATCACTTCCTGAACACGAACAACCGTCACCTCTTCGAGGAGGTCGTCGCGGCGCGGTATCTCTCGCGCAATCCCGCGTTCGCGCCGCCTGCCGTCGTCGAACAGCTGCCTGACTACCGGCAGCCGGCGGATGTCTTCCCGATCACGCGCAACCCAGAGTTTCAGCTGCTGACCGACGTTGGCGTGATGACGGCCGCTTCCGGAGTGACGTGTTACCTGGCGGATCTGTTTCCGCCGGCCTACCGGGGCGCAACCTTCGTCGCCGAAGGCGCGCACAACATCGTCCACGTCGATGCGGTCCGCGAGCACGGCGCGACGTTCCGGGCGAGCCGCATGCAGGAGGGACGCGAATTCCTGGCGTCCACCGATGCGTGGTTCCGCCCGGTGAGCTTCTACATCGGACCGGACGGCGCGCTCTACGTGATCGATTACTACCGGAAGATCCTCGAACACCCCGAGTGGCTCGACGATCGGACGGCGAAGTCGAGCGACTTGTATGCGGGCAACGACCGCGGGCGAATTTATCGGATCGTTCCAGAAGGATCGCCGGCACCGTCATGGGCCGATGCGGTGACGCTCGGCGACGCGTCAGCCGCGGAGCTCGTTCAGCGGCTTGGAGACTCGAACATCTGGTGGCGGCGTCAGGCGCAGCGTCTGCTGATCGATCGCGCGCCTGCCGACGTTGTCCCGCTGCTGACGAGGCTCGCCGCGTCCGCGGACAATCCAGTCGGACGCGTCCACGCGTTGTGGACGCTCGAAGGGTTGCACGAGCTGCAGCCCACGGTCGTCGACGCCGCGCTCCGCGACCCGACTCCGGGCGTCCGTGAAAACGCCATCCAGATCGCGGAGCTCCACCTCTCCGACATGCCCGCGCTCGCCGCCAGCCTGCTTCGGATGACGAGCGATGCGAACGCAAGGGTCCGCTTTCAGCTCCTGCTCTCGCTCGGAAACCTCCGAAGCCCTGACGCGATGACCGCGCGCAATCAGTTGCTGTTCTCGAACGTCGAGGACGAGTGGATGCAGGTCGCGGCACTCTCGGCGGCGGGATGGGATCCGGTGCAGTTGTGGCAGTCCGCGGTCAAGCGCCTCGCGGAGGAAGACACGCCAGGCGGACGCGCGCTCGTCGCGAAGATCGCCGGCGTCGCAGCGGCGCAGAAGGATGCCGCAGCGCAACACGAGATCCTCCGTTCGGTGCTGCAGGGATCGGTCGAACGCTGGTGGACCGCGCCAACGCTCGAAGGGCTCGCCAGCGGCCCAAGGACCGAGAAGCCGCGCGATCCCGATAGCGACCTCGACCGCGAGCTGCTCGCTGCGCGCTTGTTCCGCGACCAGGACGCGCCCGTCCGTACCGCGGCGCTTCAGCTCCTCGAGATGCTCGGCCTCCCGTCCGGCTCCTCGTCTGCCGCTCTTCTAAGTACAGCGGAAGCGCTCGTGCGCGATTCAGGCGCTGACCCGGGGAAGCGGGCGGACGCCGTCCGCGTGCTCGGGATGTCGGACGCCGCGCAGTACGAACAGCTCCTCACAAACGTACTCACCCGGCCGGAGGCGGCGCCCGTCCAGATCGCCGCCGTTCGCGTCCTCGCTGCGATCAAGGGGTCACACGTCGCGGCGACATTCGTCGATCTCTGGAACCGGTGGACGCCGGCAGTCAGAAACGAAGCCGTCCGCGGACTGGTGCGCGAACCGGGGCGGATTCCCGTCCTGCTCGATGCCGTTTCGTCACGGAAGATCAAGCCGACGGAAATCGAACGGCCGCTGCGCGTCCGGCTGATGATGGTCGACGACGAACGGCAGCGCGATCGGGCGCGAACGCTCTTCGCGGAGCTGACGCCCATCGCCGGCGCGGCCGGGGCACGCGACGAAGTCGTCGCCCGCTATGGAGCCGCGGCAACGATGAACGGGGATGTCGAGCGCGGACATCAGGTCTTCACGCGCGTGTGCTCGGTATGCCACCAGTATCGAGGTGAGGGCGGCACTGCGTTCGGACCAGATCTCGGCGAAGTGCGGAACCGGCTGCCAGGCGCCCTTCTCGTCGACATCCTGGAGCCGAACGGCTCGATTGCCGACCGCTACGAGTTGTGGGACGTCGAACTGACGGATGGAAGCACGCTCGCGGGCGTCATCGGCGCGGAGACTCCGGCGTCTGTGACGTTCCGAATGCCTGGCGGCGGCCAGACGACGGTGCCGCGCGCGCGCATTGCGTCGATGCGTGCGTCCGACATGTCCGCCATGCCGGAGGGGCTCGAAGCCCAGATCGACGTTCAGCAGATGGCGGATCTGATCGCGTTCATTCGGCGGATGTGAGATCCGCCTCCGCGCACGGTGGACAAGCCAACATCCTCCTAACGGTATCCAGCGGCCTGGAGCTCGAACAACTGCGCGTAGCGGCCGCCAGCGCGCAGCAACTGTTCGTGGTTGCCGAGCTCTGCGACGCGTCCGTCCGCGATGACGGCGATCCGATCCGCGATGCGCACCGTCGAGAAGCGGTGCGAGATCACGATCCCGATCCGGCCCTTCAGGTTCTCCTTCAGTTCCGCGAAGATGCCCGCCTCGGCCTCCGGGTCGAGAGAGGACGTCGGCTCGTCGAGAATCCAGATGTCGGCGTCGCGGTACATGATCCGCGCGAGCGCGAGGCGCTGCCACTCGCCGCCGGAGAGATCGTGGCCGCCTTCGAAGAGGCGCCCCACCTTCGAATCGAGGCCCTTCGGCATCCGCGACACGAGCCACTCGCTTCGCGCGTCACGGAGCGCTTCCATGACGCGCTCGTCGTCGACGACGCCCTGCGGGCGCCCCATGGTGACGTTCTCGCGCACCGAGAGCTCATAGCTGGCGTAGTCCTGGAACAGGACGCCGATCCGGCTGCGCAGGACCTCGGGGTCGAGGTTCTTGACGTCGACTCCGCCGACGCGGACCGATCCCGTGTCGGCGTCGTAGAACCGCAGCAGCAGCTTGACCAGCGTGCTCTTGCCCGCGCCGTTCTCGCCGACGAGCGCGATCAGCTCGCCGTTGCGGATGTGCAGGTCGAGGCCGGCGACGGCGGGTTGCGTGCCGCCCGGATACGTGAACGACACCTTGTCGAACTCGATGTCGTCGATGTGCCAGGCTGGATTCGGATACGGCGCCGGCGGCAGCGGCACGAGCGGATCGATTGCGAGAAACGAGAAGTAGTCGTCCAGGAACGTTGTGTGCTGATCGACGGCGACGAACGTGCTGGAGATGTTGCCGAGCGTGCTCGCGAGCGACGTGAACGCCCCGATGACGAGGACCACCCCGCCGGGATCGATCGATCCGGCCGCCCCCTTGACCGCGACGAAGACGTAGGCGAGTGCCAGCGTGGTGCCGGTGACGAGGCCCGTCAGCGCGGAGATCCGCGTCGCCGATCGGTACATGCGTTCGCGCTGGGCATACAGACGCTCGGAGAGATCGTGATGCCGGCCGAGCAGATATTCCGCCAGCACGTACGCGCGAATCTCTTTCGTCGTCCTGGGCTGCACGAGCAGATCGCTCAGGTATCCGCGTTCCCGCTCCTCCGGCGTCTCCTTGTAGAAGAACTCGTAGAGCTGCGAGGTGATGCGGCGTTCGAGCGCGAGCGACAACGTCGCGGCGAGGAGCGCGAGCACGACCAGGAACCAGTGGAGGCTCGCGAGGAGCGAGGCCATCAGGAAGATGCTCACGACGTTGCCGGAGAGCCCGAGGACCGACCAGGTCAGGTCGCCAGGCCGCCACGACACGTCGCGCTTCGCGCGCGCGAGCCGATCGTGCCAATCGGAGTTGTCGAAGTGCCCGAGGTCGACGCGTGACGCTTGCGCGAGCAGCCGCCGCTCCGCTTCGAGCTCCACGCGGCGGATGAACAGGTTGCGGCCGTAGCCGGTGTACGCGCCAATCGCGCGCTGCACCGACGCCGTCATCCAGAGGCCGATCAGGATCGGCAGCATGTCCGTGAAGCGCAGCGAATGCAGGCGCGCGTCGGCGATGCGGTTCACGAGCGCCGCGCCAAGGTACACGGCGATCGGCGGCATCGCGGCGTTGAGGACGCCGAGCAGCGAGTAGCGGATCAACGAGCTCGGAGAGGCCGTCCAGGCAAGCTCCAGCCCAAGCCGCAGGTTCCTGCGAACGCGAGCGGCTCTCCCCTTCGCCGGCACGCTGCCTTCCACGAGAGCAACTCTCTCACAGTCGGCGGGCGCCCGGTGCTCTGACCCCGGCCGGGGCTCTGACCCCCGAGTGTGGCGATTTTGATCGCAGAAATTGCGACGCTGGGTCTTACACTTCGCGGCGCAGGGCTTCCGCCGGATCGATCCGCGCCGCGCGGGCGGCGGGCAGATACGACGCCAGGATCGCCGTCAGTCCAAGGCCGACGGCAACGCCCGCATACGTGATCGGATCCAGCCCCCCGACCCCATAGAGGAGCGTGGTCATCACGCGGCTCGCGGCTCCAGCGGCGACGAGCCCGATCAGGATCCCCGCGCACGCGAGCAGCAGCCCCTGGCGGACGAACAGGCCGGTGACGTCACGCGCCACCGCACCCAGCGCAATCCGAATCCCGATCTCCTTCGTCCGCTGCGACGCGATGTAGGCGATCACGCCGTAAATCCCGACGATCCCGAGCAGCAAGGCGACGCCGCCGGCGATCGCAAGCATCACGAGCGCGAAGGAGGTCTGCGCCATCGATGCCGACATGATCTCGGACAGCGTGCGCACGTTCGCAACGGGCAGGCTGCCGTTCACCGACCAGACGGCCTGCTGGATCTCTTTCAGCAGCGTCGGCGACTTCACGCGATCCGTCCTGATGGCGTACGTCAGGCTACGCTGAACTCGCACCGGATCGGTCCAGAAGTGATTGAGGATCAGCGGCCAGTACACCGTGGCAGGCGGCGGCTTCGAGAGTCCTTCATCGCGCTCGTCGCCGACGACGCCGACGATCGTGCGCCATTCGTTGTCGGGGCTGTTCCGGATGCGGCGTCCCAGCGCCGCAGACGGCTCTTTCCAGTACTCGCGCGCGAGGTTCTCGCTGATGACGACGACGGGGAGGCGGTTGAAGGTGTCGTCCCACGTGAGTCGCCGTCCGGCGATCAGCGGGTTGCCCATCGTCGCGAAATAGCTGCCATCGGTGAACTTGTAGCGCCGAATCGGCGGCACCCGTCCGCCGGGCCCCGGAAAGTCTTCGACGAAGACGGGATCGTGCTCGCCGTATCCTTCCATCGCGACCGCCGACGTGAGGGCAACGGAGTTGACGCCGGGGAGCTCCTGCAGCTTCTGCTGAATGCGCTGGTGCGTCCGCGCGGCCCCCTCGGGATCCTTGATCAACGAGTCGGGGATGGAGATCCGCAGCGTCAGCACCTGCGCAGGGTTCGTGAAGCCCGGATTCACGTGCCGCATCGCCTGGAACGTACGAATCATCAGGCCCGATGCCACGAGCAGTACCACTGCGAGCGCAATTTCCGTGACGACGAGCGCGTTACGCACCCGATGCCGTTGCCGGCTCGCCGTGCCGCCGCGTCCGCCCTGATTGAGCGTCGATGCAAGCCGCGGCGAGGCAAACCTGAGCACCGGAATGATGCCGAACAGCAGGCCCGCGAGCAGGGACACACCCAGCGTGAACAGCAGGACGAGCGGATCGATCCCGATGTCCTCGACGCGCGGCAGGCCCGCGGGAGCCATCGCGACGAGCGTTTGCAGCGCAACGTAGGCGAGCAGCAGCCCCGCCGCGCCGCCGATCAACCCGAGCACGAGGCTTTCGGACAGCAGCTCCCATGCGATGCGGCGCGATCCGGCGCCGAGCGCCGCGTGGATCGCCAGCTCCTGCTGGCGGCCTTCCGCGCGCACCAGAAACAGGTTCGCGACGTTCGCGCACGCGATGAGCAGCACGATCCCGACCGTGCCGAGGAGGACCCACAGGACGCGCCCGGCCTCGCCGATCACGTCCTGCGCGAGCGGACGGACATTGGGAGCGAGGTGAATCTCCTCGAACATCTGCTTCGTGAAGCCGGGCGGCATCGGAAAGCGATCCATCACCATCGGGAGCATGCGGGCGACGTCTGCGTTCGCCTGCGCGATCGTGACCCCCGGCTTCAGGCGCGCGATGCCCTGGTAGCTGAAGTTGCCGACGAACACCTCGGCCCGATTGATGCGCATCGGCAGCACGAGCTGCGGATGCGTGCCGAGGAAGCGGAAGGACGCGGGCAGCACGCCGATGATCTCCCGCGGCGAGCCGTCGACCATCACCTGGCGGCCAATCACCGAGGGATCGCTGCTGAATTTCCGCTGCCAGTACGAGTGCGCGAGCATCACGCGCTCCGGCGTTTTCAGCGAGTCGTCGTCTGCCGTGAAGCGGCGTCCGAGGGTCGGCTGCACGCGCAGGACCGCGAGCGTCCCGTCCGTCACTTCCAGAGCGTCGACGCGCTCGGGCTCGCCGACGCCGGTCACGGAGACCGCCGTCGTATCCCACATCCCCGAGTCCTGGAACGTCCGGCCCTCGTCGCGATACGTGAGGTAGAGCGACGGCGATTGATTCAGGAGCGGTATGCCCAGCCCTGACGCCGTATGCCACACTCCGACGAGCTCGTCGGGGTGATCGAACGGCAGCGGCTTCAGCAGCACGCCGCGGACAACGCTGAAGATGGCGGTGTTGGCGCCGATCCCGAGCGCCAGCGTCAGGACGGCAACGGACGTAAAGAGGGGTGCGCGGACGAGCCGGCGCAGGATCCGCTTCGGACGCTGGGACAGGAACCGCATACTCCCGTCTTAGACGATCCGGCGGCGTCAGGGTTCACACGAGCCCCAGAATCCAGGCCTCGGATCACGGGACACGAGAGATCAGGAGTAGATTTGGTGGTTGCCGCACAATGAGGATCCGCATGGTCGAGCGTCCTGATTTCAACGTAGCAGGCCAGATTGTGCTCGTCACCGGCGCCGCGCGCGGACTCGGACGCGAGACGGCGCTGGCATTCGCCGCAGCCGGCGCGGACGTCGCGCTCGGGCTGCGTGATCGATCGGGCGCGCCGGAGCTCGTCGCCGAGATCGAGGGGATGGGACGCCGCGCGCTGCCGCTGCAGATGGACGTCACGAGTCTCGGTCAGATTGCGGCGGCCGTGGACGAGACCGTCGCGCGGTTCAGCCGCATCGACGTGCTCGTCAACAACGCGGGCATCGCGCCCGAGAACCTCGCGGAAGACGTCACCGAGCCTGACTTCGACGCCACCTGCCTCGTCAATCTCAAGGGAACGTTCTTCGTCAGCCAGGCCGTCGGCCGCGTGATGATCCGGCAGCGGCACGGACGGATCGTCAACCTGAGCTCGCAGGCCGGCTTCGTGGCGCTGCCCGGCGAATCGGTCTACTGCATGACCAAGGCGGGGATCAGCCACCTCACCCGCTGTCTCGCGATAGAGTGGGGACGACACGGCATCACCGTGAACGCCGTGGCGCCGACCTTCATCGAAACCCCGGGCACGGCGCCTGCCCTCGACAACGCCGCGTTCAGAGCGGACGTCGTCGACCGCATCGCGGCGCTTCATCGGATCGGCCAGCCGGTGGAGGTCACCGGCGCGATCCTCTTTCTGGCGTCGCCCGCTGCGTCGCTGATCACGGGCCACACGCTCGTCATCGACGGCGGCTGGACGGCACGGTAGGAAGACATCATGACGCTCATCCGCTTTCTTCAGAACCCGCAGGAACCAGAAGTCGATCTCAAGCGCACCTACGATGCCATCGTCATCGGGTCGGGCGCCGCTGGCGGCATGGCCGCGCACGTGCTGACCTCGCACGGCATGAAGGTGCTGCTGCTCGAGGCAGGAAAGAAGATCGACACGACCAAAGAGCTGAAATCGATGGAGTGGCCGTACGACCACCCGAGGCGCGGCGAGATGCAGCCGGGCTATCACGCGCTGACGTACAACGAGTACAACATCCGGCAGCCGCCGTACGCCACGCCGGCATCGAAGAACCCCAAAGTCTTCTCGTACGTGCAGAGCTGGAACGGTCCCGACTACTCGAAGAACATCGTCGTCAACGAGAAGGAGCATCCCTACAGCGGAACGAAGTACGCGTGGGTGCGCGCGCGCTGCCTCGGCGGAAAGACGAACATCTGGGGGCGTCTCGCGCTGCGCCTCTCCGACTACGATTTCAAAGCGAAGACGCACGACGGCTACGGCGACGACTGGCCCATTTCCTACAAGGACATCGAGCCGTACTACGACCGGGTCGACCAGTATCTCGGCATCTCGGGCGTGAAAGAGAACCTGCCGCAGCTGCCCGACAGCATCTTTCAACGCCCGACGCGGCTCAACCCGGCGGAGGTCACGCTTCGCCACTCGCTGAAGAAGATGAACCGCGTGCTGACGCCGTACCGCGCGGGGGTGACCACCGATGGCCTGAAGCACAACAAGTATCGGAGCCGCTGCTTCGGCCGGGGCGCCTGCGGCCGCCGCGCCGGCGGATGCGACATCCACGCGGCGTTCGACTCGCCCACCGGCTTGATCTACCCGGCGGCGGACACCGGCAATCTCACGATCAGGACGAACGCGATCGCGCGCGAGATCCTCGTGGACAAGAGCACCGGCAAGGCACGCGGCGTCGCGTTCGTCGATTCGGAGAGCGGGCGCGGCTACGACGCGCTGGGCAAGGTGGTCGTCGTCGCCGCGTCGACGCTTGAATCCGCACGGCTGCTGCTATTGTCGAAGTCGAGCGCGCACCCGAACGGGATCGGGAATTCGAGCGGCCACGTGGGCCACAACTTCTGCGAGCACGTCATGGGGCCGAGCGTGACAGGACTCGCGAAGGATCTCGTGGGCAAGCCGCGCACGCTCGACGACGGGCGCCCGGGCGGCTTTTACGTGCCGCGCTTCCGCAACCTCTCGGATCGGCAGGCTGGTTTCGTTCGCGGCTACGGGTTCGAAGGCAGCTCGGGCACGGAGATGTTTCCCGGCAACGCGTTCGAGACGCCTGGATTCGGCGCCGGCTACAAGAAGCACGTCCGCGACTACACCGGGGCGTACATCAGCATGGGAGGCTTCGGTGAAGTGCTCGCGCGATACGAGAATCAGGTCGACCTCGATCCGGAGCTGAAGGACAAGTGGGGCATACCCGTCCTGCGTTTCAATTACAAGTTCGGGGACAACGAAAAGAAGATGTGCGAGGACATGGCGAACACCGCGCAGGAGATGTTCGAAGCGGCGGGGTTCGAGAACATCCAGGTGGACCGCCGCATTCTCACCGAAGGCTGGTCGATCCACGAGCTCGGCACGTCCCGCATGGGGCTCGACAAGAAGACGTCGGTGCTCAATCAGTTTCAGCAATCGCACGACGTGAGCAACCTGTTCGTGGTCGACGGCAGCAGCCACGTGAACGCGTCGTGCCAGAACCCGACGTGGACGATCATGGCGCTCGCGTGGCGTTCGTGCGACTACCTGGCTTCGGAGCTGCAGAAGGGGAACCTGTGATGGAGGACAACGATCTCACCCGTCGCGACGTGCTCAAGCTCGGCGCCGCGGCCGCGGCTGCCGGCGTGCTCTCGACGTCGACGCCCCTTGGGGCCCAAACAGCGGCAACGGCCACGTTCTTCACGCCGGCCGAGCTGAAGCTCGTCGACGAGCTGAGCGAGATGATCATTCCGGTCGACGATCACTCGCCCGGCGCGCGCGCGGCGAAGGTCGCCGCGTACATCGACGCGCGGCTCGCCGAGGCGTTCGACGAAGCCGATCGCACGCGCTGGCGCGAAGGCCTGAAGCGAATCGACGATCTGTCGCGCACCGCATCCGGAAAGGCGTTTCTCGAGTCTACGCCGGACCAGCGCGTCGCGCTGCTGACGCAGATCTCGAAGAACGAGGCCACGCCGAAGCTCCCCGAGGAGCTGTTCTTCAAGGATCTCAAGTCGCGCGTGGTCTTCGCGTACTACACGTCGGACACCGGGATCCATCGCGACATCGACTACAAGGGCAACACGTTCCTGCCGGAGTTCGTCGGGTACGACGTCAGCCAGGAGAAGGCGTAGCGCGCAACTCGTAGCGCGCCGCCGCGATTACCGCACCGTTGGACTGCTCCGAACCGGGCGCGATCCCGTATGCTGGCGTGATGCGGTCCAGCCACGCTCGCAATACCGCCACGGCGCCCGTCACGCTGCGCGACATCTATGCGGCGCGCCGGGTCGTCATGCAGGCGCTCCGGCCCACGCCGCTGCTCAGGCATCCGCTGCTCGACGCAGAGACGGGCCTTCGCATCCACGTCAAGCACGAGAACCACAATCCGACCGGCGCGTTCAAGGTGCGCGGCGGCCTGAACCTGATTGGCCGGCTGACGGGCGACGAGCGGCGCGGCGTCATCACGGCAACCACGGGAAATCACGGACAATCGATCGCGATGGCGTGCAGCCGCGAGGGCGTGCCGTGCACGATCGTCGTGCCGGTCGACAACAATCCCGAGAAGAACGCCGCGATGCGCGCGTACGGCGCGACGGTCCTGGAGGTCGGACGCGACTTCGACGATGCGCGCGAGCACGTCGAGGTGCTCCAGCGCTCCAACGGCTTGCGGTATGTGCACTCCGCGAACGAGCCGGAGCTCATCGCCGGCGTCGCAACGTACGCGCTCGAAATCTTCGAAGAGCTTCCGGACGTCGAGACCATTCTCGTCCCCATCGGCGGCGGCAGCGGCGCGTGCGGCTGCGCGCTCGTCCGCAGCTTTCTTGGCAGCAGCGCCGAAGTAATCGGGGTCCAGGCGGAGGGCGCCGACGCGTTCACGCGCTCCTGGCGCACGGGAACGCGGGTCGTCGGCGATCGCGCCGCGACGTTCGCCGAAGGGATGGCCACCCGCGTTACCTTCGATCTCACGTTTTCGATCCTGCGGGACTACCTCGACGACATCGTCACGTTGAGCGAGGAGGAGCTGCGTGAGGGCGTCCGGCTCGCGCTGCGCACGACACACAACCTCGCGGAAGGCGCAGGAGCGGCGTCGCTCGCGGCGGCCGTCAAGATTTGCGATCGGCTGCGCGGCCGCACGGTCGCGTGCGTCATGAGCGGAGGCAACATCGATCAGGGCACGCTCGCGCGCCTGCTATCGACTGCCGATTGCAGACTGCAGATTGCAGACTGAAGTGGCGATTGGCGATTGTAAATTGGTGATTGGATTGCGGATTGCTGATTGGAGTGGCGATTGCCGATCGCTGATTGGGATTGCCGATTGCCGATTGTTGCGAACCGCCCATCACACGCCCTTCGACAATCCCCAATCCAATCGCCAATCCACAATCCCCAATCAAATCCACAATCGTCCAATCCAATCCACAATCGACAATCCACATTCGCCAATTCACTCGGCAATCTACAATCGGCAGTCTGCAATCGATCTCGTCCCAATAAGCCGGCGCCCTGGTGGCTGAGGCACGGTTCGGGAAGGATCCTCTCAATCTTCCGGCGGGGCGCCTCCAAAGAGGCGTTCTACACGCAAAGCGGCGGGCTACGCGCGTGGTGATGGGATGGCCAGCGCCGTGTCGAAGCGTGCGCCGATTTCCGCGAACTCCGGCCTCGGACCCGTCCACCGAAGCGCCTCCACTGATTCGAACAGCGGAATATCCGATCGAAGCGTCGCGAGCGTGCGGAAGAGCAGCGCGCGATCGCGATCCCGCGCGAGCGTCAGCGACAACGATGCGCGATTGGCCGCGTTGACCTGCCACTCGCGCCAGTCCTCCGGAATCCTCTCGAGGTGCGCATAGCGCGACAGCACCGCGGCCGTCGACTTCAGCCCCCAGCCCGACAATCCGGGATACCCGTCCGCCGCATCGCCGACCAGCGCGAGGAAGTCGGGTATCGATTCGGGCCCGACGCCGAACTTCGCCACGACGCCATGCTCGTCGCAAACGGTGCGCGCACGCCGGTTCAACTGCACGACGCGCGTACCGCGGACGCACTGCGCCAGGTCCTTGTCGGGCGTGCAGATGATCACGCGCGCGACGTTCGTATCGCTGGCCGCGAGCGCCGCTCCGGATGCGAGGGCGTCGTCAGCCTCGTACTCGACCATCGGCCAGACCGTGATCCCCAGAGCCGCGAGCGAGTCCTCGAGCACGGAGAATTGCGAGAGCAGATCCGGTTCGATGCCGGCACCCGTCTTGTAGCCCGGCCACAGCTCGTTGCGAAACGACTCGATCACGTGATCCGTCGCGACAGCAATGTGCGTTGCGCCCGCGTTGATCATCCCGAGGACCGAGCCGAGCACACCGCGCACCGCCGCCACTTCCTGCCCCTCGCGATCGCGAACGGACGGCAGCGCGTGGTAATGGCGGAACAGTTCGTAGGTGCCGTCGATCAGGTGAATTTCCATCCGATCCCTAATCCGGATAGCCGATCACAGAACTGGGCCGCCGCGCGAGCCCACAGAATTGCAAGCCCGGGAGCGGCTCGCCGCAACCCGCCCGTTTGCCGGAGTTTATCCGAGGCCGGCACGAAGCAGGGCGCGGGCACTTCGATTGCTCAACAGGTCCATGTTCCGAAGGAGGACATCGATGCCTGTCAAGAAATCGATGCGCGTGAAGAAGGCCGCGGCCTCGTCGAAGAAACCGGCAACGCCGCCGGCCCCGGCGCCGGCCGCGAAGACGCCCGTCCGGTGGATGCGCACGTTCGGCGCGGAGACCATCTTCATCGCGCTGATGTGCATCATGGCTGCGGCAATGCTGGTCGCGGCCGCGCATAGTGCATCGGATACGCCCGAGCGCCCGAGGGCCGCCGTTGAAGCGGATTCGACGCTGCCCCAGCCCGAGCCGGCAAAGGCCGCGGATGCGACATCGTCGGTCAACGACAGCGCAGAACCCGAGTCGGTGGGGACGACCGCGCGCATGACGACCGTCAGCGGGTGCCTCGAACGCTCGGACGATACGTTCCGGCTCAAGGACACGAGCGGCGCCGATGCGCCGAAGGCGCGTAGTTGGAAGTCGGGCTTCCTGAGAAAGAGCGCGGCATCGATCGACGTCGTCGACGCGATGCACAGGCTGCGGCTCGCGAATCACATCGGCCATCGCGTCAGCCTGACCGGCACGCTCGAGGATCGGTCGATGCAGGCGCGCTCGCTGCAGCGAATCGCGGGCACCTGCAAGTAGCCCGTCGCTTCGCTGCGATCACCCCCCCGCCATGGCGCCGACCACGAGCAGTGGCTCGGCGCCCTCTTCCACAGCCGTCGGCAACGGCGCGTCAGCCGGTTCGTTCGAGAAGTCTTCCTCGCACGCATAGAAGCGGACGAAGGGTCGCCGCTTCAACGTGATGTGATCGCGAATCGTTCCGCGAAGCTGCGGGTAGCGGTCCTCGAGCGCGTCGAGCACCGCGCGCACCGTCGCCCGTCCGGTGACGTCGACGGCAACTTCGCCGTCGACCTGCGCGAGCTTGCGCAGATGCGCGGGCAGCACGACACGAATCATGAGAGCGTCTGGACTTCGACCGACAGCACGGACGGGAAGTTCTGCGCGATCGCGGTCCACGTATCGCCGCCATTGGACGAGGCGTAGACCTGCCCGCCCGTCGTCCCGAAATAGATGCCGCACGAGTCCAGCGAGTCGACCGCCATCGCGTCGCGCAGCACGTTGACGTAACAATCGCGCTGCGGCAGGCCTTTCGTCAGCGGCTCCCACTCGTTCCCGCCCGACCGGCTGCGGTAGACGCGCAGCTTGCCGTCAGGCGGATAGTGCTCCGAATCGCTCTTGATCGGGACGACGTAGATCGTTTCGGGTTCGTGCGCGTGCACGTCGATCGGAAATCCAAAATCGGTGGGCAGGTTCCCGCTCACCTCGTTCCACGATTCGCCGCCGTCGTCGGTGCGCATCACGTCCCAGTGCTTCTGCATGAAGAGTACGTTCGGCCTGGACTTGTGCATCGCGATGCGGTGCACGCAGTGGCCAACCTCCGCTTCGGGCTTCGGGATGCCCTGCGACTTCAAGCCGCGATTGATCGGCTTCCACGTCGTCCCGCCATCGTCGCTGCGGAACGCGCCGGCGGCGGAAATCGCGATGAAGATCCGGTTGGGGTCGCGGGGATCGAGGATGATCGTGTGGAGGCACAGCCCGCCTGCGCCTGGCTGCCAGTCCGGACCGGACGTGTGACCGCGGAGCCCCGGCAGCTCGTTCCAGTTCTGCCCACCGTCGGTGGTGCGAAACATGGCGGCGTCCTGCACGCCGGCGTACACCATGTCCGGATCCGAATACGAGGGCTCGAGGTGCCACACCCGGGCGAACTCCCACGGATGCGGCGTGCCGTCGTACCACTTGTGCGTCGTCGGGCCGCCGGCTTCGTACGTGAACTTGTTGCCGACGGGCTCCCAGGTCTTGCCGGCGTCGTTCGAACGCTGGATGAGCTGCCCGAACCACCCGGTGCTCTGCGACGCATACAAACGGTTGGGATCTGCCGGTGATCCCTTGACGTGGTAGATTTCCCAGCCGCCGAAGTGGGGGCCCGTAATGTCCCACCGCTCGCGCTTGCCGTCGGACGTCATGATGAAAGCGCCCTTGCGGGTCCCGACCAGAACGCGTACTCCGCTCATTCGATAACTCCT
>JBKPTE010000135.1:0-17393 GCA_046735335.1 Acidobacteriota bacterium | reverse complement strand
GCGCGCGGCGTCCGGGCATCCCGCTGTGTACGCCGAAGGCCCGCGCTTCGTAGGAGGCCGCGAGCACCACGCCGCCGCCGACCGCAATCGGCTTGCCCCGCAGGCGAGGGTCCAGGAGCTGTTCGACGGACGCGTAAAAGGCGTCGAGGTCCGCGTGAAGAATGGTGGCAGCCGAACGGCTCATCACACCCACCACAGCGCGGACGCAAGTCGCGATTCGTCGAGTGCGGGTCCGACGCCCAGGCGCAGCGCGACTGGAGCGCCAGCGGCAATCAGCCGCTTCAGCTCCATCGTCAATACTCGCAAGCGATCGAACGAGGCGACGGTGAAGGCCTTGCGACGTGCGTCGATTGGACGATGGCAACCTGGTGGAATCGGTGGCGGTGCGCTTGCGTCGGCGACCGTGCGCAACGTGACTTCGCCTTTTTCGATCACGATGAGGCGCGCACAACTGTCGCCGGGCTCGCGCCACACCACACTCGAATCGGCCAACCGCGTCAGCCAGATCGCGCGGCGCTTGGCGAGCGCCGCCCGCAGTGCAAGCCACTCCAGGGAGACTTGCACGAGCTCCGGCGTCCATATCGTCATGCCAGAACGCGTCTCGTTGGCATCGTCGTCGTCGACATCGCGGTCTCGCCGGCCTTCCCTCCACAGCCGCGTGCCAAGCCGCAGCAGCTTCGCGTGCGGTGAGAGATCGACGCGCGGCATTTCAGAATGTGTCGCGCACAACTGCTCGTAACCGGCTTTGAACGTGCCCGCATCTGGGCCCCATCGACCGGTCGTCAGCGCCGCGCGGTCTCCCCGAGCGAGTGCCACGAATTGATCGAGCGTCTCGCTCGAAGCAAACGGGCCGAGTGGGCTGTGGGGTGACGGCTCTCGGCTACGCGCAGTCAGGTCTGGCGATGCGAACCACAAGGCCCGGTGGTGAATCGTGAGGGCGATGTTGTAGGGCGGTCGGTGCTGCTTGATTTCGTCCGGCTCGAGGAGCGCGGCCTCGAGCGCACTGGGTGTGACCTCGAACGAGATCGCGCGTGCTTGCGACAGCATCTCGAGCGCTCGTTCGTGCACGCCGTGCTGCTTCCGGAAGTAGCTGTTGACGCGATGATGGAGCGACGCCGCCTTGCCGACATACAGCACGCTGCCGTCTGTGCGGAGCATGCGATAGATGCCAGGCGCATGCGGCACTGAAAGCCGCACGTCGCGGGGCATCGGCCAGACGCGTCGTCGACCGCGCGTCCGCTCGACGGGTGCGGCGAGCCAGTCGTGGAGCGCGCTCCACGTGGCCACGCCCTTCGTCTCGAGCAGGCGGACCAGCTCCTGCCAGACGAACGCCGTCGCTTCGACGTGGTCGGCGCTGCGGCGCAGCAGGCCAACCGCGCGGCCGAAGTATCCAGCGAGGGCGCGCAGGCTGCAGCGCGGCAGATTGGGCAGAAGACGCCTGGCGATATCTCGTGTGCAGACCACGTCGAGCGGACACACGCCGTGGGCCAACGTGCGAAGGAACGGCTGTTCGAATTGCGCGAAGTGGATGACCGTCGGCGCGGGCTGCTGCGTGAGACTCGCGGCTTCCGCCGACAGTTGGCGCCAGACGTCACGTCCGTCGACAGCGGACCGCAGCATCTGCTCGGAGATGCCGGTAATCCGCCTGACAGCTGGCGGAATCTGCTCGCCCTCTGGAAGCGCGATCAGGCACGCATGCGGGTGCGCGACACTGTTGCGGACTTGCGCCCAGCCGATTTCAAGTAGATGTCCTCGCGGCGCCGGGGCAGTCGCCTGGCAGTCGACGACCATCACCTCGAGTTGCGAGAGCGGTTCGGAGCGTAGCTCCATTGGCCACGACCGGATCTGGTTGCGTCGCCGCCGATGCGGCGCACTCCCTCATGCGAGCAGTTGCTTCAGCCGCCGCTTCTTCAGCGTCTCGTCGGGACTGACCGCGACGCCATCGCACCAGCGACGAATCTGCTGGACGGTGAGCCGATGACAGGTGGCCGGCTCACGCACCTTGATCTCGAGCTCGGTACCCGGTGCGATCGCATCAGTCCAACCACTGTTCTTCAGCGCTGCCACGCCAAGCGCTGCCGCCTCGTAGATCGATTCGGCGGTGACATCAACTGAGTGCCGAATGCCGGACGGACCCGAAAAGCTGACCGTGCACGTCCGGAGCGCCACCGGGTGTTAGGCTACCACATTCGCCTTATGTTCGCCCATGCCCTTTGGTCCGCGATGTGATCGCGTCCGGCGTTTGCTGCCGGCGGTCGTCAGCGTGTGTCCGTGTTGCGCACTCGGTCGGGTGCCAATCCAGACGCGACAAGCCGTGCAGCGAACTCCGCTTGTCCGGCAAGGATCGCGAGCTGCCCGAACCGTCGGCCGAACGCCCGCGCCTCACGAGTGCCGATCCCAATGACCAGCACGCTCTCCTCGGCGGGCCACTTGCGAGCCGGATCGCGACCCTCGCCGGGCAGCGTGTGATATCCAGCGGCGACGAGTTGTGCACGCAATTGTCGCTGCCGACGTGCATTGTCTCTGGCGTTCAGCCGTTTGGAGTCGGGGTTGTTCCGTCAGGAACGCCCCGCGTGTCGCACCGACGCGGGCCAGCAGCTCGTCGAGTGCCGGATTGCGGTAACCGGCGCGAATAGTGATCTCGCGTCCAGCCTCGAGAACGACCAAATGCGTGTTCTGGTACGCGGACCAGAGCTCGAGCTCGTGAGTGGCCAAGGTCATCACCGCTCGCATGCCGCGGCAATCGTGCTCGTTGTAAACAAGCAGCTTGTGCCAGTCGCGCTTCGCCTCAGGCGTGATGCGTTTGTACCTACCCTCGTTCGCCTTCACCTGCTGGATCGTGTGCCTCAACCATTTCGCTGAAGCGGCTGGTCTGATGTTCGCCGGCAACGGATAGGCGATCATCCGTAGATATTCTTTTAACGGGTGCTTGCCGCCGAACTGTTTCAGTTTGAATGGAAACGTCCGATACAGTGCACGCTTCCACGGTTTCGTCGTGTCAATCGCGTTTCGATGGAGTGCATCGAACCGGTCGGCGAGCAAGGCGCTGCACACGGCTCTCACGACTTTCGCCTCGTGCGTGCTCCAACTCACAATCGCCCTTGAGTGACGTTCCGCCTCCTTGACGACAGCCAGCACCGCCGCTTCGGCAGAGGTGTTGATGCACACCCCCTTTCTCGCGACGGCGGCGGGCCGCAGCAGATGGCTCAGGACGAATTGCCGGAAATCGTCGCCCCCGTCCACGACGAGGCTTCCGAGGATCGCGGGTGCTGCGAGCCCGTTTCCGAGCGACTCGAAATCGACGTAGACGGCCCTCGTGGCTTCAGCCTCGGTGAGCGGAGTCATCGTACGAGCGACGGCGATCTACACGCCGTGCCTTTGCACCTTGCCGTCGATCATGTCCGCCAACCCGAATAAGACAGGCAAGTGTTCTGTGCAAAACCCGATGAAGCTGTCTGGCCCGACGATCAGGCGGGCACGAGTGAGATTGTCGTACCGTCGAAGATAGCATCCTAACGGCGCCTCGGCGTCGTCCAGATCCTCGACAGCCGACGAAGGCGCTTCAGGTCCAAGTGCTGCCCGCAGTGCTTGAGTGAACTTCGCTCGCTCCAGCCGGATTCGAACCGGCGACCCCCTGCGCCCAAGGCAGGGGACGCCCTCCTCGCAATCACCGCCGCGCACTGATAGAGAAGATCACCTCCACGTCATCCTTCACCTTGACCGACCCAGCCCCCGCGGTCACTGGCCGAATCCCGAAGGCCGTCTGTCGCACTGTCGTCTTCCCCTCACCACTGACCAAGGTAGGACCCACACGTGCATCCACAGGTACGGCGACAGATTTCGTGATGCCGTGCAGCGTGAGGTCGCCCGTCAGCCGCAGCGTCATCCGATCACCAGAGCGCCCCTGAACCGCAACGCTGCGCGATTGAAAGGTGATCGAAGGGTAGCGCGCGACATCCAGGACGCGGTCGCTGAGCATCACCCGCTGCACCTCCGGCACATCATCGGGAGGCTCGCCTTTGCCGGTCACCTTCAGCGCCGACGCGTCGAATTCGAGCACGACATGCGAGCGGCTCACGTCCGATCGATCGAGCGTGACCTCTCCGCGGACCGCAGGAGCCACGATCTCGTGATCGTGCCCGGCGAAGCCGAATATGCCGGACCGTCCAACTCGAATGGTGACGTGCGTCGCAGCCGGATCGATCCGGAACTGCTCCGGTCCTTGCACCGCAGCCGCAGCTGCCACGACCGCGCACGTCAGCAGGAACACGCGGAGCGATCGAATTGCAGGAGACATGTTCGATCCGACACTAACGCCACGAATGACACAACGCAACTGCATTAACTGTTGCGCAAGTGGCCAAATGCAAGGTGCCGAATCCCAGGAATGCTTCTGCGCCGAGTCAGTACCGCGCCAGTTGCGTGATCTGAACGAGATTGCCGCAGGTGTCTTTCAGCATTGCAATGGTCGAAGCGGTGACGTCGGTCGGAGGCATCGTGAACTCCGCGCCTCGAGCCTTGATTCGCTCGTAGTCGCCCTTCACATCGTCGGTGAAGAACATCGCCGCGGGCTGCCCTTGCTGGAAGAGCGCTTGCTGATACGCCTTCGCGGCAGGGTTGTCGTTCCGTGCCAGCTGCAGCTCGGTGCCGTTCGGCTCCTCCGGTGACGCCACGGTCAGCCAACGATACGGGCCGTTGCTGAAATCGGCTTTCTTCGCGAAGCCCAGGACCTCCGTATAGAACCGGAGGGCCTTGTCCTGGTCATCCACGTAGACGCTCGTCAATTTGATCTTCATCCCGTTCTCCTCGTTCGGCGGCCGGTCACATCCGCCATCCCCCGTCCGTCAATACAATGACGGAGAGCCAAGGAAGAATGTGACCGTGGTGACACCTGAGCGGCTCGCCGAGCAGTTCGAAGCGCACCGATCGCACGTGCGGGCGGTCGCATACCGCATGCTCGGGTCGGCCAGCGAGGCAGAGGACGCCGTCCAGGAAGCCTGGATACGCCTCAGCCGCACGGACGTCAGTGGCGTCGAGAACCTGCGGGGGTGGCTGACGACGGTGGTGGCGCGCGTGTGCCTGGATATGCTGCGCACACGAGCGTCGCGCCGGGAGGATCCCTTGGACACGCACGTGCCGGATCCGATCATCCGCTCGATCGGTCGCGAGGTCGAAGGCCCCGAGGCCGACGCGATGCTCGCGGACTCTGTCGGTCTCGCGCTGCTGGTGGTGCTCGAAAAGCTCGAGCCGGCGGAGCGGCTGGCATTCGTGCTCCACGATGTGTTCGGAATGACCTTCGAGGAAATCGCGCCCATCGTCGATCGCTCGATCGTCGCGACGCGCCAGCTCGCGAGCCGCGCGCGCCGGCGAGTGCAGGGTCAGGCGCCGACACCAGACGCGGACTTGCGACAGCAGCGCCGCGTCGTAGACGCGTTTCTCGCGGCTGCGCAGAAGGGCGACTTCGACGCGTTGCTCGGCGTGCTCGATCCCGATATCGTCCTGCGCGCCGACGGCGGAGCGGTCAAGGGCATGTCACGGCTCGTGCGTGGAGCGCAGGCCGTCGTGGCGCAAGCCGTGGCGTTCTCGAAGATCAATTTGTCGGACCAGATCGTCCTGGTGAATGGCAACGTCGGCGTCGTCACGCGCCTCCCCGATGGGCGGCTGTTTTCCGTGGTTGCGTTCACGATCGCGAACGGGAAGATCGTCGAGATGGACATCCTGGCGGATCCCGAGCGACTGAGCCGGCTCGATGTGTCAGGCGTCGAGCCCTGAACGGTGAAGCATCATGAAGGTTGAGAACGTGAAGAAATCGCCCGCCACCGACGGGCCGTCCGCATCGGAGCAGATCTCGAAGAGAATCGCCGAACTCAGCGACTGGCGTGCCAAGACCCTCGGCAGAATACGCGCGCTAATCAAAGCGGCCGATGCGGACGTCGTCGAGGAGTGGAAGTGGGCAAAGGCAACCACACCCGGCACACCGGTGTGGTCCCACGGCGGCATCATCTGCACTGGTGAATCCTACAAGAGCCTCGTGAAGCTGACCTTTGCCAAGGGCGCGTCTCTGAAGGATCCCGCGCGTCTCTTCAACTCGAGCCTCGACGGCAACGTCCGCCGCGCGATCGACATCCACGAAGGAGAGAGCCCTGACGAGTCCGCGTTCAAGGCGCTCATTCGCGAGGCGGTCCTTCTCAACACGTCCAAGCGTTCGAGAAAAGGACGGCGGGCCGGGTGAAGCCCCCGGCCCTGACCGCCGCGATCAGGTCGTCGCCTGCAATGTCGCGACGGCGCCCGGCACGTAGTCGCCCGGCACCGTGCGCGCGGCGACGTTCAAGCGGTTCCAACCATTGATGGCGACGATCGCCAGACTCAGGTGCGCCAGCTCGTCTTCGGAGAACTGCTCACGCACGCGCTCATACACCTCGTCCGGCACGTGCGTCTCGGAGACGAGCGTGAGCGCCTCCGTCCACTCCAGCGCGGCGCGCTCGCGCGCCGAGTAGTACGGCGTCTCGCGCCAGGCGTTGAGACCGTACAGCCGCTGTTCCGTTTCGCCATTCGCGCGCGCATCCTTGCTGTGCATGTCGAGGCAATAAGCGCAGCCGTTGATTTGCGACGATCGCATCCGGACGAGGTCGAGCAGCTTGCTGTCGAGGCTTGACTTTTGAACCTGCCGCTCGAGGCCGAGCATGGAGTGGATGATGCCGGGCGACACGTGCATGAGATCGATTCGAGCTTTCATGGTGTTATTTGCCTCCATATATATAGAGACGCATCACGCAACGTACCTGTGACAGTGCGGGGAGGGAAGGCTCGAGGTGAGGTGAACAATGTCGATACTCGTCGCCACGGACCGCGGGATCCTCGTCAGCGACATCGAGCGAGGCACGTCGACGACAGCGCAGGGGATCAGCGACCGGCCCACATGCCTCGCGGCGGATCCGCTGATCTCCGGCCGCGCCTGGTGTGGCACTCACCGCGCCGGCGTGTTCAGAAGCGACGATGGCGGAACGTCATGGCAACCGTCAGGCCTCGAAGGCCGGCTGATCACGTCGGTGACCGCAAGTCCCGTGGATGCGAATGTCGTCTGGATCGGCACTCAGCCGAGCGAGGTGTGGCGCTCGGCGAACGCGGGGACGACCTGGGAGCAGACCAGCAATCTCGAGACGCTGCCCTCATCGCCGGAATGGTCCTTTCCGCCGAAGCCCGACACGCATCACGTACGCTGGATCGCCTGCCATCCACACGACCCCGAACGCCTCTGGGTCGCGATCGAGGCCGGCGCGCTCGTCTCCACGATCGACGGCGGCCGCACGTGGCGCGACCGGGTGCCCGGCGGACCGTGGGACACGCACGAACTTGCCGTTCATCCGAAGGCTCCCGAACGGTTGCGCGTGTCCGCTGGCGACGGGTACTTCGAGAGCGACGATGGCGGGGGCACGTGGCGATCGCCGCGGACCGGCCTGGACGTCGGGTATCTTCGCAGCGTCGCGCTCGATCCGGACGATCCGGAGATCGTCGTCGTCTCAGCCTCGTCGGGACCCTATTCCGCGTACGTCGCCGGCCGCTCAGACGGACGGTTGTATCGCCGCGAGGCCCGCCGACAATGGGAGCGCGTCCGCGACGGCTGGCCGGAGGAACCCAGCACGATTGCGCCGCTGCTCTGCGCGGGCGCGATTGCCGGAGAGCTCTGGGCGGCCGACGAGCGCGGCGTCCATCGTTCGCACGATAGCGGGAAGAGTTGGCGTCGTGCCGCGACGTATGCGACTTCGCCCCAGCACCTGCGCGGCCTGGCCCTGCTGCGTTAGCCGAGCGAATGCGCCGGCGCCTGACGGACGCTAGCGAATCCCCGTGTCGAACTCGAGCCGCACCTCTGTGAGCCCCATCGTGAGGACGCTGATCGTCTTCGCTTGCGCCTGCGGCGAAATGATCGGTGCATCGTCGGCCGGGACGATGCGATAGGTGCCTGCGCGGAGCATCACCGTGAAGCGCCCGTTCGCATCGGACCTGAACTCCGCAACGCGGCGACGGTCCTGGTCGACGCTGAAGGCGGCGCTGAAGGGCGCATCGCACGTGATGCCGACCTGACACACCGGCGCAATCGGCCCGCGCACGACGACGCCTGTCAACCCTGTCGTGACGGTGGGCGATGACGGGTGCTCGCACGCCCCCAGAGAGGCGCAGATCATCATCAGCAGCACGACAAGCCGCGAACGGGCAGCATGAATCATCCTCGCACCAGGTGCGGAACCGGCACATCCGTCTCGACGACGCCGTGCTTTCGCAGGGTCGCGCGCAGCGTCAGGAGGGCGCGATCCTTGTGCTTCGCCTCCAGCATGCAATCGAACGGCAGCGGCGGGAGGACGTCGAAGAGCGCGAGCGCATCCCGCAGGCGAATATCGTCGGCGTGGGCTCCGGGCGGACCGCCGGACGCCTGGCTGCTGAGATGCACTTTCGGACGACCGTCCACCGGCTTCCACGTTTCGAAGACGCGAGGCAGCACGTCTGTCAGCGGAGCGCGGCAAGGATTCGCGTTGTGATGCAGCCAGTCGAAGACGACGGGAACGTCGATGCGATGCGCGACAGAGAGCGCTTCTTCCGTATCGAAGAGCCGATCGTCGTTCTCGACGACGAGCCGCCGCCGCACATCGTTCGACAGCTCCGAGGCCACGG
This sequence comes from Acidobacteriota bacterium, assembly GCA_046735335.1. Classification (GTDB taxonomy): domain Bacteria; phylum Acidobacteriota; class Vicinamibacteria; order Vicinamibacterales; family 2-12-FULL-66-21; genus JBKPQB01. Next base: position 8,726 of record JBKPTE010000135.1, on the reverse strand, counting down.
TGCAGAACCGATCCATCGCGACGGCCTCGGTGCCTGCATACAGCCCGCCGATGTGCAGGACGATCTTCGCCGACCGATCGGTCCCCAGGCTATCGAGGAGGCGCGCATGGTACTCGAGCTCGGATACGGCCGCCTTCACGGTGGCCGCGGTGGGGGAATTCAGGACCGTGTACTGTCCCGGGTGCGTCGAGACCCTGATGCGGAGCGCTCGGATCCGAGCACCGATCGCGCTCAATTGCGGCGCAAATTCATCGCACCACTCCAGCGTGTTGATCGAATGCGACGCGAACGGTATCAGGTTGCTCGTGATCCGATAGAGCAGGATTCGGCGGCGCTCGAGAAACTTGACGATGCGCTCGAGGGCGCCGAGGTTCTCGGCGATGAGGCCACGGATCCGATCGGGCGTGGCATTCTTGAGCCGGCACGTGCGGCTCGCCGAGATGTCCTCGCTGAGCACCGACGCGACGAAGCCAAGGCGAGCCAGCATTGACGCGTGGGTGGAGGAGGCTTCGGTGGAAGGTGGTCGGGGCGGCCGGATTCGAACCGGCGGCCCTCTGGTCCCAAACCAGATGCGCTACCAGGCTGCGCTACGCCCCGACTCGACCGATTATCCCCCGAAACACCGGGATTTGATACGCTCCCCACCATGAGGACGCTGCTGACGACCCTCACCGCCGCGTTTCTGATTGTCCCGGTCACCGCGCAGACGGGTTACACGCCGACGCAGGCCAATCTCGCCGCACGCGACTGGTTCCAGAACGCGCGTTTCGGGATGTTCATCCACTGGGGCGTCTACAGCGTCCTCGGCGACGGCGAGTGGGTGATGAACAACCGCAAGATCCCGGTCGCCGACTACGAGAAGCTCCCTGCGTTCTTCAACCCGATCGAGTTCGACGCAGCGGAGTGGGTTGGGCTCGCGAAGGCCGCGGGCATGAAATACATCACGATCACCAGCAAGCATCACGACGGCTTCGCGATGTTCGACTCCAAGGTCTCCGACTACAACATCGTCGCGCGCACGCCGTGGAAGAAAGACCCGATGAAGGCGCTGGCGGAGGAGGCGCGCCGTCAGGGGCTGAAGCTGTTCTTCTACTACTCGCAGCTCGACTGGCACAATCCGGATTACCACCCGCGCGGACGGACGGGTCAGGACGCCGGCCGCCCCGATCGAGGTTCGTGGCCCCGCTACCTCGATTACATGAACGCGCAGCTGCGCGAGCTGCTGACGAACTACGGCGAGCTCGGCGGCATCTGGTTCGACGGATGGTGGGACAAGCCGGATGCGGATTGGCAACTCGACAAGACCTACTCGTTGATCCACCAGCTCCAGCCGCAGGCGCTGATCGGATCGAACCACCATCGCCGTCCGAATCCGGGCGAAGACTTTCAGATGTTCGAGAAGGATCTGCCTGGGGGCCGGAGTCAGAGCTTCAACGAAGATTCCGAAATCGGCGAGCTGCCGCTCGAAACGTGCGAGACGATGAACGGCGCGTGGGGATTCAACATCACCGACCGCCGCTACAAGTCGACGCGCGATCTGATTCGGTATCTGGTGCGCGCCGCGGGATCGAACGCGAACTTCCTCCTCAACGTCGGCCCGATGCCGAACGGCAAGATTCAACCCGAGTTCGTCACGCGCCTGCGGGAGATGGGCGAGTGGACGTCGAAGAACGGCGAATCGATCTACGGGACGCGGGGCGGACCGATCGCGCCGCATTCCTGGGGCGTGACGACGAGGAAGGGAAACAGCGTCTACGTGCACGTCCTCGATCTGCCGGACCTGTCGCTGCTGCTCCCGCCGCTGCCGTCGGGTGTGCGGTCGGCGCACCTTCTGAACGGCGGACGCGCGATCGATTTCAAAACCGCGGACTACGGGGTCGTCCTCACGATCCCGAAGGACGCAATCGATCCCATCGACACGATCATCGTCCTCGACATGGAGCCGAAGGCATCGCGGTGAACCGGGGCTGCATCGGCGTCCTCCTGATTCTGCTGATCACGGGATCTGGAGCCGCACAACAGGAGCGCGCGGCGCTGACGCTCTGGTACCGGCTGCCCGCGGCCAACTGGAACGAGGCGCTCCCGATTGGCAACGGCCGCCTCGGCGCCATGGTGTTCGGCGGGGTCGATACCGAACGCCTGCAGCTCAACGAAGACACGATCTGGGCGGGCGAGAAGCGCGACCGTGTGAATCCCGATGGCGCGCCCGCGGTCCCGCGCATCCGACAACTCCTGTTCGACGGCAAAGCCGCCGAAGCGGAAGCGCTCGCGGACAAAACGATGATCGGGGTTCCTCGACGGATGCCCCCGTATCAGCCGCTCGGCGATCTGACGCTGACGTTCGACCGCGAGAGCGCCGCATCCGCGTATCGGCGCGAGTTGAATATCGACGAGGCGATCGCGCGCGTGAGGTTCCAGGGCGGCGCCACGACGTTCACGCGCGAAGTCTTCGCGTCGGCGCCCGATCAGGCGGTTGTGGTCAGGCTGGCGAAGAACGGGCCGGGGAAGATCGCGTTCAGGGCGACGCTCTCGCGCGAACGCGACGCTGTGTCGCACCCCGGCGGCCGCGACCGGCTCGTGATGGAAGGACAGGCGCTGCCCGACCCGCGATCCGAGCGACAGGCCGGCGAGCGGCGGACGGGCGTCCGCTTCGCCGCGGCGCTGCAGGCGATCGCGACGGGCGGACGGGTGACCGTCGAAGACGATGGACTCGCCGTAAAGGATGCGGATGCGGTCACGCTGCTGCTGACGGCTGCGACGGACGTTCGAAGCCCCAGTCCCGTGGAGGCGGTGCTCAAGGCACTCGACACTGCCTCCACCAAGACGTACGAACAGGTTCGTGCGGACCACGTCGCCGAGTACCAGCGGCTGTTCCGCCGCGTGGACCTGCAGCTAAGCTCCGCGGCACCGGATGAGCGTCCGACCGACGAGCGGCTGCAGGCGATCCGTAGCGGCGCCTCGGATCCATCGTTCGCGGCCCTGTACTTTCAGTTCGGCCGCTACCTGCTGATCTCGAGCAGCCGGCCGGGATCGATGCCGGCGAACCTGCAGGGGATCTGGAACGATTCGCTTTCGCCGCCGTGGGACAGCAAGTACACGATCAACATCAACACGGAGATGAACTACTGGCCGGCGGAGACGACGAACCTCTCCGAGCTGCACGAGCCGCTGTTCGATTTGATCGATCGCGCGATGGCGGATGGCCGCCACGTCGCGCGGACGCTGTACGGCGCCGGCGGGTTCGTCATCCACCACAACACGGATCTCTGGGGCGATGCCGTGCCGATCGACTCGGCACGGTCCGGCGTCTGGCCGATGGGCGGCGCGTGGCTCAGCCTCCACGAGTGGGACCACTACGACTTCACGCGGGACGAAGCCTTCCTGCGCAATCGTGCGTATCCCACGATGAAGGAAGCGGCGGAGTTCCTGCTCGGCTACATGGTCACCGATCCGCAGGGACGGCTCATCACCGGTCCGTCGATCTCGCCCGAGAATCGATACCGGCTGCCCGATGGTTCGACCGCCGCGCTCTGCATGGGTCCGACAATGGACGGCGAGATTGCGCGAACGCTGTTCTCGCGTGCGATCGAGGCGAGCGAGATCCTTCACGTGGACGCCGATTTCCGCGAGCGGCTTCGCACGGCCCGCGATCGGATTCCGCCGCTCAAGATCGGCAAGCACGGCCAGATTCAGGAGTGGCTGGACGATTACGACGAGCAGGATCCCGGCCACCGGCACATCTCGCAGCTCTTCGCGCTCATGCCCGGCAACGAGATCACCGTGCGAGGGACGCCCGACCTCGCGCGCGCCGCGCGCGCGACGCTCGAGCGGCGGCTCGCCCACGGCGGCGGCGGGACGGGCTGGAGCCGCGCGTGGATCGTCAACTTCTGGGCGCGCCTCGAAGATGCGCAGCAGGCGTACGAGAATCTCACGGCGCTGTTCGCGAAATCCACGCTCCCGAACATGCTGGACACGCACCCTCCGTTTCAGATCGACGGCAACTTCGGCGGGAGCGCCGGGATCGCCGAGATGCTCCTTCAGAGCCATGCCGGCGAGATCGCACTGCTGCCCGCGCTGCCCGCCGCCTGGGCCGACGGGAGCGTCACCGGCCTCCGCGCGCGCGGTGCGATTGGCGTCGATATCAGTTGGAAGGACGGGAAGGCGACGCGCGCCGTGCTGCATCCGCGGTTCGACGGCGAGCAGAAGATTCGGCCGCTGCGAGGGCAGCGGATCGCTGGTACGACGCTGTCGCCGGACGGAACGATAACCGCGCAACTGCGCGCTGGGCGCGACTACGTGTTGGAGTTCTAGATGTAGGCAGCGGGCGGGGAGGACCGTTGTGCGGACTGGCCGTGAAGTGCAGCGAAGCCGCGGCCAGGGAGCACAATGGTCCTTCCCGACCGCTTGCCGATCCCGCCCGCATCGCCGGTAGCGCGGGCGAACGAGCGATAGCGAGTGAGCCACGCGAACGGAGCGCGTCGGCGAAAGCGACGCGCGAGAGAGCGTGTAGGAGAGATCCGAGGGGCGAAGCCCCTCGGTTAATGATGATGCGCGTGCTGCTGTCCACCATCGGGTCACGCGGCGACGTCCAGCCACTCGCAGCGCTCGCGCTGGAGCTGCGGGCACAGGGCCACGATGTCCGCCTGTGCGTGCCGCCAGATTTTCGAGAGTGGATCGAAGGGCTCGGCTTCGCAGTCACGCCGATGGGTCCCGAGCTGCGCAAGATGACGGCATCGAGTCCGCCGAGCACGCCGCCGGTGTTTTCGCCCGAGCGCCGGCGTCAGCTCGCCGAAGCGTCCGTTGCCACGCAGTTCGAAACCATTTCCGCGGCGGCGGAGGGCTGCGACGCGATCGTGGGCGCGACCGCGCTGCAGATCGCGGCGCGCTCTGTCGCCGAGCGGATGGGAATTCCCTACGTGTTCGTGGCGTACTGCCCGAGAGTCTTTCCGTCTCCACATCACGCGCCGCTACCGCTGCCGCCCGTTCCCGGACAAACGCCGCCGCCCGCGTCCGCTGGCAACCGCGAAGTCTGGACTCATGACGCTGAGCGCTTCAAGGACCTGTTCGGCCCTGCGCTCAACTCGCATCGGGCGTCGCTTGGGCTCGCCCCTGTCGACGATGTGCGCAGCCACGTCTTTACGGATCGACCGTGGCTCGCGGCGGATCCCACGCTCGCGCCGTGGCCCGGTCCGGCGGATGCATCCGTGTTTCAGACCGGCGCATGGATCGTCCGGGACGAGCGTCCGCTGTCAGAGAAGATCGACGCGTTCCTCGACGAAGGCGAGCGTCCGATCTACTTCGGCTTCGGCAGCATGCGGACGCCGCAGGACGCCGGTCAGACGATCGTTCGGACCGCCCGCGCGCTCGGGCGCCGTGCGATCGTGTCGAGAGGCTGGGGCGACTTGTCGTCTGGAGAGAACGGACCCGACTGCCTGGCGATCGGCGAGGTGAATGTGAACGCGCTCTTCACGCGCGTCGCCGCCGTCGTGCACCACGGCGGCGCGGGAACTACGACGGCCGCGGCGCTCGCGGGTGCACCACAGGTCATCGTTCCTCAGATGTACGACCAGCGTTACTGGGCCGAGCGCGTCGAGCAGCTCGGGATCGGCACCGCGCACGCGGCCGGTGCGCCGACCGCGGATTCGTTGACGGCCGCGCTCGATCGGGCGCTCCACCCCGAGGTCGCGGTGCGTGCGCGAGCCATCGCGGGCCAGGTCCGCACCGACGGCGCGGAGATTGCCGTGCGGCGACTGGTGCGCCGGGTCTAAGAGGCCTGGCCTACAGGTGCACCCTTCCTGAAGCTCACTCCTCTTGCCTCCGGACCTCGCGCGATCACGATGACGCCGACGATGAAGACGGCCGTCATCAGCAGGCCCATCGATTGCCGGTAGGTGAAGATCTCACCGAGCGCGGATTCGACGTACGGAATGCTCGCGGCAAACATAACGCCGAGCTGATAGGCAAAGCCGGGGAAGAAGCCGCGCAGCGCGTGCGGCGACAGCTCGTTGATGTGCGCCGGAATCACGCCCCATGCGCCCTGCACGAAGAACTGCATCAGGAAGACGCCGAACAGCGTGGTGAGCGGGCTGAAGCCGGCAATCCAGAGCGGCAGCACGAGCAGCGCGCAGCTCGCCGCTGTGATCATCGCGCGGCGCCGCCCCGCTCGATCGGAGTAGTGGCCGAAGAACAGCCCGCCGAGCACGGCGCCCACCATCGAGAGCATCGTGATGTCCGCGATGCGCGCCTTCGAGTAGCCGACGATCCCGAGCAGCGTCGGATACATGTCCTGCGTCCCGTGCGACATGAAATTCATCATCGTCATCAGCAGGACGAGATAGCCGAAGCGGCGCGAGTGCTGGAACAGGGAGCGGCGATACGTGGCCCAGTCGGTCCGATGCTCGTGCCACGCCTCGGATTCCTTCACGCGCGCGCGGATGAACAGCGAGAGCAGGGCAGGGATGCCGCCGATGAAGAACATGATCCGCCAGCCGTTCCCCGGGTAGTGCGCGTTCGCGATCGGGTAGATCGTGCGGAAGGCGAAGGCCGCGAGGAGATTCCCAATCGCGTAGCCCTCCTGCAGGAGACCCGACAGGAGACCGCGGATGCGCGGCGGCGCGAACTCCATCGCGAGCGAGGCGCCCACGCCCCACTCGCCGCCCATGCCGACCCCGAACAGCATCCGCAGGCCGATGAACACCCAGTAGCTCTGCGCGAGACCGCACAGGACGGAGATGACGGCGTAGAAGATGACGTTGAGCATCAGCGGCAGCCGGCGGCCGTAGCGGTCCGCCATCAGGCCGAAGATGATCGCGCCGATCGGACGCATCGCGAGCGTCAGCGTGATCGCGAGCGCGATCTCCGGTCGCGTCCTGCCGAAAGCCGTCGCGATGTCTTCGAGGACGAGGGTGAGGATGAAGAAATCGAAGGCGTCGAGCGTCCAGCCGAGGAAGCCCGCGAGCACGGCATTGCGCTGATTGACGCGATCGGCGGTCGAGACGAGGGTCATGCGAGCCGCGAGAATAGCATGCGGCTGTATATTCGATGACCTCCGATGCTGAACGCGCTCCTGACGGTGACCGCATCCGCCGTCGGGCGGCCGCCGGATGCGGTCCCCGTCCCCGCGAACAAGCCCGAAGACTCATTGCGTCTTCGTGCTCTTCGTGACCTTTGCGATCTTCGTGATCAGTCGTCGGCCGCCGCTCAGAACGTGAACCCTGTCCCGAAATGCACGCGCGTGCCGAAGCCGTCGAGCGAGTGTGCGACGTCGAGGTTGAGACGGATGAACGGCGCGACGAGGAAGAGGCCTGCGCCGACGCCGCGGCGGGTGGGTGAGTCCCCGAGCGCCTGGCCGTACGGCGCATCGACGCCGGCGTCCATGAACGCGGTGAAGCCGACGCGTCCGGCACTCAGCGGGGACGAGAAGGGGACTCGCAGTTCCGCGGATCCGATGAGGCGTTTGTCGCCAGCGTCGGTGCCCGCCCGCAAGCCGCGAAGGAGGACGCCGCCGAGCAGCGGCTGCTCGTACGGCGGCAGCGGCGCGTTCGCGGCATCGTACTGGGCATGGACGGCGAGGACGGCCTGGCCGATCAGACGCTTGTACCCGCGGCCGTCGAGCGTGTACCGGCCCACCGTGCGATCGGGAACGCGGAGCCAGTTGCGCTCGACGCCGAAGTAAACCGCGTCGGACGGAAACGCCGGATCGCGGCGCGTGTCAATCGCCGCGTCGATGCCGTTCGTCCAGAGGTGATCCGGCGCACCGCCGAACGTCACGTTCGTCCGCGCGGCATCGGCGCCGAGGACGATGAGATCGAAGAGGCGCCGCTCGGCGCGTCCGCGCAGCTCGATGCGGCGATCGGTGACGTCGTAGAAGGGGTTCTCCCGCTGCGCGATGCCGAACGATCCCTCGACGCGCGTCAGCGGGCCGCTCTCGAACGTGCGCTCCGCTTCGATCGCCGCGCGCCGCGTCGCGCCCCACGTGAGCGGCACGGAGAGCCGCTCGCCTCCGCCCAGCGCGTCGACGATGCTCGTCCGGCCGCCGTAGGTCCAGCCGTAGCCGTCCTCGTACGTGAGGACGGGCAGGAACATCAGGCGGCTCGTCAGCCGATGGAACGTGCTGGGCGGAGATCCGTCTGCGCCGACGCCCGGCTTCTCGTGCACGAGCAGCACGATCGCGACGTCGTCCATCTCGAGCGTCCGGTAGCGCTTGCGCACCTGCACGTCGTCGAAGCGCCCGCTATCGCGCAGGCGGCGATCGATGACCGCGAGCGAGTCGGGCTGCAACGGGTCGCCGACGCCAACACCTGCGAGGCGGATGACGTCCTCGTCCTTCATCGTCGCGTTGCCGTGCACGCGGATCTCAGTGATGCGGGTTATTGAAGGTTGATCCTGAGGCGGCCCTGATGGCGGGGCTAAGAGCCCCGCCCTACAGACAAGGAGAAGCACGGCGACCGCGGATACCATCACCGCCCATCCTTCGGGACGGTGATGCGCGTCGTCACATCCGCGCGGCGATAGTTCGAGAAATCACGGCGATACGAGACGTCGATGGGGCCGGTGGCGAGCGTGAACGTGCCGTGGATGTCGATGTCGTTCGGCAGCCAGACGCCGTCGAACGGCTGGCCCATCTCCATCGACGCGTGCAGGTCGTCGATCTTCACGAGCCAACCGGCCGGGAGGAAGTCCATCCACACGTTGTCGAAGGTGTACTTCACGATGCGCGCGTCGAC
>JBKPTE010000134.1:0-13929 GCA_046735335.1 Acidobacteriota bacterium | reverse complement strand
GCCGCGGAGACATTGAAGAAGATCACGCTGGAGCTGGGCGGCAAGTCGCCCAATATCGTGCTGCCGGACGCCGACCTCGATGCCGCGCTCCGCGGCGCCACGACCGGCATCTTCTACGGCAAGGGGGAAGTCTGCGCCGCCGGATCGCGGCTGCTCGTCGACCGCTCCATCAGGAGCGAGTTCATGGACAAGCTGTCCTCGCGCGCGAAGAAGATGGTCGCGGGCGACCCGCTCGATCCCAAAACACGCTATGGCGCGCTGGCGTCGAAGAAGCAGCTCGAGACCGTCGAACGATATGTGGCCACGGGCACCCGGGAAGGGGCGGCGCTCGTCGCCGGGGGAGAGCGCACCGACATCGGGACGGGGAAGGGCTACTTCTACCAGCCCACGATCTTCGACAACGTCACCCCCGCGATGACGATCGCACGAGAGGAGATCTTCGGGCCGGTGCTCGCCGTCATCGAGTTCGCGGACCTCGACGAAGCAATCGCGCGTGCCAACGATACGCAGTACGGGCTGGCCGCGGCGGTGTGGACGCGCGATATCAAGAAGGCCCATTACGTCGCGCGCAGGCTGCAGGCCGGCACGGTCTGGGTGAACACCTACAACATCTACGACACGGCGGCGCCGTTCGGCGGCTACAAAGCGAGCGGCTTCGGCCGCGAGATGAGCGCGCACGCGATCGAGCACTACACGCAGCTCAAGAGCGTCTGGGTCGACCTGAACCTCTAGTGCCTTGACCGCGTGGTTCGCAAGATAACTCCCGGGCGGGGCATCCCGTCTGGCTGCGTTGCTCGTCGCTTACAAATTCCCGATTTGCGCGCTCGCGCCTTGCCAGCCGGGCGCCGCGCTCCGGGACTTATGCCGCGATCCATGCGGCCAGGACACTAGGTGCCTTCAGTGCCTTCGCGCGTGCACCGCATCAGCGTCCTCGGCGCCGGGACGATGGGGCATGGAATCGCGCATGCGGCGATCACCGCTGGCTACGAGACGGTGCTGTATGACGTCTCGGGCCGCGCGCTCGACTCGGCGCGTGCGGCCATCGAGCAGATCCTCCGGAAGGGCGTCGACCTCGGCAAGCTCACCGGCGCTGCCGCGGACGACAGCCGTCGCCGCCTGACCACGCCGTCGTCGATCGAGGGGGCGCTTGCGGGCGTCGAGTTCGTCATCGAAGCAGCGCCCGAGCGGATCGACGTGAAGCTCGCGCTCTTTGCGGAGATCGATCGCCTCGCGCCGCCTACCGCCCTCGTCGTCTCCAACACGTCGGCGCTCAGCATCACCGAGATGGCGGGATCGATTGCCAATCCGCGGCGCGTCGCCGGCATGCACTTCTTCAACCCCGTCCACAAGATGACGCTCGTCGAGATCGTGCAGGCGCTCGAGACCGCGCCCGAGACGCTGCAGACGGTTGCCGACGTCGCGCGGCAGATGGGAAAGGAGACGGTGCTCGTCCGCGAGTCCCCCGGCTTCATCACGACGCGCGTGAACGCCAGCATCGGAAACGAAGCGTTCTACATGCTGATGGAAGGGGTCGCATCGGCGCGCGACATCGACAAGGCGCTGAAGCTCGGTCTGCACCACCCGATGGGGCCGTTCGAGCTCGTCGATCTGGTGGGGCTCGACACGCGCCTCAGCATCCTGGAGTACCTGCACCGGAGCATGGGCGAGAAGTACCGCCCGTGTCCGCTGCTCGTGCAGTACGTGAAGGCGGGGCGCCTCGGGCGGAAAGTCGGGCGCGGAGTCTACGAGTACTGACCGCCGCGCACCTGCAGTTGCGCGCTACGCGAGTTGCGCGCTACGCGAGTTGCGCGCTACGCACCACGCTCAGAAGAACTTCCGTGAGATGTTGAAGCCGAGGAACCAGGAGTCGTTGCCGATGCCGCCCCGCGCAAGCTGGCCCAGCGTGGTCCCGATGCCGTTCGAGAAATTGAGCTGGAACAGGTGGCCGCCGGCGCGCGCCTCGATGCCGAAGCTCATGAGGTTCACGCCTGGATCGTAGCCCGCGATGCGCGGCGTGATCTCGCCGACGAGATACGTCGACGGGCGGATCCGCAGCCGTCCGCCGAGCCCGAGGAGGACGGTATTGTTGTGCTCGACGACATCGCGCGGCTGCGCGTTGGTGTTGAACACGACAATTGGCTCGGCGTAGAGCGCCGCGATTCGCGCCACCTTGCGCGAGACGAGCACCCCCGCCGCGGGAGAGATCTGATCGCGCAGGTTGTTCGTTCCCTCCAGCGTCCCGATGACGTCGAGCGAGATCGGCGTCGTATCGCGCTGCCGCAGCACGCTCTGCTGTCCGTAGATCTCGATCGTGCGATCGCTCGTGCGATAGACGCCGACCTGCGTGCCGGGGCGGAGGCCATAGCGCAGCTCGAGGCCGATTTGCGCGCCCGAGTCGAAGCCGAAGAAGTCCGAGAGGAGGTCGCCGAAGTCGCCGCGCCCGACCGGACGCGTGAAGCGGTGCGTGACGCGGAACGAGAGCCTGTGCACCGGCATGCGGAGCGTGGTCGGCAGCGACGCCAGGGTGAAATCGGGTTGCAGCGCGTCGACGCGCGCGTCGGGATCCGCAGACTGCGGAGCGGGCTGCGGCGGCGCTTGAGGGTCTTGAGCGAAGGCGGGTGCGGCGATGGCGAAGCAGACTGCCAGCGCGAACACCGGCCGGAACCGGCGGATCGCAGAAGTCACGGCGCCTCCCTTCGCAAGGAGGGTGCCGAAACACCAGGGCGCAAGTGACGAGGAAATGGGCCCATCCAAGGGCCTGACGTTACGCGCCGGGTAAGGGTTTACGCGGGCTGAAAGGATCGCGGCCCTGAAAGGACCGGCCACGATCGATCACTCGATCCGGTGCTTCGCGAGGTAATAACTCAATGCGCGCTGGCTGATGCCCATCGACTCCGCGGCGTCCTTCTTGATGCCCCCGGCGCTGTCGAGCGCGCGCCGCACGGTCTCCCGCTCGGCCCAGTCGAGATTCTGGCGCAGGTTCAACGAGGGCAGCCCCGCGGGCGGCGTCGCGGAGACGCCGAGCAGACGCACGGCGTCCGCGCCAATCGTGGACGACTGCGACAGGACGACGGCGCGCTCGACGGTGTTCTCGAGCTCGCGGACGTTCCCCGGCCAGTCCGACGTCCGCAGCGCCTCGAGCACCGTCGGATCGATGCCGTCGATGCGCTTCCCCGCGCGCTGCGCGTGCTTGTGGATGAAGTGCTCGACGAGCACCGGCACGTCTTCGCGGCGCTCGCGCAGCGGCGGGATGTGGATCGGGATGACGTTGAGCCGATAATACAGATCCTCCTGGAACTTGCCCTCGGCGACCATCTGCGGCAGATCGCGGTTCGTCGCGGCGATCACGCGCACGTCGACCTTCTGGCTCCGCTCGGAGCCCAGCGGCTCGAACTCGCGCTCCTGCAGCACGCGCAGCAGCTTCGCCTGCAGGTTCGGGCTCATCGTGCCGATCTCGTCGAGGAAGATCGTGCCGCCGTCGGCGAGCGCGAACTTGCCCTTCTTGGCAGTCATCGCGCCCGTGAAGGCGCCGCGCACGTGGCCGAAGAGCTCCGACTCGAGCAGCGTTTCGGGGATCGCGGCGCAGTTCACTTTGATCAGCGGCATCTCGCGCTGGGCGCTGTGGTAATGAATCGCACGCGCCACCATTTCCTTGCCGGTCCCCGTTTCCCCGGTGATGAGGACGGTGCTCTTCGACTTCGCGACGACCTCCGCGGTCCGGATCACCTCCTGCATCCGGCGGCTGCGCCCGACGATGCCGTAGTGATTGAACTCCTCGTCGCGCTCGCTGAGCAGATAGCCGTGCTGCGTGCGCAGGCGGTGATGATCGAGGGCCCGCCCGACGACGACGAGCAGCTCGTCGACCTCGAAGGGCTTCTGCAGGTAGTCGAACGCGCCGAGCTTCATGGCTTCGATCGCGCTCTCGACGGTGGCATGCGCGGTCATCATCACGATCTGCGGGCGTTCGCCGGCCGGTGCGGACCCGACCAGTTCGCGAATGAGGTCGAGTCCGCTCAGCTCCGGCATCAGGTTGTCCACGACCAGCACGTCGAAGAAGCGGCGCGCCAGAAGGCGCTGCGCTTCGCGCGGGCTCTCGGTGGCGAGCACTTCGTGCCCTTCTTCGCGGAGCGCCTGCGCGAGGGCTTCGCGGATCTTCGCTTCGTCGTCGACCAGCAGGATGGAGGCGTTGACAGTCATGCGGCAGTAGAGTGAAGCGGCAGTTCGATGCGGACTTCCGTGCCGCGCTCGGGGGCGCTGGCCACGCTGATCCGGCCGCCGAGCCCCTCGACGATGTTCCGCGAGATCGCGAGCCCGATGCCCGTGCCCGTGCGGCGCGTCGTGAAGAACGGATCGAACACCCGCGGGAGGACGTCCGGCGGTATGCCGGGTCCGCGATCCCTGATGGTAATCGCAACGTGCTCCGCGTCGAGCCGCCGCGTCTCCAGGCGAATCGGCGCGCCGGCCTGGGGCATGTTGCCGTTCCCTTCGACCGCCTGGATGGCATTGCCGAGGACGTTGACCAGCACCTGCCGCAGACGCTGCGCGTCGGTCGTGACCTCGCGAATTGACGGATCGAGGGAGAGGTGCACGGCCGGCTTCGCGGCGTCGGCCGCGGCGGCGCGCACCGCGTCCGACGCAACGGCGTTCAGGTCGGCCGACGCGAGATCGAACTTGATCGGGCGGGCAAAGTCGAGCACTTCCGTCACGATCCGGTTCAGCCGCTCGATCTCCTCGTCGATGTCGCGCACGGCCGCCTTCACCCGCTCGGGCGGCACCTGCTCGCGCCGAAGCGTGCGCAGCGCGGTCTTGATGATCATCAACGGGTTGCGGATCTCGTGCGCCACGACCGTGGACAGGCGCCCCAGGGACGACAGCCGCTCGCGCTGGGAGGCCTCGCGCTGGAAGCGCTGTATGGAATCCGTCATCGTGTTGAAGGTGGTGGCGAGCAGCCGCGCGTCCTCGTCGCTCCAGCGCTCGTCGGCCGGAACGGGAATGCGCGACGTGAGATCGCCGGTCGCGGCCATCTCCTTCATCGTCGCGGTAATCGCGCCGAGCGGACGCGTGATGGTGCGCGCGATCGCGTAGCCGAGGAGCGTTGCCGCAAGCACGGCGAACAGGGCGATCGCGCCGAGCATCGTGTGCAGCGTTCGCAGGAAGCGGAGGCGCTCGGTCCGCGACTGGAGAATGATCGCCGTCGGCGCGCCGAGCGTACCCGGCGGCGCGATGGCCTGCGTGAGGGCGATGTACTCGTTGCCGTTCAGCGTGATCTCCGGCGTGATGCCGGTGCGCGCGAGCAGCGTCGTGAGCGACGGCCACAGCGCCGACGGCAGCGTGGCGGCCTGAACCTGCCCGCGTGCGGCGAACGCGACCTCGCTGTTCGTGAGCGCCTTCACCCGGGCCGCGGCTTCCGTGTCGAGGCTGATCCCGCCAGCCAGCGTGCCAACCATTTCGCGATTGATCCCGCCGGTTTCGTCCCGCGATTCGACCACGATGGGCACGAGGACGAACTGGAGAATGCCATGCGCTCCCGGCCAGAACCCGCGCGTCTCCCGGTCGAGCGACGTCCCGCCAAGGCCCGGAATCGAGAGCAGCTCCTCGTCCGAGAGATCCGGCGCGCCGAACCGGCTGAGGACGACCCCGTGACGAGTGACGATGAAGAGGTCCGCGTTGAGCGCCTCCTCGTATTCCTTCGCGATGTCGCGCACGGTGTTGGGATCGTTCGTCGCCGCCGCGGCCTTCAGCTTCGGCAGGTCCGCGACGAGGCGCGCCTCCGTCGCGAAGTGCTCGAACATCAGCGATCGGTACTCGCTGACGAGCGCGCCGGCCTCGTCGAGGCCATGGCGCAGCTCCGCCTCGGCCTGCCGCGTGACCGCGACGTTGACGATCGCAATCGCGACGGCAATCGAGAGGACCGCCAGCAGCGCGGTGGCGAAGAAGATCCGGTTCGTGAGCGAGCTGAAGGCCTTCATCGAATCGCGAAGTCCGCGTCGACGTCGCCGCCCGACTGGGGAATCGTGACGCTGCGCCGCGGCGCAGCGCCGTGGGTCGTCTCGTTCCACACCGCGACGTTGTACGTTCCCGGCGGCACGTTCTCGAGCCGGTACCGCCCGTCCTGATCCGTAATCGCGAAGTAGCGGTGCGCGAACACCAGGATGAACGCGCTCATGTGCGAGTGGATTTCGCAGAACACGCGCACGATGCCGGGCGTATCGAAGCGCACCGAGCGTGAGTGGCCGGCGGCGTAGCGCCCCAGATCGAACGCGTTTCCCTTCGAGAGCGAGAACACGTTGTGGTACTTGTGGTCGTTGTTCGGGAAGTCCACCGTCGTGCCGGCAACGATCGCAAGGAGATGCGGCACGAACGTCTCGTTGAGCTGGTCCATTCGCTGGTGCGGCTCGTCGCGCGTGTCGAACGCGGCGCGCGGCGCCGGGTCCAGGTACACGACGCTCTGGCGCCTGTCCGTCGGCTGGTGCGCGGGGCTCATCCCGAGCGCGCCGACATCCGGCCGTCGATCGGGTCCGCTGAAGGCGGCGCGTACGTCCACGCGGCCGCGGATGGCGCCCGTTGCGGGATGCGGATCGCGGGCGGGCGACGTGGCCCGTCCCGACGCCGCGAACACGAGCGTCAGCGCCGCCCCGAGTGCCACGCGTGTCGTCCAGGCGCGCATGCTCAGAACCAGTACGAGATCTGCGCGGACGCGTACGTCCGGTTGTGCACGCGGCCGGCATCCCGCCAGTCGCGCTGCAGCACGCCCCGCAGCGTGATGTTGCGCTCGAGGTACACGCCGCCGCCCGCTTCGATGCGCGTGACCGGCGCGTCCCACGGCGTCGCCACGCCGCCGAACAGCCGTCGTCCGGCGATGCGCGAGAACGTCAGGCCGTCCACTCGGGCCGCCGCAAAGAAGCGCGGCGTGAAGCGGTAGCGCGATTCCACGAACCCTGACGTCGCGCGGAGCGGGGCCGTGATCGACGGCTCCGACAGGGAGGGCAGCGTCCAGCGGCTGACGATCAGCTCGGACCGGACGATCCAGTGAGCGCGCGAGTACTCGGCGTCGAGGCCGAAGGCAGTCTGCGGGTAGCCGCCTCTGGCATATGGAACGAGGCCGTTCTTCAGCGAGCCGTTCAGCCATTCGCCGCGCGCCGCGGAGGCGCCGAGCACCAGGCCGACGATCGGCTTCCACGCGACGCGTCCGGAGAACTGGCGCCCATCGTTGTCGTCGCGGACCCGTGGCCTGGAGAGCGTGCCTGCCGTGACGGCCACGCCGGCTTCCATGTGCTGTGTATCCAGATGCGCCTCGACGCCCGTGTCCCATCGATAGGCGCTCACGAGCGGGCTGCCCGGCGCGGCCGCCGGCGATCCGACGGGATAACTGGCCAGCCAGCCGCGCGCGCGCATCGCGAGCAGGTCGTCAGCCGACGCGGGAATGGCGTCGGGACGGAGAGACGTGAGGTACTGATACGCGAGCGGGTAGCCGATGAGGGGGTTGTCCGACCCGTACGAACGGCGCGCGAACGCACCGAACACGGGCGGAATGCGGCCGGCCTGAATGTCGAGCGGGATCGCCTTGGAGGGGCGCACGCGCACGTAGAGGGCGTACGGCTGAATGCCGTCGACGTCCTCCGAACGCACTTCCGTGAGGACGGCGAACCGATCCGTCGGACGCCACGCGCCCGTCAGCGACAGGCGGAACATCCGCAGCGCGTTGTGCTCGTAGTCGGTGTAGTTGAAGAACGCGTTCTCGTCGCGCGGGCCGATCGTTGCCGTCACATCGCCGGTGACGCGGATCGCGCCCCCGGCGAGCTCGACGGGCCGGTCGGGCAGCCCCTGCGCGCCCGCCCCGGAGGGCACGGCCAGGGACACGAGCAGAGCGATCGGAAGGATCCAGCTGCGCATGGAACGGCGTAGGTCTGATTATGATCGAAGTGCGGGTGCGGCGTGCGGCGTGCGGTGCGCGTGCGGCGTGCGGGTGCCGGGGTCCGGGGTCCGGGACTTGCGATTGGGGATTAGGGATTACTGATTGGTGATTCGAATTACACTAGACATTACCGAAGAAGGAGCAAGAGTTGGCATACATCATCTGCGAGCCGTGCATTGGAACGAAGGATACTGCGTGTGTGGACGTGTGTCCGGTCGACTGCATCCACCCCAGGAAAGACGAGCCGGAGTTCGCGGCGGCCGAGATGCTCTACATCCACCCCGACGAGTGCATCGACTGCGGCGCCTGCGTGCCCGCCTGTCCGGTCGAAGCGATCTTCGCTCTCGACGAAACGCCCGACAAGTGGAAGAGCTACATCGCGACGAACGCGCAGTACTACCAGAAATAGGGGAACGTGGTGCGATCGGTGATCGACCGCACACGATGAAAAACCTGCTATAGTCGCGGCGCTGTGCGTCCCTCCGGGTCTTTCGTGGCGGCGTGCGCCATTCTCGCCGGCCCTGTGATTCTGGCCCAGACGCCAGGGTCGGCAGCCGCCGACATCCAGCTTCAGCTCGGCGACCTGCTCTCGTCCGACGGGCGTTTTGCGGATGCCGTCGGCCCGTACCGCAAGGCGATCGCCGCCGCCGGCGACGATCTCGCTCTTCAGAAAGACGCACGGACCGGCCTGACGTTCGCGCTCCTGAGGAACGGCGACATCGCAGGCGCGCGCGCCGAAGCGGAGCGTCTGGTCGCCGCGGATCCGATTGCCGCGCCGGGACAGGCGCTGTACGGCGAAACGCTCTGGGCGTCCGGGCTCTTCGAAGAGGCCGATCGCGCATACGACACGGCCCTCCGGAACGACGCCGGCGATGCGCGCGCGCACAACGGCCGCGCCCGCTCCTTGCTCGCGCGGGGCCACCTCGACGATGCGCTCATCGAGGCGCAGGAGGCGCTCAAGCTCGCGCCCCGCAATGCAGAATTCCACCACGTCGTCGGCGTCATTCACGAGCGCGCGCGGCGGTACGAACAGGCGGGCGCTGCCTTCGGCAACTACCTCAACCTCCTGCCCGAGCGCGATCGCAGCGACAAGACGTCGTGGACCCGCGCGGAGATCCGCTTCCTCGATTCCTTCAGAGGGCGCGTGCCGGTCGACTTCGGCGCCGCCGCGGCGACGACGTGGACGGTGCCGGTGCGGATAAACAAGGACAAGGTGTTCGTCCGCGTGAAGGTGAACGGCGGCTCCGCGACGGAGTTCGTCCTCGACACCGGAGCGGAGCAGACGATCGTCTCGCGCGACCTGGCGCGGCGGCGCCGCATTCCAGCGGTGACCGCCATGGAGTCAGCCGGTGTGGGCGACGTCGGGATGCGCACCCTCGAAGTCGCGCGGATCGATCGGCTGCAGATCGGCGACCTCGACGTGCGCAACGTGCCGTGCCTGATCAAGAACCCGCCGCTCGGTGATCTGCCGGCGCGCGAAGTGGACAGCTTCTCGCCGCTCGCCCTGGGCCTCTCGATGCGCCTCGATTACCGCACCCGCCAGCTGGTGATGACGCGAGCGCTGCCGGAGACGCAGTACCTGACCGAGCTGCCGCTGCGCCTCTATCGGCTCGCGACCGTGCGCGGCGCGGTCAACGGACAACCCGCGCCCTTCGTCGTCGATACCGGCGGAGAGGCGATTTCCATCAGCCAGTCCGCCGCGGGCCAGGCCGCCATGCCCGGCGGATATCGCCGCATTCCGCTGAAGGTCTACGGCTCCTCCGGGTGGGACAAGGATGCGTTCCTGATGCCCGGCGTCGATCTTCAGTTCGACACGATCCGCTTCTCGCGCATCCCGGTCGTCGTGCTGAACCTGAAGGCGCCGAGCACGCTCCTCGGCTACCAGCTTGGCGGGATCGTCGGCCACAAGTTCCTCAGCCGCTACCGCGTGTCGATCGATTTGCAGAAGAGTATCGTCGGGTTGGATTCGAATTAGCGGTTGTCCGCACAACTAAAGTTGCGCGCTACGAGGAACTCGTAGCGCCTTACGGGAACTCGTAGCGCGCAACTTCAGTTGCGCGATCAGCGCGTCAGCTCTCTGCGCGCCTTCAACCGCTCGGCGCGGCGAATCTCCGCCGCCGCCGCGCGCTGACGCTGGCCATCGTCCTCCAGAATCAGCCCCGGAATCGGGACGCGGCGCCCGGACGGATCGATCCCGACGAACGTCAGGTAGGCGCGGCTCGTCATCCGCCGCGTGCCGGTCAGGATTTCCTCCGAGAACACCTCCACTTCCACTTCCAGCGAAGTGCTCCAGACGGCGCTCACGGTCGCCTTCAGGATGATCAGATCGCCAACCTTGATTGGATGGAGGAACTGGAGGCCATCGACGGCCGCCGTCACCAGCAGCGTCCGCGTGTGGCGGTGCGCGGCAATCGCGCCGGCGATGTCGATCAGGTGCATCACGCTGCCGCCGAGGATGAACCCGAGCGGGTTCGCGTCGTTCGGCAGCACGACCTGCACCATCTCGGTCGAGGAGTCGGAGGCACGCTTGGCGGGCTCGGTCACGATGTGGCGCAGAGTACGGAATGTCCGCGTAGTCCGCGTGTTTCGCGGCCAGTCGTCCGCGGCCTCAATTGTGCCATCGTTCGTCGAGGAAGGACTTCAGCGTCAGGCGGAGCTCCGGCGGCAATTCCTCTTCGCGCAGCGATCGGAGGAGTGAGATGGTGCTCTGGTAGGTGCGGAGCTGCGCGACGCAGCGCGAGCACTTCTGCAGATGCTGGTCCAGCTCCCGCTGCGTGTCCGGCGGGAGCTGGTGTTCGAGATAATCCGCCAGCAGGCGGACGATGTCGCAGCACCTGCTGGTCTTGTCAGCCACGAACCTTCAGGCCCGGATATCCAATCAGAAATCGTATCCAATCCAGACCGAGAACTTCGGCCGGCGCAGCCATCGGCTCCCGCTCGACTGCCCGTCGAGGAGCGCCTGGTACGAGTAGATGACGTCCTCGTAGTCCTTGTTCAGCAGCGTCCGCCAGGACCAGTCGAAGTGAATCGGGAAGCCGAGGGCGAACGTCTCGAGGCCGAGCCCATAGGATGCCCGGCCGTCGACGAGCCGGAAGCCGTTGATCTGCCGCAACGGCCCGTAGACAGGTGAAACGCCCTGCAGCGTTGTCGGATCCTCTTTGAACCCGATGATCGGCGCGCCGATGAACGCGTCCTTCGACCAGACGTTGAATGGCTGGTTGTTGAACCCGGCGGCGCCCACGTCGGCGAACGCCACGGCGCGGAGGCCGCCGATCACGCCGAACGGCGTCAGCGCGGCTTCGATCACCGGGAAGCGCAGCTCCGCGTTCACGAAGAGCGCCTTGTTCCCCAGGAACTCGAGATACTGATAGCCGCGCATCTCGGAGTTGCCGCCGAAGAAGAGATACCCGGGATAGTCGCCCCAGCTCTTCAAACCTCGGAAGCGGAAGGCGAGGACGCCGTTGGTGGCGAGCCGGATGTACTTGCGCGCGTCGAGATCGGCGGTCTGCCGCGACAGGAAGCCGCCGATCTTCGGCGCGTACTCGTAGCCAATCCGCATCGTCTCGCCCGAGAGCGGGCCATATTCGCGGAACACGGTCGTCTCACGAACGTACGCGGCGCCGAGCGGCATGATCGAGCCGTTGGCGAACACCGTCTGGCCGAAGTTCTGGACCTGATACTGGTCGGCGTAGAACTGCAGCGACGGATCGTTGTACTGCTGCTGGAACTGATACAGGCCGCCGGTCAGCTCGAAGCGCGAGTAGCGGTTGATTGGATAGATGCCGAAGGCGATCGCGCCCCGCTCGGTCTGCGTCGCGAGCGCCTGGTCGCGGTCCAGGAAGATCGTCGGGTCGTACAGATAGCCGCCATAGTTGCCGTAATAGAACTGCGTGAGTGAGAAGCCCTGCAGCGCGTACTGGAAGCGGCGCGAGAGGTTCGTGTAGGAGAGCGACAGCGAGCGATACTGGGACACCGACTCGGCGAACAGGTTGAACTGCTGATCGCCGAGGACGTCGCTGAAGGTCACCGCGGTGCCGCCGAAGAACTGGCCGCCGCTCGTGACGCCGACGTTGACCGGGGGCCGCCCTTCGAGGAACAGCTTCTCGAACTTCCCCTTCTGCCGCTCGTTCTGCTTCACGAGCGTGTGGATCAACGGCGGAACGAAATCGATGTTGGGCGCGGGGCTGCCGAAATCCGCGCTCGCCACCGTGTGAAGCGGCTCTTTCTGAGGCAGGGTGTGGATCCCGTATTCGCCCTTGTAGTAAGTGACGAATGCCACCTTCTGCTGCTTCGCTTCCTCCTTCAGGGGCACGGGCGAGACATTGCCGCCCAGGGCGTCGGTGAACTGTTTCAACTCGCCATTCTTCAGGTTCAGCGTCCAGATGTTGTAGATGTTGCCGTTGCGCGCAATCTGATCGGTCGTGGGCTGGCTCGGGTCGACCGCCGTCGAGGAGAAGACGATGTTGTCGGCATCCAGGAACTGCGCCGCTCCATCGTCGTGCGTGCCGAAGGTGAGCTGCGTCTTCTGCTTCGTCGCGAGATCGACGCGGAACAGCTTGTCGTTGCCGCTCACGCGCGCGAGGTACACGATCGACTTGCCGTCGGGCGACCACGTCGGGCCGTAATCGCCGAACGCGTCGTTCGTGACGTTCTCGATGTTGCCGGTGTCGAGGTCGATGACGAAGATGTCGGCAATCGCGATGCGCAGCGCGGCAAAGGCGATCTTCTTGCCGTCCGGACTGATGTCCGGCGATTCGGGCATGTCGACCGTCTTCATGTCGATCCGCTTCTCGACCTTCTTGTTGACGACGTTCTGGAGGATGAGCGTCTTCTGCTTTTCCTTCCGCGCGAAGTACGCGATGCGATCGCCGGCCGGCGCCCACGACATCCACGGCACGGCGTTGCCGCGGAAGCCGCCAGGCGTCGCGATGTACTCGTAGCCGAAGCCGGTGTTGAAGCCGCCGGTCAGGTTGCGAATGACCTTGCCGTCCTTGGTCGAGAGCAGGATGATGTCGAGCTCCTGATCCTTGCGGTTGCCCGCGGCAACAGCCAGGAGATCGCCGGACGGGGACGGCTCGATCGAGACGACGGAGACGTACGGCGTCTTCTCGCGCTTCGGCGCGAGGTCCTTGCCGTAGTCAGCGGGACGTTCCTTGTCGCGGAACGGCTTGAAGCGGTCCTTCAGGTATTTGTCGAACTGCTCGTCGAACTCCTCGGGCTTCAGCTTGAACGCTTCTTCGTACGCACTGTCGCCGCCGCCGATGACGCTCTTGCGCAGCGCGAACAGGAATTGCCGGAGGCCTTCCTTCTGCCACTTCGATTCGATGAACTCGAACGCCGCGTGCCCGAGGTTGTACGGGAGGCGCCCGTCGGCGAACTGGACGCCCTGGAAATCGCTCATCGGCGGAATGATGTCGGCGATCGCGGCGTCGCGCACCGTCATCAGGTCGAACGGATTCCAGTAGCCCGTCATGTAGTCCGACAAGCCTTCATCCACCCAGAGGGGCAGCCCTCGGCGAAGGAGCGTGCGCGGGATGATGTCGAACTCGAAGATGTGGGTCAGCTCGTGAGTGATCAGGCGGTAGAGCGCGTCGGAGGGTTCGTCGATGGGCAGCACCATGCGATCCCGGTACGGCTCCGCGAACGCGAGCACGCCTTCGGGCAGCTCGCCGGGATCGATGTTCTGCTGCTGAAATTCACTCTCCGTCTTGTAGATGACGAGCGGGACCTTGAAGGCGAGGTCGTGCTTCAACTCGCCGCTGACATATTGGTAGGCGCTCTCGGCGTAGCTGGCGACGCGTTCGAGATGCTGCTCCACGTCCGGGTAGTAGTACATCTCGAAGTGATCCGTCGTGTAGATGCGCCATTTGAAATGGTCGTACTTGATCCGGTTCTTGTTGTAGTACGGCACGAATGGCGTCTGCGCGCTCGCCGCGACGGTGCCGGCGATGAAAACAAAAGCAAAGACGACGGCAAACGACGGCAGTCGGACGCCGCGCCACGTGCACGTACGC
>JBKPTE010000133.1:0-8466 GCA_046735335.1 Acidobacteriota bacterium | reverse complement strand
GTTCGACATTGCCGGCCGTCCCCTCGACGCGCGCGTGACGAGCGTGCGCGAGGTGGAATGGGAGGACGCGCGCAACGGCGGCTTCATGTTCGTCTTCCGGCCCGGCCCATTCGCGCACGCGCCGCAGACGTGGATTGGCATCCTGAAAGCGCCCGAAGACCCCGCCGCACGCGGCCGGTTCCAGCGCGATCTCGTCGCCGCGTTCCCGAACGTCTCCGCGATCGATATCCGCGAGGTGCTCGCGACGCTGCAGCAGGCCGTGAGCAATTTGACGCTGGCGGTTTCAATCGTGGGCGGGATTGCGCTCCTGAGCGGCGTCCTCATCCTCGCCGGCGCCGTGGCGATGACGAAGTTCCAGCGCGTGTACGAAGCGGCCATCCTGCGCACGCTCGGCGCGAGCACGCGCATGCTGGGGGCGATGCTCGCGGTGGAGTACGGCGGCCTAGGGCTGCTCGCGGGTGTGGTCGGCGGCGCCGGCGCGCTCGTCCTCAGTTGGGCGGTGTGCCGTCACGTGCTCGACATTCCGTGGCGTCCCGCGCCCTGGATCGCGTCGGCCGGCGCGCTGATCACCACCGCGCTCGTCGGGATCGTCGGCGTCGTGGCGAGCTACGACGTGCTTCGAAAGAAGCCGCTCGGGACGCTGCGGGCTGAATAGCGGCGCGCGGGTGCGGGGTGCGGCGCGCGGGTGCGGGGTGCGACCGCGGACCCCGAATCCCGGATCCCGGACCCCGAGACCCGCGAACCGAAATGTTATGATCGTGTTTTGTCCAGGCGGGCCCCCGGCCTGCCTGAGGGCCCTCCGGGAGAAGCAGGAATGGATACCACCGTCTACAAGGAGGCGCTGCTCCGGAAGCGCGGCGAGATACTGTCGGCCGGCGGCGGCGTCAAGCCGCTGCAGGCATCGATGGACGTCAATTCGCGCCAGGGGGACCTGGCGGATCAGGCAAGCGGGAACAACGAAGTCCACATCCAGCTGAAGCTCAAACAGACAGACGCCAAGATCCTGCAGGCGATCGAAGAAGCCCTCTGGCGGATCGAGAAGGGTACCTACGGCATCTGCCGCGACTGCGGCGAGCCGATCGCGCCGGCGCGGCTGAACGCCATCCCCTGGACGCGCGTCTGCATCACCTGCAAGGAAAAGCAGAACGCGTGAAGCCAGCCGACCTCCTCGCCATCCTCCGCGAGTTCTACCGGGACAAGGCGTCGCTGCGGCAGCGCCACGTCGCGGGCGCGCGGCTCGTGGGCAACTACGATTTCAACAACACCTACCAGTACATCATCAACCGTGAGGACCTGCAGCTGAGCTGGCTGCGGGATGCCATCACGGATCTGGGCGGCACGATAGACGATGTGCCCGAGCCGGCGCTGAACGTGACCGGCAAGGGGGAAGAGGCGCAGGCATCGGTGCTTCGCGGCGACGTCGAGTCCGCGCAGGCATTCGTCGATCGCTGGCGCGACCGCGTCGAGAAGCTGACGAACGCGCGCAACCGGATCATGCTGCGCGTCATTCTCGGCGAGACGCTCGAGCAGAAGCGCTTCTTCGAGCAAGCCCTCGCGGGTCGCGACGATCTCCTCGGCCGCCGAGCCGACGGCGCGGGCACGCCCGGGGTCGTCATCTCCACGCGCTGGGTCGAATAGGCGAACCGGTCACGACATGCTGGTGGCGGTTGCGTTCGGCAGCAACCTCGGCGATCGCCGGAAATCGATCGGGATGGCGGCGGCGGACGTCTCGCGCCTGCTCCGCGATTTCAGGCTGTCGCGGGTGATCGAAACGGAGCCCGTCGGCCTCGGGCTCGAGAACGATCCGCCCTACCTGAACGCGGTCGGCGTGGGCTCCTCCGACGCGTCCGTCGACGAACTGCTCGACGCGCTCCTGGCGATCGAGGCCGCGCGCGGACGCACGCGGCCGTTCCCAGGCGCCCCGCGCGTCATCGATCTCGATCTGATCCTTGCTGGCGATCGGATCGTCCACTCCGCGGATGTCGACGTCCCTCATCCGCGCTTCCGCGACCGGCGTTTCGTGCTCGAACCGCTCGCGGAAATCGCGCCGGACCTCGTCGACCCCGAGACGGGCCTGACGGCCGCCGAGCTGCTGCAGCGGTTACCGCACAAATGAAAACAGCCCGGCAACCGAAAGCCGCCGGGCTGTTGCTGCGGCGCCTCTCAAGAGGCGCCCTAGGAAGAGGAGCCCTACGTCGTCTTCTTGTAGACGCGCTTCGCCGGCCCGCGTCCGCCAGTGCTCTCGATCGTGAGGACGTTGTTCTCGACGGACCACGTCTGTGTCTGTTCGCCCATGTCCGACTTGGTCGTGATGACCAGCTTGTTGCCATCGAGCTTGGCGGAAGCCTTGGCGGTCATCTGGCCCATCTGGATGTCCGTTTCGGTCCCGTCCAGTTTGTAGGTCCGTGTCACGGGACCCTGCCGTCCCTGCGATTCGACGGTGATCGAATCGGCGGACTGCTTCACGGTCATCGGCCCCATCCCGAAGCCGCGTCCGCCGCCGCCCGTCATGCCGCTCGCTTCCTGATCGAGCGTCCACGTGCCCGAGAAGTCCGGCTTCTGCGCGTAGCCGCTCACGGCCAGCGCGACGGCGAGGACCGCCGTCAGTGCGACTTTCCGCCTCATGTCTTTTCTCCTTCCAATGCGGGCGGGCTGAATGCCCGCCCCCGGTCCTCATGCGCTACTCGAACCTGAGCGCCTCGATTGGATCCAGGCGCGCCGCCTTGCGCGCCGGATAAAAGCCGAAGAACACGCCGGTCGCGCCCGAGAACCCGAACGCCATCGCGATGGCGTTTGGCGGGATGACGGTCGGCCACTGCATGAAGTTCTTGACCATCGCGCTGAGGCCGAAGCCCATCGCGATGCCGATCAGGCCGCCGAACAGGCTGATGACGACGGCTTCGACGAGAAACTGCATGAGCACGTCGCGCCCGCGAGCGCCAATGGCCATGCGCAGCCCGATCTCGCGCGTCCGCTCCGTCACCGACACCAGCATGATGTTCATAATGCCGATGCCGCCGACCATGAGCGAGACCCCCGCGATGCTCGCCAGCAGGGTCGTCATCGTCTTCGTCGTTTCCGTCCGGACGCTTGCGATCTCTTCCTGCGTGCGCACCATGAAGTCGTCCGGGTCGCCCGGCAGCAGCTTGTGGCGCTGGCGAAGCGTCTCGGTGATCTCCGCCGAGACCGGCGCGGTATCGGCCGTCTCCGCTGACACGCTGATGTTGTTGATGTGTTGAATGCCCTGCAGCTTCTTCTGCACGGTGGTGTAGGGCGTGAAGATCAGATCATCCTGATCCTGTCCGAACGCGCCCTGCCCCTTGCTGGCCATCACGCCCACCACCTTGAACGGCTGATTGCGGATGCGGATGATCTGCCCCGTGGGATCGACGTCCGGCCCGAACAGCGTGTCCGATACCGTCGTGCCGAGTACGGCGACCTTGGCCGCGCTGTTGACGTCCTGGCTCGTGAAGAACTGCCCGTACTTGATCGGCCAGCTCCGGATCTGCGGGAGCTCGACGTCCGTCCCCTGGATCTGCGTCGACCAGTTCTGATTGCCGGCGATCACCTGCGCCCGCGAGTTGACGCCGGCGGCGACGTATTGCACGCCCGGCAGGGAACGCAGCGCCTCGGCGTCACCCGGCATCAACGTCGTCGACATCCCCTGTCCCTGGCGGACGCCGCCCTGGGAGAAATTGCCCGCGTTGACGTTGATCAGGTTCGTTCCGGCAGACTTGACTTGCTCTTCGATGGTGGCCTGCGCGCCGCGGCCGAGCGCGACCATGGTGATGACGGCGCCGACGCCGATGATCATCCCGAGCATCGTCAGGACGGTTCGCAGTTTGTTGCGGTTCAGCGCCTTCAGCGCGATCCGCAGCGTCATGATGATTGACATATCCGTCTCGTAGCGCGCAACGTTGGTTGCGCGGCCGTTACGACTCCTGCGTCCCCACCGGCGTTTCCGGCAGCTCCGCGATCGGCGCGTCGTCGTCGGCCGAGGGCAGCAGCTTCAGTTCTTCCGACGCCAAGCGCCGGCGGGCGATCGGCTGATCCAGCTGGATCCGTCCGTCACGGAACCGCACCAGGCGTGTGCCGTGCTCCGCAATATCCATTTCGTGCGTGATCAGCACGACGGTGATGCCGCGCTCCACGTTCAGGCGCTGGAAGATGTCCATGACTTCCACGCTCGTGCGCGTATCAAGATTTCCGGTCGGCTCGTCGGCGAGCAGGATCGACGGCTCGTTGATGAGCGCGCGCGCGATCGCGACGCGCTGCTGCTGGCCGCCGGACAACTGGTTCGGATAGTGATCGAGCCGCTCGCCCAGCCCCACGATTTCCAGCACTTCCTTCGCGCGCCGGTGCCGCTCCGACGCTCTCATGCGGCTGCCGCCGTTGTAGAGCAGCGGCAGCTCCACGTTGTCGAGCGCCGTCGTGCGCGAGAGCAGGTTGAAGCCCTGGAACACGAAGCCGATCTTCTTGTTGCGGATCGCGGCGAGATCGTCCTTCGACAGCTTCGAGACGTCCTTGCCGTCGAGCACGTACTGGCCGCTCGTGGGGCGGTCCAGGCAGCCGATGATGTGCATGAACGTCGACTTGCCCGAGCCCGACGGACCCGTCACGCAGACGAACTCTCCGCGATAGACGTCGAGCGATGCGCCGCGCAGCGCGCGAACCTCGATGTCGCCGACCTGATACGTCTTCGTCAGGTCGCGAACGGAAATCACGACGTCTTTCATCGGCTGGTCAGTTCGTCCCATGCACCCGCACCCGCGCCCGCCCGCACACCTACCGTCCGCGGCCGTATCCGCCGCGCTGCGGGCCCATGAGCGGATTGCTGCCCGTGTTGCCGGCCGGCCGCTGCTGCGTCGAGTCGACACCCGTGTTCACGTTCGTCACGACTTCGGTGCCGGTCTGCAATTCGTTCGGATCGAGGACCTCCGTCCACGTCCCGTCGGAGATGCCAAGGCGCAGGTTGATCGGCTTGAGCTGCTTGTTGATGTAGAGCCACACGCGTCCGCGCGTCTCGACCGTCGGAAGTGGACCGAACAGCGAGTCGATGGTCGACGCGTTGGACGCCGTCAGCTTCGATTGACCCTGCTGCTGCGCCGGCTGACCGCCGCGGGCCGGTGCGCCCGGCTGTCCCGGGCCTCCGCCGAAGCCGCCCTGTGCCTGACGCTCGCGCATCCGCGCCTGGAACTGCTCGCGCTCCTCCGGTGTCATCTGCGCCATGCGCTCTTCCATCCGGCGCCGCCGCTCTTCTGGATCCAGGTTCGCGAAGCGTCCGCCTCCGCCGGTCGCGTCGCCGCCGCCGCGCGCGTATGCGCCGCCCGACGGCGAACCCGCGTCCGCCTGCTGGCCCTGCGCATTCCCGCGCGCAGCCGCGCCCGGCTGCTGCGGGCCGCCCTGACCCTGCCGACCCTGACCGAACTGGCCGCCGGCGAACTGTCCGCCGCGTCCCGCGCGTCCGCCGCCGCCCAGCGCGCGTTCGATGTCCGGCGTGATGGGCTGGTTCAACGCCTGGAACGTGTCGCGCGTCGGCCGGAACCTGAGCGCCGCGTTCGGCACGCGCAGCACGTTCGTGCGCCGCGCGACTTCGATGTTGACGTTCGCGGTCATGCCGGGCTTCAGCCGCAGGTCCGGATTCGGCACGTCGATGAGGGTGGAGTAGGTCACGACGTTCTGGACCGTCGTCGGATTCAGGCGCACCTGCTGGACCGTGCCGGTGAACTGCTCCGTCGGGTACGCGTCGACGCGGAAGTGCACGGTCTGGCCGGGACGCATGCGGCCGACGTCCGATTCGTCGATGTTGGCGTTCACCTGCATCTTCGTGAGATCGGCGGCGAGGACGAACAGCGTCGGGGCCTGCATGCTCGACGCGACCGTCTGCCCCTTGTCGACGTTTCGGGAGATGACGATCCCGTCGATCGGCGCCGTGATGATCGTGTGATCGAGGTCCACCTGCGCCTTGCTGACCGCCGCCTTCGCCTGCACGATCTGCGATTCGGTCGACTTGAGCTGCGCTTGCGCCTGCTTCGCCGTCACGTCGGCCGTGTCGAGATCCGCCTTCGGCAGCAGGTTGCGGGCCGCAAGCTCGCGCGCGCGCTGCAGTTTGGTCTGCGCATCTTCGAGCGCCACCTTCTGCCGTTCGAGGTTGGCCTGTGCGTTCACCAGATTGGCCTGCGCAGTCTCGAGCTGCGTCTGCAGGATCGACGGGTCGAGGCGCGCAATCACCTGTCCCTTCTTCACGATCGAGTTGAAATCGGCATACAGGTCCTGAACGATGCCCGACACCTGCGTGCCGACCTGCACCGTCGTGACGGCCTGCAGCGTGCCGGTCGCGCCGACCTGATCGATCACGTCGCCGCCCGTGACCTGGAGGGTGGTGACCTGCGGTTCGGGTCCGCCCTTCTTGATGTAGTACGCGCCGGCCCCGACCCCGATGGCGACCAGAACCAGAACGATCAGAATCAGCTTTTTCATGACGTGCGTCGACTCGATACGTGTTGATGATGCCGTTCGTTACACTCCGCCCCCGGCGCGCGTGCCGGTCGTACCGGTGCCGCCCGTGCCCGTGCCGGTGGTCGATGTCGCTGCCGTCGCGCCGCCGCCGCCGCCGCCCGCGCTGATCGTCGTGATGTTTCCGCGCGACGGAGACACCGTCTGGACCTGCTCGAACGTGACGAGCGCCTTGCGGTAATTGAGAATCGCGCGCAGCTCGGTGTTCTGCGCGTCCTGCAGGTCGCGCTGCGCCTGGACGACTTCGTAGTTGGTCGTCATTCCCACTTCGAACTTGCTCTGCGCGGCCTCCAGACGCTTCTGTGCGAGCTCGCGCGCGGCCGCCGCCGCCTGCACGGCTTCGAGGCCCGTCTGCACGCTGATGAACGCGCTGGTGACGTCGGTCGCGACGGTCAGTTCCAGCGCCTTCAGGTTCGCCTGCGTCTGATCGACCTGCAGCTTCGCCCGGGCGACGTTCGCTTCCGCGGAGCTGACGCCCAGCGGCAGCGCGAAGTTCATCTGCACGTTCCACTGCGGGAAGTTGAAGCGCCCGAGCGTCGAGAGCGCGTCGAAATAGTTGGAGGGGATGCGATCGCTGATGTTGCCGCCGAGTCCGCTCCGGACGAACTGCGTGCCGCCGATGCCCGCGAGCCCATAACTCGCGCTGAAATCGAGCTGCGGCCGCGTGAGGTCGACGAGGTTTCGCAGGTTGACGTCGTTGATCTGCAGCGTCTTCTTCGCCTGCTGCAGGTCGGTGCGCTCGGCCAGCGCCCGCGTCACGGCCGCTTCGAGATCGATGGCCTCGGACGTGGACGGAGGCCGGTCGGTCGGATTCAGGCTCGAATTCCATACCGGGTCGTCGGTCCCGCTGACGATGAGACGCTT
Source organism: Acidobacteriota bacterium (assembly GCA_046735335.1). Classification (GTDB taxonomy): domain Bacteria; phylum Acidobacteriota; class Vicinamibacteria; order Vicinamibacterales; family 2-12-FULL-66-21; genus JBKPQB01. The sequence continues at coordinate 1,086 of JBKPTE010000133.1, read as the reverse complement.
GAGCGCAAGCTCGGACGTCCGCACTGCGGCCTCTGCCTGCACGAGTGTCTGGCGCCGCGTGGCCTGTTCGGCCTGCGCGGAGACGACGTCGATCGGGGCGAGCGTGCCGATCTCGACGCGCGCCTGGTTGTCCGTGACCAGCTTGGACGCGAGGTCCAGCGATTGCTGCGCGACGTCGACCGCCTGGATCGCGTAGACGAGATCCCAGTACGCGTTGCGCGCGTTGGCCACCGTGAGCGCGATCGTCGCGTTCAGCGCGATCTCGTCGCTCTCCTGCCCGATCTTCGTCGTCTGGAGCGCCGCGCGCGTCGAGTCGATCCTGAATCCCCGCAGCAGCGGCTGCACGTAGCTCGCCGTCAGGCTCGAGTTGTACGTCGGGTTGCGCGTCGCGAAGAGGTTCGACGAGTCGATGCGCGTGTTCTGCCAGCCGAGGCTCCAGGAGGCGCCGTGCCACTTCATGTTCTGCGCGAAGCCGCCCTGCCAGCTCTGGGTCTTCGTGTTCAGCGAGCCGGTCGTCGACCCCTGCGTCTGGTTGTTCGTCGCCTGAGAGATGTCGCGGTTGGCAACCGTCGACGTGAGGTTCGGGCGGTAGTTCGCCTCGAGCGCCGCAAGCGCGAAATCGCTGAGCCGCGGCGTGATGCGCGCGACGGCGATGTCGATGTTGCGTTCGAGCGCGCGCTGCGTGACGTCCTGCAGCGACAGATCGACGCGCGGGCCCGCCGTCGCGAACGCCGTCCGCCCCTCGACCGGCGGGACCGGTTGAATCTGCTGCTGCGCCTGCTGAATCAGGTCGCGGACGTGCGCGGCGCTGACGGCATCCTTGTCGCGCTCCTGCGCCGTCGCGGGTGCGCTCAGTGCTGCGATCAGGCCAGCGGCCGCAATGACGACTGTCTTGCTCACGAAAACCCTCCAGAACGTGGGCCTACGAATGGTGTTGGTGGTTGTGTGTCAGCGCGACGGCGGACCCTTCGGCGAGCGCCGCGAGGCTTCCATCCGGTCGTGCATCGCCTTCAGTTTGACGCGTTGGTCGGGCGTCAGCAGGCGGTTCATGCGGTAGAGCATCAGCGTGCGCGTCTTGTTCGCCTC
>JBKPTE010000132.1:0-6810 GCA_046735335.1 Acidobacteriota bacterium | reverse complement strand
GCGACGGTCAGTCTGATTGTTCAGTGATCCATGCCGCTGAGCCGACGCGCGCTTCTCCGGCATGTGACGGCGACTGCGGTAATCGCCGCGGGCTCACCGCGGCTGAACGCCAGCGCTGCGCCGGGGCCCCCTGCCCCGGTTGGCGACGGATCGATACGGCTCGACAGCAACGAGAACCCGTTCGGCCCGTCGGAGCACGCGGTCGCGGCTATGCAACGCGCGGCGGACCTGTCGGCCCGGTATCCCGCGGCGTACGTGGACCTGCTGCGCGACGCCATTGCGGCACATCATGCCGTTGCGTCCGGCCAGGTGATGGTCAGCCCCGGCTCGGGCGCGATCATCCGCGCGGCCGCCACGACCCTCGTTGGGCCTGCGAAGACTGCCGTCATGGGTTCACCCGGCTTCCCGCTGTTCGCTGAATCAGTGGCGTATGCCGGGGCCAGGCTTGCCGCCGTTCCACTGACGAAGGCGCACGCCCACGATCTCGACGCCATGCTGGCGGCGGTGGACGGCGACACGAGGCTTGTCTACGTCTGCAATCCGAACAACCCGACCGGCAGCCTCACACGCCGGACCGATCTCGATCGCTTTCTCGAGGCGGTTCCCTCGGGGACTTACGTGCTGGTCGACGAGGCGTACCACCATTTCGTGGGTGGATCCGCAGACTACGCATCGCTGATCGGTCGTGCGTCGCTGCGGCCGCGGACAATCGTCACGCGCACGTTCTCCGCGGTCTACGGCCTCGCCGGGCTGCGCATCGGCTATGCCGTTGCGGACCCCGAGACAGTACGTCTCTTACGTGCCGGTGGCCTGTCGGATGCGGTAACCGTGGCGGGGGCAATGGCGGCGGTGGCTGCTCTGGCGGATCAGGAGCACGTCCGCCGTTGCGTGAAGCGAAACGCCGACATCCGGCAGGAATTCTTCAACCAGGCGAACGCTCGCATGCTTCGCGCGATTGATTCCCACACCAACTTCGTCCTGCTCGATACCCAGCGGGCCACTGACGACATCGGCGATCATTTCCGGCGGCACGGGATCTTGATCGCCGCACCGGCTGCGGACCTTCGCCGGTACATCCGCGTGTCGCTCGGCACGGAAGAGGAGATGCAGCGCTTCTGGCGCGTCTGGGACCTCCTTCCGATGGCGCAAATGTCGATGTGACGATCGCGGCCCTGAAAGGACCGCGCCACGATCACGCGTCCACGCGAAGCGCGTCGACCGGATTCAGCCGGAACGCGCGGCGGGCGGCCGCAAGACTGCCGGCGAGGGCGATCCCGATCGTCATCATCGCCACGACGCCGAACGTCAGCGCGTCGCTCGGGTCCACACCGGCGAGGAGCGCCTGGAGGCTCCGGCCGGCGGCGTACGCCAGCAGCAGTCCCGGGACGGCTCCCGCCAGCGCGAGCGCCGCGCCCTGCGCGAGCACGGAGCGCGCGAGATCGCGGGGTTGCGCGCCGAGCGCCATCCGGACGCCGAACTCCTGCGTGCGCTGAGACACCGCGAACGTCAAGAGCCCGTGCAGGCCGATCGCCGCCAGCAGAACCGCGACGCCCGCGAACGCCGCGAGCACTCGAACCTGCTGCGCTCGCGGCGCGGTCTCGCGGCTGACGATCCCGGCGAGGGGACGGACGTCCGAGATCGGTTCCTGCGGATCCGCGCGGCGGATGATCGCGCGGACGGCCGGCACGAGCTGATCGAGCGGGGCTGACGACTTGATCGCGAGATCCTTTGGCGCATATGTCGACATGTAGCCGTCGGGGATCTGCCGATACGGAATGTAGACCTGCGGCTCGCTCGTCGCCTCCAGGCCGCGAGCGCGGATATCGGCGACGACCCCGACGATCGTGCGCTCGAAGAATGCGACGGCGAATCGGCGGCCGATCGGATCTTCGCCGGGCCAGTAGCGCCGCACGAACGATTCGCTGACGACCGTTACGAACTGCGTGCCCGCGCCGTCCGCATCACTGACGTCCCGCCCCTTCAGGAGGGGAATGCCGAGCGTGCGAAAGAAATCCGGCGTGGTGTAGCGCAGGCTCACGGATTGCGACGCGCGCCGCGACGCCGTGTCGCCGTTGAGCAGGACCGACCAGATGCCGCCGCGCTGCACCATCGGCAGCCCGCTGATGTACGCGGCGCTCGTCACGCCCGGCAGCGCGCGCACCTCGTCCAGCACGCGCAGGTAGAAGCTGGCACGGTTTTCCGTCTGGCTGTACTTGGGCCACGCGAGCGTGGTCCTCATCGTCAAGACGCCGTCGGCGCGAAAACCCGGATCGACCTGCTGAATTCTCCAGAGCGCGCGAATCAGGAGGCCGGCGCTGACGAGCAGCACGATCGAAGCCACGACCTCGGTCACGACCAGCGCCGCGCGCACGCGATCCCGCCGGACGCCGCTCCGCGCCCCCTCGCGAAGCGCGACGGCATCCACGTCGCGCCGGATGCGAACCGCCGGCAGCAGCCCGAAGATCATCCCGGTGAGCGCGGTCAACACGATCGCAAACACGAGCACGCGCGGATCGACGATCGGTGAGCCAGAGGAGGGCAGGTTCATCGGCGTCAGCTGCGAGAGGACCGGGACCGCGGCATACGCCACGCCGACGCCCAGCATGCCTCCCGCGAGCGCGAGGGCGCCGCTCTCGGTTGCAAGCTGCCGCAGCAGCCGGTCGCGTCCGGCGCCTATTGCCGTGCGTACTGCCAGCTCGCGGCGGCGCCCGAGCGCGCGCGCCATCAGCAGATTCGCCAGGTTTGCGCACACGATGAGGAGCACGCACAGCGCGGCGCCGTCGAGCGCGAGGATCAGCATGCGCGTCTGGCGGGGCACCTCGTCGCGCATGCCGAGCGCGATCCCGGTGATCTGTTCGTTCTCCTTGGGATATTGCGCGGCGAGGCGCGCCGCGATCGCGGCAATCTCCGCGCGGGCCTGCCCGAGCGTGGCGTCCGGCTTCAGCCGCGCGACGACCTGCAGGTACGTGTTCGTGCGATCCGTGTCGGTCGGGCTGAGGCGCAGCGGCCTCCAGAACTCCGCCTGCTTCGACGGAAACGAGAACGACGCGGGCATCACTCCGATGACGAGATACGGCTCGTCGTCGAGCGTGACACGGCGTCCGAGCACGCCGGGGTCGGCGGCGAACAGGGCGCGCCACAGCCCGTCGCTGAGGATGATGGTGCCCGCGGCATTCTCGCGGTCTTCTTCCTCGGTGAACCATCGACCGAGTGCCGGGCGCACCCCGAGCGTCGGCAGCACGTCCCACGTGACGGCAGCACCATCGATCCGTTCCGGCTCCACGCCGTTGACGACGAGGTTCGCGGAGAGCGCCCAGGCCGCGCCCATCGACTCGAACGATCGGCTCTGGCGCTTCCAGTCGCGGTAGTTTTCGGGAGAGAGCTCGAAGCGCGAGTAGTAGCCGGGCACGGACTGCCACAGCTTCACGAGACGTTCCGGCTGCGGAAAGGGAAGCGGACGCAGCAGCGCGAAGTCGGTGACGGAGAAGACGGCGGTGTTCGCGCCGATCCCGATCGCGAGCAGCAGGATTGCCGTCAGCGTGAACGCGGGCGTCCGCCGCAGCGTACGCGCGGTGTAGTGGAGATCCTGCCGCAGAATGTCCCAATGAGCCGCAAGCACTCCTCCGAGGAGTTCCGCAATGGCTCCGCCCCAGACGCCGGCACGGCCGAGCGCGCCCGCGTCGCGCAAGCGGCAACGGAGGATCGACGTCATCTCGCGGCCGTACTCGCGGCGGAACGACGCGGGGTAGAGGTGGAGCAGGAGTCGATAGAGCCGCATCACAGCTTCCCCGGCGCGAGCCCCTTCGCGCGCGCGAGCGTCAACATCTGCGCGAGCCGCCGCGCTTCCGCCTTTGCGACCGACCGCCCGAACGGCGTGATCCGGTAGTACCGCCGCCGTTCATCGTCGTGCTCCGGCGACGGCCGGTCGTCCGATTCGACGATCAGCTTCTGATCGAGCATCCGCTGTACGGATCGGTACAACGTCGCAGCGGTCAGGCGGACGCCGCCGTGCGTTCGGGCGACGACTTCCTGCATGATGGCATAGCCGTGGAGGTCCTGGCCGCACAGCGCGACGAGGATGTGGAAGGCGGCGGGTTGAAGGGGGAGAAGCGCCTCAGGCTTGATCTGCACGCGCCGAGTATATACAGGGTGGATACATCGCACAACGGCGGCCCTGAAAGGGCGGCCCGAGAAGCCCACACGATGGCGCCCGCCGTCATTTCGGCAGCGTTCGCAGGTCCCGATACCGCTTCAGCAGCTCGCGCTGGCGGGTGTCCTGGGAGACTTCACGCCCGCGAATGAACACGTGCTCGGCGCGGGTCGTCAGCTCGAAGGGATCGCCGGACCAGACGACGACGTCCGCGTCCTTTCCGACGTCCAGCGATCCGATGCGATCGGCCACGCCCCAGAGCTGCGCGGGGACGAGCGTGACGGACTTCAGGGCCGCGTCGCGATCCAGGCCGTATGAAATCGCGTTGCCGGCCTGTTGCCGCAGATTGCGCGCGTTGTGCGTGTCGAACGATGAAATGGCCACCGTGACCCCTGCCTGCGCGAGGCGCGCGGCGTTCTCCAGCGTTGCGCCCAAGCCGTCGAACGACGGGATATCCGTCAGCGGCTTGATGACGACCGCGACGTTGCGCTTCGCGAGGTCGCCGGCGACCATCCAGCCTTCGGCGGCCCCCATCAGGATCAGGCGCAGCTTGAACTCGTCCGCCAGCCGGATCGCGGCGAGCAGATCGCTGGCGCGGTTCGCCTGCACCGCGAGCGGAATCTCGCCGCGCAGGACCGGCCGGAGCGCCTCGAGATCGAGTCGTCCCCGAACGTATTCGCGCCGCTGCGCCGCGTTGTATGCGACGCGGTTCCGCGCGAAGTCGCCCGCATCCTCGAGCGCTTCCCGCAAGCGAAGCATCGCGGTCGCACGCGAGCCGCCCGCGACCGCGGCGCCTGCCTCCCCGAGGACGGCGATCATCGCCGCCGGCGCCCGCGTGATGCTGTCGGGCGCCTGGGCTCCGCTCAGATCCACGACCGCCGCCTGCCCGAGCAGCACGTTGCCGGTGCGCTCCGGCATGACGAGCGCGCGTGTGATGCCCTCGACGCGCGTCACGGGAATGACCGTGGTATTGGCGTTGAACGAGTCGACGACCGTGAAGGCCGCGCTGATGCGCGTGTCCGTCGTGGATTGATCCGCCGTCCCCTGCGCGCCGCCGGGAATTTCCACGATGCCGATCTGGGTCGCGGAGTCGAACAGGCCGGGCGTGACGATCTTTCCCGCCGCATCGATGGTCTGCGCGCCGGCCGGCACCTGCACGCTCGAGCCCACGGCCGCGATCTTGCCCGCTCGCATCAACACCGTTCCGCGCTCGATCGCGGGGCCGGACACCGGCATGACGCGCGCGTTGATGACCGCCACGGTGTCCTGCGTCGTTGCCGGAGTCTGGGGACGGTTCTGCACGCGGCCCGGCGCTGCTTGGGCGAGGGTGAGCGCAAGTACAACGAACGATAGCGCCCTCATCGCGTCACCTCCGGAAGGATCCCCGTCATGAAGTCGCGACGCGGCTGCTTCGCGGGATCGTGCCGGTCGTACATCAGCGCGCCGTCGATGAACACCTGCTCGGCTTTGGTGTAGACGCTGAACGGATCCGTCGACCAGACCACGACGTCGGCATTCTTTCCGGGTTCGAGCGAGCCGGTCCACTTGTCGATCCCGAGCGCCTTCGCCGGGTTCGCGGTCAGCCAGCGCACCGCGTCCGCTCGGGTGACCGTGATCCCCGCTTCGGCGCCGGCGCGGATCGCCTTGGCGGCCTCCTGGTTCAGCCGCTGGATCCCGTCCGCGTCATCCGAATGCACGATGGCGCAGCCGCCGGCCTCGTGCACGAGCGGGATGTTCTGCGTGATGCCGTCGAAGGCTTCGAGCTTGAATCCCCACCAGTCGGCCCACATGCTCGCGCAGATGTTGTTCGCCACGAGCAGGTCGCGGATCTTGTACGCCTCGACCGCATGGTGAAACGATGCGATCTTGTAGCCGAACTCGCGCGCGATGTTGATCATCGTCGCCATCTCGTCCGCGCGATAGCAATGGTTGTGGACCAGGATCTCGCCGTCGAGCACGCCGGCCAGCGTTTCGAGCTGCAGGTTGCGATCCGGCCGCTTCGCCGGATCCCCTCCATCCTCGCGCCACTTCTTCAGCTTCGCGCGGTACTCGGCGGCAGCCTGCCACGCACGGCGATAGACGGCGACGTTGCCCATACGGGTCGAGGGCGCTGTGTTCCGCGAACCATACACGCGCTTGGGATTTTCACCGCACGCCATCTTCAGGCTGTAGGGGGCGCCTGGAAACTTCATCCCCTCGGCCGTCCGCGCGGGCACGTTCTTCACCGTCACGCCGCGGCCGCCGAACAGGTTTGCCGATCCCGGAAGGATCTGCATCGTCGTGACCCCGCCGGCGAGGGCGAGATCGAACTGCGGGTCCTGCGGCCAGATCGAGTGTTCCGCCGAGACTTCCGCCGTGTTTGGATTCGTCATTTCGTTGCCGTCCTGGAGCGACTCGATGCCCGGCGCGGCGTAGACGCCGATATGCGAATGCGTGTCGATGATGCCGGGCGTCACCCATTTGCCCGTCGCGTCGATTACGAGGGCATCCGCGGGCGCGGTCACGTTCTGCCCGACCGCCGCAACCTTGCCGTTCTGCAGCAGGACGGAGCCGCGTTCGATCTCCACGCCAGCCCCGGTGAGAATCGTCGCGTTCCGGATCACCGTCGTCCGCGAGGGAAAGGGCTGATAGGTGGAGGCGTACGCGTTCGGCACGAGCGG